>JAHEDJ010000084.1 GCA_024641325.1 bacterium | reverse complement strand
CCCCTGATGGGCTTGTCGCCGGAGATCACCGCCGCTGCGGTCGTTGCCGGGGCGTTCACCGGTGACGGCATCTCGCCGGTGTCGGACACCCTTGTGCTCACCACCGATGTCGTGGGCGGAGTGGAGCGTTCGCTGCAGTCGTCGCGAATGCTCCGACTGCTTGCGCCGGGATGGCTTGCGACTGCCGGACTGATGATCTTCCTCGGGATCCGTGACGGAGGGGGTGACTTCGACGGCGCAGCGGTCACCTCGGTGATCGAGACCGAGTTCTCGGTCGGCCTGGTCGCGCTCGTGCCGATCCTGGTGGTGTTCGTGTTGTCGTCGCGTACCACGGCATTCGCCGCGGTCCTGTCGGGAGCGCTTTCCGCCGTCGTCGTCGCCGGGTTCACGCAGCGTGAGTTGATCGAGCGGCTCAGCGGTGACGACGCGAACTACCTCATTCAGTGGGCGAAGGTCAGCATCGACACGCTTGCGTCCGGCTTCGATCTGTCGAGTGACACCGCTGAGTTGAACGAGGTGTTCTTCGGGGGCGGTGCGACCAGTCTGCTCCCGACTGTTTGGTTGATACTGGTTGCTTCCGCGTACGGCGGGTTGATGTCGAAGACCGGCATGCTGCGCACCGCCATCGGACCGCTCCTACGCTGGGCGACCACGTCGGGCAGGCTGATCGTGGCATCAGCGGCTACCGCTGCAAGCTTCAACCTCGCAATGGCCGACCCGTACGTCTCGATCATCGTGAGCGCCGAGACGTTCCGCGACCGGTTCAAGCGAGCACGCCTCGAGCCCGTCGTGCAGTCGGTGTCGATCGGCGGCTCCGGCAGCCTGTTGTCGAGCATCATCCCATGGAACGTCCATGGTGCGTTCGTCGCCGGTGTGCTCGGCATCGGCGTGATCAGCTTCGCCGGCTACGCAGTCGTCATCTGGCTCACGCCCATCGTCTTGATCGTGACCGGCGCACTCCGCTACCGCCACGACCTCATCCCCGACGACCAAGACCCCGACGACATCTACGGCACACCCTCCGCGGATCTGCCGCATCGACGCACATCGGTCTAAACACCACCTTGTCGTCATCCGGGATGACGAAAACGTGGTGGCCAGATTCGGGCGATCACCGTCGACATCGGAATGCAACTGCGGACGGGGCAGACCCGCTGTTGGTCCAGGGGCTGGTGGCTCCGTGACGTGTTGCGTTACGGTCGTGCTGTGTCGGAACTGATCGAGATCGAGAGTCAGCAACGTTTGAGCCGTGAGGAGGCAGCGGCCGTGTTGCGGCGGTTGGCAGACTCGCTCTCGCGGCACAACGAGCTCGAGTTCGTGCGCGATGGTATGCGGGTGCACGTCGAGGTGCCCGACGAGGTCGAGATCGAGGTCGAGATCGAGATCGGCACCGAGGAAAGTTCACTCGAAGTCGAGATCAGTTGGTGAATCGCTCGCAGCGCGGCCTCTGACGGGGTGCTGTTCGAGCCGCTCGCCGAGACCAGGCCGCGCTCCGAAAAAGACGCGACACGTCGTGTCTCCGCTAGTCGGCCGATCGGACGCGCCGGCCGACGGCGATCGCGTTGCGGCTGACGCTGAGGCCGACAGCGATGCCGACGGCGATGGCGAGCGAGATCGAGCCGGCATCTGCCAGCGGTGATACTGCCGCCGACGTGTCACCTTGGGCAATCGCCAGCATCGCGGTGTACAGGCTGAATCCCGGTACGAGGGGCAGGATCGCGACGCCGGTGTACACGCTGGCCGACGAGTTCTGCCAGACGGTCGCCGCGCTGGCGAGTACCGCGACGACGGCGGCAGCGATGAGGTACGCCCACCAATCGGATCCGTCGCCGAAGCCACCGCGGGTGGTGATCGCCACGATCAGCCACCCGGCAGAGCTGATCACGATGGTCGGGAGGAGGAAGACCCGCGGCATCGACCACGCGACCGCGATCCCGAGAACGCCGACACCCGCGGCGATGATCGAGAGCGCGAGCGGGGTGGAGTTCAGGTTGGGCTCGTAGTCCAACCCGAACCCCGTTCCGATCCGGTTCCCGACGAGCATGCCGAGCGCCAGGAACCCGGCCGTGAGCAAGGCCTCGATTGCTCGCGCCAGTGACGACACCGGGGCGTTCGCGATGCCGTCGATGACCGACGACACGAATGCCCGGCCGGGGAGGTAGATGAACAGCGCCCCGACGATCGCTGGTCCGAGGCGCAGGCTCAGACCGGCCGCGGCGAGGAGGTTCGGTATCGCAGCGACCAGCACCGCAATCAGAAAGGTCGCCGCAGTTGTGGGTAACCGCAACCGACTCACGAGACGACTGACCGGGAACGTCACCACGGTCGCGGCCAATGCGACGACAACCGTCACGGCAGTGGTGCCGTTGAGGAACAAGACCCATCCCAACACCGAGACGAGCAACGCCGCCTGGCTGATGCGGGCACGTTGGGGTGGGGCGTCGACGAGCTCGCGGAGCTCGACAACAGCGTCGACGAGTGTGGTGTCGCCGCGTTCGACGCGGTCGAGCAACGCGTCGGTCCCCGACAGCAGCTCCAGGCGAGGCGACGTCACGTCGAGCTCGCGCATCGTCGTGAGCGGAAGCGCTTGACCGGGCTGCCAGTAGCTCAGGATCAGCGAGCTGAGGGTCGCATCCATCGAGCAGCCGTCGAGCCCGACCGCGGGCAGGAACCGTCGAAGGCGTTCGATGACCTCGCTGACCGATGTGCTCGATTCGAGCATCTGGCGGCCCGCATCAGCAACGAAGTTGATCGCCAGGACCGTGTCACGGAACTCGCCACGGTGGGGATCCCAGCGACCATCGTCGTGATCAGGATCAGTCATGCCCGATCACGTTCCCCGAGGAGCGCCACGTCGCAGCTCAGTCGAGTTGTGTTGCCGACGCGCTTCCGAGCAGTGCCGACACCAAGATGCCCAGCGGCAGCGTGCCCCAATAGCCGACCCCGACCCCGACGTTGCCGAGGAACAACATCAGCAGCCAGGTCGCCGGGAGCGTCGCGATCAGGAACACCACCACGAACGTCAACAACAGTTTGAACATGATCACTCCTTGCACGATGAACAGGACAGGAGGACGCTACCGGTCTGGAATCGGCGACCCGTGGTATCGCTGCCGGGCCGAGTCACTCCCTTGGGCGGGTCGGGACCGCCGCTCTGATGATGAGGTCGTGCGCTGTCCGCCGCATCGACAGCCCGAGGCTCCTGAGCTGATCCCGTCAGGCGTGCTGTTCTGCGTGGAAACGACCTCGGCAGAACTGCTCAGCTTTCAGCCTTCATCGCAACAGGCGCCCTGAACCTGTCGGTGTCCCGAAGTCGGTGGGGCTCTGCGTTACAGCGAGGCCAGCCGATGTTGCAGTGTTGGGTATCGCAGTGTGTCGTGCGCTCACGGGCAGTATCCGGCTGGCACACCCACCGACCGTGGAAGGGGCTCCTGTGGGTAACCGTCATGCAGCGGCGGGTGTTGGCCAGACACGATGCGCGGCCGTCACGTCGAGCTCTTCAGCCCGCCGAGGATGTCGTCGAATCGTGCGTCGGGGAACTCCTATCGAGCGTCGCATTTGTCGAGCAGCGCGTTCGGCTGCGGTAACGACTATTCGATGGTCCAGGCTCGGTCCCGTTGTCTCCTGCAAACCAAGGCTGGCAGGCCCACACGGCCCTCAGTTGGCGCAGCTGGGCTCACGTCACCAGTGTCTGGCGACTTTGTCGTCCCTAGTAGGGTTGCGGAACTGACCCAGCCCGCTGACGAGCGGGAGGAGGATCATCGGTTGATGTTGATGCGATGTGCGACGTTGCCCACCGTGAAGGTGCCGACGAAAGGCTGAATCGAGATGGAGCAAGGCGAAGACATCGCAGTCGTCATCAACGACCTGATCAACGCGGGCATCGGGCTCGCGGTGTTTTTGACGATGTTCAGCATGGGCTTGGCGATGACGTTCGGGCAGGCCTTCTCGGTGTGGCGCCAACCCCGCAAGCTCGCGGTATGGATCTTCTCGACGCTCGTCGCCGCTCCGGTGATTGCCTATGTGCTGGTCACCGTGTTCACGGACGTTCCCGAGGAGATCAAGGTGGCCCTGCTGCTGTCGGCTGCAGCGGCCGGCAATGGGCTGGTTCCCAAGATCGCAGAGAAGGTCGGCGGTGACGTCATGGCCGCGACCAGCGCCCTCGTGACGCTGGCCCTGCTGACGATCGTGGCGGCACCGATCGTGGTCCGCTTCGCCATCGATGCCGACGGCGTCGACATCGGATCCCTCGACGTCGCTGGAACGGTTCTGGCTGCCATTGTCACGCCGATCCTGGCAGGCGTCGCCATCCGGCAGTGGTGGGCGAGCGCAGCAGATCTCATCACCGGGCCCTTGACCGGGCTCGCCGACAAGCTCATCGTTGTCATCTTGTTGGTGATCATCTTGCGTGATTTCGACACGGTGCTGGACTTCGGAATCGGCGCCCTCGTCCTGTTGTTCGCGACCGCAGTGCTCTTCACCGCAGTTGGTCACCTGCTGGGCGGCCCCGACGGTGCGTCGCGCATCGAGCTCGGCCTGTTCACGTCGCAGCGCAGCGGCGCAGTCGCGTTGTTGATCGCGACGGAGGCGATGCCCGACGCCGCGCCGGCCGTCGTGGCGTACGGCGTCGCCTCACTCGTGGTCGCGGTGATCTACGTGAGCACCGTTGGCAAGTCCCTCTCGACCGACGCACAACCAGCCGCGATCGAGCCGTGACCACAGCGAGTCCCCGACATCCCAACACTGAAGATCTCGCATTCCCCAGGCGCGAGGTGGACCTCGCTGTCTCCTCGAGGATCTTCATGCACGTCACGACAAGATCCGTCTCCAGGACTTACCCGGCCCCGCCTCGGAGGGTACGACACCGACGCGATGAGTGAGGAGCCGAATCTTGGCGGGTCGCTGGATCTAGGAGCGTCATCGAGTTGCCAGTGGTGGGGACCTTGTTGAGTGGCACACCAAGATCCGTCAGTTGCGTTCGGTACTTGGCGATAGTGTCGACTCGGGTCGCCTTGTCGAATCGCTCGACGACTTGGTCGAGACGCTGGCCTTCCTGTTCACATACAGCAGTGAGTTTGTTTCTAATATTGTTGTTTATTCCAACAAATATGGAGAATTCAAAATGACTGAAAATCCGTATCCTGCTTCAGATCGTGCCAAGGAGATCGTCAAGAAATCCATGACGATGGACACTCTGCTCTCGATAGCGGGCGTTGATGGTCAACAGATCAGAGATGAGCAATATCACCCATACATGGACGATTGCCTGGCAACCGGTTTCAAAGTCATCGGCCTGTGTCCCTCGGCAGACTCCGGGATGCACACCTTTATGGATTCCCTCAAAGCCTGGGAATGGCATCTGAGCAAACTCAATGAGCGCCCCGATAAGTACAAGATCGTGCGTACCGCCAAGGACATCCATGATGCGGTGGCTGAAGGCAAGCTGGCCATTACCCTCGTTCACCAGGGCATCCAAGCTTTCGAGCAGGATTTCGACCGCATCGGTATCATGCGTCAGTTGGGCTTCGGCTACTGCCTGTTGGTCTACAACTCGCGCGATATTGCCGGCGACGGCTGCATGGTCAAAGAAGACGGCGGGTTGACCGGGTTCGGTCAGGCGTTGGTCGAGGCCTACAACAAGTGGGGCATGATTGTGGATGTCACCCACGTGGGTGAGCGCACCTCGCTGGATGCCATTGAAGTCAGCTCCCAGCCGGTGATATCGTCACACTCTCCGGCCTATGCCGTGGCTCCCTACCAGCGTTGCATCAGCGATGAAGTCATTCAGGCCATCGCCCGGAGCGGCGGCGTCTCCAGCATCAATATGTGCGGGTATATGTTGGACCTGAGCAATCCCGACTTTGTGACGACAGATATGATCTTCAAACACATTG
>JAHEDJ010000041.1 GCA_024641325.1 bacterium | reverse complement strand
GCTGGCCACCCCAACAGAGAAGGGACAAGGCGACGACGATGATTCCGAGAAAGATCTGCATCGCTCAGTTCGGATGCGTAGCGCGTCTCGGCCCGGGGGCGCTTCGCACCATATCCCACAGGGCCGTGTCGTAGCGGCGGAGCAAGATCACCCCTTGCATGATGGCCAGAATGATGTTGGTCAGCAGGTACGGCCAGGCCAGGAAGGGCAGGATGACCACCACCCACAGGACCGAGGCCGCGACTCCTGCGTCGACGTACCGGCCGCGACTGAGGATGAGGATCGCTACGGCCACCTCGAACAAGATGACGAGGGTCATGAACAGGTCACCGTTGGGCATGAACACGTCCCGCATGAAATCCGCCAGGAATCCGAACCAGGCGCCTTCCGCGTATCCGTCCAGCTGGTCGCTGCGCGGCAACGTATAGACGGTGTTGAAGACGGCAGCCGCCAGGTAGGCGACGCCGATGAAGATGCGCCAGACGTTCCAGCCGGCCCCTCCCAGCTTGCGTCCTTCCGCGACCATGAATCCTCCGTGGCTCGACATCAACCAGTCTGTGGAAGAAATCCGGCGGGTTGTAGAGGCGAATGCCCCGATTCACGCCGCAGCTCTCATTCCTGCGTCGACTCGTGCCCGGAAACGGGAAGTCCCGGACGCGAGAACGAGGGGTTACACGCCGACCGATTGTCGTTCCTCGACGATGTAGACGCTCTCTACCGGTTCCTCACCCCGTCGCTGGTGCCAGCGGTCCCACAGCACCAGCAGGCTCGGGAGCACGATGACGGATCCGAGCAGCGCGAAGCCGATTGCGTAGGCGGTGACGATGCCGAACTGCTGAAAAGCGGTCAGGGAAGAACTGATCAGCACCGCAAAGCCGGCGATGGTGGTCAGAGCCGACCCGACCAGGGCGCCTCCTGTATGGCCGGTGGTGGAACGCAGCGCCGCGGCGGGATCGTCGAAGCGTTGCCGATCCTCGAGATACCGGTGGGTGATGTGGATCGTGTACGGCACGCCGATTCCGATCGCCAGCGCGGCGGTGGTGGCGGTGACCGGACCGAACGGTATCCCGCTGGCCGCCATCATTCCGTAGGTCCACAGCACGACGACGATTACGGGGGCGATGGTGATCACACCGAGCATCGGCCGGCGGCATTCGAACCAGAATCCTCCGGTCAGCAGCACCATGGCGGCCACCAGGGTGATGGCCAGCGAGGAAATCTGCGACGAGTTGAGGGCATCTATAACGACGGTGACGATGATGTGCTCGTTGGTTGCGACGGCCGTGACACCGTCGAGTGTCGCCACAGGTGCGAAGTCGGCGGCGAGCGCTTCGTCCAGTTCCGCTGCGAAGCCCTCTCCAGCATTGGTGGAGATCGCCACCCTGATCGCCGGTGGATCGTTCGCGGAGAGAACCCGAGCCATGCCGGCCGGATCTCGGGCAGCTGCGGCCGCGTAGAGCGCGGCAACGTCTGCGTCGCTGCGGACGGTCATGTCCGGTTGGAGGCCCAGTTCGGTCGCCGCACCGGCAAACTCGTTGCTACCCATCAAACCAGCGAGCACCGAAATCGGACTCAGTGCGGCCGCCCGGTCGCCTTGCCGTACAACGTACTCATCGTTCTCCAGGCCGGCGAGTGCAGCCGCCAGGGCGTTGTGAGTGTCCGCAGTCAGCACGTCGCCTTCGATGAGAACGTCGGTGACTTCTCCAAAGCCGGATTCGTAGTTGTCTCCGAGCGTCGCATACGTCTGGAGAATCTGAGCGTCCTCCGGGATGAAAGCCGTCGAACTGAACTCGGTGTCGAGGTTGACCAGGCCGAATACCCCGACGCCCGCCAGGAGCGCTGTCGTTGCAAGCACGATGACAGGATGCCGTTCGGCCAGCACAGCCGTGGCGCCGGAACCACGGGTGATCCAGCGCTTCTCCTGGCCGGCGAGCCGCCCCACCGGCAGCGTGCCTCTTCGTTCCGCCCGGCGGTCGAGCAAGAGGCGGACCGCAGGAACGAACGTGAGCATGACCAGGAATGCCGACGCGATGCCGACCGCGGCCATGATGCCGAAGTCACGCAGAGCCGGAACCGGGTTGACGACGTTGGTCAGGAACCCGATAGAAGTCGTCAGTGTGGCGAGAACCAGGGCGATACCCACCGTTGCCGTGGCCCGTCCGGCCGCACCCGAAACGCTTCTACCCGTCCCGATCTCGCCGCGGTAGCGGGCGGTCAGGTGAACGGCGTAGTCGACCCCCAGTCCCACGAGCAGGATCGGCAGAGCCTGGAGCAACTCGCTCGATCGGCCGATCAACCCGAGGTAGCGAGGGCCGAGCAGCACACCTGCCCCCATCATCCAGGCGATCGCCATACCGATCCCCATCAAGGCCAGAGCGACGTCCGCCGCGGTCCGCCGTATCGCGCCGCCGACTCCCGCCCGAGAACCGGGCCGTACCCAGAAGACCACGGCGAGGATGCCCATGATGACCAGCGTGGCGAGCAGGAATAGTCCCCGGACTTCGTCGCGGAAGGTTGTGTCCGAGAACAACAGCTCGAAGCTGAACGCAGACAGGCTGACTGCACCGCCTCCGGCTCCTTCGACGGCGGCGGCGGCACTGCGGTGGACTTCTTCCAGTTCTTCGTATGAGTCCAACCCGGAGGTATCGAGGAAGACGACCATGAGGCCCGAATCGACCGTGCCGAGTACCGGGCCTTCAACCGAGGAAGGAAGCAGAGAGCGGACCTGATCGGTCTCGTCAGGCGTCATCTGCCCCAACGCCATTTGATACATCTGCCGAACGGTTGCGTCGTCGGCGGTGTCGAGTGGCGTTCCCAGGAACTCCATTGCCCGGATGGCCGGAGTCAGGTAGGAGATGATCGGCCCTGCCGGACGATCGGCGAGATACTGAGCGGCCGAACTTGCTCTGAGCCGGGCCTCGGCGGCGGCGACGGCACGTAAGGCATCGGCGGTCATCACGTCCCCGGTGTCGGATTCGACGAGCACTTGCAGCGATCGACTCGTCGACGCGAAGCGGTCCTGAACGTCGAGAAGGGCTGTGTATTCGGAAGCGTCCGGGGCGAAGCTCTCGATGGTCGGTGCGATTTCGTCCTGGGGAATGAAGGCAGCGAGTGTGGCTGTGATGGCTATGCCGACGACTACCACCACGATCGGGGCGCGCCGGATTGCGGCTGAGAAGAAGCGGATTAGGGCGGTCACTGCGAACTCCGGATTCGGATCTCGTGAATATCCAGGTCTTGTCAACTGATACAGATCTCGTTATATTTGTATCATGAGAGTCGAGGCCGTGTCAACGAAAGATCGGATCCTGCAAGCTGCGATCCAGCTCTTCGTCGACCAGGGCATCCGGCGGGTCTCCATGGATGAAGTCGCCGAGCGGTCGGGAGTTTCGAGGGTCACGCTCTATCGATACTTCGCCGACCGCGAGACGTTGGTCAGAGCGGCTTTCTTCGCTCCGATGGAGGCACTCGAGGGGCTCCAGCGAGACCTGGTTTCCTCCGACGGTCTGACGGTCGAAGGCGTACTGGGCGCAATCGGGGAGAGGATCGCCGAGCAGCCGGCCATCGATCTCCCCGTTCACCGGGACGAACTGGAGAAGCTCTATCCGGCGCTGGCCGCAGAGTATGCGGATCATCGAGACGCAGTTGCTCACCGGCTCATCTCGTGGATCTTCGGACTAGCCGAACGCTCGGGCCGGCTGCGCCCGGGGGTCAGGAAGGATCTCGTCGAAGGGGTCGTGTGGGATCTACTCGTCAACCCGCATTCCATTCCGGCGGTGCGGGAATCCGGCATTCAGGCCAGGGAGCTGTACGCGGCACTGATCGATGTGTTGCTGTACGGGATGCTGTCGGACGACGGGAGCAGCAGACCAGGTCGCGCCTGACTCAGCACGGTCCGGGATTCTGTCACCCCGGCCCGGTATCGTTCCATGTGATGAGCGAGTACACCGCACCGGAGACCAACGAGGCGAATCGTGGAACGGCTACGTCGGCTTTCGGCGTCGGCAGGCGTGAGAACCACGACGCGTCGGCTTTCTACGCCCGGTTCAGCCCGCCCGAGCTATCCGAAGACGACACTCTCGGACCGCTGCAAGTGGCATTGCCGGACCCACCCTGCATTCTCGGCGACGCCCGGGACATGGCACACGTTCCCGATCGTTCCGTTGCGCTCGTGGTCACATCGCCGCCGTACTTCGTAGGAAAGGAGTACGAACAAGCGATCATCGGAGTCGGAGAGATCGGCCGGCCGCAGGTTCCGAACTCCTACGTCGAGTACCTGGCGATGCTGCGCGACGTCTTCGCCGAGTGCAAACGAACCCTCGAACCCGGCGGGCGAATCGCGGTCAACGTCGCCAACCTGGGCCGCAAGCCATACCGAAGCCTGTCGGCCGATGTGATCAGGATTCTGCAGGACGACCTCGGTCTGCTGCTGCGCGGTGAGATCATCTGGCAAAAGGCAGAGGGAGCGTCCGGATCTGTCGCCTGGGGTTCGTTCAACAAGGCCACCAACCCGGTTCTGCGAGACGTGACCGAGCGGGTGATCGTAGCTTCCAAGGGGCGTTTCGACCGAGCCCGTTCCCGTCAGCAGCGTGAGAAGGACGGCTATCCATTCGAAAACACCATGCCGGTCGACGAGTTCATGGAGGCCACCCTCGACGTGTGGCGCATCGATGCCGAGAGCGCCCGCCGGGTGCAGCATCCGGCCCCATATCCCGTGGAGTTGCCGCGGCGCTTGATCGAGCTCTACACGTTCGAGAACGATCTCATTCTCGATCCGTTCCTCGGGTCGGGCACAACTCTCGTCGCCGCGGCGCGCACCGGGCGGCGTGGCGTCGGCTACGACCTCGACCCCGACTACATCGAAACGGCCAAGGCACGGTATCGGGCCGAGAAGAAACGATACCGGCGTTACGAGGAACAAGAGGACGCCCACCAGGAGCGACTGGCGCTCGACCTTCCTCCCGAATTCACACCGGAGGAACGTGCCGACCATTTCCAGCGTCGGGCCAGCCGCGAGGGCAAGAAGGCGCAGGATCTGGCCAGGCAGGTGCTCGAACAGGCTGGGTTCGAGGTCATCGATGAGGCCTACAAACTGCCGAAGTCGGGCGTTCATTTCAACTTCCGCGTCGTGGATGGGAAGGGTGATAGGGAGTTCCTGGTCGACGTTTCCGGTGCATTCACCACGGCCCGTCCAGGTCTCCTGCGCACGGACACACTCTGGAAGACCCTCGGCCGCGCCCACGTACTCAAGTCGCTGGACGAGGAAGCCCGGCTCCTGATCGTGACCTCCAACCTGCCAAGACCCGGCAGCGACGGGGACAAAGCACTGCATGCCGTCGGGCCCGGCAACGTGTGGGATGCCGTCGAAATGTTCGATAGCGAAGGCGTCGGCCGCCTCGAACAGTACGCGCAGGGTCACGTCGAACAGCTGCCCGGATTCTGGACGGACGAAGAGCTGGCCGCCCGCCGGGATGAGCAGCTCGCCCGGTACTACGACGCCGAAGACGAATGAACGGGGTTGCCTACGCGGTCGTGCGGTTCGACCCTCCGGCGGTTTTCCTTGCAGAAGATATCGACGTGCTCCAGCGCCTGCTGGCTCTCGAACTGGTAGCAGATACCGACCCGGCCGAACTGTCGGAGGAGGGTGCCGGCGACTTACGCAGGGCGTTGCTCGATGAACGTTGGGGCGACGCGGTGGTCACCTGGATGGAGCTGTCCGGGGTGGCCGTCGACGTTTACACCTTCCTGCCGGTCTACGGGCGCGGTGAGCTGCCGAGTGAGCTGATCGGCGCACAGCTCCAGTTCAAGCGTCTCTTCCGGGATGCCTGATCGTGCCGGCTCTTCGCACCGAGATCACCGAGATCGTCACCGGGCTCGGCATGTTCGGGTATCCGAATCTCGGCCACGCCATCGGGATGCGGCCGCCGGCGTTTGAGAACGTTGAAGGAGACGTCTACGACCGTTTGGCTTCTGCCTATCAGTCCGGTTTGCACCGGGATCTGTTCGACACGGCATGGCGCAACGGCGTCCGGTTTGCAGCCGCCAATGAGGGGCTGCGCGGCCGCCCGCCATGGATCGTCGAGTGGAAGGGTGCCCACCGCCCACCCGGGTACGAGGAGATCCCGGCCGACCTGCGCGTCGACCACGTCTACCTCGTATCGTGCAAATACGGTTCGAACATCCTCACAAACTCGTCGCCCACCGGCCTGTTCGGCGGGGAGTCCGACAACGACGACTGGTTCGCAACGGTTGCCGGCGCCGCCTACCAACGGCTCTACGACGAGTGCCGGCGCCTCGTCCCGGACCCTTCACTGCCTGCCCTGGCAACCGATCTGACCAAGTCGCACCGGATCGTGCTCAAGAGAACCTTGCCGCGCAACCTGGTCGGCAATGCAAAGGGGGCGTACAGGGAGTTCGCCACCGCGGCGGCGACTGGTTCTTCCGCACGGTGGCAGGAGAGCCTTGGCAAGAAGCTCCTGCGGGAACAGATGGTCTGGCGGCTGCTCCGACTCCAATCCGCTCCCTATTTCGTTCTCGGAGAGTCGGCGGACGGCCACTCGCTTGCCTATCGCGTCCAGACCCCGTGGGACCTGCGAGCGTCCCATGAGTTCCTCTCATTCCGGCAATGGGGTGAAGCCGAACGCGGTCAACCGATCGTGAGCTGGGAGGCGATCTACCTGAACCGGCGGACCGGCGGCGAATCTTCTGTCGCCGGACACATCGAGGTTCGTTGGAGTCACGGCAAGTTCGCCCAGGCACCGGAAGCCAAGGTGTACCTCGATACGCCCCATCATTCGGTGCCTGCCTACTTGCCGCTCGAAGGTCGGGCGGGCGACGAGCTATCGCTGTTCGACTGAACGCAGGCGTAATCTGATTCGGGCAAAGGAGTCTCAGCGGGTGGAGGATACGTGAGTCGGAAACCGCCGCTACAGATCATCGGGTGGCGAGAATGGATACGCCTACCCGTGCTCAGCGTCCCCGCGATCAAGGCAAAGGTCGACACGGGCGCACGATCGTCTGCACTGCACGCCTACGGTCTGCGGATCGAGCGGCAGGCGGGCGAGGAGATCGCCGTGTTCGATATCCACCCTTTGCAGCGGCGATCGAGTCCATCGATTCGAGTCGAAGCAGTCGTGGTCGACCATCGCAAGATCACGAGTTCGGGCGGTCATCATGAAATCCGTCCGGTCATCGTTACAGATCTGGAACTGATGGACCAGATCTGGCCTATCGAGGTGACGCTGACGAGCAGGGACACAATGGGATTCCGCATGCTGCTCGGGCGACAGGCCATCCGGCGCCGGTTCGCGGTCGATCCCGGCCGTTCGTACCTTGGAGGGAGGCCGAAGTGAGATACCGGGATTTCTATCCGCCGGAAGGAGGCGATTGGACATGATCGAACTTCACCACAGCACCGGCAGCGCGGCACCACGTCTCCTCGGCCCCGATACCGACCTCGCGGAGCTGCGCGGGCGTGAGGGCTGGGTATGGGTCGACGTCGTCGCTCCCTCTGCAGCCGACGTTGCGCTGCTGGCCGAGCAGTTCGGTTTGGAGCGCCTCGACGTTGAGGACGTCCTACAAGAAACGGAGTTTCCCAACCTCGAGCCCAGAGAGGGCTACCTGTTCGTCATTGCCCACACTCCATCTGTCGACACACAACGACTCCGTACGGTAGAAGTGGATGCCTTTCTCGGCGCGGACTTCCTCGTAACAGTGCGTCCTGAGGCATCTCCCGGCTTCGACGCGATGGCACAACTCGAAGGTGACGAGCGGGCCAACCGGCCGGACGGATTCCTGGCAGTCCTGCTTGACATGTTCATGCGCCGGATGCGGGTGCTCGTGGACATTCTCGACGGTGAGGTAGATCGGCTCGAGGTGATGGCCATTGGCGGCGACCCGCTGGTGGTCGAGCAGATCCAGGCGCTTCGCCGTGACGTCGTGCGGCTACGCCGCGTGCTGATTCCGCAGCGAGATGTCTTGAGGGCAATGGCACGCTCAAACGGTGGCTACATCGTGAGCGATCTGGCCATCAGGACGCTGGACAGTACGTTCGACGACTGTCTTCGTGCCCTCGAGGAGCTCGAATCCGCCCGGTCGCTGTTGGCCTCCGCGCTCGAGACATACCGGGCGACGGTCGGTGAGCGCACAAATGAGGTCATGAAGGTGTTGACGGTCTTCGCGGCGATTGTGCTGCCGCTAGGTCTGATGGCCGGGATCTACGGCATGAACTTCGCAAACATGCCCGAGCTTGATTGGGAGTACGGATACTTTGTGCTGCTCGGGATCATGGGAGTGACCGGCCTGGGGCTCTGGCTCTACTTTGCAAGGCGGGGCTTCATCGGGAGACCGCGGGTCCCCCGTCTCGACCGGGCCGTTGGAAAGGGCCTGGCCTCTTTCGTACATTTGACCCTCACTCCGGCCCGGACCGTTTGGCACATAGTCTCGGGACCCGAAACTACATCGAGCGATTCTCAGGAGACCGATTAGCCATCTTTTTGCTTGCGGCGCCTGACGAATCCGCCCAGTTCCCAGATGAGGATTCCGGCAATGGCCGATCCGATCAACAGGATTATTTGGGGTGCCTCAAACGACCATGAGAGGAACTCGACTTCGATGGACTCCGAGTTCTGAAGTGCAAACGTGACAAAGGCCCCGAGGAGAATCACGATGGCGCTCATTCGGAGCAGCCAGCGAGCGTCGACCTCGCGCTTGGCCTTGGGTGGCTGGCCGGAAGGTTTCGGTGTGTCGGTCAAGATGTCCTCCTTCGAACTCGAATCCTACGCGCTCGGGGTCGTCGGTTCCTGTCGGATTGGCAGTGCGCCTTCGAAGTAGGTGCGCACGGTCGGGTAGGCGAGTTCAACCGTCGGGTCATCGACGATGGCGTCGAGGATGGCTTTCCAGAGGTGCTCCTCTGTGGAACGTCGTGCTCGCGCATCGACGAGAAATCTCCCCGTCAGCAGAATCCCGCTGTCTCTGACGGTTAGGTACACGATCGGCGTGATCGCCCCGATCTTGATTTGATATCTGCGCGCAGTCGACCGGATCTGCATTTCGTGTTCGTTGTCGAGTTTCGGGGCATGTCTCTGCAAGGCAGTCCTGAGGATCTCCTCGGCCGTTCGCCAGTTTGATTCGAATGTCACCAGGAAGGGAAGTTCGTGCCAGACAAACTGAAATCCTTCCGTGTAGTTGGCGATTGGTGTGGTGAAGACATTCCCGTTCGGCACGTGAACGAGGCGGCCCGTCGACTGGTCGGCATCCACCCAGTTGCCAACTTCCATCAGCGAGAAACGAAAGAGACGGATATCGACGACATCACCTTTCAGGCCGCTGATCTCGATCCGGTCGCCGACTTTGAACGGTCGCCGGGTGAGCAGATAGATCCATCCCGCCATGTTCTTGAGGACGTCGGCGAGAGCGATGGCGATACCGGCAGAGACGAGTCCCAAGTAGGTTGCAACATTGTCGAAAGCGTCCAGCCAGATCCACGACAAGGTGAGGATGCCGATGATCGTCACCGAATAGGTGGTCAGTTTGGTAGTCCGGTACGCAGCTTCACTGTCATCGACCCGCTGGTGAACGCTGCGCAACATCAGAAAGCGGGCAGAGAACAGTACGACCAGCACGATAAATGAGGCAAGGATCTTTCCTTGCATGTCGGTCGAGATTCCCAGGTTGTCGGTGATCCAGGTCATTGAACCTCTCCCAGCCAGGACCGCATGATGTCCTGCTCGACCTGACCCTTCTGGTCAACAGGAGTCGGCACCCGCACCGTGAGTGCAACGTCGCCGGCACCCCGGCTCTCCACCACCACGACCGGATCGACCGACGGCAGATCCAGCGAGTGGAGTTGGGCACGTTCGTCCATGTGGTTCCGCGCCTCATCCAGATAGGCGGAAGTCCGGTCCCGCGCAGCCGCCAGCAACGCACTCTCGGCCTTTGGCCAATCTGCGCGGGGAACAGTCACCGTAAAGGCGTGCAGGACGTAGTCGTGGCCCGACGTCTCATTGAGCACCGCTGTATTCAGAAAAACGCTATTCGGGACGGTGATCGTGCGACCGGTTCGGCTGTGAGCAGCACCAATCTCGAGCATGGTGGTTGCCAACAGAGTGTGGTCTATCACCACGCCGCGGACCGATCCCACTTCGATGCTGTCTCCGACCGTGAAGCTTCTGCTGCTGGTGCGGACCAGGGCGCCGCTGACACACATGATCAGCTCTTTGGTGGCGAGGACAAACGCCGCCCCCAGCGCAACGAGGGAGATCGCCGCCGCTCGAAGTTCGGCCGCCCAGATGAACACGAGGCCGATGGCCATGAGAAGGAAGGCAGCGTTGCGAATCTGGACGATCCAGCGGCGGCCGATCTGGGGTGAGGCCCAGTCCTGACGCCTCACGTATTTGACGGCAACCCACCGCAGGGCGACGGTGAAGGCCAGCAGCACGCCGCTGCCGATCAGATTGCGGGTTGTCTCAGCGTCCACGGTTCCACTTCGATCTGCCGGTACGCCGACAGGTTACCGTCGGACCAACCCGAACACGGGCGCTACGCGCCGTCGCTCTTCGGCTTCTTACTTTCGCGGCGTTCGACGCGGGCCTCGACGGCATTTCCGGCAACCATGCTCAGGAACGACACGAGTATTCCCAGGCCGAGCAGCACGTAGACGATCGTGAAGATCTTGGTCGGGGCACTGGTCGGAGCAAGATCGCCGTATCCCACCGTCGTGAGCGTGATGACCGAGAAGTAGAGGGAATCGAGCAGCGTCCAGTCTTCGAAGCGCCAGTAGAACAAGGTCCCGGTGAAGAGGAGCATGAGAACCAGGAATGCCAGCGCCCGGAAGTGCGGGTCCGCCAAGCCCCGGCGGACGGCTACTACGAAGGCTCGGAGTGTCGCGAAGAATGAAATCATGGCCGGAACCGTAGCCTGCGCGGGTTGCTCGTGTTTCAATCAAACCGGCACCGCTGGACGCCATCAAAGCGTCTGACTGCCAACCGAAAGAGAGCGGCTCAGGCTTCGATCGCCACCTTCTGTTCCAGTCGTTTCGCCATGGCGAGCACCGCGGGAAAGAGCACGGCGATCCAGACCAGCGCGATCACAAGCTGGATCCAGATGTCGCCGAACGAAGCGTCTTTGACACCGACCTCGAAGATCGGCTGGAGGAACCAGTAGGTCGGCGCAATCTTGGCGATCCATTGAGGCAGATTCGGCCAGATGTAGAAAACAACCGGGTAGAAAAGCAGAATCCCGCCCGACTTCATGAGCGCGAACAGCATGTTGGAGTCTTTGGCGAAGATGCCCAGGATCAGGCCTATCTCGGCCATCATCACTGCAGCAATCAGCAGAACGACCGTCAGCGTGATCGGGTGGCTGCCGAATGCATTGTTGAGTAACAGCGTGATGATGCCGGTTGCCATGCCGAGGACGATGCCGAGACCGGCTTTGCCGGCCAGGAAGTCGTTGACCGTGGTCGGTGTGACCAACACGGAGTTGATCGTGCCTTTCTCCTTCTCCTGGACTATCGATGCAGCCGGGACAAATGCGGCAGAGATCGCCACCGCGTAGATCATCAGCAGCGGCACCATCCGGCTGGCAATGGGCACGGCCTCGGCGTCACCAATCGTGACGACATCGACCTCGACCGGGGCCGGCTGGCCGGCGACCTCGCGTACGAGATCGAGGGTGGTCACCTGCAAGATGATCCGATTCGAGGCGAGGCTTTCGCCTCCGACGTAGAACTGCAGTGCAGGTTGAGATCCATTTCTCACCGCGGCGTCAAAGCCTTGCGTCAGCACGAGGCCGGCATCGAGGTCATTCGCCTCGACCATTCTCCTGAGAGTGTCCTCCGATGACATCGTGGTCACCTCGATACCCTCGAGATCTTGCGCCGCCGTGACGATCGTCGAGGTACCTTCGTCGACAATGCCGAGGCGAGGACTCGGAGCGAACAGTGACCCGAATACCCCGACGATGACGAACGTCATCACGATCGGCAGGATCAGCGCGTAGAGAAACAGAGGAGAACGCGGTCCCATGCGGAGTTCCTTCCGCATGATGAGCCAGCCTTTGGAAGGGTTCATAGCGATTGCACCTTTCTCCTCAGTATTGTCAGTCCGGCGATGAAGGCGACCGCCGTCCACGCCAGGACAAGTCCCAGATTGGGCAACGCTTCTGCCCATCCCTCGCCGTAAGAGGTGGTTCCGGTGATGGCTTCAACAAGCCCGTAGCTGGGAATCGCCCTGATCCACAGTGACGCTGTTCCTGGAAACAGCAATCCGAAGGCCGGGATCAGCATGGGAATCATGAACAGCATGCTCCAGAAGAGGACGCTGATGAAGTCCTTGCCGAACGCGCCGGCGATCAGTGCAAACCCGGTCACCATCAAGGACCCCAGTAGGAGTGTCGTCAACATCAAGACCGGGGCTGTGCCGAGTGATTGGATGGCGATGAGCAGCAGGACCACCTGGCTGAAGGCCAGCAGGGCACCGAAGATGATCTTGGCGGTTAGGAAATCCGCCAGCGTCGCCGGTGTGGTGATCACTGCGGTGACGGTCCGGTTCTGCATCTCGCTGGCGATGAGGCCCGCCAGCGACATCATCTCGATCAGCAGCACGAGGAAGGCCAGCATCGGCCGGAACTTCTCCCGCAGCGATACCTGGTCGCCGAGGCGGTCCTTTCCGAGAATCTCTTCCTGGTAATCGACCGGCAGCGGGCTGCCGCTGATGGCAAATGCTGCTTCCCGGATGAACGAGTCCATAGCGGTTCGGATCTCGTCGGGGACCTCCGCCGTTGCCATGATGCTGACCGTCGTCGGCTCTCCGGCGGTGATCGCCCCGAAGAAGTCATCGGGGAAAGCCAATCCGAGCGCGACGTCTTTATCGCCTTCCTCGACCGCGGTCATGAGCGTCTCGCGGGAATCGAACGCGACTATGGTCAACCCCCCGGCTTCGGCCCCGGTTGCCTGCTGGAGAAGGTTCTCGATTCCGGCTCCGGTCGCCCCGATTGTGATGTCCTCATCGACGCTGTCGGGTAGCACCCAGAAGATGGCGACATACGCCACCAGGCCAATGATGGACATATACAGGTAGAAGCGGTCTCTCAAGAACGCTTGGAAGTCCTTGCGAATGATGGTGCCGATGATCGTCGCACGCGAAACCGGCGCCCTGGGCGAGGTTTCGGTTTGGGTCATGCGCTCAACTCCCGGCCGGTGAGCTTGATGAAGATGTCTTCCAGGGTCGCTTCCTCTGTGTGGATCGTCATCAGGCCTTCAACGGAAACGGCGTCACGGATCTGGTCTCCCGCGTTTGCCTCGTCGAGGCTGATTACCCGTTCATCGACACCTACCCCGCCGTCACGGGAGCGAATTCGAACCGTGCGCTGGCCGTGCTCGAGTTTCAGATTCTCCGCGGTGTCCAGCGCCGCGATCCTGCCATCGTTGATGAAGGCAACCCGGTCGGACAATTGGTCCGCTTCGTGCATGTCGTGGGTGGTGAGGATGACCGACGCGCCGCGTTCTGCTTCAGCTTTGATCACATTGCGCACCGATTGCGACGAGACGGGGTCGAGGCCGTCGGTCGGTTCGTCGAGGAACAGGATGTCGGGGCTGTTGATCATTGCCCTGGTCATCATGAGCCGCTGGCGCATACCCTTTGAGTAGTTGCCGACCCGGTCGTCGGCACGGTCGATCAGTCCAACGCGTCGCAGGAACGGGTCGAAGTCCATCTTCTTGATGCCGTAGAGGCGAGCGAAGAAGTCCAGGTTCTCGCGGGCGGACATGTTCTCGTAGAGGTTCTTTTCCTCGAAGCAGACACCGATGCGGGCCTGGATGTCGAGTGTCTGTTCGGGCATGGTCATGCCGAGCACCGAGATCGAGCCTGAATCGGGATGGAGTTGCCCGGTGAGCATCTTGATGGTCGTGGACTTCCCTGCACCGTTTGGGCCGAGGAAGCCGAGGATCTCCCCGGGCGCGACCGAGAAGCTCACCCCGTCCACGGCCTGTATGTCGCCGTAGGCGAAAGAGAGGTCACGAACCTCGATTGCGTTGCCGTTGGTGGTCATCGGGCTTCCTTCCGTGCATGCCAGCGCTGCGCGAGCGCGGCCATTTCGACATCCATGAAATCGAGTAGTTCAGCCAGTCGTTCCATCCGGCGGTGTTGCTCGGGCGGGGCGCCCGAGAGGACGTTGTGACCCTCATCCACGATCTTGCGGAGTCCGGTCATGCCGATGCGCTTCTCGTCGAGGAGGTACTCCCACCCGTCGGTGGCCACCCGGTAGTAGGTAGCGCGATCCTTTGGAAACGTGACTCTCTCAACGAGCCCGATCTGTTCCAGGACGCGGACGTTGCCGGAGATCGTGCCGGCACTCATGTGCAGCGCTTCCTGGAGCTGTTTCGAAGACTGGTGGGGTGGATCAGAGATCAAGAGCCAGCCGATCAGCTTGCCCTGGGCGCGGTTGCCGCCGCGGTCCGACCAGTACCTCCCCACGTGCTCGGCGTACTCGACGTTTCGTGTGTTCATATCTTTCAGATATTACCGAAAGTTCAAAACAGTCGTCAAGGGGAATCTCAGCAATGCAGTTGCGCGTGGGGAACAACAACATTGCCGAGAAACTGAGCTCCCGATTCTCAGCAATGCTGTTGCGCGTGGGGAACGACAGTATTGCCGAGAAAACTCTGGAGAATTGGATGTGGGGCCGGTCGAGGACCGGCCCCACATGGTTGGGGGAGGGAGGTTGGCTTTGCTATGCGTCGAAGCTGGTTTCGGCTCCGGAGGTTTCGGAAATCTGTTCGCGAAGGTGGTCGATCATGTCTTGTACGTGGTCGGGGACCTCCCCGCCAAACCGCTGAGCCATGTCGTCGATGAACCCCTGCAAGTCTTCGATGTTCATATCACCGAAGTGATGGAAGCCATCTCCCATCATGCCGGGACCCATTCGACCGGGGCCATGGCCGAAGAATCCGCCCTCGGGTAGATCCCCATCGAAACCGAACATGTGGCCGCCGAAGAAGTCGTCACCCATCAGCGACTTCATCTCGTCGAGCCAGGCATCGAATTCGGGAGTCCCGGGAGGTCCGGACGGCGGTGTGAAACCTTCGGGGAGTCCCTCCATGAAGCCGAATCCCATCGGCCCGTGAGGCCCCTCGCCCTCAAAGCGGAAACCACCGGCCATTCTGTCACCCATCCGCTGCCGGATGGCGTCGGCCTGCTCGGTATCGATGACTTTCTCATCGACCAGTTCGTCCAGAACCTCGTCGAGCGGGGTGAATCGGTACTCACTGGATGGCTCGCTTTTCTCCTGCGCTTGAGCACCATCCGGTCCCAACAGCGCGAAACCGGCCACTGCGAGCAGTCCGGCCGAAAGAAGAGCGATGGATCCGATCAGTAGTTTCCTCATGACGTGTGCCTACCTCCTATTGCAGTCAGTATTGATCGACGAGCTGAACGGCGGGTGAATGCGCCCTAAGAATCCCGTGAGAACTAGTTCCCGGGCAACGCGTAGAATCGTGTAATGGGCGAGACTCATTTCACCAAAACCGGATCCGTGGAACTCCGATCGGACGGCATTCTGCACGCAGTCTTTGATTTCGATAGAGCGCCGACCACGGAGACAGTTGCGGAGTTCCTCGCCGTGCGAAATGAGCTGGTCGGCTCAGTTCAGGTGCCAGTGCTGGTGGAGATCGTGAAGATCCCCTACGTGAATCGGTCGATACGAGAACTCCTGATGGGTGGTATGACGCCGCCGGTGTGCCGGGCGGTCGTGGTTTCAGATCCGACCTTTCTGACGATGTTCCGTACCTATCAACTTGTCGACAAGGCCGACGTGCCCACCTCGGTCTTTTCGACCGTGGAAACGGCCGTGGACTGGATCCATGCGCAGACGACTTCTGGGTGAAGGCGCTTCGATAGGATCCCCCGCAGGAGGTCATCGTGAAACGAAGAGGTTTAGTAGGGATCGTGATTCTGCTGGTTCTGTTGCTGTCCGCATGTGCAGCCGGCGCTAATCCGCAGGTCGATTTGGCACCGGCAGACGGTGAGGTCGCAGGTTTCTGGACTGGGTTGTGGCACGGGATCATCCTTCCCATCACGTTCATCGTCTCGCTGTTCAGCGACAACGTGAACGTCTACGAAGTCTTCAACAGCGGTGGCTGGTACAACTTCGGGTTCGTGCTCGGCGCCGGCACTCTGCTTGGCGGTTCGGGGTCCGGAGCGAGGCGTCGGAGACGCTAGGCGCAACCGGCTACCAGCTTTCCGGTATCGGCTGCCCTTCGGTGTACCCGGTGAATGACTGGACTCCGACGATGGCCCGCTCGTGGAACTCATCGATCGTCGTTGCTCCGACGTAGGTGCTTGCGGATCGTACTCCGGTCACGATGCGGTCGAGGATGTCCTCAACGCTCGGCGTTCTTGGATCCAGGTACATGCGCGATTGCGAGATTCCCTCTTCGAACATCTCTTTGCGCGCCCTCTCGAATCCAGTTTCGGCGCGTGAGCGAAAGGTGACGGCACGCCGGGAAGCCATCCCGTAGTTCTCTTTGTAGAGCCGGCCATCTGAGTCCCGGAGTGTGTCGGCGGCAGATTCAAACGTGCCGGCGAACCAGGATCCGATCATGACGTTGGCTGCTCCGGCCGCGATGGCCAGCGCGACATCGCGAGGATGCCGGATCCCGCCATCGGCCCAAACATGCTTCCCGGCCGCCCTGGCTGCGGCGGCGCAGTCCACCACCGCCGAAAACTGCGGGCGTCCTACCCCGGTCATCATCCGCGTTGTGCACATGGCTCCCGGTCCAACCCCGACCTTTACGATATCTGCGCCTGCGTTGATGAGGTCTTTGGTCCCCTCGGCGGTTACGACGTTCCCTGCCACAACCGGGAGCTCGTCGTTCACCGAGCGAACGGCGGCCAGCGCTTCGATCATCTTCTGTTGATGACCGTGCGCGGTGTCAACAACTATGACATCGGCTCCCGTTTCCATGAGCGTTCTCGTCTTGGCAGCCACGTCTCCGTTGACACCGACGGCGGCGGCCACCAACAACCGGCCGATGCGGTCGAGCGCGGGTCGATAGTGAGTTGCGCGCAGCGCGCCCTTTTCCGTGACCACCCCGGAGAGTCGCCCGTCGTCGTCGATCACCGGCGCCAGGTGCACGCGCCGCTCGTTGAGCGCGTTGAAGAGGTCCGGGGGCGACAACTTGTCGGAGATGGCAATCGTGTGCGAACTCATGACATCCGCCAGTGGCGTGAAACGGTCGAACCCTTCGCCGTCGATTTCTGTGAAGATGCCCACCGGTCGGTGAGCGTCGTCGACCACGATCACCGCGCCGTGGGATCGCTTGTGCATCAGATCGAGTGCGTTGATGATGCGATCCGTCGGGTGGAGCGTGATCGGCGTATCGAATACGAGGTGACTGCGTTTCACAGCCGAGGTCATGTCTGCGATTGCTTCGGCCGGAATGTCCTGGGGGAATACGGCGACCCCGCCGCGCCTGGCCACAGTCTCGGCCATCCGTCGGCCCGCCACGGCGGTCATGTTCGCAACAACCACCGGAATGGTTGTGCCGATGCCGTCCGGAGTAGTCAGATCCACTTGCATCCGAGAGGCCACATTTGAGTAGCTCGGTGCCAGGAAGACGTCCGAGTAGGTGAGGTCGTGCGACGGCCTTCGATCATTCAGGAACTGCATGGGTTAGACCTCTTCGGTTTCTACCGTCGAGTATGGCACGGCTTCCTTTCCTAGCTGATGGTGGTCGCCGGAAACCGAACCACATCCGGTAGCGTCGAAGCTTCATGCCACGGAAGCCCATGCTGGTCCTCCTGACGGTCGCTGCCGCGATCGCTACATCGTGTGCCGCGGATGCACATCCGGCCACATCCGGAGTCGTCTTTCCCTCGTCGACGCAGCCGCCCTCACCATCGACGGGTCCAGAACCCGGAGGCTGGTTGTCCGACGCGGTCGTCGCAACGTGGTCCTCCGAAGGTGGATCCATCTGGATGGCCGAAGGAGATGTGGTTGATCTCGAGGGGACGTTCTTGCAGTTTGCACGAGTCCTCGAAGACTCCAGATGCCCGCCGGATACGACATGCGTCTGGGCAGGGGAGTTGGTCGTTGAAATGCGCTTGCACGGCGAAGTTTCCACAACGTTTGATCTCACTCTCCCGGGCGACGCCGTCGGTTTGGACAACCGCGGTCGGAAGTACTCGTTGTCGGTGGTCGATGCGCTGCAAACGGTGCCGACCAGGATTGAGGTCTCGATCGAAAACGGCTGATGGGTCGGCACCGGCGCGACCCGCCGGGTAGCGTGCTCGACATGACTGCCTGGCCGTTCGACCCGCCGTTGAAACCGATGAAAGCCAAGGTGAAGGAGGACCCACCGCGTCCGCCCGGATGGGTTTACGAACCCAAGTGGGATGGGTTCCGGATGATCGCCTGGGGAGGCTCCGAACCACGTCTCGACAGCCGGAACGGCAAGCCGCTGCTGCGGTACTTTCCCGAACTCGAGCCGGCGCTGGCCCAACTGCCTGCCGGGACCGTCGTGGACGGTGAGGTGGTGATCGTCGCCGATGGAGTGACCGAGTTCGACACCCTGCAACTGCGGATCCATCCGGCGGCCTCCCGCATCGCCATGCTTGCAGAGGAGATCCCGGCCGAACTCGTCGCATTCGACCTCCTCGCAGACCGGGGTGAGGATCTTCGATCGGTGCCATACCTCGAGCGGCGCACACGGCTGGGGAATCTGTTCCAGGGCCTCGAGTTTCCATGGCACCTGACCCCGGCCACCTCCAGTTTTGAGGAAGCGGAAAGATGGTTCGTCGAATATGAGGGCGCCGGATGCGATGGGATCATCTGCAAGCAAGCCGACGGCGTCTACCTAGAAGACAAACGCGACTGGATCAAGTGGAAGCATCGGCGGGACGCCGACTGCGTGGTCGGTGGCTATCGGATCCACAAGGACGGCGACAAGATCGGTTCGATTCTCCTCGGGCTCTACAACGACGAGGGCGAACTGCATTTCATCGGGCACTGTTCAGGGTTCACGAACCAGGATCGGGTGGCGATCCTCGAGTTACTCGAACAGATTCGAGCGGATGAGAGCTTCGGAGCAGACGGCGGTGACGTCCGGGTGCCCGGCGGCGAATCTCGCTGGTCGGGTGGCAAGGACCTGTCGTGGATTCCGGTAGAACCCGGCGTCGTGGTGCAGGTCAGCTACGACCAACTGGAGGGCGGCAGGTTCCGTCACGCTACGAGATTCGAGCGGTGGCGCCCCGACAAACCGGCTGCCGAATGCACGATGGATCAGCTGGTTCGCCCCGAGGGCGCAGCATTCAACGACATCGTGGCGGGACATACCTAGAAGTCGGAACGTGGAACCTCTGCACTACTGCTTGTCGTAGGTCTCCACGACGTCCTCGACGATCACCAACTCGACTCCCGCTTGAGCGAGAATGTGGCGAGTGTCCTGGCCCGCGTGGTAGCGACGCCGTGCGACGACCCGTTCGATTCCCGCGCTGGCAATGAGCATCGCACACACCCGGCAGGGCTCCATCGAGCAGTAGAGCGTCGTTCCTTCGAGTTGCAGGCCATAACGGGCTGCCTGGCAGATGGCGTTCTGTTCAGCGTGGACGGTGCGAACGCAGTGTTGCCTGGTCGTGCCGTCCTCATCGATCATCTGCTTGAAATCGTGGCCGGCGTCGTCGCAATGCGGCAAGCCAGATGGGGACCCGACGTAGCCGGTGCAGATGATTCGTTTGTTGCGGACAACGACACATCCGCTCTTACCCCGATCACAGGTCGCCCGGGTGCCGACCTGATCTACGAGCTCGAGGAAGTACTCATCCCAACTCGGCCGCATTGAATCACTCCCGTCTCGATGTAGGGATGCACGATACCGGTGACGGGCGGGGTAACCGGCTTCGTTCGAGGTCCTGAGTTCCAAGTTGTCGGTCGTCCTGAGCAGAACCCGGAACCTGCAACCCACAATCCGCAATAGCCCGTCGGGAGTGCATTTCGCAATCCGGTAGCCGCCGCTCTACTCCCAGTTCTCTTTCCGCATCTTTGACGGCTGCACGCGCGGTGGTTCGCCCGGCATCTTCGGATAGTGAGGTGGCCACGGGGCGTCACCCAGCCCGTTCTCCTCATCGGTCGCAACCATCTCGAGCAGACCTTCGAGGCGACCGGCGGCTTCGTCGATTCCGTCGGTGAGGTCTCCTACATCTGCCCAACGGTCCTTGAACGACATAATGTCGATCGCGCGGTGGTCTATATCGGCCAACTCACTCCACCGGAACGGCGTTGAAACCAGCCCGGTGTGGCGGATCGAGTAGGCAGAAGCAATGGTCTTATCCCAGGCGTTCTGGTTGAAGTCGATGAACACTCCATCCCGCTCTTCCTTCCACCATGCGGTCGTGGCTAGATCATTGCGGCGCTCAACCTCTCGAGCGAGGGCCAGCCCGGCCCTGCGGATCTCATAGAAGTCCCACTCCTGTTCAACGCGGGTGTAGATGTGGATGCCGCGATTGCCGGACGTCTTCGGCCACCCCACGAGGCCCAACTCGCTGAGCACCTCGTGGACGGTCGCCGCTACATCTCGGGCGGCCTCGAAGTCGTAGCCATCGGTGGGATCCAGATCGATGCGGAGCTCATCGGGATGCATCAGGTCGTCTGCCCTGGCATTCCACGGATTGAGGTCGATGCAGTTCATCTGGGCCATCCAGATAACGTCCCCTTCGTCCATAGGTGCGAACATCTGCCCCGGCCGGGCGGACGGGAACGTCACATCGACGAGCCGTGGTGCACCTTTCGGCCGCTTCACGAACAGCGCCGGCTCACCGACGCCCTGATTCCAACGCTTCAGCAGCACCGGTCTCTTGTAGACACCTCGCAGCGCTCCTGAAGCACACAGGAGGAAGTGTTCGACAACGTCGAGCTTCGTCCAGCCCTGCTCGGGAAACAGCACCTTGTCCGGACTGCTTATCCGGATCTCCCGTCCGTCGACTTCGACATGGGTTTCTTCTGAGGCCAACGCCCTAATCCCCTCGTTTTCGCGCGACATTCACACCCTATAGGGTCGGAATGTCGCGCGAAAACGAGTTTGGGGTGGAGCCGGTATCCTGGTGGGATGGCTCCTTCCGTCGACACCGCCATTATCTTCACGCCGAACATGGTCGAATTGGCCGCCTTCTACCAGCAGGCCTTCGAGCTGGACGACCCGGCTGAGCAAGACCGGCATCGCGGTTTTCAGCTCGACGGGTTGTACCTGGGTATCGACCAGGTCGATGATTTGGCCGCCGCCGCAAGCAATGTCGCGTTGTGGTTCAGGGTCGAGGACCTCGAAGGAACCTTCGAGCGGGTCGTGGGGCTCGGGGCCGCAGTGCGGTATCCACCGACCGATACACCGTGGGGCGACCGGCTGGCCGCCGTCTTCGATCCCGACGGCAACATGGTCGGCTTGTCGCAGAAGCCGCAAACGGATCCGAGGGACTCGCTGGTATTCCCGGCCGGCGAATAGCCGTCGCCGCCGAGGCCTAGTGCCCGGCGGCCTTCGCCAGAGCACGACGATCGAGAACCCGAATCAGTCGGTAACCCGTCTCCGTCGCCCCGGCCTCCCGCAGACCGGCGAGCGCTTCGTTGACGGTCTGCCGGGAGGCGCCGAGCAGAGTTGCCAGCGTGCCTTGCGACATGTGGACCTCCCCCCGCACGTCGATCTCATCGAGCAGCATCTCGGCCACCTGTTCCTTCACCGTGCGATGCATGAGCCGCAAGACGCGCCGTTGCGTTGCTTCGAGCTGGCTCAGCCCGGCAACCAGCCAGCGCAGTGTCACGACGGGATGCTTCACGAGAACCGGCAGAAGCTTGTCCCTGTCCAGCCGGAAGGCCCGCACGGGTGTGATGGCCTTTGCTGAGGAAATGTAGGGCTCCTCCTGGAACATCGCTATGTCCCCGAGGACCGTTCCCTCGCCGACCCTGGTTACGACGCGCCGCAGGTCGCCGATAGTGCGATACAACTCGACCTCGCCCTTCTCGACCACGTAGGCGTAACGGGCGATGGCGCCCTCCTTGAATAGGTGCGTTCCAGGGTATTTCTCTACGTATTCGCCGGTTCCGGACAGGGCCTCGAGATCGGCAGGGCTGAGTGGGAGATAGTCGGTGCGCCCAAAGCTCCGAGCGAGCCAGGCGAAGTGTTGTTCATCGGCAGTTTTCATGGTCGGTTCCCTCCTCGAGAGGGTCAACCCCGATGCAATGGTCGGTGTTCCGACCATCATGGGATCTCCTCTCGCATGGTCGGCAACACGACAGAAACGGACGCCCATGTGAGTCTGTCGGGTTGCCGACAGTTCGTGGGTAGGGGGAGCTCCGCCGACGTTGTCACCAGAATGACCACTACAACCACAACACCAATAGCCGGCGGGATCCGCCCGGCAGTACTCACCGGCTTCGGCCTAGGGCTTCTGTGGCTCGTCCTCGGGATCGCCACCGGCGGGACGACGTATCACCTGGGTCCACTGCTGGTCGCCGGTGTCCCGGCGCTCATCTACGGCCTCGAATCTTCGGC
>JAHEDJ010000083.1 GCA_024641325.1 bacterium | reverse complement strand
ACGTCGTTGGCGGTTGGGAAGGCGAGCGTTGGGTAACCCGACTGAGCGGTCGGTCCAGGACACTCTTCGTCTGACATACCTTGCCGCTCGTCCCCTTCGGGAGGGACTCGATGGTCGATCGGCTACCCGATCGGCACGCGCGATCCGGGAACTCGTTGGTGTTGCCGCGGTTGCCATAACCGACACGAGTGAGGTTCTCGCCTACAGCGGATTCGGGCACCGTCATCACGGGGTCGGGGATCTCGCGGTTTTCTCTATCGGCGATGCAGCAGTCAGATCTGGAGGATCCCGGGCTTCCAGAGCGGGTTTGGTCTGTGATCGGGCCGACTGCCCGATCGGTGAGACCGTGGCCGTTCCGCTGCGGACAGGGTCCGAGGTTATGGGCAGCCTCGTTCTGCTGCGCATGAGGGACGAGCCGGTCACGCTTGGTTTGATCAGATCGGCGCGCGAGCTCGCCAGGCAGCTCTCCAATCAGCTCCAACTGGCCGAGGGAGACCTCACTCGCGAAGAGCTCTCGAGAGCGCGGACCGTGGCCCTGCGGGCTCAGATCAGTCCCCATTTCGCCTACAACACGCTTACGGCCATCGGCAGCATGGTTCGTCGCGACGCCGAGCGGGCCAGGGAGTTGCTCATCCAGTTCGCAGAATTCTCGCGCTACATCCTTCGCAACGATCGGATCAACACGACCCTTTCAGACGAGCTTCGCAACGTCCACACTTATCTGGAACTCCAACGTGCGCGTCACGGTGATCGGTTGGAAGTCGTATTTCGCGTCGACCCGGAAGTCTTGCCCGTCGTAATCCCAATGCTGATGCTGCAGCCGCTCGTTGAGAACGCGGTTCAACACGGACTCGAGCGTCGTGAAGGTATAGGGCTGGTGACGATCGACGCAGAGGATCGTGATGACGATGTGTACCTTGCCGTATCCGACAACGGGGTCGGCATGACCGCAGCCGCCATCGCGGCAATCACGAACGCCGAAGGCGAGCCGGGCGCAGGGTCGGTCGGCCTGGCCAACATCCAGGAGCGCCTTCGTTCAACTTACGGCGAGCACTACCGCCTGGTCATCGAATCGGAACCGGATCAGGGAACCCGGGTTTCTATGCTCGTTCCGAAGTATCGTGCCGGAGTGATCCAACCGTGACGTTCGCCAGAGTCCTCGTCGTCGACGACGAAGAGCATGCCCGCGATGACCTCGCGTACTTGCTCGAGGCCGTTGGTGCGGCCGAAGAAGTCGAGGCTGCCGCCAGCGCCACCGAGGCGCTGGTGAAGCTGCAGCAGGCGCCTGCAGACGTGGTCTTCCTGGATATCCGAATGCCCGGGCTCGACGGCATCCAACTCGCCAAGACGCTCAGCCAATTCTCGAATCCTCCGGCGGTTGTGTTCGTGAGCGCTCATGAAGAGCACGCAGTCGAAGCTTTCGCTGTCGACGCCACCGACTACCTGTTGAAGCCCGTGTCGAAGGAGCGCCTGATTGCCACCCTTCACCGTCTCGAAGCCAGAGTTGTCGACAAGACCCGGACCCCGGCGCCATCCGCGGCAGGCGGCCGCAATGAGGACGATCGACTGCCATTCGTGGCGGTCGAGGTAGCAGGGAAGACGCGTCTCATTGACCGGGGTGAAATCCGCTTCGTCGAGGCGGAAGGCGACTACGTCCGGATGCACACCTACAAAGACGCGTATCTGGTGCGACGGTCTCTCTCGTCTCTCGCTGAACGGTGGGCGGCGGAGGGCTTCGTCCAGGTTCATCGGAGCTACCTCGTGAACTTGCGGCATGTTGTGGAAATCCAACCGTATTTCAATCAGACCCTCATCGTCAGACTCGATAACTCTGGTGAAACGAAGATCCCCGTCAGCCGCCGGCGGGCCAGGCAACTGCGGGAGCGGCTCGGGCTCGGCGCGACCGGCCGATGAGGGACGATCGCGACACAGCGCTCGATCCGATCTACCTGCGCACAGTTCTCAGGGTGAACCTGATCACCTCGCTTGTTCACCTTGGGGTCTTCCTGATGGTCATACTCGGTGGTCCGCTGCTGTTCTGGTTGTTTCCGCCTCTCTCCGCCACCTACCTGTGGGGAATGCCCCTGCCATGGCTGTTTCTCGGCGTGGCCGGGTTTCCTCTGCTGGTGGCCATCGGATGGCACTACTTGCGCGATGTAGAAGAGGACGAGGATGAGTTCTCAGATCTGGTGGATACACCGTGAACCTGACGATCATCTTCGTCGGAGTGGTGATAGTCGCCACGTTCACGATCGGCTTGCTCGGCATCCGCATAGCTCGAACCACTTCGGATTTCTTCGTCGCTACCCGGGCCGTTGGGTCTATCTGGAACGCGTCTGCTATCTCGGGTGAGTATCTGTCTGCCGCTTCGTTCCTCGGGATCGCAGGCCTGGTGATGAAGTACGGAGCGCAGGCCATGTGGTTCCCGCTCGGTTATGCAGCCGGGTATGTCACTTTGCTGCTCTTCGTTGCCGCACCGTTGCGCCGTTTCGGCGCCTACACCATCCCGGACTTCGCTGAGGGAAGGTTCGCCAGCCGCGGCCTCAGACGAATAGCCGCGCTGATGGTCCTGGTTATCGGATGGTTTTATCTCGTCCCACAGATGAAAGGTGCGGGAGTCACTCTCGAACTGCTGGCCGGCGCTCCCTACTGGTTTGGAGTCGTAATGGTTGGAGTGCTGGTTGTGGCTGCCGTCGCCTTTGGAGGGATGAAGGGCATCACCTACGTGCAGGCATTCCACTTCTGGACCAAGCTGGTCGCCATCTCGTTTCCGGCTCTGGTACTGATCATTGCGCTCGGCTGGTCGTCGGGTGATCGAACTCCCTTTGCAGAAGGGCTCCCGACCTTCCCCGACGACACCGAGGTGACGTTCGCCCGAGATACCCGTCTCGAGGTTCCGACCCCGATCACAGTGGCGCTGGATGGCACCGAGATTTCGTGGACGGCCGGAGAGATCGAGGTGCGCGAGGGCTCACAGGTGTTGTTCTCTGCCGGTGATGTCGCCCCGGTGGCCGCATCGATCGGAGCAATGGATGGAACTTCGTGGACGGTGCCCTTCCCCGAAGGTGAGCGGTACGGCCTGCTGGGAGCTGTTTCTCTGTTGATTGCGACGGTACTGGGAACGATGGGGCTGCCACACATCCTTGTCCGCTTCTATACGAACCGGGATGCCCCATCTGCGCGGCGCACCGCGGTGGTGATCCTCGGCTTCATAGGAGTGTTCTATCTATTCCCCTGGATCTTCGGTGTATTAGGGCGCGTCTGGGTCCCTGAGCTATACGTCACCGGGGACACCGATACGGTTGTGCTTGCTCTGCCGCGACTCCTCGATGGAACGCTCGGCAACTTCATTACCGCCCTCGTGGCCGCCGGGGCATTCTCGGCGTTCATCTCGACTTCTTCCGGTCTGTTGATAAGCGTCGCCGGTGCCCTCAGTCATGACCTCTATGCGCAGTTCGTTCGTCCCGAAGCATCGGCTTCGCGCCGGTTGTGGTATTTCCGTTTCGGCGCGGTAATTGGAGGTGCAGTGGCCGTAGGCCTCGGTCTGCTCGCACGTCCTTTCGATATCAACGTCCTGGTCGGCTGGGCTTTCGCGATCGCTGCCAGTGCTTTTTGTCCGCTGCTGATACTCGGCATCTGGTGGCGCCGTTTGGCGACACGGGGCGCCGCACTGGGAATGCTGGTCGGGGGAGCGGCGGCCACGGCCGCCATCCTCACCACGATGCTCGGCGATGTTCACGGTCTACTCGGAGCGCTCCTCGCGCAACCCGCGATTGTCACCGTCCCTCTCGCATTTGGAGTCATGATCGTGTTCTCGCTGTGGGATCGACCGCCCAGGCACGCAGATCGCCTTCTCTTGCGCATGCATCTTCCCGAGCGCGCCGCCGAACGCTTGCGGATCGGCCGATAGAGGAGGTCCGGGGCCCGGGTTCTGGTTGCTACGTCGTAGAACACGGATCTCCGATACACAGGGTCGTGCGTCGAACCCGAAACAAGAACGCGGAGCCCCGAGGCTCGTGCGACGAGCGGCCAATCTGTGCGATGACCGGTCGGTGGGAGACCGATTGACGCAACAGAACGCCGCTCAACGCATTCTTCCGACCGACATTAAAGATGTGGCGTACGTTCCTCATAACGAGCCCCCGGGTGCCCCCTGGGGCACCCACGCATGGAAGGGAGGTCGGAGCGGATGGAGCAAGCCATTAAGGACTATTGGCGACGCAACGTACGCCTCAAGCTCATCTTGTTGTCGATCTGGGCACTTGTCTCGATCGTCTTGTCGATCCTCATGATCAATGTGCTCAATGAGGCATCTATCGGAGGATTCCCGCTTGGATTCTGGATGGCCCAGCAGGGTTCGATATTCGTGTTTGTGATTCTCATCTTCGTATATGCGAGGACTATGGATCGCTACGACACGGAGTTGGAGGCGACCTTGCAAGGTATGGCGGGAGGTAGCGCATGAGCGTCGAAGTATGGACGTGGATCATTGTCGGACTGACGTTCGCGCTCTACATCTACATCGCCATGCGCCAGCGGGCGCGAGACACCGAGGGCTTCTATGTGGCAGGCCATGGGGTACCTGCCGTAGCCAACGGGATGGCGGTTGCGGCCGACTGGATGTCGGCAGCATCGTTCATCTCGATGGCAGGCATCATCGCCTTTCTCGGTTCGGACGGTTCCGTCTACCTGATGGGTTGGACGGGCGGATACGTGCTGCTGGCCTTGCTCCTGGCTCCCTATCTGAGAAAGTTCGGCAAGTACACGGTTCCCGACTTCGTCGGTGACCGCTACTACAGCCAGACTGCCCGGGTCGTGGCGCTGGTGGCGGCCATCTTCGTGTCGTTCACATACGTTGCCGGTCAGATGCGCGGCGTCGGAATCGTGTTCTCGCGGTTCCTGAACCTGGACATCAACGTCGGTGTCTTCGTCGGCATGGCCATCGTGACGGTCTACGCCGTGACGGGTGGCATGAAGGGCATCACGTGGACTCAGGTGGCGCAGTACTCGGTGCTGATCATCGCCTACCTCATTCCTGCTATTGCTATTGCCTCGAAGTTGACCGACATGCCGATCCCGCAACTCGGGTTCGGCGGCGTGCTCGACGACCTGAACGCGATCCAGACGGATCTCGGGTTCGGAGCGTACACCGATCCGTTCTCGTCGCTTTCGACGATCAACGTATTGTTCATCACGATTGCGCTCATGACCGGTACTGCCGGTCTGCCGCATGTGATTGTCCGCTTCTATACGACGAAGACCGTGCGGGACGCGCGCTGGTCGGCAGGGTGGGCGCTGTTCTTCATCGCCATCCTCTACACGACGGCTCCCGCCGTTGCGGCCTTTGCCAAGACGAACCTAATGGAAACCGTCTCGGAGAAGCCGGTCGAACAGGTACGGGAGGAAAACTCCTGGTTCGGATCCTGGGAGGACACCGGTCTCCTCAAGTTCGAGGACAAGAACGGCGACGGGCTGATCAACTACCAGGCTGGCGACGGCAACGAGCTCACGGTTGACCGTGACATCATGGTGCTCGCTAACCCGGAGATTGCCGGACTTGCCGCACCAATCACCGCACTGGTCGCAGCAGGTGGCCTGGCTGCCGCGCTGTCGACGGCGTCCGGTCTGCTTCTGGTGATCGGATCTTCGATCGGGCACGATCTCTACACGAAGGTATTGAAGCGAGGGACTTCCGAGGCCCAGCGCCTTCGTGCAGGTCGGATTGCCATGGCGGGTGGTGTGTTGGTCGCCGGCTATTTCGGGATCAATCCACCCGGGTTCGTTGCGGAGGTGGTGGCATTTGCCTTCGGTCTTGCCGCGGCGAGTTTCTTCCCTGTCATTGTGTTGGGCATCTTCTGGAAGAAGGCCACGAAGCAAGGCGCGATCGCCGGTATGGCCATCGGTATGACGTTCACCTTCGTGTACATCGTGATGACGGCCAACGGACTGATGGACATCGACCCCTGGTTGTTCGAAATCTCACCGCAGGGAATCGGAACCGTCGGAATGGTCATCAACCTGGTGGTTACCTATGTTGTCTCGAAGATGACTCCGGAACCGCCCCAAGAGATACAGGATCTCGTCGAGAGCCTCCGGGTTCCCGAGGTCGCCAGCGCCTACCTCAAGGAGGATTCGGCCTAGAGCCTTTCCGCCTGAACGGAAGAACGGGGAAGCCGAAAGGTTTCCCCGTTCTTTTTGAGCC
>JAHEDJ010000040.1:8800-23026 GCA_024641325.1 bacterium | reverse complement strand
GGCTTACGGCTTACGGCTTACCGCCTATGGCCTATGGCCCACCGCTCACGGCCTATGGCTCACTTCCCTAACAAGCCGCGCAACCTCGTCGAAGTCCGCCTCCACCACCTCATACCGCTCTTCCCGATCCATGAGGTCTGCCAGATCTTCCGGTAGGGAGGGATCGATGTGCAGGACCTGTTGTATTGCTTCCGGGAACTTGGCCGGGTGGGCTGTGGCTACAAACACGATTTGTTGGTCGCGATCCCGCCGCCCGGCCCGGCCGGCGGCGATTCCCGCCGCTGTGTGCGGATCGACTACTACGCCCGACTCGCCGTAGACATCACGGATCACATCGAGAATGGCCTCGTCGTCGGCGTAGCCGGACGAGAAGAGAGCATGCACATCCGTCATCTGGACCGGCATCACATCCAGGCTGCCGGCCGCCCGGTAGTCGTTCATCAGCGACGCCAGCACCTCTCCGCGCCGCTCGAATACATCGAACAACAGTCGCTCCAGATTGCTGGGCACCTGAATGTCCATCGCCGGCGCCAGGGTCGGAACGACCCGGCCGATGGGCAGGCTGCCTGAGGTGAGGAAATCCGCCAGGCCGTGATTGGCGTTGTTCCCAACGATCAATTGCTCGATCGGGACTCCCATATTGCGAGCGGCGTAGGCCGAGTAGACGTTACCGAAGTTGCCGGTCGGAACGGCGAACGTGATAGCTCCGTCGAGGGCGTCGAGCTGATGGGCCGACCATACGTAATAAGCGGTTTGGGCCATGATGCGCGCCCAGTTGATGGAATTGACCGCGGCCGGCCTCACCTCAGCGTTCAATGCCTGGTCCGTGAACATGGCCTTGACGAGGTCCTGACAATCATCGAACGTGCCTTGCACCGCCAGGTTGTGGATGTTCGGCGAAGCGACCGTGGTCATCTGCCGCCGTTGCACATCCGATACCCGGCCCTCGGGATGCAGCATGACGACCTCTATCGAGTCGAGATCCCGCAGAGCGTCGATGGCTGCAGATCCCGTATCACCGGAAGTCGCCCCGATCACCGTGACCCGCTCTCCCCTGCGCTGCAACACCTCGTCCAGTAGACGACCGACCAGCTGAAGGGCGTAATCTTTGAACGAAAGCGTCGGACCCCAGAACAGCTCGAGCAGCATCTCGCTTTCGGCCAGCGGGCGAAGCGGAGCCACGGCATCGTGCCGGAACCTGCCGTAAACGTCCACCGCAATGTCCAGTATCTCGTCGGGTGAGAACACACCTTCGACAAAGGGCGCCACCACCGCTGCCGCAACTTCGGCGTATGTAGCGTCGGCCTTCAATGCAGGCAGCTCGGGCCAGGAGAGGGGAACGTAGAGTCCGCCATCCGGAGCGAGCCCGGTCAGCAGGGCTCCTTCGAAGTCGACTTCCGGTGCGGTCCCCCGCGTCGAGACATACCTCACGGAGCGTCGCTCTGCACCCGGATCACCGAGGCAACCTGCCGCACCGCGGCGAGTTCATCGAGCGCCTTGCGAGCCCGGCCGAGTTCCGCTTCGCGGGCATCGTGCGTGACGATCAGCAACGTCGCTTCGTCGCCACGACCGTCCTGCCATACAGAAGCAATCGAGACACCGTGCTCTCCAAACGCCCCGGCGATGCTGGCCAGTACGCCGGGAGCATCCTCGACCTCCAGACGCAGATACCACTTGGTGACGGCCTCCTCAAAGGCGAGAACCCGACCGGGAGCGAACCGGATCCGGGGTGCCACCTGTGAATGAGCAAGCAGCTCACGGGCGGCGTCGATCACATCGCCGAGCACGGCGGTGGCGGTGGGATCTCCCCCGGCACCCGGGCCGGCAAACAGCAGCTCGCCGACCGCAGGGCCCTCCAGGAATATGGCGTTGTTGGCACCCCGCACAGAGGCGAGCGGGTGATCGAGGGGCACCAAAGTCGGGTGGACCCGGACGAGAACACCCGCAGGCGTATCCTCGGCGATCGCCAGCAGCTTCGGAACGTATCCAAGATCGGACGCAAAGCGAAAATCGGCCGGATGAAGTCCCTCGATGCCCTCACGGAACACCGAATCGCCGGCTACCCAGGTCCCGAAAGCGAGGCTTGCGAGGATGGCGGCCTTGGCGGCAGCGTCGGCTCCGGAAACGTCGGCGGTCGGATCGGACTCCGCGAAACCCAGCACTTGCGCCTCCGCCAGCGCTTCCTCGTAGTCGGCGCCGTCCTCGAGCATCTTGGTCAGGATGTAGTTGGTGGTGCCGTTGACGATGCCCATCACCCGTTTGAGTTGCTCACCCGCCAGAGATTCCGACAGGGGGCGAATGATCGGGATACCGCCGCCGACCGAAGCCTCGAACAACAGGGAGACACCCCGCTGTTCGGCGCGAGCGACCAACTCCAGACCCCGGGCGGCGACCAGCTCCTTGTTGGCCGTCACGACCGGCTTGCCGGCATCGAGAGAACGCAGCACCAGATCCCCGGCCGGATCGAGTCCACCCATCACCTCGACGACGAGTTCGACGGAGGGATCATCGACGACTTCGTGGGCGTTGTCGGTGAGAATCCCGGGTGGAGCATCGAACGGACGTGCTTTGTCGAGCGAGCGGACCGCGATCCGTCTCACTTCCAGGCGCAAGCCCGCCTTCTGCGCGATGGCATCACCATCTTCCAACAAACGGCGAATCAGCGTGCCACCGACGACACCACCGCCTAGAACACCAACTCCGACTGTTAGCAAGTGCGTCTCCTTGATTCGCTGGGGATGGTAACCCAGGGTTCTGGGTTCCAGGTTCTGAGTACTGAATCACGATCAACAACCCAGAACCCATAACCTAGAACCTCTCAAGCACCCAAAGAGACCCAAGCAGCGACCTTGCCTGTACCCTCCCATTCATGGCCGGCCCCATTCCCCGATATCTCCTTCCCGACAACAGCTCGGTGACCGATGGTCGCCTGTCTATCGGCGGGTGTGATGTGCTTGAACTGGCCGAGGAGTTCGGCACACCTCTGTTTGTCTATGACGAAGACCAGATCAGAGCCCGCTGCCGCGAGGCCGTCGAAGCATTCGGTGACGGGGTCGCCTATGCGACCAAATCCTTCTTGTGCACTGCGATGGCCCGACTGGCCCACGAGGAAGGCATGCTGCTCGATGTCGCGACCGGCGGTGAGATGTTCGTCGCACTTAACGCCGGAGTCCCCGCCGCGCGGTTGGTGCTGCACGGCAACAACAAATCCGAAATCGAATTGCGGATGGCCCTCGAAGCCGGTGTCGGGCGTATCGTCGTGGACTCGTTCGACGAGCTGGACCTTCTCGAAACCCTTCACAGCCGGGGCCTGGGCCCCGCATCGGTACTGATCCGCATCACGCCCGGTGTCGAGGCGCACACACACGACTACATCGCCACGGGGCACGATGACACCAAGTTCGGGTTCACCGTGTCCACCGGCGCCGCCGCCACGGCGGTAGCCCGGGCTATCGATTCGCCGGCCATGACTGTGCTCGGTATCCATGCTCACATCGGCAGCCAGGTGTTTCGACTGGCATCTTTCGTCGAAGCAGCCAGAGCGATCGTCAGTTTCGCCGGCCGGTTCGACCTGAACGAGTTGTCGATCGGCGGCGGCCTCGGCGTGGCCTACGTAGAGGGTGAGACCGCCCCACCGATCAGCGAATGGGCGGAAGCGATCCAGCAAGTGGCAACTGAGGAAGGCGTGACCGCCAGGATCATGGCCGAACCCGGCAGGGCCATCGTCGCCGGCGCGGCAATCACGCTCTATCGGGTCGGAACGATCAAGGTTTTGCCGGGCATTCGGACCTATGTAGCAGTCGATGGCGGGATGAGCGACAACCCGCGCCCGGTGCTGTACGGCAGTGGCTACGAAACTTTCCTACCGGGGGCAGTTGATGCCGAGCGGCCTCAGACGGTAACCGTCGTTGGGAAGCATTGTGAGTCCGGCGACGTACTCGTCAGAGACGGATTCGTACCGGACGACCTCAGGGTCGGCGACATACTGGCCACCCCGGTGACCGGTGCGTACGGCCATTCGATGGGCTCCAACTACAACAAGGTCCTGCGACCGGCGGTCGTCTTCTGTAAGGACGGCGTGGCGAGACTGGTGGTCCGGCGAGAAACCTACGAAGACTTGATCAGGCTGGACGTGGAGTAGCGGACGGTTCGTCGCTACTCGGGTTCAACGGAAAGCCTCAAGGCGTCGATTGAAAGCGCCGGCTTTGCCCCCCGGGCGGCCCCACCTGCTCGAAAAGCAGGCTGCCAGGCCGACCAACCGTGGATGACGCTCTCCGCCAACCGCGGCCGGGCATGTCTGACGGGCAAATTGGACAAATCGAGTGCGTTCAGCGGATTCGCTGCCCTCGCCCGGCGTGGCTCGTACTTGGTTACACGTGCCTTCGATGCGAGCCTCTGCATGGTTCTCTTCTCCACCGGGACCCGCGCAACGGCGGAGAAACGGCTGTGTGGATCGTCGCGACGATTTCCTGAGAAGTCCGAACCGGACGTGACGGTCGAGAAATGCTGGGTCCCCTCTCAGCAATCGACGGTCACTCTGGATCAAGTGCTTATGTTCCAGATGGCCTCTTCCGGCAAGCTACCCCAGGGGTGATCCCACAACAACCCCTCACCCGACCGAACGTTTCGAATACAGCTGAACGTTCTGGAATTCTCAACGTATCCGGGCTTCTCGGAAACATGCCTGCAGTAGATTGCAGCGGAAACGGCAAGGGCTGCACAACAACCGGGAGTACCAATGCCTGTGACACTGGGCAAACACGGCGACTACGCCATCCGTGCGTCGCTCGACCTGGCCCGGCACTGGGGCGGTGAACCGCGCAAGGCACGCGAGATTGCAGTCTCGATGGACATCCCGCCCGGGTTCCTGAAAACCATCCTCGCCGAACTCGTCTCGCAAGGACTCCTCACGTCGACTGCCGGGCCCAACGGCGGATATCGTCTCAAACGGCCGCCGGAGGAGATCACCGTCCTGGACGTGGTCGAGCCTGCCGAGCGATTCCTCTCCCCCACCAAGTGCATTCTCCGTGGCGGCCCCTGCGACTGGTCCGATGCCTGCCCGATCCACGACACCTGGTGCACTGCCCAGAAAGCGTTTGCGGATTCGTTGGATGCGGTGAACCTCGCCCAGCTGGCTCGAGTCGATCATGACATCGAGCATGGAATACACATTTCGATCGAGCCGGCCCATCCCGAGTCGACAACCCGGCGCGGCAACAGGCTCTAACGATTCCCCGAATAGTGTGTCGCCACCACGGGCGGAATCGCCGTCCAATCGGCCGGGCAGTTGATGAAAGCAGCGCCCCCGGCAGGATTCGAACCTGCGCACCCGGCTCCGGAGGCCGGTGCTCTATCCCCTGAGCTACGAGGGCGAATACCTGATTGTAGTAGCGGGTGACGGTCGCCCGATCGGCGCATTGCCGACGAACCCCTGGCCAATCGGCCAATCAGACGTAGAATCTACGCATGCGATCGATCTGGAAGGGGGCCATCAGCTTTGGCCTCGTCACGATTCCCGTCGGCCTGTATTCGGCCACCGAGAACCGGACACCGAAGTTCAAGATGCTGAGGCAGTCCGACGGCAGCCCCATCAAATACCGTCGCGTCGCTGAGTCCGACGGCGAAGAAGTCGCCTGGGAAGAAATCGTCCGTGGCTTTGAGATCGAGAAAGGCCGGTACGTCGTCTTCACGGACGAGGAACTCCAGGCAGCGACGGCCAAAGGAACGGCCAAAGCCGTGGACGTCGTTCAGTTCGTAGATGAATCGGACATCGACCCCATCTTCTACAAGTCTTCCTACTACCTCGCCCCCGAACAGACCGGCGTGAAGGCCTATCGAATCCTGTTTGACGCTCTGACCGCCTCGGGGAAGATCGGCCTGGCCAAGGTTGCCCTTCGGGACAAGCAATACATGGCGACGGTCCGGCCCAACGACGGCGTTCTGGTCCTCGAAACCATGTACTGGCCGGACGAGATCCGGGAAGCAACATTCGAGACCCTCGAAGATGAAGTCGAGGTCAGGGACGAAGAGATTCAGATGGCCAACATGATCATCGAGAACCTGTCAAGGGACTTCGATCCCGAGGAATGGAAGGACCAGACACGGGAGGCCATCGAAGAACTGGCCCAAAAGAAGGTCGATGGCGAAGAGATCATCGCCCCCGACGCGCCGGAGCCCACCAAGGTCGTCGATCTGCTGGAAGCGCTCAGGGCCAGCGTGGAAGCCACGAAGGCGAAACGAGCCAGTGCCTAGCTGCGACGTTCCCGTAGCCGGTAGCCGGAGTTTGCGCGGCTCTACTCAATCACCGCCGGGCCTTCTGAATCCCACGTCACTTCTTCGGGGTCGACCACCTCCAGCCCCTCGAACACCGGAGCTCTGAGGCGTCCCGCCGCCGTCCAATTCTTGAACGAGACCCGCGCCACCAAACCGGGACGAACCCACCGGGCCGCTCCGACTTCATCCGACGCCGCGAATGGCGAAACATCGGATGCCAGCTCATCGAGCGCAGATCGAATCGCTCCGAGCGCCCGATCGTCGAACCCGGTGCCGACCCGGCCGACGAAGCGAAGGGCTGTTCCGTCGAATAGTCCGACGAGAAGGCTCCCGAAGCTGCCTCGTCGCCCGCCCTCCCCGGGCAGATAACCGCCGATCACCGCCCGGAGGCGGTGGAGCGCCGGGATCTTGCGCCAGTCGGCCGATCGCACTCCCGGCCGGTACCGGGAGCCCAGGCGTTTGGCGACGATGCCCTCCATTCCGGCGGCCTTCACCGCCTCGAACAGCTCGACTCCATCGCCGGCCGTCGATTCGGAAGCGACTACGAGCCCGGGTTCGATCAGGGCCAACCGCCCCGTCCGGTCCTCCAGCGGGCGATCGAGCAGAGGGATGCCGTCGTACAACACGTCGAACGCCACCACCGAGATCGGAATGGATCGGGCGAGATCATGAGCACGCCGCCCCGTCACATGCATCCGCTGTTGGAGGAGTTCGAACGAGGGAACTCCCGCCGGGTCCAGGGCCACGATTTCGCCGTCCAGCAGAAGAGGGCCCTGCCATCGGAAGGCCGCCAACTCGGGAAACGACGCCAGCAGATCGTTACCCCGGCGGCTCCGTGCGGTAACGCTCGAACCATCCCAGCCCAGTACGACGCGCACTCCGTCCCACTTGACCTCAAACATCCAATTCGGATCCGAGAACGGCACCCGCCACGGGGTGGCGAGCATGGGCTCGAAGAAAGGAACGTTCACTCGAGTTCGGAACGAACCAGACGATTCACGAGACCGCCGTCGACGTCACTCTGGTGCGACTTCATGATGAAGCCGACGACCCTGCCTGCTTCCTTCGGGTCGGACGCACCCAACTCGGCGATCGCCCCCTTGACCACCTCGAGTGTTGCAGCTTCGTCCAGGGTCTTCGGGAGCCAGCGGCCGAGGTAGTCGACCTCAAAGGCGAGCTTGGCTGCCATCTGCTCGCCGCGCTCGCCCAACTCCTCATACTCATGCCTGGATTTGTCCATCTTCTTGACGAATGATCCGATGACGGCCTGATAGAAGGCGTCGTCGGTCTTGCCCGAGAATCCCGGTGCGCTCTTGGCCCGGGCGGCCTCGGTCTGAACAGCGCGGATCACGTTCTTGCGCGGGGCATCGCCGGCACGCAGTGCATCCTTCAACTCTTCGGCGAGTTCGTGCTCAATACTCATGATTGCTCCTGTTGGATTCGGGCCGGGTCGTCACTGATGATGCCATCGATGCCTGCTGCCACGAGGCGACCGGCAATCGCAGCGTCGTTCACGGTCCAGGTCACGACCTCGAGCCCGGCATCATGGGCGAGGTCAATCAAACGCTCCTCCGCTCCGGTGAGGAGGCTGAAATGGGGCGCGATCACCTCATGCCTGTTGGCAACGGCCGCTTCGATCGCATCGACGGCGGAGCCTCCCTCATCGACCAGGAGACCGGTTCGAACGTGCGGGAGGGCGGCCTTGACGATATCCATCGTCGGCCAGTAGAAGCAGGTGACCACATCGATGGGTCGTGCCAGACGGGCAACTGAGACGGCGAAGTCCCCTTCGGGATCAAAGCCCGGCTGCAACGGCGAGTTCTTGATCTCGATATCGAGCGGAAACGCCGGCAGAGCTTCGAGCACCTCATCGAGAAGTGCAGGGTGACAACCGTCGCCGAGATCAATGAGGCGCAGGGTGTCCCAAGAATTATCTTCTACCAAAACCTCCCTGAAGGTGGGATCATGAGAGAGGATCATTCGTCCGTCGGCAGTTCGGCGGACGTCTAGTTCCACGAAGTCTGCGACGAGAGCCGCCGCGGTGATGCCTTCCAACGTGTTGTCGGGATAGGAGAGACGAAGGCCGCGATGGGCTCCGATTTGGGTTTTCTTGGTTTGTTGAAGATTCATAGGATTTCGAAAATTATCCCTTGTGTAGTAGCGATGCAGACGTTACAGTTTCCACGCTACTTGTGAAAAACCTCACAATCCTTCAAACAGGAGTTACCTGTGCTCACTCAAACTATTGCAACCGAATGGCGCCAGCTCGCCTCGTGTCGCGATTCTGATCCAACTCTGTTCTTTCCAATTGGGACGACCGGTCACGCACTAGATCAAATCGCCTCTGCGAAGATCATTTGCGGTTCCTGCTCGGTCCAAGAAGATTGCCTCCAGTACGCCCTCCAGTCCAATCAGGAGTCGGGTGTTTGGGGCGGATACGCCGAAGACGAGCGTCGTCGCTTGCGTAAGCGCTGGTTGGCGGAACGCCGCCGCCGGGCCAGCTAGCAACCCCGACGTTCAACAGACAGGCCGGCGCAATGCGCCGGCCTTTCACATGCCCGGATTTTCTCAGCAATGCTGTCGTTCCCCAGTAGTGACAGCATTGCCGAGAATGTGGGGCGGGGTTTCTCAGCAATGCTGTTGTTCTCCAGCGATGACAGTATTGCCGAGAAAACAGGGGTTCAGTCGGCTGAGAAACCCACGCTCGGCCGCTTATCTTCGGTTTCGAGCTCCATGTAGGCGATCTTGTCCGCCGGGATTCCTACCGCTCTGCCTTTTGTGTCGGTCACCCAGAGCACCCGCGACGACTCTTGCGAGAAGGCGGCTTCGACTTCGGCCTTGAACGACTTCTCGTCCTTGACCTCGAGCTCAATCTCCCTGCTGTCACTGATGCCGATGCGGACGCGCACGTCGTCTCCTTGTTTGCCGGACGCACCATCGTACCGCCCGCCGGTCAAGATGCGGCGACCTGGACGACCTCGAACTCGCCCCCGGAAACGAGGTATCCGCGGCCGGGTTGATGAAAGATTGGCCCGCGCCGGGGGAACTGTGTCTGCCATAACTCTCCGTCAACCTCAGGTTGCGGACGGAGCGACACTCCGAGACGGCAGCGGCGCAGATCTCGAGTCCAGTGTTGATATAGGCCCCGCAAGGCGTCTGCCTTGCCGGCGGCGATCACATGCACCCGACCCTGGTGACGCCCGAGCAGGGTATTCAGTCCCGGGTGGTCCACTCGTTCGGCATCGTCGATCAGCACAAGGGCCACGTCGGACTGATCGCCCAATACCTCGATGAGTTCATCGACAGACGAGCAACAGACGCCGGCTGCTTCGGCCAGCACGGATCCGGGCCGAGCCAGCGCGATGACCTCGAGCGTCGGATCACCTGCTGCGGCCGTGTGGGCGATGGAGACGAGCGTGGTCGTGCGCCCGCTGCGGGCAGGTCCGGCGATCAGAGCATGATCACCGGCATGCAGCCGAAGGCCGACGGGCAGCAGATCCCGGTCGCCGATTCCGATCGGGACGAAACGACCGTCGTCGACAACGCGAGCCAGGGGGGAGACCGCTTCGACCGGGACTCGGTCGGGTAGCACCGCGATCGGTGGGGGCGGATTGACCAAAGGCCGGGCTCCGACCAGTCGACTCACACCCTCCGCAGACGGCCGGCCGATCTGGATCAGGCGCCCGGCCGTGTCGAAACCGCGCCCCCGGCCGAGGTCCGGCACTTCCCGTGGGGTCAAGCCGACCGCCGCATATTCGAACGGATCGGCCAAGCGAAAGCACAGCCGTTGCGCGACGGATGAGACGAGAGACGATGGCACCGCCCCCGGACGCGCCGCCGAGAGAAGCGGGAACAGGCCGAAGGTCGGACCGTCAACGATGACCCGGCTGAGAGCCTCTCGAATCGCCATGTCGCCCGGCCCGTCAAACGCACCGAGCACAGCCTCGAGCCGGTCGACGACCACAAGCACCTCGAGCTCCTGCTCGAAACCGCGGCGGCGCTCTTCGAGTTGGTCGCGCAATCGACGGATCATCCGGATCGCACGTTCCCGATCCCCTATCCGGACGACCGCACCGACATGCGGCCACGCTTCCATCTCGCCGAGCGCCCCTCCCCCGCCATCTAGACCGTATATGTGGAGCCGGTCCGGCGTGGCGACAAGCCCGGAGGCAAAGGCCGTGGCGATGACTGCGTCTGAGGCGCCGGAACCCTCGATGCCGAACGCAAGCAGCCCTCCCTCAGCAGGATTCCAGATGAGCGCACCGATGCGCTGCCGATCAGGCTCATCGATCATTCCGATGACACGGCGATCTCCTGCGTGGCCCTCACCCAGATCGACGGCGTCGGCAAGCGGCGGAGCCCAGACCGGGCGCGGCGGTGACCAGCCAAGCCGGGCAACTGCGGCAGACGCGACGTCGGCCAGTTTCTCGAGATCGCACTGCCCCGAGGATGGCCCGGTGTCCGGCTCCGGCGGCACAGGTTCCCATCCAAACCGGACGGGTCGTGCCTGCGGAGTCGAGCCGTCGGCGGGGCCGGCAACTGCGGAGCTCCGAGCCGCCTGGAACGGAACCAACTCGCCCGGCCCAAGGCGAAGGAATCCTCGCCCGGGGAACCGTCGCGGGAGCTGTGCAGCGATCGGATCATCGATGACGTCCCTCGAGTCCGCCGCCGACTGGACTCGCAGCGCTACCCGAAGGTTCGTGTTGGCACGGATGGCCTCACCGACGACGCCGGCCGGGCGTTGTGTCGCCAGGATCAGATGGACGCCCAGCGATCGACCCCGCTGAGAAATGTCTGCCAGCGACGGGACGAACTCCGGAACATCCGCGACCAGGGCGGCGAACTCATCGATGACCACGACGAGACGCGCTAGCGGTTGTCCGGTCACCAGAGCCGTGTACCCGTCGATATCGTCGGCTCCGACCGCGCGAAGAATCTCCTCCCGACGACGCAACTCGGCCTCGATGCTGCGCAACGCACGTCGGCCGAGTTGCCGATCGAGATCGGTGACGAGCCCGACGACGTGGGGCAGACCGATGCACGAGTCGAAGGCGCTTCCTCCCTTGTAATCGACCAGGGCAAACGTCACCCGGTCGGGCCCGTATCGGGCGGCAAGTGCTCCGATCAAAGACCGCAGGAACTCGCTCTTGCCCGATCCGGTCGTACCGGCGATGAGCCCATGGGGTCCGTCGGCCACCAGATCTACGGTCAACGGCCCGTTCTCGGTCAGCCCCAACGTTGCGATCAACCCACCGGGTGGGCTACTCCACCCGGAAGGCACGTCTTCGATACCCGAGCCCCGACCCACTAGAGCTCCGAGTGTGACCCGGGCGGGAAGCCTGGCGCCTGCAGAAGCTTCTTCAGGGTCGTCCAGGCCGTACAGGTGACGGGCGGCCACGGCGGCTACGTCGGGCTGCACGCCGTCGATAGCGAAGTGGATCGGCCTACTCGCATCGTTGAGACGCCTGAGCTCACCCGACACCCCGGCAACAGATACGACCGCACGACAGGCGCCCGGAAGATCCTCGGCTGATCGCTCGATGACCACGGCCGAAACCAGGCGGGCCTCGGCGAGCGCAGCCAAACGGGTCCGTATCGCCGGGTCGAGTCCACCGGCGTCCGCAACGACGATCAGGTTCTCATCACCTGCCTGTGAAAGGCTCGCCACCACCGATTCGACATCGTTGGGGTCCGCTCCCAGACGATATCGGCCGGACAATGCGTCGACCCTGGCATGCGGAAGCCACCCACACCAATCCCAATCCGGCACCGAATCCGTGATCACCGCGACCCGTATGTCGGCAGGGCCGTGATGAACGGCGAGACGCAGCAGTACGGCTCTGACCATGGCGACGGCCGCTGGACGATCGCCGCAGACTCCGACGACAGAGCCGGCGCTGAGATCGACCTCGACCGGACCAACGGGCAGTAGTGCGTGCCGCGCCAAGATGGCAGCCACATCAAGATTCGGGTCACCTTGTGAATGACGCACTGGTGGATCCCACAGACTCCGGCCCAAACCGATCGAAACCCGCAGATAGTCCGGGTGGTGGGGCCGCCGCTCCCACAGGACGGTCCTCAGTTCGATCGGAATCCGCACGACCTCCGCAAGCCCGGGATGGCGAAGCGACATCCGGCCGGACTCCCCGGCCGCGGCCGCGCCGAGGTCGTTTTCGAAAGCGTCGAGAGCAGCCGCCCAGATCGAGGCGTTGTCTCGCCGAGACCGGCGAAGACGGACCCGGTCCTCGACCCACGACATTGCCATCATCACCGGCCCGACCAACGCGATAACGGCCATGATCGGCCGGAAGAAGAACGCCATGATCACCCCGACGAGGACCGGCCCCGCCAGCATGGCCCAGCCCATCCTCGCTCGCGCGGTTGGCTCCTCCGGAGGGACCGGAGAATCGATCAACTCTTGCCGCTCGGGCGGCAGGCTCCGCGGCGGGCGATTGAACGACCGTCGGCCCCGCACCGGGGCAGGACGCGATTTCGGAGTCGCTGCGGCCCGAACCAGCCACGTGGTTCCCCCGGCCTCGAACGTCTCACCCGCCGCGATGGGCCGGGACCGTCTTCTACCGTCCGGGCAAGCCGTGACCGACCCGCGCGAATCGACGAACACCCACGGACCGCTTCGACCGGGAAGTTCGTATCCACCCGGCGCCAGTCGCCAGCAGGCTCCGGCGTCGACACCGGCAACGCCAACTACCTCGATCGCGGCAGGCGGAGAGGAGGTGGACCCGCCGGTTCCCAGTTGCGATCCTTCCCACAAGGCGCCGACCGAACCGGCGAGATCAGACCTCACGCCTTCTACGAAGATCTCTCCATCACCGACGAGAGCCACCCGGAGGTCTGCAATCGGAGCTTCGGGAGCGATGTCGATGTCGTAGATGCTGCCGTCGGGTGCTTCAAACCGCACCGTGGGCACCTCCGAGTGCCGCGGCCGCCTCGGCAGCCCGGAGTTCCGCAGCCTGCCACTCGAGGGAGCCGGCCCGGGTACAGAGCCGGCTCACCACTGTTCCCAGCAGTCGTCGATGGTTCAGCAGTTCCCTCTCGAGATGATCGGCAGCCGGTCCGACCCACACCTCCGGCAGCAACCGCATCGCCGGCTCAACATATCGAACGATCGCTCTATCGAGTCGGGCCGCTTCTACTCTCAATCGTGCGGCGACCAACTCCAGAGATGCCGCCGTTTCCATCAAGCTCCATGGAGGTTCGTCGCCTGGTCGATTGCGTCACGACGAACGGCAACGACTCGCGCAGCCTCGAGCAGCGCATCGTGGAGATTTACCAACATCGGTTGAAACTCCTCGTGCCAGCGCCGCCTGAACTCGTCGGCGACGAGGCCGGTCCACTGCGTCTGCCCGAGGTTGGCGTCGATGGACCGGTTCAGACGTTCCACCTGATCGCCCTCCCGGGAGAAGGTGGTGGTCAAGGTGGCTAGTTGCTCGAGATTGCCGCCTACGAAAGCCGCCATATGTCGCACTCCCTTTCTGGCACGTTTGCGCCTCATCAGCACCATATTGCAATATTTAACGTATGTCAACGGTTGACAATCAGACTTAGGTGTAGATATCATTTCTCCATGATGCGAAGGAAAGTCACCGCTCTCCTGCTGTTCGAAGTCGTAGCTATTACTGCTCTGCACGCCCTGGGAGAGATGCCGGGTTTCGGGGTCCGCCGGCGCGATCTCCTGTTGCCGGCGACCCGGGTGGACGATGCGATTGCCTCCGGCCTGCGGTTTGTCGCCCTCGGTATGGCCTACTGGTTGCTCTTGTCGTCGGCTCTCTATCTGGCTGCGCGACTGGCCGAAGTTCCGGCTGCTCTACGCGCCGTCCGGTGGGCGACGCTTCCACCGATCCGTCGATTGGTGGACCGGGCGCTGGCGGTCGGCCTGACGGTCGGCACCATCGTCACTCCGGCACCTGCGATGGCGCAACCACCACCACCACC
>JAHEDJ010000040.1:0-8700 GCA_024641325.1 bacterium | reverse complement strand
TCGAACAGGTAGCAGTAGCCGGATTCGCAGAAGATTTCGTGTTCACGTTTCTCTCCTCGGCCGGCGAGGACTCCGAGGATTCACTGAGGCCCTTCCTGGGCTACATACCAACCCTCACCGGGATGGCGTCTGGCAGCTTCTACGTGACGCAGGTCACCGCTCGCGACGTGCGCGTGAGAGACGGCTCATGGGAGGTCGTGGTCCGGGCCGAGGTTCTGGCGCGCACGGACGGTGGATTCACCCCGGCCGATGCACTCCACTTCGCGGTCCGCATCGTGGAAGAACCGGGAACGGGGCTACGGGCGGCTGCACTTCCCTCGCCGTCGGCCGGACCCGTGGTGCCGGCCGTACCGGCACGATCAGGAGAATCCCTGCCTACAGAAGATGCAGCGGTCGCAGCTGTGGCCGGCTACATCGACTGGTACCTCACCGAATCAGCACCGATCAACGGAGTAGCCCCGGCGGGGGGATTCGCTGAGGCGCATCTCGTCAGCCTCGACGTCGGCGCCGAGGTGGCGACTGCCGGCGTCGTCGCCACCACCGCCGGGGGCCACAAGCTGCGGTTGGATCTCCCACTCACCAACGAAGGAGGCTCATGGCAGGTTCTCGACCTCAGCCCTGAATCCAGCTGAGGCGCACTTTCCGTTCAGGGTTGTCCTGATTCGGGTCGACAAGCACGATCGATTGCCACGTGCCGAGCGCCGGAACACCACCCAGGACGGGGACCGTGATGCCCGGAGCGATGAAGGCCGGGAGAACATGATCGGCGCCGTGCCCGTGAGAACCGTGCCGGTGACGCCACCGACCGTCGCGAGGAAACAGCGCATCGACCGTATCCATCACGTCGCCGTCACTTCCGGCACCGGTCTCGAAAATGGCAACGCCCGCGGTTGCATGCGGCACGAACACAGAAACGAGTCCGTCACCGCGGCCGGACGTGAACCCGGCTACTTCCCGGGTGATGTCGTAGACGCCGCGCCGGCCGCCGGTGTGGATGGTGAAGACTTCGGAATCCATGGCATGACGATACCGGGCAGCGAGCTGCGGGCGGTGGGCTTCCGCGCGTCAGGCTGGGATGGGAGCCCCCCCCTCGACCGAAGGCCCTCTAGGCCGACGCCCACTCCCCCCACCTCAGGTGGTGGGACAACGCCATTTCACCGCCGGGCGACGGCTCACGACCTACGGTCCAACACCCATGACTCATGCCCTGGTGCCTGATACCTGATACCTGGTGCCCATCGTGGGGGGCCAATTGCCGACTGCCTATCGCCTAGTGCCTATCGCCTAATGCGGGGGCCAATTGCCAATCGCCAATTGCCTAACCTCAGAGATTGTCACCGAGGAAGATCTGCGAGACGGAACTCTCCATGAAGATCGCCTGAATCGCTTCAGCCAGGAGTGGCGCGATCGACAAGACACGGATGTTGCCGAGCAACTCGGCACCCGGCGGGGCGGGAATGGTGTTGCTGATAACCAGTTCCTCTATGTCGCTGTTCTTGATTCGATCAACGGCCGGGCCCGAGAGGATTCCGTGAGTCGCGGCGATAGTCACGCTCAGCGCTCCCTTTTCCTTCAACAGCTTCACGGCGTTCACTGCGGTACCTGCCGTGTCGATGATGTCGTCGACGATGATTGCGTGGCGCCCTTCCACCTTGCCGATCACTGCGAGCGCTTCGGACTCGTTGTGGACGTCGGCCTCACGCCGCTTATGAATGAACGCCACGTAAGCATCGAGTTGGCGTGCATATTTCTCAGCCCGCTTCACACCACCGGCATCGGGCGACACAACGGTCGTCGGGCCCTTCAGGCGGTCACGCAGGTAGTCGGTGAACACCGGAAGCGCGGTGAGATGGTCGAAAGGTTTGTGGATGAAACCCTGCACCTGTCCGGTGTGCAGATCGACCGAGGCGATGCGGTCGGCACCCGCAGTCATGAACATGTCACCGATCAGCCGGGCGGCAATCGCCTCGCGGGGCATGACTTTCTTGTCCTGGCGGGAATATGGGAAGTAGGGGACGACGGCGGTGATCCGGCGAGCGGACGCCCTTTTCAAGGCGTCGATGGCAATCAATTGCTCCATTATGTGGAAGTTGATTGGGTCGCTGTGGCTCTGGAGTATGAAGCAGTCGGTGCCGCGCACGCTGTCCGTCGGCCGAACGTAGATCTCGCCGTTGGCGAATACCGACCGCTCGAGTCCGCCCAGGCGAACGCCGAGTAGTTCCGCGACCTCCTCCGCGAGCGGGAGGTTGGCGCTTCCGGTGAACAGCATGAGCCGCTTTCGGCTGACGACCTCCATGTCAGCTCTCCTCCTGCTTGCGACGCCGTTTCTCTTCCCTACGAGCAGCGTAGCCAGGGATCTCCTTCTGCTCCGAACGCTCGACGGCGAGAGCGCCGTCGGAAACATCCCGGCTGATCGCCGAACCGGCTCCGGTATAGGCGCCTTCGCCAATAGTGACGGGAGCGATCAGCATCGTATCGGACCCGACCCGGGCCCCGTCCTTGATGATCGTGCGGTGCTTCTCGAATCCGTCGTAGTTCACGGTGATCGTACCGGCGCCGATGTTGGCGCCGACGCCCACCTCGACATCACCCATGTAGGCGAGATGGGGAACCTTCGACTTCTCACCGATGATGGCGTTCTTCATTTCGACGAACGTGCCGGCTTTGGATCGTGCTCCCAGCACCGTGCCGGGTCGCAGGGATACGTAGGGTCCGACTTCAGCGCCTTCGCCGATTTCAGCCTGGCGGACGACGGCATACCAGATGTGGGCTCCGCTCCCGATCTTGCCGTCCACTATGTAGCTGTCCGGGCCGATCTGCGCGCCTTCTGCGACCTCGGTAGTTCCCTCGAGATGAACGCCGGGATACAACCGCACGCCGGCGCTCAACTGAACGTCCGCTTCGATGAAGACCTGGTCGGGATCCGCCATCCACACTCCCCGACCCATCCATTCCTCGTTGATTCGCCTGCGCATTGCCCGGGAGACCTCGGCCAACTGCTGCTGACTGTTGACGCCCGAGACTTCTTCTTCACCGGCCTCAACGGCTCGAACCGGAAGCCCTTCGGCAACGAACTGGGCGACAACGTCCGGCAGGTAGTACTCGCCCTGCGCGTTGTCACGATCGATCCTGCCGAGGGCATCGGCCAGGTGTGCTCCGTCGAACACGTAGATGCCGGAATTGACTTCGTCAACGGCCAGCTGCTCGGGGGTGCTGTCGCTGTGTTCAACGATGCCGGTAACCGCGCCCTCTCCATCCCGCAGCACGCGCCCATATCCACTCGGATCGGCGAGCCGGGTAGTCAACATCGTGAGGGCGGGAGAATCGGAGTTGTGGGCTTCGACGAGCCTGCGCAGGGTTTCGGTCTGCAACAGCGGAGTGTCTCCGGGCAACACCAGCACGGCGTCACCCTTCCAGCTTCCGAAATGATCGAGGGCTACCTGCGCGGCATGGCCCGTGCCCAGCTGCTCTTCTTGAACACAACTGGTGACGCCTGCGGGGAGGCCGGCTCGCAACTCATCGGCGGCGGGTGCGGTGACAACCGTCACCTGATCAGCGCCTAGACCCCCAACGGCCTCGATGACCCAACCCACCATCGTCCGACCGGCAACCCGGTGCATGACTTTGGGAAGGCTCGACTTCATCCGGGTGCCCTGACCGGCAGCCAGAATCGCCACCCTCAAGCCCATTTGCGCATCCTCCTTTTCGCTGGGGGGACAGGAATCGAACCCGTACTAACGGGACCAAAACCCGTCGTGCTGCCAGTTACACCACCCCCCATGGGCAGTGCCGCCAAGGCGGCCTTCGGCGCCGCCATGTTACCCGTCGTTCAGAAGACGGGCTCCATACGCCACCGGAGCGACCACACGGGCGAACCTGCTGCCGGCCGGGACGAGATCGACTCCCTCTTGCGCCTCCTCAGCGCTCTCAAAGAAGGCAAAGAGGGAGGGGCCGCTTCCGGACATGAGGACGGGCCGGCTCCAGCGGGTCGCCAGTTCGGCTCGCCAGTCGTCGAGCTGCGGCACCAGCGACAGGGCGGCCGGATAGAGGTCGTTGATGAAGGCCCCGAGATGGCGGAGCGACGGAGGCAGCGCCGAGCCTCCGACCTCATAGCCGTTGGCGTTCTCGAGCCGATCCCAGGCGCCGTATACAGCCGGGGTCGACAGATCGAAGGGAGGCACGACCAGGGCCAGGTGATATCCCGCCGCCGCAGCCAGCGGGGAGATGATCTCGCCGTACCCCTCCATACGAGCAAGACCCCCCGTCCGGAAGAAGGGCACGTCCGCCCCGATTCCGGCGGCAATCGCCGGCTGATGCTCGAGACCGAACAGCGCCTCGACCGCGAGAAGCGTGCCGGCCGCGTCCGAGCTTCCTCCTCCTAGTCCGGCCGCAGTTGGGATCTCCTTGATCAACCTCACGTCCAGACCCCGGCTTCGGTCCGGCACGGCAGCGCGTACGGCCCTCCACACCAGGTTGTCGTCTTCGACCGGCAGCCGGATGCCCTCGATTTCGAGCCGGTCATCATCCACGACGTCGAAGAAGAGCGTGTCGAACGGCTCGATAGCCTGCACGATCGACAGCAGCGGGTGATAACCGCTCTCGTCGCGACCCCGAACCCGGAGCGACAGATTCACCTTGGCAGGTGTTTCGACCTTCATGAGCCAACTCCGGCCAGCGCCAGCCAGTCCGCGGTAGTCAATGATTCGGCTCGCAATGTTGGATCAATGCCAGCGGCTTCGCAGGCAGCCACCGGATCGTCCAGGGTCCCCTTGAGTGATGATCTGAGCATCTTGCGCCGCTGTGAGAAACCCACCGCGGCGAGCCCCGTCGCAGCCTCGGCGAACTCCGAAACCTCGGTCCTTCGCTTCAGACTCACCACCGCCGAGGCGACTTGCGGAGGAGGAAAGAAGACCTGGGGTGCGACGGCGAAGCCGAACTTGATCTCAGCGTGGAGGTCGATGACGACCGTCGGCAATCCGAACTGCTTGCTGCCGGGTTTGGCGGTGAATCGGTCGGCCACTTCGCGCTGGACCATCACGACGAACCGGCGAATCCCCGGCGCGAACCGCAAGAGATCGAGGAGAAGGGGGGTGCCGACGTGATAAGGCAGATTGGCGACCAGGGTCCAGTCACCTGCGAACTCGTCCGGTCGAATCTCCGACGCGTCCTCGATTCTGATCTCGACGTTGGATAGGTCACCCACCGTATCTTCGAGCAACGGCTCCAGGTGGCGATCCACCTCATAGGCGATCACCCTGGCGCCGGTGGCCGCCAGGCCGCGGGTGAGAGTTCCGGTCCCGGCACCGATCTCGAGTACGTTCGATGTCTCATCCACGCCGCTCAGGCGAACGATCCGGCGCACGATATTCGGGTCTGAGAGGAAGTGCTGACCGAGCGCCTTGCGGGGTACGAGCCCATGCTTCTCGAGTAGATCTCGCATCTCACGCCGGCCCTGTGGCTCCGTCATGATCGGAAGACCCTGGTGGCGTTCTTCGAGGTGATCTCCGCAACTTCATCTGCATCCATGCCCCACACGCCGGCCAGCGCCTCGCCGACCAGGGCAACCCGGGCAGGTTCGTTGTCTTCGTGTCGGAATGGCGGAGGGGACAGATAGGGGGTGTCGGTTTCCACCAAAGCGCGGCCCGGTGGCACGACGGCAGCCGCCAGCCGGACGGTGTCACCGGTCTCAAAGGCGATCGGACCGGCAAACGAGAACATGACTCCGAGTTCCATGAACCGTTTGGTCCACTTCGGCCCACCGGTCCAGCAGTGGAGAACGGTCCGGCTCCCCGCCCCCAGTTCTTCGATGATCTCGAATGACTCCCGGAAGGCGTCCCGGACATGCACGACCAGTGGTTTCTCGAGCTCGAGACCGGCGCGGATCTGATCGCGGAAGGCGACAACCTGTGCTTCGCGAGGCGAGAGGTTGCGATAGAAATCGAGGCCGATCTCTCCTACTGCGGCGGCTTTCTCGAAGAGGCCCGTGAGTTCCTCTCGCTGTTCGGGCCATTTGCGGGCGTCGTGGGGGTGAAGGCCGGCGGTGAACAACAAACGCTGCGGATACTGTTCGACGAGTTGCGCGGCCGCGGCAGTCGATTCGATATCAACACCCGGAACGACCATCCAGGCGACATCGGCGGCGCGGTCGATCAGGTCCTCGACGGGGCGAGAACTGAGCTGTAGGTGACAGTGGGTATCCACCCAACGGGGCGACATCAACGTGAGGGTAGTGGCGCAAGGCATATGGAAACCTCAACCAGATAGATGGCTACACTTGCAACGAGGGGGACACCAAGGCCGTCGCTCAGGGGTGGCGGCCACCGAATTCCATCTGCGAGGTCTCATGGATACAGGCATGACCCGGAAGATCGACGACCTCGGCCGCATTGTCATCCCAGCCGAAACGCGGAGGCTCTTCAAGATCCGCGAGGGCGACTACCTGACAATTGCAGTCGAAGGCGACAGCATCGTCATCAAGAAGCTCGAAGCCACCTGCACCTTCTGCGGCTCGACGGAAGACGTCGGAGCATTCAAAGGTAAGGGCATCTGCGTAACCTGCCGTAGTGAAATAGGTTGAGGAAGCCGTTGGCCGTTGGCCGTCGGCCCTTAGTCCTTGGCGCCCTGGCTGTCGGTGTCGTCTCTCTCGAGAAGCGCCTCGTAGATCGGGCGGCGCGAAACTCCTGAACCTTCTGCTGCCCGGCGAGCAGCGTCCGTGGTGGACATGCCCTCTTCGATGAAGGCCCTCGCCATCTGAACCGCGTCATCCAACGAGGGAACGGCCGGATCGGCGCCCTCGATCACAATCGTGAACTCACCTCTGGCCCGGCGCTCCGCCCATTCGGCGGCAGCTTCACCAAGCGTGCCGCGCCAGACCTCTTCGTGCAGCTTCGTCAGTTCTCGCAACACCACCATCGACCGTTCGACGCCGAGGGCTTTGCCGAGGGCATCTAGATCCGCCTGAAGGCGTGACGGGGCGACGAAGAGCACCATGGTGCGCTCCTCGGCGGCCAGGGCATCGAGTCGCCCACGCCGATCGACGCCCTTGCGCGGCAGAAAGCCCTCGAATACGAAGCGATCCGACGGGAAGCCGCTGAGCGCCAGTGCCATCGTGGCGGCACTCGGGCCGGGGATCACGGTTACCTGCGCGCCGACTTCGATCGCGACCCGCACCGCCGACAGACCCGGATCTGAAATGGCCGGCATGCCGGCATCTGTAACCAGCGCCACCGTTTCTCCGCCTTCGAGCCGTTGGGCAAGCTCGTCGCGGCGGGCTTCCTCGTTCCCTGCGAAGTAGGACCGCATCGGCACAGAGGCACCGGCGGCATCGAGCAGGATCCGTGAACGACGAGTGTCCTCGGCGAACACAACGTCGGCCGTCCGCAAGGTTTCGATCAGCCGCTGCGACATGTCCGACAAGTTGCCGATAGGAGTGGCGCACAACACGAGAACGCCGCTCATGGCGCCACCCAGTCCACAACGAGTCGCCCGGCCACCGGATCGGTGGCCACGATGAAACGGATCAGGTCCTCCGACAGTTCCACAACGGCGAAGTCCTCACCGTTGACCTCGATGTAGCCGTCGTCCACGTCGGTGAGCTCGCCATCGATCTGGCGTTGAACGAAGGCGGCCAGCGCCTCGAACATTTCGTCTGTATCTATCGAGGAATCACCCGAGAACACCAGATCGAACACGATCTCCGATTCACCGTTCCACATCAGGCGATAGGTGTCACCACCCCATCCAACTGCGGCGGCCGTCGCGACGGCGTCATCCAATGCCTGTCCGAACATGGCGCGGAAGGCCGCCTGGCCCCAGACGGACGATTCGACAACGTCATAGCCGTCCGGAACGAACTCGCCCGAATCGATATCCGCCGGCGGCTCTCCGGCCATGAAATCGGCAGGATGGAAGATCTGCTCGGTAGTGGTCGGTGAATCTACGTACAAACCGTTGACCGCCTCGAACCCGCCGGACTCCCAGACGTCGGTTACGAAGTCGAACCCCGTCGTATACGGGAACAACAGCAACTCCTGGAGGAAGCGAGGGGTGCGATAGAAGACGTCCGAATCGACCTCCAGGGAACTCTCGAGTATCGCCAGCTGATCGTCCCGGGCCAGTGTTGCCAGATACAGCGTCTCCGTCAGCTTCGCGTCGCCTTCTGCTACTGCGCTCAGTGCAGTCAGATGCTCGAAGAGCTGATCATCTTCCAGCTCGATCATCTCGTCGGCAAAGCCGAAATGCTGATCGGTGAGGGCATGGGTCAGCTCATGGACGAGTGTCAGCCGTTGCAGCTGCGATAGCTCTCCGTCGCCGATCGGCACTACGAGTTCTCCGGTATCCCCGTCGTAGAACCCCAGAACCTGTTCGGAGTAGAGGTCGGCGTACAGGGCGGCTAGATCTGTTCCGGGGTCAACGAGCCCCAATGCAGCGAGCAGAAGTCCATCGCGTCGGGTTTCGACGGGATCGAGTTCGTCTTCGATGAGTGCGCGCACACGGGCCGCCAGCTCATCATCCGTGACGAACACCAGGTCGGGTGGAGAAAGAAAATCGAGTTGACGCACCGCTTCGGTCACCGCCGTCAGTTCGTCGATTACCAGCGTCAGCGGGTCCACCGGAACCGTCGTAGTGGTCGACACTTCGGCGGTCGTTGTGGTGGTGCTGGTCGATGAGATGAGAGCGGTGCTGCTGCAGCCAGCAGCC
>JAHEDJ010000039.1:10853-23048 GCA_024641325.1 bacterium | reverse complement strand
ACGAACTTGTCGACGCCCTCGTCTTCGAGTACCTGGACAACGTCGCCGTAGTCGACACCCGCCGCGCTGAGATCTCCCAGTACGGTCGACGCCGCAGCTATCTCTTCGGCTCCGAATGGCCGCGGAAGTTGGCTGCCGTGGTCGCGGTAGGCGCCGATGGTCGACAGCGGCATCGTGTTCACAGTGTTGCCCACGATGAGGGGTTCCACGTAGAGCAGGTCGTCGTAATCGGGGTTCTTGGTGCTGGTGCTTGCCCACAGCGGCCGCTGAAGCTGGGCGCCCTTTGCCGCCAGAGCATCCCAACGATCACCGGCGAAGATCTCCAGAAATGCGCCGTAGGCAGCCTGGGCGTTGGCAACGGCAGTCCTGCCTCGTAAGGCGAGAGCGCCCTCATTGCCTACTGCTTCGAGCCGGCCATCGACTTCGCTGTCGAACCGCGACACGAAGAACGACGCCACGGATGCCACCCCCGTCGGATCGCCCCCGCTCTCGAGCAGCCGCTCAACCCCCCGCAGGTATGCCTCGGCCACGGCCCGGTAGCGGTCGAGTGAGAAGATCAGGGTTACGTTGACCGATATGCCCTCGGAGATGAGCTGCTCAACGGCGGGTAGCCCGGCTCTCGTCGCCGGTACCTTGATCAGGAGATTCTGCCGATCCACTCGCTGCCACCAGGCCCGCGCGTCGGCGATGGTGGCGTCCGTGTCGTGGGCTAGTTCCGGAGATACCTCCACCGACACATGGCCGTCCAGCTTCTCGCTCTTCGCCCATATGGGTAGAAGAACATCGCAGGCATCCTGAATATCGCGTTTCACCAACTCGATGTAGATGGCCTCGGTACTCGCTCCGTCGCCGGCCAGTTGCCGGATGACGTCGTCATAGTCCGTCGACTTGGTGATGGCGTTAGCGAAGATGGTCGGGTTCGACGTGACTCCGCTGATGCCGTCCTCATCGATCAGCATCCTGAGGTCACCGCTCTCGAGCATCGCTCGCGAAACCTGATCAGACCAGACGCTTTGATTCAGTGAGGATATGGCATGGAGATTCGACATGGCCTACAGGGTACCCATTGACGGTGCAGCACTAATCGAATTGCGAACTGCGATTCGCGAATCGAGGTCTGAGCGAAGGGCACTCAACGGCGATACGCCCTGTTGGCACAGGGGCTATCCTCCCCTCATGCCACGCAGGATCCTGATCGCCAAGCCCGGCCTCGACGGCCACGATCGGGGTGCCAAGGTCATCGCCAGAGCGCTGCGTGATGCCGGACACGAGGTGATCTACTCGGGACTGCATCAGACACCCGATCAGATCGTCGAGACCGCCATCCAGGAGGACGTCGACGCCATCGGGCTTTCTGTCCTCTCAGGCGCCCACATGACCCTGTTCCCCCGGGTGGTGGAGATTCTCCGCCAACGAGACATCGACGACATCATCGTGTTCGGCGGCGGGATAGTTCCGGATGAAGACATACCCAAGCTCAAGCAAGCGGGCCTGGCCGAGATATTCACTCCGGGCGCTCCGCTGTCGGCGATCTCTGATTGGGTTGCCAACAACATCCCCGAACGCTGAGGCGGCCGATCGTTCGCATCGAGGGTACGGGTGTCGAAGCGTGAGGGTGGGACCGGTTCAAGCCGAAGACTGGAACGGATATGAAGATCCACGAATATCAAGCAAAGCAGCTGATGGCGGCGCGGGGGATTGCGGTCCCTGAAGGCGTCGCAGTCACCACCGTCGCTGAAGCGGTCGGCGCGGCCAGGTCACTGATCGAGAAGACCGGGAACCCGGTGGTCGTCGTCAAGTCTCAGATTCATGCCGGTGGGCGCGGCAAAGGGCGCTTCAAGGAGCACCCGGACGTTGCCGGGGTCAACGTCGTTCTCGACGGTATCGAGGGTGGCATCGAAGCTGCCGAGGAGCAGGTCCGATACTTGGCCTCTCGAATGCTGCGGTCGACTCTCGTCACCATTCAGACGGGCGAAGAGGGCAAGCAGGTCAACCACCTGTACGTCGAGCAGGGGATCGATATCGCCCGTGAGCTCTACCTTTCTGTGTTGCTCGACCGCGGCGTGTCGCGCAACATCGTCATGGCCTCCACCGAGGGCGGCATGGAGATCGAGAAGGTTGCAGAGGAGACCCCGCAGCTGATTCTGCGCGAGACGATCGATCCCGCAATCGGGCTCGCCCCCTTCCAGGCTGCGCGACTCGGATACGGATTGGACCTCGAAGGCGATGCCCACCGGAACTTCGTGAAGTTCGTCACGGCACTGAGCGAACTGGCCGTCGAACTCGACACCGACCTCATCGAGATCAACCCGCTGGTCATCACAACCGACGGCCGGGTCATGGCACTCGACGGCAAGATGGCCTTCGACGACAGCGGCCTCTTCCGGCATTCGGAAGTCGAAGAGATGCGCGACGAGTCGGAGGAAGACCCCGCCGAACTCGAAGCCAAAGCCGTCGGTCTTTCATACATCAAGCTCGACGGAACGATCGGGTGTCTGGTCAACGGGGCCGGGCTGGCGATGGCCACGATGGACACGATTAAGCATGTCGGCGGCGAACCGGCCAACTTCCTCGACGTGGGCGGGGGCGCAGACGCCGACCAGGTTGCGGCCGGGTTCCGCATCATCACCCGCGACCCCAACGTCAAGGGGATATTCGTCAACATCTTCGGTGGCATCATGCGCTGCGACGTGATCGCCTCTGGTGTAGTGCAGGCCGTTAAGGAAGTCGGGCTCGAGGTTCCGCTGGTAGTCCGCCTCGAGGGCACCAACGTCGAAGAGGGCCGCCGGATCATCGAAGAGTCCGACGTGGACGTCGTCTCCGCGGTCGATATGAAAGACGGCGCGGAGAAGATCGTGGAGTTGGCCAAGTGAGCATCCTCATCAACAAAGACACCAAAGTCATCGTCCAGGGTCTCGGCAAGACCGGTCAGTTCCACACGGACAAGGCGATCGCCTACGGCACGCAGATGGTGGGAGCGGTGCACCCATCGAAGGCTGGGACAACCCATGTCTTCGAGGGAGCAACCGACCACTCGGGTGTGCCGGGACGGCCGGACAACTACCGGGTGGAGTTGCCGATCTTCTCGTCGGTCCTCGAGGCCATCGAGGAGACGGGGGCAGACGCCAGCGTTGTGTATGTGCCGCCACCGTTCGCAGCCGATGCGATCATGGAAGCCGCCGAGTCGGGAATCAGGGTGATCGTGGCCGTTACCGAGGGGGTTCCCGTCGCCGACATGGTGCGCGCCAAGCGCTACCTGGCAGACAAGGACACCCGTCTGGTCGGGCCGAATTGCCCCGGCGTGATCACGCCGGGCGAGATCAAGATCGGCATCATGCCCGGCTACATCCATCAGCCGGGCAAGATCGGCGTGATCAGTCGTTCCGGGACGCTCACCTACGAGGCCGTGTACCAGCTCACCCGGCTCGGCCTGGGTCAGACCACGGCGGTCGGTATCGGCGGGGACCCGGTCAACGGCACCAACTTCCTGGACATGTTGAAGCAGTTCAACGACGACCCGGAGACCGAGGGAGTTGTGATGATCGGCGAGATCGGCGGCACCGCCGAAGAAGACGCCGCCGAGTGGATCAAGGACAACATGACCAAGCCGGTGGCCGGCTTCATCGCAGGCACTACGGCCCCGGCCGGCAAGCGCATGGGACACGCCGGAGCGATCATCTCCGGCGGCAAGGGAACGGCCGCCGCCAAGATCGCCGCCTTGCACGCGGCGGGTATCGAGGTGGCGGAAACCCCGACCGACATGGGCGCCGCCATGGTCAGGGCCATGGGCTAAGAAGACGGTTTGTCGGCAATACTGTTGCGCGTGGGGAACAACAGTATTGCCGAGAAAACAGCAGTCGGATTCTCAGCAATGCTGTTGCGCGTGGGGAACGACAGTATTGCTGAGAAACCCTGGGTGTAGATGGATTTCTTGCTTATCGGCTTCGGCCTGGGCCTGGCGGCCGGCCTCGCGCCCGGGCCGCTACACATGCTCGTGTTGACCACGTCGATGCAGCGCGGGCTGGCAGCCGGGCTCCGGGTGGCGGTCGCTCCGTTGCTGACCGACGTGTTCGTTATCACCACCGGTGTGCTTGCCGTCGGCGCGCTTCCCGACCGAGCCGTTCGGGTTCTGGCCTTCGGTGGCGGGCTCTTCATCCTCTATTTGGGGATCGATGCCCTCCGATGGAAATCCACCGAACGCGAGACGGCCACTCCGGCCGCGGATCTTCGGCGCGGATTCCTGACGAACCTGCTCAACCCGCATCCGTGGCTGTTCTGGCTGGGAGTCGGCGGGCCGCTCCTCCGGTCTGCGTGGGACAACTCGATCGCTTCGGCGGTGGCGTTCCTCGTTCCCTTCTATCTGTTGCTGGTCGGGACGAAGGTGCTCCTCGCCGTTGTGTCCTCGCGCGGCACCCGTTTTATCGACAGCACCTGGTATCGCTGGATGATCTACGCGGCGGCGACGGCCTTCATGGGCATGGGCGTTTGGCTGGTCTTTGCAGCCGTGCGCGGGACTCTCTGATACGTCACAGGGCACCCGACGCCGGATTCCTCCTGCAGAAGGGAATAGGTTCCACCCGGCATCGATGCGACATTTGTGATTCCTGTGTTGTGGGACTCTTTCGAGGACTGAGAATGGTGTACCCCGGCGACAGCACCGGTGCTGTTCCCGGAGTCCATCGAGCAGTTGGCGTTGGCGACGTCAGCCACGCGTCGTACAGTGTCTGCCATGAATCAACAGGTTGCGGTGGAGATACCACTGCTTGGGGACGAACGGCACAAGAACTGGGCGAAGGTCGTCTACTCGGTCGATACGTCGGTTTCGTCGGGATGGGCATACGACGGCGAGTTCGTTGCCGCGGGAGCCATCCAGGACGTCCCGGCCGGCGGAGTGCTCCTCGTGTACGGCGAGAGGGGATCGAGGTCCAATCCGGTGATCGAGGCCAGGGTTTACCAGATCAACCCCGAGGGAACCCTCAGCGAGAGGGCCCTCGGCAAAGGACGCGGCTGGGCCCGGACCATTCGGGACACGGTCGAGCAGTTGCTCTCCGAAGAAGCCCCGCCGCCGATCGTTGACTTGTCCGGATATGCCGACGTAGAACTAATCGAAGAGTTGACCCGGCGGGGCTACCGAATCGAGAAAGAGGGAAGCGAATGATGCATGCAGTCCAGGTACCGGAAACCGGCGGTCCAGAAGTTCTCGAGTGGGTCACGATCCCGCGGCCCGAACCGGGACCGGGCGAACTGCTCGTGCAGGTAGAAGCCGCCGGCCTGAACTTCATCGACACGTATCACCGCATCGGTATCTACCAAATGGACATGCCGTTCACCCTCGGCCTCGAAGGGGCCGGGACGATCGTTGCAACCGGCGCAGACGCCGGCGAATTCGAGGTAGGTCAACGGGTCGCCTGGGCGAGCGCGTCCGGTTCTTTCGCAGAGTTTGTTGCCGTCCCTTCAGCCGCAGCAGTCCACGTTCCGGATTCGGTTTCACTCGATATCGCGGCTGCCGTGATGCTGCAAGGAATGACTGCCCATTATCTGGCGAAGGACACATATCCGCTCGATCCCGGGGAGAAGTGCCTGATCCACGCTGGGGCCGGTGGGGTGGGCCTGCTGCTCATCCAGGTAGCCAAGTTGTGTGGAGCAGAGGTGTTCGCCACGGTATCGACCGACGAGAAGGCTGTGCTGGCGACGGAGGCAGGCGCAGACCACGTCATCAAGTACACCGAGGTGGACTTTGTCGAAGCCGTCGAGTCCATCGCCGGCCCGAAGGCGCTCGATGTGGTCTACGACGGCGTCGGTGCCGCAACGTTCGACAAAGGGCTCCACTTGTTGCGACCGCGTGGCCTGATGGCTTTGTTTGGTCAGGCGAGCGGCGTCGTTGATCCTTTCGATCTGGGTAAGCTCGCAAGACTCGGGTCGCTCTACGTCACGCGTCCCTCGTTGTTTGCCTACATCGCCGAGCGATCGGATCTCGAACGGCGCGCCGCCGATGTGTTCGACTGGATCGCCGCCGGGAAGTTGGACGTTCGCATCGGAGCTCGATTCCCGATGTCACAGGCTGAATCCGCCCAACGTGCTCTCGAAGGCCGGGAGACTACGGGCAAGGTGCTTCTCGTCCCGTAACCGGCTGTGTGGCCGCGACCGCCACGCAGAGTGTGGCGGTGATTTTCTCAGCAATGCTATGCCGCGTCACGCGCAACAGTATTGCTGAGAAAACGGGTGGTTAGCCGCCGAGCACCACTACGTGCAGGTGTTTCGGGCCGTGGACACCCAGGTTGAGGGTTTGCTCGATGTCGGCCGTGCGGCTCGGACCGGTGATGATGAAGAGGTTGCTCGTGTCGGCGGCAGCTTCGGCGTGGTCGGCGATCCAATGGGAGAGGCTTTGTGTGATGTCCCGCTCGCGAAGAAGGGCAATGTGCACGAGCGGAATGAGCGAGGCCATCCGAGGTCGACCCGGGCCGGCCTCGAGAACGATCGACCCCGACTCGGCCAATCCGGCGGAAGCTCCTGTGATCCCGACAAGAAGATCCGTGTATCCGGTTTGGTGTTCGAGCCGCCCTTCCGCATCTCCGGGGACAACTGCGTCGAGCGGTGTTGCACGGAGCCTTTCAGCCAGCCCGGCAACCGGCAGATGGTCGGGAGCCCAGGCCAGGTAGTCGGTTGCCCCGTACTGCTCGAGCAGTACGCCGATCAAGTGGACCGCCTCGTCGTCGCTTCCCACGAGATGAGTGTGGCCGTCGACCGCTTCGACCTGTTCCAGGAACCGCTCGGTGACTCCGGCTCTGGGCAGATCCGGAACAAGGCCGCCCGGCGGCGCTTCCGGGATTGGTGGCAATTCGGAGACTTTTATCGCCGATCGAACGCGCTCCAGGAAATCCTCACGATTCACGTTGGCGCTCTTTCCAACGGGCGTGGAATGGCTTGGCGGCCGGTGCCGGCAGGTCCCGGTAATCGGTCCAAGCCGAACCCCGACCGGGCAATGATTTGATCCAACCCTGTCTGGCAATCAACTTGGCGCTCCACCCACCTGCCCGCGTTGCGCCGCGCCACATCCCGGGGTTCGTCGCCAGGCGCGTAAACCACTTCAAAGCACCCTCCAGGCCATCGGGCCCCAATCCCTCGCTGACGGCGTCCCGGCGGAGTTTCAGCAGCAACCCAGGGAGATCGATTCTGACCGGGCAGGCGTCGAGGCAGGCACCACACAGGCTCGAGGCATAGGGGAGGTCGTGCCACTCGGCCAGGCCCATCAGCGAAGGAGTGATCACGGCCCCGATCGGTCCGGAGTATGTGAAACCGTAGGCGTGGCCGCCTGCCTCCCGGTACACCGGGCAGACATTCAGACACGCCCCGCAGCGGATGCAGGCGAGAACCTCCGCCGCGTCGCCGGCGAGCACCCGGGACCGGCCGTTGTCGAGGATCACGACGTGGAATTCCTCCGGCCCATCAGGATCGCCCGGCCGGCGGGCGCCCGTGACGATGTTCGTATAAACGCTGAGTCTTTGGCCGGTGGCGCTGCGCGCCAGGACTTCGAGGATGACCGCGGCGTCGGACAGGGTCGGAACGATCCGTTCCATTCCCATGACCGCCACGTGGATGCGCGGAGCACTGGTCGTTAGGCGGCCGTTGCCTTCATTCGTCACCAGCACTATCGAACCTGATTCGGCGATCGCCACATTGCATCCCGAGATCCCCATATCTGCAGAAAGGAAGATCTCCCGGAGATGGTGGCGGGCGACGTTGTTGAGTTCGGTCGGATCGTCGGTGTATTCGATTCCGAGCTTCTCGCTGAAGAGTTCGCCAACGTCCTGGCGGGTCTTGTGCATCACCGGCGCGATGATGTGCGACGGTGTGTCGCCGGACAGCTGAATGATGAACTCGCCGAGGTCGGTTTCGACCACCTCGAGGTCGTGTGCTTCGAGGGCAGCGTTGAGATGGATCTCCTCGGTCACCATTGACTTCGACTTGACGATTCTCCGCACGTTTGTCTCTTCAGCGACCTTCCGTATGTAGGCGATGGCCTCGTCGGCATCAGCGGCGAAGTGGACGTGCCCGCCGGCGCCCTCGACCTCATCAGAGAAGCGAGCGAGCAGTTCGTCGAGATGGCCAAGAGCGTAGAGGCGAATCCGCCGTGCCTGATCCCGCATTTCCTCCATCGCCGGGTAGTCGGCACTGGCGGCGATTCGATGGCTCATCATTCGCCTGGCTCCCACCTCCCCGGCGGCGGTGCTGCGGTTGCCGATGCCCCTATGGGCGCGCTCTACGAAGGTCACCGGAACATTCACGTCCGGGTCTCCTCAGCCAGGACTTCTGCGATGTGCTTGACCTCGATCTCTCTGCTTCGTCGTCGCAAACCTCCGGCGAGGTGCATGAGGCAGCTGACGTCTACTCCGACCAGGAGATCCGCACCGGAGGCTTCGACGTTGGTCAATTTGGTGGACATGATCGAAGCCGACAACTCGGGCATTTCCACGGAGAAGAGTCCACCAAAACCGCAGCAGGTCTCTGCATCGGGGAGTTCAACTCGTTCGAGTCCGGCTACGTTGTCGAGCAGGGTCTCCGGTTGCTGCCGGATGCCGAGGTTGCGGAAACCATGACAAGAGGGGTGGTAGGTGGCGGTGCGTCCTTCGCAGGAGGCGCCGGCGTCGGTTATCCCGAGATCATCGACCAGGAAGCTGCTGAACTCCTTGACGCGCCGGGCCACTCTGGCTGCCGCGGCGTGTATCGGATCGTCGGGTTGGAACAATTCCGGGGAGTGATTGATCATCATGTCCGCACATGAACCCGAAGGCACCACGATCGTCCCATCCGTGCCGTCGAGCACCTTGATCGTGTGCTCCGCCATTGCCCGTGCCTGATCGTGGTAGCCCACGTTGAAGGCCGGTTGTCCGCAACATGTTTGGTCGAACGGGAACTCGACCGTGCACCCGTGCCGCTCCAGGACAGCCACTACTGCTTCGCCGACTTCGGGGAAGAACGAATCCACCAGGCAAGTGACGAACAGTTGGACCTTTGGCATAGCAGCACCCTATCGGATTCTCCCTAGGATCGCCTCGTCTGCCAGAGGAGATTCAGTGCGTCCGTTGTCAGTGGGTGTTCAGCTACCGGAGGTTGAACGGGAGGTCCGGTGGGGCGAGATGCGCTCGATGGCTGTGCTGGCCGAGGCGGTCGGTTTCGATTCGATCTGGGTCGGGGACCATCTGCTCTACCGCCCTGAAGATGGCGAGCCGCGCGGCCCCTGGGAGGCTTGGTCGACGCTGGCTGCGATCGCGTCCGTGACAGAACGAGTGGAGATCGGGCCGTTGGTGGCTGCGACAGCCTTTCACTCTCCGGCGATGTTGGCCAAGAAGGCGGTGACGGTCGACGAGATCTCGGGCGGACGGCTGGTTCTTGGGCTCGGCGCCGGGTGGAACCGGGCCGAGTTCGACGCCTTCGGATATCCATTCGACCACCGGGCGTCCCGATTCGAAGAAGCGTTTCACATCATCCGCCGTCTCATTCGCGGAGAAACGGTCGATAACGACGGCGACTTCTATCGAAACGATCGAGCGCAGATCCTTCCCGCCGGGCCACGACGCGACGGTCCTCCGATTCTGATTGGATCGCAGGGACCCCGGGTGTTGCGGGCTACTGCTCCGTTCATGGATCAATGGAACGGCTGGTACGCCTGGTATGGCAATAGTCCCGTCGGACTGCCGGAACTGTTGGGGAAACTCGAGCAGGCGTGTGAGGCGGTCGGCCGGAACCACGAGGAGATACAAAAGACGGTGGCCGTCCTCGCCACGCTTCCGGGAGGACAAGGCCGGATCCACGGGGATGCCCAACATGAGGGCAAGGATCCGCTGGCCGGCTCACCTGCCGAGATCGCCGACGTTCTCGGGCGATACGCCGGGTTTGGTATCTCTCACGTTCAGATGGTTCTCGATCCGATCACATCTGCATCCATCGAGTGGTTCGCCGACGTGCTGGCGGAGTTGGACGGGTAGTCCTACAGTCGCTCGGCCATGAAGCAGTCAACCCGATAGGTGATGGCCAGCGTGGGCTTACCCCTTGTGTCCGGATTGGTGTCGAGAATCGATGCGACTTCTTCCAGTACGGCCGAGTGTTGCTTTTCGGGCAGAATCGCGACGTGACTGACCGAGGCTATTCGCTGTATGACCTGTTCACGGGTGACCTCGTGATCATGGACGAACTCGGAGCGTTCGAAGGCTGAGAACCCGGGAATTGTCCGGCCGTTTGCCGAACGAGCCGATTCATGATTGCGCCAAGGGGCATGGCGTTCGATGCGGTCCATGATCGACCATATAGCGTCCACCCAGGCAACTTGTCTGTCACGCGCATTCCACAACAAGGCGAGTTTGCCGCCTGGTCTAATCACCCTGGCGAGCTGATGGTGGCTGGTCGGGTTGTCGAACCAGTGGAACGCCTGGGCGACTGTGACGGCATCGATGGAAGCAGTTCGGAATGGGAGTGCTTCGGCCATTGCTGCGACTATCGGGATCTCCGGTGCAGTCCTGCGGAGCTCGCTTCGCATTCCCAAAACCGGTTCGAGCGCAATGGGATTCGTATCTCGTTCGGCGAGCAGGCGGGTGAGCTTGCCTGTTCCTGCCGCGACGTCGACGAGCAACGAGTCGGGTGTCAGTGAAAGGCCCTCTATCAGCCGGTCGATAACCAAGCGCGGATATCCCGGTCGGGCGGCTTCATACAGGGCCGCAGCAGAATCGAAACCACGTGCCGCCACTTCATGGATTCCCATACCGTGCATTCTGGCCGGAGCGAAGGCGGGACTTCGCCATGATGGAGAACTGCGCGGGTCCGTTGACCGTCCATGCGCCACGCAGCGTTCGCCTCCTCAAGCTTCGGAAGGACGTTACGACAACGAGATTGTGTTGAGCAGCGTCGGTTTGTGGTCGGTTGCTTCGAGAAACTTGAGGAGGTCCCCGGGGCTTATCGCCGTGGTGAGCGTGTTGTCGAGAGGGTGGAAGTGAAGTGGGTCCGTGTCGATGAGCTCCTGCTCCAGCACCACCGCCACGTCTCTCCCGTCATCGTTAATCACCGCAAAGGGTGTTACCGCGCCCGGGATGACACCGAGGTAGCGATCGAGTCGCTCCGGACTCGCAAAGCCAAGCCGGCCGGCACCGATTACCTCACCGAGTCGCCGCAGGTCGACGTTGGTGTCCTCGAACAGGACGACCAGCCACATCGCTCCCTTCTTGTTCCGAAGGAAGAGACTTTTGCAGTGCCCGCCCTCCTGAGGATCGCGTACTCGCCTGGCCTCCTCGACCGTGAACACGGGGGGATGCTCGACCGTGGCGGCGGGAATGCCCAGCTCGCCCAGGTAGGCCAGCAGTTGTTCGGGGGTCCATGCCATGAGGGGAGAGTAGACCGACCCCCTCTCGATCCGGCGTCGATAGATCCTCGATACCGGCAAGGAATGGACGCCGGAATGGGGTTCAGCAGGCGTCGCCGCCGATTTCGCAGGTGGGTGCGTCCGTCGTCTGGATTCCCCGGTTCTCGAGCCAGGCGTGCAGAGCAGCGTCGGTATCGTGCGGTGAGGCCCAGCCCGCAGTCAGGTACGAGGCTTCGTCATCCTGTCTGGCCAGCAGGGCAGGAAAGCCGCTGATGCCCCATTGCCGCGACAACGAGAAATCTCCCCACGTCAGCTTCCGGGTGGCGTCGGACCTCATGGCGGCTAGGAAATCCCCGTCATCAACGGGAAACTCATCTACGAGCGCCGGATAGACACCGGGATCGGTGACGTCGACGCCTTCGGCGTAGAAGGCGCGCTGGACGCGAGTGAGAAACGGCAACGTTTGCGATTCGTCTACTTGCCGCATTGCTGCGACGGCGATGGCGGCCTGCTCGGTGTCGTAGGTCCAGTTCTCTCTCTCGAGGAACGAATGGTCGAACGGCTGTCCGGAGCGCTCTCCCACCGCCGTCCATGCCCGGCGGAGGTAGTTTCGCATCCCCTCCGTTAGCGGTTCTGCTGCCGCTCCGGGTCGCAGGCCGCCCATCACCACCCGGATCGGCAAGTCGGTGTGATGCTGTGCTACCGCCTCGATGCTCGGTGCAAATCCCCAGCACCAGGAGCACATGGGATCGGCGACGTAGATGAGTTCGAGGTCGGGCATGGGTGATGTGACCATAGTTCCTGCTGTTGCGTACGCGTGGGCCGGAAGCCAAAAGGCAATTGGC
>JAHEDJ010000039.1:0-10753 GCA_024641325.1 bacterium | reverse complement strand
TACTGCTTACTGCTTACTGCTGTGTCCCGTATCGTCAGCCCCACGATCAGCCCCACTCCTGCGACCACGGCAGCTGCCAGGAACGTCTCAGACAGTGCTGCCGTCGTGAGGTCCGCCTGTGCAGAGGCCAGCACATCGGTGTAGGTCGGGTCGTTGAGTGGTGGGAGCTCGATCGTTCCCCGCAACTCGCCGTAGCGGTGGAGTCCCCAGGCGGTGAGGCCGGCCAGGCCGACGCTCAGTCCGATCAAACGCAGGACCATTACCAGGCTGGCTGCCGTTCCTCTGCGATCCGCGGTGGCGGCATCAACCACCGCGGCGGCCGTCGGTGCGATGATCAAGCCGAATCCGGCGCCCAGCAAAGCCAGTTGCCACGCCATCGACGTGTACGTTATGCCCGCCGTCCATCCGGTTCCCATCAGAGTGAATCCGGCCAGTGCGGCAATCAACCCGGCGATGATGGGCGGACGGTAGGAGAACCGCTCGGCCAGTCGCCCGCCCGCGTAAGCGGCGACTGCCATCGCCGCGGTCAGGGCACTGAGCACCCACCCTGCGATGACCGCCGATCGCTCAACGTCGACCTCGATCACGTTGACGAACAGTGGAACGTCGACCATCGCGATGACGATGACCGCCCCAACCAGGAAATTGATGATCACGGCTGCCACCGCCGTTCGTCCCCGGAACACACCGAAATCGATCAGAGGATCATCCGTCCTTCGTTGGATCACGACGAACGCGACGATGGCAACGGCTGCGACCCCAAACAACCAGCGCAAGCCACCGCCGGGCGAGCCGGTCAGTTCCTCCAGGCCGGTGACACTCTGGATCTGCGCCGAATCCAGAAGTGCGAGGTCGAGAGAGATCAATGCCACGGTGAGGGCCCCGGCTCCTGCCCAGTCGATGCGGGATCGACGGACGGGTTGATCGTGTTCTCTCAGCGCCCACCATGCCGCTCCGATCCCCAGCACCGTCAGAGGGATGTTGAGCCAGAACTGCCAGCGCCACGATAGGAACCGGACGAGCATCGCCCCGTAGAGGGGACCCCATACCCAACCGAGGGTGTCGATTGCGCCCAGAGTCCCCAACGCTCTGGCCCTGCGCCGTTCCGTATAGACGTCGCTCACGACGGCCATCCCGACCGGAACCAGTGCGCCCCCACCGAGTGCCGTCATGACGCGAGCCGCCAGGAACGTTGGAAGGCTGTTCGTCAACGGAACCCAGATCGAACCGATGAGGAACACGAGCAACGCCGCCACGTAGACTTTCCGGCGCCCGATGATGTCGCTCAACCGCCCCATGAACGGCATGACTGCCACATACGCGATCAGGTACGCATTGACGATCCAGGCGGCGTCGTCGAGACCATCGGGCAAGATGATGCCCAGGTCGCCGATGATCGGTCGAAGCATCGTTGAAACGACGGTCAGATCATCGGCGGCAATGAATATCCCGAAGCCGACCACGGCCAGGATCGAGAACGGCGTCGGCCGCCTTTCAGCCATTGAGATCTGGGACGGTGATGTCAACCTCTGTCCCGTAATCCGTCATGAGGAGACTCCAGGTCGTGACACCGCCGGCCATGTCGGTGTTGAAGGCGAGTTCGCGGATCTCGCCGGTGGAGGATTGAATCCACAGATCGCCGTCCACCGCCTGACCGCTCACCATTCCGGCCGTGATTTGTTCGATGCGGTCGGCCGGAGCTGTAATCCGAAAGTGAGCGAGCATCTCACCGTCCAGCTCCTCCTCGGCGACGAAGTACACGTTGGTCAAACCACCGGCCAGCAGCGCAGACCAGCCCTCGGTCCGGTCGAACAGCTTGCCGACGTCGAGGGTGAACCCGGCCGGTGCGTCACCCCAGGACCCGGTGAGCGGGTTGGTCATCCAGGTGTCTCCACCGATCTGAACTGCTCCAATCTGTGTTGGAATACCGACTGCCCGCACCGTCAGAAGAGCGTCGGTGGACGCGGGTGCGGCGAATCGGCCCTCCGCCGAGGTGAACTCGATCAGCCCGTCCTCGTCGATGAAGACTTCGGCGCCGGTGCTTTCGAGGAAGAAAATCACACTTTCCACCTCCCCCATCCGCTCGATCGATGAGGCAATCACAGCGTCGGGATCAGGTGGTTCTTCGCTTCCCGAGCATGCTGCACCGAACAGTGCGGCGGCCAGCAGGATCGGGAGAAGGGTCCGGTGGATCATGGTTGGAACCTTACCGGCCTCGAACACAAAAGCGTCACTCTCCGTGCTACTTTGGAAGGCAATCGAGGAGGGAACCGTGTTCGGTCCGGCAGAGTTCGTTCGTGCATTCGCCCGCAATGTGGCCATCATCGAAATGCAGTCTGATGGATTGACCCATCAGGACAGCCTGATCCAGACTCCTTACAACGTGAACTGCCTCAACTGGGTGGTCGGCCATCTCATAACGGGGCGCGACGATGCGCTTTCATATGTTGGCGGCACGCCCGTTTGGTCGGCGGACACTGAGGAGCGTTATCGCCGTGAGTCGGATCCGATACTCGGCGACGGGCCGGGAGTCCTGCCGTTTCCGGATCTCCTGCAGGCGCTGGCCGAAACTCAGCGGCGGATAGAGCAGTCGGTCGGCGACCTGACCGAGCAGCAACTCGCAGTCGAAACTCTCAGCGGCGACAAGCCGGTTTCGCTGGCCTCCCGTCTGCGGTTCGCCTACTTCCACGACACCTACCACACGGGTCAGACGGAGATCCTCCGCCAGTTCGCAGGCAAAGACGACAAAGTGATCTAGTCGCGGGTCGCGGGGCCAAGCTTCTTTCCCCCTCTGGTTTCACCTATCGGCGAAACCATCTCCCCCGCCGAAAGCGGGGGAGAAAACGCCAACCTGGGCAAGTCTCGCGATCGCGACCAGCTACTCGCGACTGGTAACTCGCGACTAGCTACTCGCTGATGTCGATCGACACGTGGCCGCATTCGTTGCAGACGCGTCGTGTGAGGCCGGCCGAGCCAGAGCGCTCCGTGTAGATGTGTTCGTGAACGACGCCGTTGCGGGCGTTTCGCACTCTGTCGAAGACTCCCGGATTGCGGCGGGTTCCCTGGGCCACCTCTACGGGTTCGGCCGGTTCAGGCTCGGCAATGACTTCGCGTACGGATTCGTACGGATCTCTCGGTTCCGCAACGGTCGCCTGCTTGGCGACGGCGGCGGTCTTGGCGGCTGGCTTGGCCCTGGTGAAGGTAGCCGGTCCGGCTGTGGTCGGGGTCGGCGCTCGCGCAGGAGCCGGCGGTTCCTTCCACTGCTCCACGGCCGGTTCCTCGCGCGTTTCGAGGCCCTGGACCCGGGCGACGAGAATCGCCTGCAGCGAGGGAACGGGATTCTTGCGTCGACGAAGACGGCGTCTCCCGGTCTTCTCTTTGGACGTGGAGATCGCCTTCAACCCTTCGTAGGAGAATGCAATGGGGTCGCGAGCTACGAATGCCGAATGCTCACCATCCAGCGTTATGACAAACCGTGCGCTTCCGACCCGGTCGATCTCAACGAGGTCGATCGGCCACGAACCGAGGGGTTTGTCCTTGCGCGCGATGGTGAAGTCCCGTTCCTCGATCCAGAGTTCGACATCGAGTTCGAGGTCTGGGCGTTCGATCGTGGCGATGCGTCCCCGGAATCGTTTGCGGTGGATGCCTCTCATGTCGCCCTCCGTAGATAGGCGGTCTCGTTGCTCTGCTCCGTCTGCATGACCTCGTCGGCGTCGATGATCGTGCACATTGCTGTTGCAAGTTCGGCCAGGGCCACGGCGGCATCTGGATCCATACGCCCGGAGCGCACATCGCCGACTGCCTTCTGGAGACGGCGAAAAACGGAAGCCAGAGCGGGATCCTGAACCGGAACTGTGCGAGGTTTCGGTTGTGGGCGGTTCGGGTCGTGCGACGAGCAGTAGCCCGAATCGCGAACGATGCCCGAACGGCATGGTTTCCCATCACGGCGAGTGCCCCGGCAGTGTTCGGGTTCGGTCGGAACTACCTCTGTCGCCGGTCCGGTGGCGGGTTGCGCGGCGACAACCTCGAGGCGGCGGTTATCGCGCAGGTCGATGCTGCTCACCGCGGCGGGAGCCTCCGGAGCGATGAAGGCTGTGCGAATCTTGGTCAGCACCCCGGTTCGGGTGCGCCGGCCGTCGATGTGGGGGAGTGCCTCGTAAGAGAAGGCGAGGATGTCATCGGCTTCAAAGATCAGGTCCTCGCTGCCAAAAGACATCGCGAACTGGTCGGTGGAGGTGCGGGTAGCCGAGACGTCGGCCAGGCTCCAACTACCTACCTTGTCGCCATCCGCCTCAATGGTGAGGCCATGGTCGTTCAGGATCACAGCTACAGGAAGCCCGGGACCGGTGTCCTCGGGCGCTCGAAGGCGGCCACGAAATCGCATCACACAACCTCAGCTCTAGCCGCCCCGTGTGGTTACTCTCGCGCTTAGAGTGGCAATTGTCAAGTGGTTCCGACGAAGGCACGTACCTGCCTGATGGCAACTACTGCCATAGCTGCATCGGACACACCGTCGGCTGCCAGCTTGGCGATGAATCGCCTCAAGCGAACCAGGCCGTCGTCATGCTCATGGAGATAGCTCGCCACCATTTCGTCGGGGCCGGCCGGCTTGACGGAAAGCAACACCGAACTTGCCAGATCCCGGCGGAGTCTGATGAGGTCATCGTCGAGGGTCTGGGTCGCCCAGCGTTGCCAACGAGTCGTCGCAGGAAGATTCGCTACCTCCCCCTCGAGCCAATCGACTTCGAAGACCTGACCGAGCAGGAAGAATACCCGTGCCACATCCAGTAGCGGATAGCCCGTGTCACGGGCAAGTTCGATTATGTCTGGGCCATGAATCAGTTCCTTCTGGAACACGTGGCGTCGGGCGATGTCCTTGGGAACGCCGGCCTCCATCAACTCGACGACGGCGCTTTCTCGCTCTCGACTCCACAGAACGGGGCCGACGGTGGCTATCGCCTTGGCCAGATCGGCGAAGGCCCTCTTGGTCTCCGCGATCGTTTCGGTGAGGTCCTCATCGCGCGGCCGGGTCAGATACCAACGTGTGAGCCCCTCTACCAGTTCGTCGACACCAAATAGAAGCTCCCGCTGCATGTTGACATCCACCCCGGCATGCAACTGCTCTACCGCTCTCCACCGGTCCGAGGCGCCTGAGACTTCGCGAGTGATATGGAACGCCCGGACTATGTCGGCGGCAGTTGACCCGGTTTCGTTCATCAGCCTCGTGACGAACGTGATCCCTTCAGAATCGATGACTTGATTGGCGAGAATCGTGGCGACCAGCTCGCGTTTGAGCGGGTGCTGCGCGATGAGATGTCCGAATCTCTCTTGTATCGCTCGAGGGAAGTAGCCGTGCAGGTCCTCGGTGAAGTGGGGTTCGTCCGGCAGGCCGGTGGTCATGAGCGCGTCGGCAAGGCTCCGTTTCGAATATGCGAGGAGCACCGAGAGTTCCGGCCGCGTCAATCCGAGCTGCTGTGACGCTCGATCGCTGAGCTCTTCAGCCGTAGGCACGGCCTCGAGGGCGCGGTCCAGGATTCCGGCGCTCTCGAGCATCACCATCAGGTCTTCGTAGGCCTCGATCTGCTTTGGCGACTGCTCTACCTCTTGAGAGAGGATCTGCGCCTGCAGGAAGTTCTCGTAGAGAACGGCATCAACCACGTCGCCCGCCAGAGAGGCAACGAGATCGTTCCGCTCGTCACGGGTCAGTTCACCTCGCTCCTCGGCCAAGCTGAGAAGCACCTTTAGGTTCACTTCTCGGTCGGAGCAATGTACGCCACCAGCGTTGTCGATGAAATCTGTGTTGATCTTGCCTTGGGCTGCGAACTCGATCCGGCCTCGCTGCGTCAATCCGAGATTTCCTCCCTCGGCCACCACCTTGCAGCGAAGATCCCGTCCATCCACCCTCACCGGGTCGTTGGTGCGATCACCCACATCCGCGTTCGATTCGGACTTCGCCTTCACGTAGGTGCCTATTCCGCCGTTCCACAACAGATCAACCGGCGCCTTGAGGATGGTGTTGATCAGTTCGTTGGGAGCGAAAGCGGGTCGATCCGTTCCGAGTGCCTCCCGCGCCTCCGGCGAGAGATCGATCTTCTTAACGGAGCGTGGATAGATGCCACCACCCTTCGATAGCAACGCCGTGTCGTAGTCATCCCAGGACGAAACGGGCAGCGCGAACACTCGTTCCCGCTCCGCAAATGAGGCTTCGGCATCCGGGGTGGGGTCGATGAAGATGTGCCGGTGATCGAATGCAGCTACGAGCTTCAGACTTCTCGACATGAGCATGCCGTTCCCGAACACGTCGCCCGACATGTCGCCGACACCTACGACGGTTATCGGATCCTTCTGAACGTCGATGCCGTCCTCCCAGAAGTGGTATTTGACCGACTCCCAGGCACCCCTTGCGGTGATACCAAGGGCCTTGTGGTCGTACCCGGCGGATCCGCCCGAGGCGAAGGCGTCGCCCAGCCAGTATCCGTACTCGGCCGCGATCCTGTTGGCGGTGTCGGATAGTTTGGCCGTGCCTTTGTCGGCCGCGACCACCAGGTAGGGATCATTGCCGTCGTGGATACGCACATTCGCCGGATGGACGACATCCCCTGCGACGATGTTGTCGGTGATATCCAGCATCCCTCTGATGAAAATGCTGTAAGCCGCTCCAACCGCCTTGGTCAGGTTGGCCCTGTTCGAAGGTGGTCGGCGAAGGACGAAACCACCCTTGGAGCCGGTCGGCACGATGATGGCGTTCTTGGTCATCTGGGCCTTCATCAGCCCGAGGACTTCGGTGCGGTATTCCTCACGACGATCGGACCATCTCAATCCGCCGCGGGCGACCATCCCGCCCCGCAAATGGATTGCTTCGACTTCGGGGGCGTACACGAAGATCTCATATTTCGGATGGGGGCGGGGCATATCCGGTACCCGTGCCGAGTCGAACTTGAAGCTCAGGGACTGCCTGTCGGACCGGTAGGCGTTGGTTCGGACGGTTGCCAGGATCAAGGCGAGGAACCCGCGCAGGATGCGATCCTCCTCGAGAGATTCGAGGGCGTCCAACTCCTCGGTGATCTGCTCGATCAGTGCTGGTTCGAGTTCTGCGTCTGCTTCCGGATTGAAGCGAGCGTCGAAGAGCCGAACCAGATGCTCCGCCAGATCGGGGTGAGCGGCGAATGTGTCGTTGATGTAGCGCATCGTGAACGTGGGGCTGACGCGCCGCCAGTAGGCCCGATAGGTGCGAAGGATCCCGACCTCCGCGTGCGAGAGGGACGATGAAACGATGAGCCGATTCAAGGAGTCGGATTCGGCCTGTCCGCCGAGAACGGCCTCGATTGCTTCACTGATCCTGCCGGCACACGAGTCGATGTCCAGGTGCTTGCCTTCCCTGTCCAGAACGCCGAAGTCGTGGATGAAGGCTGAGCCCTCACCGTCGGCAATTCGGGTGGGAACCTCCTCTACCACTCGCAACCCGAGGGCCTCGAGCACCGGCATGATTGAAGAGAGCTGCATCTTCCCGGCCTTGCGATATACGGCCAATCGGGTGAGTTGCTCGCCCGGATCAGTCTCGTTCTGCAGTCCGATGACCACCGGGGCGCCCGACGTTATTAGTTCGTCGAGTTTGATGACATCCCCGACAGAGATATCGAGGGGAACAGACGTCCGGTAGTACTCGGGGAACCGCGAAGCCCAGGTCTCTGCCAGCTGAAGGCCGCGCTCCGGTCCGAGCAGGTCGGTCAAGTATTCGCCGAGCCGATCTTCCCATCTGCGGGCCAGGGCGACGACTTCCTCTTCCAGTTCAGCGAAGGAGACCTCCGGGATCGTTCCGCCGCTGACCCAGATCGTGAAGTGAATACGAGCGCTGCCGGTCTCGCCGAGAGAGAGACGAAAATCGGAAGAGGATCCACCGAACTTCCGGAGGAACATTCTCTCGAGTTTTCGTCGGACCCCCGCAGAGAAGTGGTCGCGCGGTAGGGCAACAAGAATCGAGACGCTTCTGGCAAACAGGTCGGGTCTGACGAACAGGCGAATCTGGCGTTGTTCTTCGATGTTCAGCAGCCCGACGAGGCTGAGTCCGATTTCGTCGGTGGGAGTTGAGAACAGCTCTTCTTTTGGGAAGGACTCGAATATCTGGACGATTTGCTTGTAGTCGTGCGAACCCTCGATGAGGTCTTCCGCCTCGATGATGTGCTGGAGTTTCCGTTGCAGGATCGGAATTGAAGAAGCGGGTGCCATGTAGGCGCGCGATGTGAACAGGCCGAGCAATCTGGCTTCTCCAACGATTTCGCCGAACTGGTTCACGCGGCGGAGTCCGATGTAGTCCATTCGATCCGACCGGTGAACCGTTGATCTGCTGTTGGTCTTGGTGATCACTAAAAGCTCGCCGTCGAGATGTCTGGCACGCAGGTTTTCCGGCATATCTGCCAGAGCTACGGGTCTTCGGTAACCGGTCTTTGAATCGTCGGCGAGGATTCCCAGTCCCGAACCCGCGACGATCTCGAGCGCCGGGCCTTCCGGCTGCTCGATGATCTTGTACTCGCGGTATCCGAGGAACACGAAGTTGAAGTCGAGCAACCACTCGAGGAACTGGCGCGCGTCGTCGACCTCATCGGCCCCGTATCGAGCAGAACCCTCAGCGACATAGCGCGCCATTTCGCGGACGGCTTGCTGCATGGGTTCGAAATCCCGGACGGCCGCGAGAGTGTCCTGCAGAGCACGTCGTACGGCTTCTTCGAGTTCCTCGAGCACGTCGGCGGACGCGGGACGATTGAGTTCTATGTGCTGGACGGATTCCCGGACATCGGCGCCGCGCGCCGGCACGATGTCGATGATGCGGGCATCACTGCCGCGATGTATGCCGATTACCGGATGGAGGATTCGTTCGATGTTGAATCCCTGCGCCTGGATAGCGTTGGTGACGGAGTCGATCAGGAACGGCTGGTCGTCGACGGCGATCTCAACGACCGCGCCGGGAAGGGTGTAGCCCCATTCGTCGACGGTCGGGTTGAATACCCGGACCGCCATTGGTTCAGATCCTCTGGCTTCGACAAAGGCGAATAGCCTTGTGATTTGAGCGACCATCTCTGCCGGCGGCAACGCTGCCGACCATTCGTCCGGGAAACGGCGCAGGTAGGCGCGTGCGAAGTTCGTGAGGGCTTCGCCGGATGGTTCGCCATCCCCTGTCTCGAGTTGTTCGACGATGTGCTCGATGTGTGGAACAGGTTCCCGGGCCATGGTGACCTATACGTTACTGCCGGCGTGACCCTGATCCGTCGCACCGGCCTCACCAGAGGGAGATAGATGTCGGGTACTAAGTACTATTCGCAGGTGGTATGAGTCTCTATCAGTTCTGATTATGGACCTGTTACCGTCGCGCTGTCCGCCGAAAGATGGGAGTTGAGATGCGGCAGATTGTCTGGCGCTCACTGCTGATTCTTGTTCTGCTGCTCGTCATGTCGGTTTCCCTCCTTGGATGTGGAGACTCGTCAACTGAGGAGGCACCCGCCTTCTCGATGATCGATGCAACGGGCGGCTCAGTGGCACTGGCGGACTACACCGGCTCGCCGGTCTTGCTGTTCTTCCACATGGCGGACGGCTGACCGCCTTGCATGCAACAGATCGTGGATCTGGAAGCCGACCAGGAGTTTCAAGCTCTGGACGTAGAACTACTCTCAATCTCATTCGACGATGCCGCCACGCAGAAGCAGGCAGCAGAGGCCGTCGGCGTCGAGAGCACCCCCATGCTGGTCGACGATGACCGCAGTGTCTCCGAGGCGTATGACGTGTTGCAGTGGGCTGTTGCAACCGGGGAACCCGGACATACCTTTGTTCTTGTCGATGGTGAAGGTCGCATCGCCTGGGTGAGGGATTACGGAGCCCAGGAAAACGGTGGGCTCATGTACGTACCCACTCAAGAACTGGTCGAGCAGATCGACGAGGCACTCAACAGCTGACGCCGGTTCGTCTATCACTATCGTTGGATGCGTGATCGACCACTTCTCCGCGGCATGTGACATCGTGCAGAGCGCCGGGCGCGTCCTCGTGTTCACCGGTGCCGGCGTGTCCACCGAGTCCGGGATCCCTGACTTCCGGGGACCGGACGGGTTGTGGTCCAGAGTTGATCCGGAGGATTTCACGATCAGTCGCTACCTGGATAACCCAGAGCTGCGCGAGCGCGGATGGCGTATGCACCTCAACGGGGAGCTGTGGGGCGCCCGGTCGGAGGTCAAGCCGAATCCAGCCCACGACGCGATCGCAGAACTTTGGAAGGCCGGAAAGCTGAGCGGCGTCGTGACGCAGAACATCGACGGTCTTCATCAGGAGGCAGGCATTCCTGCGGACCAGGTAGCGGAGCTGCACGGAAACTTGCGCCGGTCGCATTGCGTCGACTGTCGAGAGGACTGGGAGACGGTAGAGGTTCTGGCATGGGTCGAAGCAGGGGAGGCCGATCCGCGCTGCCCCCGATGTGGCGGCATCGTGAAGACCAACACCGTCATGTTCGGCGAGTCGTTGCCGAGGAACGAGTGGACGACCGCCCTGATAATGGCCTCAGCAGCAGATGCCATCCTCGTTGTGGGGAGCACTCTCGGCGTATACCCCGCCGCAGACGTGGTTCTCGACCCGGCCCGGCGCGGCGTTCCGATGGTGATAGTCAACCTCGGCCGCACCGAACACGATCACCTGGCCACAGTGAAACTCGACGAGAAGGCTGGAGCGGTTCTGCCGCCGCTGGTCGAGCAGGTACTCGGGCGGTAGGGGCAGC
>JAHEDJ010000082.1 GCA_024641325.1 bacterium | reverse complement strand
GGATGCGGGTTGGTCGCCGCCGGGTTCGCCAGATGGGCCGGACGAGGTCGCCCCGTCGAGCCGGAGACTTCTCCGGATGAAGCTCTCGGTCGGGCTGCGGCTATCGGCGGCTAGCCGGTGCCGAGTGGTGGGGTGTTGGCCTGGCTTAGGAGCTCCGGGTTCGGCTTCACCGTTGAAAGGACACAGCGGTATCGAAGATGAAGGTCGCCGGGCCTCATGAGGAGACGTCACGGGTTGGTCTCCCATAACCCGCGGCGGAGGGTGCCGACCTGAAGACGTCACGGATGCGTGCACCTTTCGTCGAACAGGTTCTGTTGAGGCAGGGGTGGTCTTGGTCAGTCCTGGAGTTTCGGCAGAAGCGTTGTGGCAACGGCGGCCAACTGCTCCAGGGAAATGTCCTCGATAGTCGAGACGGTCGTGTGGATCCCGTTGGTCAGGAACTTGACCGACCCAGAGCACATCGTCGACTCGTCTCCTATTCCGGCCGATGGACAATCCGTCTCCGTTGGGGCTGTGATCAGGGTGGCGGACTGCGCTATCTGTACGAACAGAAGACCGGATCCCCACTTGCATCCGGTGAACGGGCCGGCAGGCTCGGTGGGTTCCGATGCGGGGGCACTGCCTATTGCGGCAGATACTTCTTCGTCGCTCAGCAGTGAACAGACATCGATGTTGGCGGTACTCGATCCACCGGTGTCGGCGTTGTTATCGCCCCCGTTGCTGCCCCCACAAGACGTGAGAACGAGCATGGTGGCGCATGTGATTGCTACTCCCAGCCTCATGCGGGGTCCTTTCGCAGAGCCGAATCCGTCAATAGGACCGGCATGATCAGCAGTCCCAACGGTGTTGATTTCATTGTGTCTCCCACATCTCTCGATGCGGTCGAGACGCCTTCCTGTCTGCAGTATGTGAACCGTGCTCAGTCACGAGGTAGAGGAATTGGCCCCATTTCGTCGGTGCTTTGCAGCGCGAGAAACGAACGTCTCGCCACAACGCCCGTCGTTATCGAAGGCGAAGCCGACGTGTCAGACCGTGGGCGTTCTGCGCACGTCGGGCAAGCCGGGGTCGGTGCCTCAGCGGCGCATGGCTTCGGCTGCTCCTCTGATTCCCCCTTTGAGGTCCAAACTCCCGGCGATGTCGCTGAGCCGGATGATCTCGTCCTCGGCAAGGGTCAGGTCGGCGGCCTCGGCGTTCTGCGTGACCTGTGCGGCGCTGCTGGCCCCCGGAATCGCCACCGTGTTCGGGTGCGACAACACCCAGGACAGTGCCACCTGGGCGGGAGTAGCCCCATGGGTCGAGCCGATTCGGCGGAGTGCCTCGATCAGGGGCATTGCTCGCGCCAGGTTGGTTGATGAGGCGAGCGGATTGAGCGGATTCCTGCGGCGCATACCCTGAGGCTGGTTGTCTGGGCTGTATTTCCCGGAGAGCAACCCCTGAGCGAGTGGGCTGTAGGCGATGATGATCCGGTCGTTCGAAGCTGCAAACGGAATGAGTTTTCGAACGGGTTGGCGCCGGACGAGGTTGAAAAGAACCTGGTTGGAGAGAGTCGGGGAGCCCAGGAGTTCATCGGCCTGTTTCCACCGGCGCAACGAGTAGTTGCTGACGCCGACGTGACGCGTGATGCCGGCCGTCCGCACCCGGCGCATTCCTTCCATGCCGAGGCGGGCCGGGAACGCCGGGTTGGGCCAGTGCATCTGGTAGAGATCGATCTGTTCGACCTGGAGACGGCGCCGGCTCTCTTGTGCTTTTCGTTCGATTCGGGCTGGGAGCGGCACGATCGGCAAGAACTTGGTGGCCACGAACACTCGCCGCCCATCGAGCGCCCGACCGAGGATTTCCTCCGAGCGGCCCCTTGCATAGGCCTCGGCCGTGTCGAAGAAGTTGATACCCATCTCCAGGGCGCGCTCGACGATGGCGTGCGCTTCGCGGTTCGCGTAGTCCTCGCCGTAACCCCACTCCCGGGAGCCGAACTGCCAAGTGCCGAGGCCGATTTTCGAGATCTTTTCGCCGGCGGTTTCAAGGTATCGCATACCTCCATTGTCGTCGACAGGGGCACCTGGTCGTGTCGTTGATGGAGATTGTCGGCACCGGCGTGAGATGGGCGGTGGAGGCGTCTCCGATTGCGGGCTGTTGGTTGGGTCGAGAACCTCAGATGATCTCGACCGGGTCAGTCCCGGTGGTCACAGCCTCTCGAGGGCGGCGGCTACGTCCTCGAGTTCGATAAATCCGCCCCCTCGCTCTTTTCGATGCGCCTGTGCGGCGACAATGAGGTCGCCTTCGTCGATGCCGTCGGGTACGGGGTTGATCCACGTGAGTAGCTCGATGACCGCACCATTCGGGTCGCGGAAGTAGATCGATCGTTCGTAACCCCGATCCACTGGACCCCGGTACTTCACCCCGTGCGCATCGAGTGTGGCCATGGCCTCTTCGATCGGCACCGACAGATTGAGAGCCAGGTGCAGCATGCTGCCCAGCTGCCGGCGCTGCGGGGTCTCCGGAAGCGAACCCTGCCGGGGTACGAAGTAGGCAATGAACTGTCCTGGGCCGGCCTCGAAAAACAAATGAACCTGGCTCTGGTCGTCGAGATTCGGCTGTTCGAGAACGAGCCGCATCCCGAGTACTTCCGTATAGAAGTGGATCGTCTCTTCGTAATTGCGGCCCACCAGAGCGGGGTGGTTGATGCCGTGCGTCGCGATTGTCATGAGAAGTCGTGCGGGTGGCGGTCGATCCGGTCGGCGGGGATCTTTCCGAGCTTGCCCGATTCGTAGTCTTCGAACGCCTGCACCAGTTCCGCCCGGTTGTTCATGACAAACGGTCCGTACCAGGCGACCGGCTCGCCGATCGGCTTGCCGCCCAGAATCAGCACATCCACGTTGGGGCTGCGCGACTCCTGCTGTTCGTCGGCGGAGATCGTGATGGAATTTCCTCGCCCGAAGGCCACCAACTGACCCATGCCGGCCGGCCGGCCGTCCGTTCCGACGCGGGCATTACCGTTCAAGACGTAGACCAGCGCGTTGAAGTCTCTCCTCCACGGAAGGCTCAGGCGTGCTCCGGGGTACAGGGTGGCGTGCATCATGGTGATCGGAGTGTGAGTGGAGCCGGGGCCGGAAACACCGCCGAGATCGCCGGCAATCAAACGGAGTAGCACATCGCCATCCGGACTGGTGAGCAGGCCGACGTCGCCGGCGCGCAGATCCTGGTATTTGGGAGGAAGCCACTTGTCCTGTGACGGGAGATTGACCCACAGTTGGAAGCCGTGGAAAAGTCCGCCCGACACGACGAGTTCTTCCGGCGGGGTCTCGATGTGCAGGATCCCCGAGCCGGCAGTCATCCACTGGGTATCCCCGTCGGTGATCTTGCCGCCCCCGCCGTGGGAGTCCTGGTGGCGGAGTTCGCCGTCGATCATGTAGGTGACCGTCTCGAAACCGCGGTGCGGATGCCACGGTGTCCCCTTGGGTTCTCCGGGGGCATACTCGACTTCACCCATCTGATCGAGATGCACGAATGGGTCGAGGACTGAGAGGTCGACGCCGGCGAAGGCACGGCGGACGGGGAATCCTTCCCCTTCAAAACCCTGTGGAGCAGTCGTGATCGACTGAACCGGTCGCTCGACCACTTGGTCGATAGCTGCCGGAGCAACCAGCGAAAGGCTGGAGAGGTTTTCAACGGTTACGGCTGGCATGGACACTCTTTCTGGCGAGTAGTTGCGTGGTACAACGATACGGCGTGAATCAGTTTTCTCATCTCGTGACGATCATTCAATTAGTTTCCAACAGTGAGGGCCCTGCGGATGGGTTTCGGCTGGGCGCTCACTGCTGAGGAGGGACGTTGGTCAGGAAGCCGGTGTGGCTTGAACCTCGATCTCGATTGTGACCTTCTTGGAAACGAGCACTCCGCCCGATTCGAGCGAGACGTTCCAGGTCAGTCCCCACTCCTCACGTAGGATCTCGGTGCTCCCCGAGAACGCTGCCTTGGGGTTGCCCCACGGATCGTCCACGAGGCCCATGAACTGGAAGTCGAGTGCCACGGGCTTGGTGATTCCCTTGATCGTCAGGTCTCCGTTGAGGATCCAGGCGTCGCCCTTCTCGGCAATCCCGGTGGAAACGAAAGTCATCTCCGGGTACGCCGCGACGTCGAAGAAGTCGGGCGAAACGAGATGGTCGTCGCGGTCGGCGGCGCCGGTCGACACCGAGCCTGTCGCGATGGTCACCGAGAGGGAACTGTCGAGCGGGTTCTTGGCGACGTCGATGGTGCCGGTGACGTCCGCGAACGAGCCGCGGACCTTCGTGACCATGAGGTGACGGGCTAGGAACTCAACGGACGAGTGAGCGGGGTCGATCTGCCAGGTGCCCTCGGTTGGAACGACCTTGTTGCCGTCGATGGTGCGGGTGAGCGCGTGCGTTGCGGTGGTCATTGGTGTCTCCTGTCGTTGCGCTGAACAATGATTGCGTAGCGCAACTATATCAGACTGATTGTGTCATGCAACTATTTTCTGTACGCTGATCTGATGGTTGTAAAACTCAAGACCACTGAGGCTTCCGAGACGTGGCGCTCCGTAATGACTGCCTTCACACGCGTCAACGCAGTTCTCGCCGAGGAGATGGAAGCCGAGACCGACGTGTCGCTCGAGTGGTACGGCATCCTGCTGATGCTCTCACAAGCCGAGGGAGGCGCTATGCGAGCCTCGGACGTCGCCGATCAGATGGGTCTGAGCCGCAGCGGCACCACACGGCTCATCGATCGCCTCGAGCGGGGCGGCCTGGTGGAGCGCCGGTCCTGCGGAACAGATCGACGCGGTACCTTCGTTGCCCTGACCCCGCAAGGTGAAGAGACGTTCAAGAAGGCCGGGCGGATGCATCTCCGCGGCATCGACGAACACGTCGGTTCACACCTCACGCCCGATGAGATGGCAGACCTCCGCAGAATCCTCACCAAGCTCGCGGCCGGTGTCGAGGGTGAGGCCCTTGCATTGCTGGGTCGGTCGATCGACGCATCCTGACGCCTGCGGCTGGCCGCCCGCCTGCTTCCGACGGGACAAGCCATCTTCTTGAACAATCTCGAACCCTCGCCCATAGGCCCGTGCTGTGAGACCGGTCACATGGTGCCGGACGCACCGGGGAGCAGCTTCACCGAGTTGGTGCCGTGACGAGTCAAGCGCAACGGTGAAGGACCTCCACGGATTGATCGTGGCACTTCCGGAGTTCCTCTTGTTTCATTTTGGTGGGCATCAAGGCTCCCACGTAGACCCCGGCCAGCACCAGAGCAGCGCCTGCTAGAAACCCCACCGTGATCGCCTCGCCGGCCACTGTTGCTGCAACCACGATGGTTACCAGAGGAACAAGTACGAATCCATAGGACGCTCCCGATGCCGTCCATTCCTCGAGAACGAACATGTAGAGCAGGAAGGCGATGATTGTTACGAACACCACCAGGTAGACGAATGCGACCCACGTGTCGACCTGGGCGGGGAGAGTCCACGACTCACCCCGAGCCAGCGACACGGCGCCGAGGATCAGCGCGCCGGTTGTCATGGCAATGGCATTGGTCATAACAGGAGGATTCGGAGGGAACTTCTTGATCAAGACTCCACCCTCGGCGACGAATACCGATGCCACGATTATCGCGATGATGTGCGGGATCGAAGTCCCCGATCCGCCGGTGCCTGCAACGGTGGCGGCGACACCGGCGACTGCAAGAAAAGAACCGGCGATTCCGCGCCGGGTTATCGCCTCCAGGCCCTGAAATGAAGAAAGGAACAGGGTTCCGAGCGGGATGAGTGCCATCAGGGTCTGAAAAGTGCTCGCCGGTGTTTCGATGAGGCCCCAACCGATCAACGCGAACGCCAGTCCAACGGTGAGCGTTCCGAAAAGCACGGCGCCGAGAAGTGCTCGCCCTCGGGGCAATGACAGCTTCTTGAAAACGACCAGTGCCCAAAATGCCAGTGCAGCCAACCCGAACCGCGCCGTTGCGACCCAGAACGGGGCCATCTCCTCGTAGGTGATCCGGATAGCGACAGAAGCGCCGCCGCCAACCAGAATGAACAAGCCGAAGGCGACCAGAACCCGACGTTCGGGCAAGCCACTGCGGGCGGCCGTGACGGCTGCCATTGGTCCCTCCTCATATGGTCGGGCTCCGCCGCCGTTCTAGAAGAACTTGGAGCCTGATTTCCTGGTCGTCAGTCAAGCAGACCCATCGCAAGATGATCTGCCAGAGAGCAGGTTCCTCGGTAGGGACTATGTCGATTGCCAAGGAGGCGGGCGGATTGAGCCGGTTATTCGCCGGCACCTTCTCCCTGATCGAGTTCGATTGCTCCGGCGGAAACGAGGTCTGCTTTCCAACGGTCGACCATATCTCGCCCCTGGTAGGGGTTCGCGTCGATCCAATGCGCTACGTCCACAGCGGGGTAGCGTTCCCTCACCAGTTCGGCTGTCGCCCGGGCCCGTCGATCAA
>JAHEDJ010000081.1 GCA_024641325.1 bacterium | reverse complement strand
TCTGGCGCATACAGACAGAGGATTCATCTATCTCAAGGATGGCGACGTGTATCGGCATGTGTCCGATGTTGGTGCTTCCGCTGAGGTGGTTGAGTTCAATAAAGCCAACCCGATTCGCCCTGGGAGAGGAACTTCAACCGGCCGAGCCGTGGTGGAGCGTCGCACTGTTCACATTCCTGATGTCGACCTGGATGACGAATACGAATACCGGGAGGCCCAGCGTCTGGGCGGTTTCAAGACGTTGCTGAGCGTCCCAATGTTCCACGGAGACGAGGTGATCGGAGTGGTTTCGGTGTTCCGCACAGAAATGCATCCGTTTACCGAAGGTGAGGTCGATCTACTGTCGATGTTCGCAGAGCAGGCTGCTTTGGCGACTGTGACCAGCCAGCTGGTCGCAACGGTGGAAAGCCAGCGAGTGCAACTGGCCCGCTTTCTTCCCCAGCAGGTCGCCGACCTGATCTCCTCGCCTGACGGACAAAAGCTCCTCGAGGGCCACCGGTCGGAAATCACCGTTGTGTTCGCCGACATCCGAGGTTTCACTGAGTTCGCCGCCATCGCCGAACCCGAGGAGGTCATCTCCGTCCTCGGGGAATACCACCTAGAAATGGGAATACACGTCACCGTGCACGAGGGGACTCTCGGTGGTTTCGAGGGTGACGGTCTCATGATCTACTTCAACGACCCCAACCCAGTTCCCGACCACGCTTCGAGAGCAGTATCCATGGCCCAAGGAATGCAGGCTGGGTTCGCCCCTCTTGCGGAGGGTTGGCTGAAAAGAGGATTCCAACTAGGACTGGGGATCGGCATAGCCACCGGATACGCCACTCTTGGAAGGATCGGCTACGAAGGCCGCTACGACTACTCGCCGATCGGAACTACGGTCAACCTCGCATCACGTCTATGCGACCAAGCTGAATCCGGGACGATCCTCGCAAGCCAACGCACGATCGCCGCAGCCGATATCGAAGCCACCCTCCTGCCCGACCCGCTCAAACTGAAAGGCATTCCACAGCCCGTGCCGGTCTACAAGGTCCAACCCAGACCTCGCACGTAACGGCACATCTGCGCTCGATGTGACGTTCGCCTTCCTGGAAAAGCGTCTGCCGGCGGAGAGGCGGTTTCCTCGCAAAGCGACTACCCGGTCCGAGTTCGCGAAAGTCGAGCCAGGCCAGGTAGGTCGCTTGGTGGGGACACGGGTAGCAGCAGGCTCAGGCGCCACCCAACCCGCCCGGCCATCCACCATGCATCGCCGGGCGTGCCGGCGAGATGGAACTATCGAAGCGCCGGAATGATCTCTTGCCCGTACGCCTCCATGGTCGCCTCGTTCGCGTCGTGCATGAGATAAATGGCGAACTGGTCGACACCCATATCTCGCAGCTCGGTCAGTTTGGCGATGTGGTCGGCAGCGGTGCCGAGAACGCAGAATCTGTCGACAACGGCATCCGGAACGAAGTCGGCCGACGGGTTCTTCCGTTTGCCGTGGTGAAGGTAGTCGTAGTCCTTGCGATCTTTGATGAAGTCGGTCAGTGCCCGCGGCACGGCGCTCCCGTCACCGCCGTAGCGGGCTACCAGATCTTCGACGTGGTTACCGACCATTCCCCCGAACCAGCGCAACTCGTTCCGCTGGTGATCGAGATCGTCGCCGACATAGGCGGGGGCCGCCACACAGAAGTCAATCTCGTCCGGGTCACGGCCGGCGTTGAGAGCTGCAGATTTCACCGCCTCCATCGTCCATTCGAGAATCTTCGGATCGGCGAGCTGAAGGATGAACCCGTCGGCTTCACGGCCGACCAAATCGAGGGCTCTAGGCCCGTATCCGGCTACCCATATCGGGAGATCCCAGCCATTTTCATCTACCCAACGCAGCCGCAGCTGAACATCCTTGTACATCACCGAGTCGCCGGCCACCAGGCCTTTTATGACCTTCATCGACTCCGACATGGTTGCCAGCGTGGCGGGTTTGCGCCCGATGTAGCGCAGCGCCGAGTCACCGCGCCCCATCCCGCAGATCGTCCGTGGCCCATAGGTGTCGTTGAGGGTGGCGAAGAGGGAGCCGAGCACCGTCCAGTCGCGGGTACCTGGGTTGGTCACCATCGGCCCAACGACAATCCGATCGGTGGCAGCCAGCATCTGGCTGTAGACAACGAACGGTTCCTGCCAGAGGACGTGCGAATCGAAGGTCCAGACGTGCGAGAACCCGTTTTGCTCGGCAAGCTTGGCCAACTCGACGACCCGTGACGTCGGCGGGTCGGTTTGCAGGACGACTCCGAAATCCATTGCGCTTCCTCTCCGTCGTCGAGCTACATGTGCTGCGGAATCTCCAGGGTGGCCCCGCCATCGATGAGATCCCGTCGGTGTTCGGCCTTCTTCAATGCACCCCCTCAGATGAGCATCTGGTTCATACCGCGTTTCAGGTACGAACCATCGCCCTTGGAGCCGACATAGCGACCGCCGTCGATGATCGTCTTCCCCCGGGAGAGGACCTGGTCGATCTTGGCGTTGATTTCCATCCCCTCGTAGGCCGTGTAGTCAATGTTTCCGTGAATCGTGTCGGGGGCCGAATAGGTGAAGGATGCCTGGGGGTCGTAGATCACGATGTCGGCATCCGATCCGACAGCGATGGTGCCTTTGCGCGGGTAGAGGCCGAACATCTTGGCCGGGCCAGTGGCGATCAGGTCTACCCAGCGATTGATATCAAACCGACCGCTCACCACACCGCTCTGGTACATGACGTTGAAGCGCTCCTCAACACCGGGTAGCCCGTTGGGGATCAGCGTGAAGTTGCCTTCCCCCAATCGTTTCTGGCGGCCTAGCTTCTCATCGTCGTCGTAGAAGAAGCAGGCGTGGTCGGTGGAAACGACCTGGAGATCTCCTCGCGTCAGGGCATTCCACAGGTACTCCTGGTGGCCCTCCCCCGCGAACCGGATGGGGGTCGAACAGACGTATTTCGCTCCTTCGAACCCTGGGAGAGATACATGGTCTTCGACCGACAGGTGAAGGTATTGGGGGCAGGTCTCCCCGAACACGTTGAGGCCCCGGTCGCGGGCGTGGGTGAGCTCGGCCACAGCCTCTTTGGCCGACATGTGGACGATGTAGACGGGTGCCCCGGCCAGTTCGGCGAGGGTGATCGCCCGATGCACCGCCTCCGACTCGGTGGAGGGGGGACGGGTGATCGAGTGGTACTTGGGGTCCGTTTCGCCCCGTTGAACGGCCTGCTCGCGAAGCACGTCGATGGCGATTCCGTTTTCGGCGTGCATCATGATCGTCGTGCCGTCATTTGCGGCTTGTTGCATAGCACGGAAGATCTCGCCGTCGTCAGAGTAAAGGACGCCGGGATAGGCCATGAACAGCTTGAAGCTGGTCACGCCTTCGTCGACGATGGCGGCCATCTCCTTTAGTGACGAGTCGTTGACGTCACCGACGATCATGTGAAACCCGTAATCGATGGCGCAGTTTCCCTCCGCTTTACGCATCCAGGTCTCGTAGCCCGCACGGATCGTTTCACCCTTGACCTGGACGGCGAAGTCAACGACGGTGGTGGTCCCCCCGAAGGCTGCCGCCCTGGTGCCGGTCTCGAAGTTGTCGGATACGAATGTCCCCCCGAAAGGCAGTTCGAAGTGGGTGTGCACGTCGACGCCTCCAGGTACCACGTACTTACCGCGGGCGTCGATCACTTGGGAGGCTCCTTCGAGCCAATTGTGCGAACCGGCCGCTCCAATCGCCACGACCTTCTGGTCCTCTATGAGGACATCCGCTTCGATCGTCTGATCGGCCGTGACGACTGTGCCGTTGATGATGACAATTCTCATCGTTTGTCTCCTCTTTGGCGGCCCGACGCGGTCGATGCAGCCGCTCTGCTCAGTATCTCAAACGTCTCATTGCGGGTCTTGATGAAACTCCCACTGTTCGTTTAGGGAGCGACCAGGTCACCGTAGGCATCGGGCCGTCGGTCGCGGTAGAAGGCCCACTGCTTTCGAACCTCCTCGATCATGTCGAGGTCGAGATCCCTCACTACGAGTTCCTCGTCGGTATCGGATGCGGCGCCTTCGACGATTTGGCCGCGCGGATTGACGAAGTAGGACGATCCGTAGAAGTCGTTGTCTCCGTAGGGTTCGCGACCCACCCGGTTGATGGCTGCGATGAAGTACTCGTTGGCCACAGCTGCGGCCGGCTGCTCGAGATTCCATAGGTACATGGACAATCCGCGGCTGGTTGCCGAAGGGTTGAAGACGATCTTGGCGCCGTTGAGGCCGAGAGCTCGCCATCCTTCCGGGAAGTGCCGGTCGTAGCAGATGTAGACGCCGATCCGCCCCACCGCCGTGTCGAAGGTCGGATATCCGGTGTTGCCCGGCCGGAAGTAGAACTTCTCCCAGAATCCGTTCACGTTGGGGATGTGCGTCTTGCGATACTTGCCAACGTACGACCCGTCGGCGTCGATGACTGCGGCCGTGTTGTAGTAGAACCCGTCGTCCTCCTTCTCGAAGATAGGGACCACCAGCACCATCCCGGTCTCCTTGGCGAGCTCTTGCATGAGCCGCGTGGTTGGGCCATCGGGCATCGGTTCGGCATAGTCGAAGTGCTCGTCCTCCTGCACCTGGCAGAAGTAGGGGCCGTAGAACAGCTCCTGAAAGCACATCACCTGGGCGCCCTGTTCAGCAGCCCGGCGGGCATACTGCACGTTCTTCTCGATCATTGAGTCCTGGTCGCCGGTCCATTCGGTCTGGACAATGGCTGCTCGTACCACATTCGCCATGCTGGGTCTCCTTCTCGAGGGTTCCGGGAGCCCGGGACAGGCGGTGCCTCGTGGGCCGCGGGAACCTGCGGCTTCCCAAACCTACCCCAGGTGCCCGCTTTATGAGGCCGCCAATGTCTGGTGAGATTCACGTCGCCTGCATTGTCGGGAAGTGCCACTGGGTGATCCTCAGCCCGGCGAGGTTCGAATAGAGGTGCTGAACTCCGGCTTGTGTGTCATGCTTGAGCCATGATTCGAGCACCGCTCGCCGATCTCCTGACCGGGAGCCGACTCATCCTGGGGGTGGTGGCGGCCGATGCGTTGATCTCCGATCGTCTCCTCCTCTTCTCGGTCGTCCTGACCGGCGCCTGGGCAACCGACGTCTTCGACGGGCGTCTCGCCCGGACCGCCGACCGACCTACTCGGTTCAAGGACTACGACATGGTGGCCGACACGTGGGTGGGGGCCTGCGTAATGGCCGGACTGGGACTCAGCGGTCGAGCCCCTCTCTGGCTGGCCACGCTCGGTATCGTGGTGCTGGGTGCGATCTATCTCCGGACCAGGAACCCGGCGGTTTCTCAGGTCCTGCAGGGAATCGCCTACGGAGCGGCGCTTTGGCTGATCTTCACCTCCCACGACACGAGCTTGGCGATCCCGCTCGGAACCCTGGCCGTGCTGCTGTTGCTCGAATACGAGAAGTTCTTCGGCAAGGTGCTACCCATGTTCTTCAACGGGGTGGCTGCCTTCGTCAGAGGAGAGCACTACGAAGGCCCAACCGACGACTCACCCGTCAACATCGAAACGGAAACCTGAGGCGACGGTTCGCCGCCTCATCGCCTGCGGTGCACTGGCGCCCGTCTTCGCCCTCACCCTGTTCGTAGTGGCAGCCTCACGCGTCCGGGATTACGACCATGTGTCCGACACCATGAGCAAACTCAACGCCCAGGGAGTCGTCGACCAATGGCCGTTCACGGTGGGAGCAGCCGGCTACGCCGTCCTGATGGGGTTCTTCGCCGTAGGGCTGCGCCGGCGTTATGGCTCGAGCAGGCCCGGACGGATCCTGTGGACGGCCATCGCCGCCCATGCGGTGCTGATGATCGGAGTAACCGGTTTTCACGACGATCTTCGCCCCGGCGGATTCTTCACTGTTGAAGGGGCCGCCCACGACGTGCTGGCCGGTTTGGCCTTCAGTGCTCTGGTCATCGCGGTGGTGTCAACGGTGGCTCTCACACGACAAGATCAAGCTCTGCGGGCGTCCCGGTTGGCGACGACCACCCTTGGGGCGGCCATGACCGTGGCCGGCATTGCCTTCGTCTTCATCTCTCCCGACATACAGGGGGTTGCCCAGCGAGTCCTCGTCGGTCTGACCGCCACGTGGATCATCTTTCTGGCCGCCCGGTCGATAGCGTCGGCCGCGGACAGATCAGGTGTGTAAGCCGCCGCCCCCTACAGATCCAGATCGCCCTTCTCTCGGTCAATAATGATCGCTTCTCCAGCCCGCTCGGTATCGACACGCCTGCGCTCGATATGTCTTTCGCTTTGACCGAAAAGGGCCACTCGATGGAGGGCGCAGCATGCCGGTTGTGGGGGGATGGGCGGGTGTTGATCAGTGCGTAGTTGGGTGGCCGTTTCCTGATTCGAGATGGGTCAGGTGAATTGGACCGATCGCTTGGCAAAGCCGAACTGGAAGTCGTCGATGACGGTGGTGGGTGGTTGCTC
>JAHEDJ010000080.1 GCA_024641325.1 bacterium | reverse complement strand
GATCAGCAGCATCGCACCGCTGACCGCCGAGACAACGAACGCAACTGCCAGTTCGGCACCGGCCACAGCGGCGGCACCGACCGATGAAGCATGGAAACGCTTGAGGACTCCCCGCTCCCTGTTGCCGGCGAGGTGAGTAGGAATGCTGATCACACAAACCGAGGCAACAACGAGAGCAAGGTAGGCAGGTACGTAATAGGTGATCGCTCCAACACCCCGATACACGAGCTGCTCCCCCGGCTGAGAAGGCTCGTTGCCGAAGACTCCACCGAGAACAAACAGGATGATCAGCGGCAATGCAAAGGAGAACATCACCGTCAGGGGCTCGCGCAAGAACAACTTGAGCTCCACCCAGGACAGTCTCACGAGCGCGTTCATGTCAGCGTTCCTCTTTCGTGATGGTGAGGAAGACATCCTCGAGCGTCGCTCGCTTGACCTCGAGATCAGTCGGCGCGACGCCATGCCCGACCAGGTCGGCGGCAACTCGCGCCAACAGCGCCCCTTTCCCCCTGACCGTTGCCCGCCGACCTTGCCGCTCTACACCGTCGACCTCCTCCAACCGCAGCAGATAGCTCAGATCGTCGATGTCCGAGGAGAACGTGACCTCAGACTCGCCGGCGTACTCCTGGACGAGCCCCTCGGGAGTGTTCATCGCCACCACACGCTTGTCGTCTACCACGGCGATTCGATCACAGAGGTTCTCGGCCTCGTCCATGAAATGGGTGACGAGTATGACGGTGGAGCCGTTCTCACGGATCTGCCGGATGAGATCCCAGGTCGCTCTTCGAGAGGTTGGATCGAGTCCGGTCGTCATCTCATCGAGAAACACGAGTTCGGGGGAATTCACCACGGCGAGAGCGATGAACAGACGCTGCTGCTGACCCCCGGAAAGGCTGCCGAACTTCGCATCGCGTTTCTCGGACAAACCCCATTGCTCCAAAACCGTCTGCCACCGGGGGCCGCCGGGCACGAGCGACGAAAACAAGTCGAGCGCTTCCCATACCTTCAAACGATCTGGAAGAGCCGACTCCTGGAGCTGCGAACCGATCCTTCTCCGCAGTTGCGATGCTTCGCGCCGGGGGTCGTATCCCAGAACCTGAACGACACCGCCGTCTGCCCTGCGAAGACCTTGAAGACACTCGACCGTCGTGGTCTTGCCGGCGCCGTTGGGACCGAGAATCCCGAAAATCTCGCCTTCTTCGACGGTGAAACTCACATCCTCCACCGCCGTGAAACTGCCGTAGCTCTTGGCGAGATGCTCTACCTCGACAACCGGAGCCATCTACGCCCCAGCGCGTTCCCGCCGTGCCCGGAGAATCGACCGGATCACGAGCAGTGCCACGATCCCTACTGCCTCGCCGACGATGATCACCCGGGTGGTATCGGCAGCGGGAATCCAGGAAACATCGTCGCCCCGGATGACAAAGGCGCCGACCGGGCGAGCCATCACGCCGAACCCACCCCCGGCACCCGCAGGTGCAGAACCGCCGCCCTCGCCCTCGCCGGCACCGCCGCCTCCCCGCACGGAAGCAGCAGGTATGAGGGTCACGCCATCTTTTTCATAGGGCTCGCCGTACACACGGCGCACAGTGATGGTGTCGCGCGCCTCGGCCATCAGTTCATCCAGCTTCATCATTCCTCCTCCTCGACCCTGTACTCGACCCGCTCACCGGTGGGCGGCAACATCCGGAAACAGGGTATGTCGAGACGCTAGGTGCCGGTAGAGCAGAACGTCACATGTGACGACCGGGACGCGCTGCCAAACCAACCCTCACCGAAACGAAGGCCAGGAAACCGCCGGTGATCAACCAGGGCACGACGTAGCCGCCGGTGAGATCGAGGAGCAGGCCGAAAAGGGGTGGAGCGAGAACGATGCCGAGCTGGTTAGCCGTCATGGCAAGGGCAAGGGTCATCCCTACCGCGTGTCCCGGTGCTGCTTCGGCGACAAACACCACCCATGGGCCATACCAGCCGAAGGCAAAGAACCCGGCCACGATCGAGAGGATGAGAAGGATCGGGAACGAGGGTCCGGCGCCCGTCAAACCAAAGATTACCGCGCCCAGCGCAGCCGCGCCGGCGGCCAGGACGACAGGCAGCATCCGGTTGGACACGCGATCACTCCAAGCGGCCAGTACGACCCGTCCAGCCACCCCCGCACTCTGGACGCCGAACAGCATCCAGGCGCCGCGGGTCAGTGGAATGTCGTGAACGTCACGCAGATAGAGCATCAGATAAGAGATGATCACAAACTGGATGCTCACCATGGCCAGGCCCGACTGCATCGCCATCCGCACCGGTTTCATTCGCAACAATCCGCCTAGTTCGCTCCGAAACCCGGGCACCGATGCGTAGGTGATAACGGCGGGTGGGCGGTAAGCAAGACCAAACACGATGCCACTAAGGGTCGCCACTGCCGCAGCCACGAGCAGCGCGGCCCGCCAATCCGATTGATCCGCGACCGCCGGGAGGATGGCAGCGGCCAGGGCTCCACCCAGAGGAAGTCCGGTTTGGCGAATACCCATCGCCAGCCCCCTCTGGTGGGGTGGAAACCACGCGGCAACGACCTTGCTACCGCCCGGCTGCGAGGCAGAGTATCCGGTTCCTCCGATCAGGAGCACGGCCAGCACGATCACATACGACTCGCTGAGAGCGGCTACCGCGGCACCAGCCGCCAGCAACAGCGCTCCGCCGGTGATTATCAACCGCTCCGAACGGCGATCGAGCAGCCTCCCGGTCGGCAGCAGCGCGACGAGCGGGGCCAGCCCCACCGCGGTGACCAGCAGACCGGTTTGGACACCACTCAGATCGAAGTCTTCCTGAATGAATCCTGCCAGCGCGCCAACCCCGAGAAAAACGACGGCCGTGCCGGCCTGGGCCAAGGTGGCGACGATGAGGATGATCCAGCGGTAGGGATCAGACGATCCGGGAGCCTCAGGGAGCTCCCGAGGCGAGCTACTCACCTTCCGCCCAGAAAGGCTCTGCGGACCTCGGGATTGTCGATGAGTTCTCGACCGGTTCCCTCATAGGTATTCTTGCCCAACTCCAGGACGTATCCGCGATGCGAAGCCTCGAGGCCCTGCCGGGCGTTCTGCTCGATCATCAGCACAGTCAGGCCGATCTCCTCGTTGAGGCGCTTGACATGATCGAAGATCATGCGGACGATCGACGGTGCGAGACCCGCCGACGGTTCATCCATCAGCAGAAGCTTCGGCTCGAGCATCAGCGCCCGGCCGATCTCGAGCATACGCTGTTCGCCACCGCTCATCGTTCCGGCCATCTGCTTGGCACGCTCGGCGAGGCGCGGGAACAAGTCGAATACAACGTCAACACGCTCCTGAACCCTCGCTTTGTTCTTTTCAAGGAACATGCCCATCTCTAGGTTCTCGAACACGGTCATCTGCGGAAAGACGCTCCGAAGTTGAGGGACGATGGCGATCCCGCTGGCGAGCACATGTTGCGGCGTGTGGTTGGTGATCTCCCGGCCGTCGAAGACGACCTTCCCGGTTCGGACCTTGATCAGCCCATAGACAGCTCGGAAGACGGTCGACTTGCCTGCACCGTTCGGCCCGATCACACACACCACCTCGTGTGGCCGCACATTCAGATTCACCCCGTGCAGGATGTCGTAATCGAGGTAGCCGGCGAAAACGTCCTTCACTTCTAGGAGTTGCTGTCCGTTTGAAGTTGTCATGTTCCGAAATACGCTTCTATCACAGCCTCGTTCTCCATGACCTCGGCAGGGGTTCCCTCGGCCAGCTTTTCGCCGTAGTTCAGTACGTAGACGCGATTGCACAGATCAGAAATGAAGTGCATGTCGTGCTCCACGACGAGGAAGGCCTTGCCCTGCTCCTGATTCAAGGTCTTGATTCTGTCCTTGATCTCCTCGACCAGCGTTGGGTTGATACCCGAGGCGGCCTCGTCGAGCAGGATCAATTCCGGATCGGGCATCAATGCCATTCCTAATTCGAGTAGGCGGCGCTGCCCCCCGGACAGCGTCCCGGCGGGTTCGTTGGTGAGGTGCTCGAGGCGCAGGAACTTGATCAGATCGCGAGAGCGTTCCTCAACGTCGCGATGACTGGGGCTCATCTGGCTCCACAGGTTTTCTCCACGCCACTGACGGCTCACCTTCATGTTCTCTAGCAAGGTCAGCTTTCGATACACGCGAATGACCTGGAAGGTCCTCGACATTCCCATGTGAGCAACCTGGTGCGGCTTCGACCGCGTAATGTCGACACCCTGGAAGTGAACACTGCCCTCGTCGATCGGCTGTACCCGACTCAGGCAGTCGAACAGAGTCGTCTTGCCGCTGCCGTTTGGGCCGATCAGCCCGACGATCTCGTTGGGCATGACCTTGAAATCCACCGCCTTGACGGCTTCCAGACCACCGAATCGTTTGGTGACGCCCCGGCCCTCGAGGAGGGGTGTGACCCCATTCATACCGACACCTCATCCTCAGGAACTTCCTCCGGTGCCGACCTCCGGAGCGGGTTCCTCCACACCCGGAGGAGGCTCGTGCCCGAACGGTCGCCAAGCTTTCCCATGATTCCCTGAGGTGCGTAGAGCACGATGAGAATCATCAGCATGCCCTCCGCGAAGAGATGCCACTCCGCCAGGTTCGCCCAAACGACGTCACGCATCCAGTAGATGGTCGCCGCACCCACGACCGGCCCGGCCACCGTGCCGAGGCCGCCCAGCATTGCCATCATGACCAATTCCACGGTGCGACTCGGGAAGAACACGCCGTCGGGGTCGATGAACGTGTTCTGATACGCCCACATGCCGCCCACGATTCCGGTCAAGAAGCCGGCCAACACGAAGGCCGCGATCTTGTTGACCGTCGTGTTGATCCCGCGCATTTCGGCGCCGACCTCGTCCTCACGAATCGCGATCAGCGTCGCCCCGAATTCTGATCTTCGAATCCACCACATGATGCCGACCACCAGAACAGCCAGAATGAGCGTTAAGTAGTAAAAGAGAGGACGGTTCAGATACGGCGGCAGGGTCAGACCGACGCCGCCCCCCGTGAGTGGTTTGGCTACCCGCACGATCTCGCGCATGGCGACGAACATCCCCAACATAGCGATCGAGAAGTACGGTCCCTTGAGCCGCAAAGTGGGGTAGCCGATGATCAGCGCGAAGATGGCGGCCAGTATCGCCCCAGCCAACATCGACGGCCAGAATGGCCATGCTTCATTCATGAAGATCCCGGTCCCGTACGCTCCGATGCCGAAGAACACGGCATGTCCGAAGTCCACATAGCCGGTGAAACCACCAGTCAGATTCCAGTTGCTGGTCAGCGTGATCAGCATGAACATCTGGGTGAACGAGAACAAACGGGAGTTGGTTACCCACGTTTGGTCGGGAAAAACGTTCATGACGAGGGGCAGTGCGGCCAGTACCGCCAGCAAAGCCGCCAGGAGTCCAAGCCGGCGCTTGGCGGGTCGGCGACTCGGAGGAGCGGTCATAGCTGCACCGGTTCCTCGATCGGACGGAGGCCGCCGAACAGCCCCTGCGGCCGCGTGATGAGTATCACCACGAGCAGCACGAACGAGGCGATGATCGCCAGATTCGTGCCGATGCCGGACACGTACACGCCGATCATGCTCTCAACGATGCCGAGCACAATGCCACCGAACAGCGCTCCCGGGATGCTGCCCAGACCGGCCAGGGCCGTGATGGTGAATGCGCGCAGGGTCAGAGGCACCCCCATGAAAGGGAAGATCGCCTGGGTCGGACTGATGATGGCGCCCGCCGCGCCGGTGATCGCGATACAGATGCCAAATGTCAACGCGTAGATCTTGTTGATGTTGATACCGACAATTCGCGCCGCCTGTTTGTTCTGTGCCGCAGCCCTGATCGACTTGCCGGTCCTGGTCTTCTGAAGGAATAGCCACAACGAGGTCATGATCAGAAGCGCAACTCCCATGATCGCCGTCTTCGTAACCGGAAAGGTCACGTTTCCGACCGACCAGGCGCCCTCGAGTGCGGTGTCGGTGAGGCGAGGATCGGCAGTGAAGATCACGTTGACCAGGTTCGAGATGGCAATCGACAATCCGAACGTGACGAGCAACGACACGAGGATCGGGCGGTCTACCACCCTGTTGATGAGAATCAGCTGAAGTACGTAGCCGATGATGAACATCACCGGCATCACAATCAGGAGAGAAGCGAAGGGGTCCATGCCGACATGCTCATTGAGCAGCCAGGAAAGGTACGCCCCGACCATGATCATCTCGCCGTGGGCGAGATTGATCACGCCCATGACTCCCCAAATAACTGAGAAGCCCAGCATCATCGCCGCGTAGAAGCCGCCGAGCATCACGCCGTTGATGAGTGCTTGAAGGAAGAGGTCCATATCCCCTCGGGACGATCATGGGGTGGAGCCGAAGCTCCACCCCGAATCGTCTCTTGTTAGCGCTGGTCCCAGGGCAGCATCGGGTACATCACATCCGC
>JAHEDJ010000079.1 GCA_024641325.1 bacterium | reverse complement strand
CAGGGAGACCCGCTGCCGTTCAACGGCATCGAGCCACGCGGTCACGCAATCGAGTTTCGGATCAACGCGGAGGATCCGGGCCACGACTTCCTGCCGACGCCGGGAACGGTGATCGAGTACCGGGAACCGGCGGGTATCGGCGTCCGGGTCGACAGTTGGATCCGCCCGTCGACCACAGTCAGCCAGTACTACGACAACCTCATGGCCAAGCTCGTTGTCTGGGGCGCGGATCGGGATGAAGCGATTCGCCGCGGTAAGCGGGCTCTAGAGGAATACGTGATCAGCGGCGTCCGCTCCACGATTCCGGCCCACCTGGCCGTGCTGCAGCACAAAGATTTCCTGGCGGGTCGTCACCACACCAAGTGGATGGAAGACGAGGTAGACCTCTCGCACGTCACCTGGGGAACATCTTCGACCCTCCCCGAAGACGCCGACCTCACCGAACGATCGATCATGGTCGAGGTCGGCGGACGGCGCTACGACGTTCGCATGTGGACCAGCCAGATCCAACCGGCGGCGGGCGGAACCCGTGCCGCTCCCCGCCGGAAACCGCCAAGCCTCGGCCGGGGCTCCGGCAATGCCGGTGGTGCCGATGCAGGCGTGCTCACAGCTCCCATGCAGGGAACAATCGTAAAACTGCACGTCAAAGGCGGCGAGCGTGTAGAAGCCGGCGATCCAATCTGCATACTCGAAGCCATGAAGATGGAAAACGAGGTCAAGGCACCGATTGCAGGTGAAGTGGTCGACCTCAAGGTGCGCGCCGGCGACACGGTGACCCTGGGTGCGATCATTGCAGTGATTCGTTGAACGGCTCCGCCGTTCAACGAATGGCAATTGGCCGATAGGCGACAGCCTATAGCTACCCGCGATTCGCAGTTCGCAGTTCGCAATTCACTTCCGACACTCCACCGGCAATGGAGGCGCAAAACACCGTCGCGAATCGCGAATCGCGCCGATGCAGCAAGCTTTCAGCTTGCTGCATCGGACAGACTCTCACTCATCGACGGATGGACCATCAAGGTTTCCACCAGAACGTCGACCTTGAGTCTGCCTTGCACTGCCAGGGCGAGTATCCCGATCAACTCAGAAGCGCGGTGACCGACGATCGTGCCACCGAGGACTACGTGTGTGGCCGGGTCGGAGATGACCTTGACGAAACCCCGGGTGACGCTCTGAATCACGCTCCGCGAATTGGCGGCAAAGGGGACTTTGGTGAGGCGGACCTTGCGGCCCTCGGCCGCGGCGACCGCCTCGTCGAGTCCGACTGAGGCGATTTCCGGGGTCGTGAAGATGGCCTGTGCAACCTTGGAGTAGTCGAGTGGCGTAACCGGCCGTCCCATGGCGTGGCGGGCGATCTTGCGACCTTGCATCGACGCCACAGACGAGAGCGGCATTTGTCCGGTCACGTCCCCGGCCGCATAGATGTATTCAACCGAAGTTCGCTGAAACTCATCGACGGGAATGAACCCGCCGGAATCGGTTTCGACTCCGATAGCCTCGAGGCCGAGACCGTCCGTCAGCGGGACCGATCCGATTGCGAGCAAGGCGTGCGTGCCTTCGACCCGCCGGCCGTCATCCGTTTCGACGACGACACGTTCACCGATCCGTTGGGCACTAGTGGCCCGGGCGCCGATCACCAGTCGCACGCCGCGTTCCAGGAAATCCTCTTCGACCAGGGCAGCTACCTCAGAGTCACGGTGCGGCAGCACCTGCTGGCGGCTCACGACGAGGGTGACCTTGCTTCCCAGGCTCACGAAGATGTGGACGAACTCGACACCGGTCACGCCGGACCCGACGATGACGATGTGTTCCGGTACGACGTCGAGGTCGTAGCAATCCCTGGTCGTCAGAATGCGCTCGCCGTCGATCGTCGCCCAGCCGGGTACCCGCGGAGCCGATCCGGTCGAGACCAGCGCGGTGTCGAACTCGAACTCGCGCGATCCGGCGGCGGTCTCAACGATCGCCTGGTGGCCGCCGGTGAATCGACCCTTGCCCATGACGATATCGACACCCTGGGACTCGAGCATCTGGATAGAGCCACGCTCGAGATCTCCACAAATGCTGGTGATCCGCTCAGCAAGATGATCGAGGTTGACCTCGCCAGGCGTCGAAGCAAGGCCGAGCTCCGCGGCGTTCCGCAGTGAGTCCATCCTCACCGAGGTGGCGTGCATCGTCTTCGATGGAATGCAATCCCACAAGTGCGCCGCCCCACCGACGACGTCCTTCTCAACGAGGGTGACCCCGGCACCCAAGGTTGCGGCGATGGTGGCCGCGGTCGTGCCGGCGGGGCCTCCTCCGATGATGAGGAACCGTTTGCGATTTTCGTTGTACATGGTCACCTCAGGGCCGGTATTCGCCGAATACTTCACGCAGTGCCGCCGACACTTCCCCCAGCGTCGCACCGGCTTCGAGTGCAACCTTCATGCCGGGGAGCAGGTTCAGGTCGCCGCGGGCGGTTTCCGTCACCGCCGTCAACGCGGAATCGACCGCACCGGAGTCGCGCCGGATTCGAGAAGCAACCAGCCGCTCAACCTGGCCCGCTTCCAGATCGGGATCGATGCTCATCACGGGCACATCGCCGTCACCGGCATCGGTGAATCGGTTTACTCCGACAATGACTTGCTCCACGGAGTCGGTTCTCTTGGCCGCCTCATATGCAGCCTGTTCAATTCGTTCCTGTTGGAAGCCTGCCTCAATCGCCTTGACCGCTCCCCCGAGCAAGTCGATTTCGTCGAGCAAGCTCATCGCCTGCTCTTCGAGTGCATCGGTGAGCGACTCGACGAAATAGGAGCCGGCCAACGGGTCGACCGTGTCTGCGACGCCCGATTCGAAGCCGAGAATCTGTTGGGTTCGCAGAGCGATCTTCGCCGACTGTTCGGTGGGGAGACCCAGCGCCTCGTCGAACGAGTTCGTGTGAAGAGACTGGGTGCCACCCAGTACTGCGGCGAGAGCTTGCATGGCGGTACGCACGATGTTGTTCTCCGGCTGCTGGGCTGTGAGCGTGCTTCCGGCCGTCTGTGTATGGAACCGCATGGCCCAGGACTTCGGGCTCCTGGCACCCATGCGATCGCGCATCAGCCTTGCCCACATGCGGCGGGCTGCCCGGAACTTGGCGACCTCCTCGAAAAAGTTGTTGTGTCCGTTCCAGAAGAACGACAACCGGGGAGCAAATGCATCGACGTCGAGACCCGCCTCAACCGCGGCTTGCACGTAGGCGATCCCGTCGGCGATCGTGAAGGCCAACTCCTGTGCGGCGGTCGATCCCGCCTCCCGGATGTGGTAGCCGGAGATCGAAATCGTGTTCCATCCGGGCATTTCGCGGGCGCAATACGCGAACACGTCGGTCACCAGCCTCATCGAAGGGGAAGGTGGATAGATGTACGTGCCCCTGGCGATGTACTCCTTGAGTATGTCGTTCTGGACCGTTCCCCGAATGTGGTCGGGGGCAACCCCCTGTTCTTCGGCCACGATCTGATACATGAGCAGCAGAATCGGAGCTGTGGCGTTGATCGTCATCGACGTCGAGACTTCGCCGAGCGGAATGCCCTCGAACAGCGTCCGCATGTCGTCGACGGTATCGATTGCGACTCCGACTTTTCCGACCTCGCCGGCCGACATCGGATGATCGCTGTCGAGGCCCATCTGCGTCGGGAGATCGAAGGCTACGGACAATCCCGTTTGGCCTGCGTCGAGCAGCGACTTGAATCGTTCATTGGTTGCGCGAGCGTCGCCGAATCCGGCGTACTGGCGCATCGTCCAGAGCCGGCCGCGGTACATGGTTGGATACGGGCCGCGTGTGAACGGGAACTCTCCAGGCAGACCGACGCTCTCAGAAGCCTCAGATACACCGTAGATTTCTTCGACCTCGATGCCACTCGACGTGAATCGTCGATTCACTGTTGTACTCCCTCAGCCGGGTATCCTGGTGCAGCCGGTCAAACAATACCTGCAACTTTCCCAAGCCCCCATCCGTTAGAACGTCATGGCTTCGAGATCCCCAATACATGAACTGGAACAGCGCGAGCGGCGCGGCAGATGGTTCGTCGCGCTTGCGACTCTTCTCTCGATCGCCATCATCGCCTCGACCTGGATAGGACTCTTCTCATTCATGGGCGCCAACGCGGCGTTCGGTACTTTCCAGGAACTCGAAGAGAAGTACATCCCCAATGTGGACGCGCAACTGTTGGAGCTTCCCGACCTCTCCCGGGTCTCTGAGATACACGCTCTGGATGGAACTCCTCTGGCCATCCTCCACGACGGCCGGGTGAGCGAGCCGGTCCCCTACGACAAAATCCCCGAGCACGTCGTAAACGCCGTTCTGGCTGCAGAAGACGCCGACTTCTTCGAGCACGAAGGCATCGATGTTCCCGCAATTGCCAGCGCCTTCATCGACAACCTCCGCTACGACACGACCAGGGGCGGATCGACGATCACCCAGCAGGTAGTGAAGAAGGTCTTCGTTGGGGAAGAAATCAGCTACGAGCGGAAAATCATCGAAGCCGTCACCGCGGTTGAACTCGAGCGCCGCTACACGAAAGAACAGATCCTCGAGTTCTACGTGAACTTCGTGTACTTCGGATCGTCCGCCTACGGCATCGCCGCCGCCGCCGACGAATTTTTCGACAAGAACATCGACCAGCTGACAATCGCAGAAGCGGCCACGCTGGCGGTACTCCCGAGGAACCCGACGGTCTACGACCCTCGCCGGTATCCGGAAGACACCGAAGAGCGCCGCAACGACGTCATCGACACGATGGTCGAACACGAGTTCATCTCTGCGCAGGAGGGAGAGCTGGCCAAGGACTACCCGTTCATCATCGCCGAGTCGAGCCAGTTCGCCGGGCCGGCCGATCACGTCGTCGCAGAGGTCAAGAAACAGCTACTCAACGACGCCGAGTTCTCTTTCCTCGGCAACACCAAAGAAGAGCGCAAGAAGGCGATCTTCGGCTGCCCAGCGGATGAAGTGGACTGTGAGGGCGGCGGCGGATTGAAGGTCTTCGTGACCATCGATCTGGAACTCCAGGCCGTCGCCAACGAGATGCTGACCTCGTGGCTCCCACAGCCCGACACAAGCACGATGTCTCCGGGCGAGCTGGACGCCTGCATCGGCCGCTACAACGCCACTTCCACGGTCGTGCCGGGCGTCGATCGGCTCCATTGTGCTCCCACCGGCGCGATCGCGATGGTCGACAATGCCACGGGTGCCGTCCAGGTGATGGCCTCGGGATTGCCCTTTGATCAGGAACAGTTCGACTATGCCGTCCAGGGCCGGAGGAACCCCGGATCCTCCTTCAAACCGTTCGCGCTGGTGGCTGCCCTCGAATCCGGGATTCCACTGGGTTCCTACTGGGATGCCAGAAGCCCGAAGGAAATCGAGTGTCCGTATATCTGCTCGAGCCTGGGCAACATCTGGATAGTCAGCAACGCCGGCGGTGGCGGCGGCCTGATGAAGCTGTTCCAGGCCACGCACAACTCGGTCAACGTGGTGTTCGCCCAGGTGGCACTGGCGGTGGGACCGGACAAGATCGTCGACGTCGCCCATCGGATGGGCATTGAATCCGAACTAGCGGCAGTTCCCTCCATCACACTCGGGGCCGGAGCGGTGAGCCCGCTGGAAATGGCCTCGGCATACAGCAACTTCGCAACCAACGGCGTTTGGGCGCGCTCGTACTTGATCGAGCGAATCGAAGCTGCCAACGGTGATGTCATCTACCAGCACCAGATCGAGCACCGGCAAACCGTCGATCCGGCGGTCATAGCCGCCGCCCGCAAGCCGCTCACATTGGTACCGACGGCCTCGGGCACAGCCAGGCGCGCCAATATCGGTCGGCCGCAGGGCGGAAAGACCGGGACCCACCAGAACTACATGGAAGCCTGGTACGTGGGTTTCGTTCCCCAGTATTCGACGGCGGTCTGGGTCGGCTACCCCGATTTCCAGTATCCGCTGAGGGACGTCGTGATCAACGGTGAAGCGTATAGCCGGGTCTTCGGAGGAAGCGTACCCGGCCCGATCTGGGCAGAGTTCATGAACATCGTTCTCGCCGACGTACCGGCAATCGACTTCCCCCCGGATCCGGCCGGAACCGCCCAGTATCTGACGACGCCGTCGACGGCGGTGCCTCTCGTCGAGGGGATGATCCTCGAAGAAGCCGAGAACGGGATCTTCGACGCGCATCTCAGTCCTGAAATCAAAGAGGTTGGATCGCTAGAACCCGAGGGAACCGTTCTGACCCAGTTGCCGATCGCGGGCGAAGAAGTGCCGCAGGGCACGGTGGTTGTCATCGAGGTATCAACCGGCAAGCCGGCCGAGGCTCCAATGGTGGGGCTGCGTGGTTTGACCGTCGAGCAGGTCATCGAAGCCTTGCGGGTCTTTGAAGAAGAGACGGGGGTTGCTCTCTCCTTCAACCTTCAATACGTCGACACCACCAACCCGAGCTACGCCGACAAGGTTCTCTACACGACACCCGATACCTGGGTGATCGTGAACTCCGACACCGTCGTAACGATCTTCGTCGGCCGGCTGAGCGGATAGTCGCGAGT
>JAHEDJ010000078.1 GCA_024641325.1 bacterium | reverse complement strand
TACGGCCACTCGGTCTGGGACGCTGACGCCTCGTAGCCTGGGTCAGCGATGATCCAATGGGCGAGGAAGGCGACCCCGACGAGGGCGAAGAGACTTACTCGCCTCGGCTTGGAGGAAACGGTGGGCGGAAAGATACGGCTCAATTCTCAGGCTCCTTGGCGTCCGGTCTCGATGGAACGACCCGTCGTGGGGACAGGCCGACCCGGTGCGGACGCGAGGCACGGATCCGCCAACAACCTGAAGGAGCACCGGCCCGACCGGGAGGTGATCCCCTCGCCTCTGCCGGAACTATAGATAGTTCGGTGCTCCTCATCAGCCGCTTTTCGCAGGATCGCGCGACCGCCTGACGTGCCGCCCAGATCACCTACCACTCGGAGCGATCTAGGAGCACCCACGAGCGTCCGCTATCCGGCAGTTCGGGGCGGGGAGCCCCCACGCAGTGTGTCGGCTCCCCGGTTTGGGTTGGCGGCTGGCTCCGGCGACGAAGGTGGCGACGATGTAGGTGGCGTGCCGGTCGAGGGCGGGTTCGGGTTGTTGAGGTGACGGCCGATGGCATGATCTCGGTTCGATCGCAGCTCAAGGCGTTGGCTCTTCAGGCGGTGGGCGGGCCTTGCAGCACGCGCTCCCGCAGCCGCTCGAAGTCCCAGGGTTCGTCGATACCGGGGTCGAACCGATAGGGGGCGATGGCCTCCAGCCACCAGGTGACGCCGACGTCTCGGTAAGCGGCCACTTGTGCTGCTGCTTCGTCTGTCTGGTCGCCGGGGGTGCTGCCCGGGTAGACGACATCGAACGGGTCATCGCCGGTGCGATGCTGCCGGATGTAGTCGATGCACCGAGTGAGGCAGTCGAAGTCTTCTTCCTGCCACTTCGGTAAGAGCGGGATCACGCCGTCCCATCGTGCGGCCCGCCGCATCGGTCTGCGGTTCGGCCAGACACCACCCACCCAAATCGGAATGCGCGGTTCCTGAACGGGTGTGGGGAGAAACCGCGCGCCTTCGATCCGGTAGTGCGGTCCGGCGTGCTCGACGTCGGCTCCCAACCAGAGCTGCGTGATGATGTCGAGCGCTTCGTCCAGCATGTCGCCGCGGGTCACGTGATCCGGCTCCTCGCCGAGCTGGTCGTACTCGCCCGCGCCTTCGCCGGTGCCGACGCCCAGCACCACGCGGCCGCCTGAGAGCCGGTCGAGCGAGGCGATCTCGCGCGCCGGCTTTTGGGGCCGTCGACGGGGCACGGGAGGCCGTCAAGGATCAGTGACGTATTTGCGGTGACGCCGGCTGAGAGTCTGCCCGGCGAAGTTTGGATTCAACCACGATGCATGGCTCTCAGACTGTGCTTCAACCACTCAGTCGATCAGGCAGAGTCGCTGACAGACTCCACCGTAACGGCCCTCGTCGCGGTATATGTCCTCTGAGCGTCAACCTAACTGTATTGTTACCTCGTGTCCCACGCGTGGATAAGGTTCTTCCACATCGCTTCGGCGATCGGTTTCGCAGGCATTCACGGAGCCTCGATCGTCGTCTTGTATGTGATCCGCAAAGAGCGTGACCGTGGTCGCATCGAAAGCATCCTCGGCTTCTCGGCCAAAACAGTCACCGCCATGTACCTGACGCTTGCAGCGGTCGTTGGGACCGGCTTGTGGATGGGGTTCGATGCGACCATCTTCTTCCGGCAACCCTGGTACTGGTTGTCGTTGGCGTTACTGGTAATCACGAGCCTTCTCATGTGGTTTGTTGCCAAGCCATTTGGCAAGCGGCTTCGTGCTGCCTGCGCTATCCGCCCCTCCGGAGTACCTCGAGTCTCCGACGAGGAGCTTGCCTCACTTCTGGAATCTCCGCGAGTGCACATCATCGCTGCCATCGGTGCAATCGGGTTGGTAGCCATCCTGTACTTGATGGTCTTCCGGCCGGCATTCTGAAAGACTCAGATGGGTCGGAGGGGTTTGGCTGCAGGACCGTTCACGACGTCGCCCAGTGGTGAAAACCGGGAGCCGTGGCATGGGCAGTCGAAGGTCTTTTCGGTGGGGTTCCACGCCACGGTACAGCCCAGGTGGGTGCAGCTGGCCGACATGAGGTGGAGTTCACCGTTCTCGTCGACGAAGGCTGCAAGTTGCTGGCCGTTGCGCTCGATGATGCCGCCGTCGCCTTCCTCTAGTTCCGATTCGAGCTGGCGTACTGTGCGGCAGAGGAGTACATCGCATCGGGCGCCTTTGATGACGCCTCCGGGCACCGATGAACCGAGGAACATCCTCGTTCTGGCCAGACCTTTGTTTCCGATGACGATTAGATCGGCATCAACGGTTTCAGATGTTTCGAGTATCCGCTCCACGGGGTTCCCGCGCAGGACCCGTGGCTCGGTCTCAACCCCCGTCCCGCAGACCGCGATTGTGTCCGTCACTATGAGCTCACCCGTTGATGGGTGGCCGACGAACACGAGATCCACCGAGGCGCCGAGCGCGCGGGCGAGACCGTAACCGCGTCGCGCAGCCCGGTCTGCCGTGGGTGAGCCATCGGATGCAATCAAGATCCGGCGATAACGGTCGGGGTGCCCTGTTGTGCGATCAGCGACGATAAGCAGATCGGACGGCGAGCGAGGTGATAGTCGCAGCGGGACCTCGCCAAGCCGGTCGGCGCCTCGTCCAACGATCATGAGTCCAACGGCTCCGTCCTCGGCGGCTTCGACGAGAGCGACTGGAGGGTTTCCCGTCCGCAGCTCTGAGGTGAGTCGCTCAACCGGGACCCCAGCCTCGACGGCCTGTTTCAGGGCACCTGATAGAACGTGGTTGGCGTCTTCTCCCGCTTGGTCGGCATGGACTAGGAGTACGTCAGAAGATATTGAGCGGGCGATCATTGCCGCCACTTTGTAGACGCCATGGGGAGTCGATTCCTTCACTCCCACGGCTATCCGCTTGGCAACGTCGGTTACCGCGGCAACCTGGTCCGTTCCGGCGGGAGTCTCCGCGTCGGCCGGACCAGTCGGGTTGCCGGCTTTGAATCCGACTTCAGCATGTGTCCCATCACAGAGAGGCTTGTTCTCCGAGTGACCGCAGCGGCACAGCGTGACCCTGTTGCGCACTTCCAAAGGGGTGCCGTCACTTCGCGTGATCGGAACGCGGCCGGTCACCCACAGGGGACCGTCGACGATTGGAGAAACTGAGCGAGGAAGGTCGGGTTCGATGATCTCTCCGTCGATCTCATAGACGAGAGCTCCCGACGGACAGTGCTCGATCATTCCGATCACTTGATTCCGCACGTTCGTGTCGTCGGTGCCGGGCAGCATCTGAAACCAATCGGTGGTCTTGTTGGCGCAGAAGCTGGCATGTTCACAGATTCGCCCAACCCGATGAACCGTTATGCCGGTGCCGTCATAGGTCTTGCGACGCTCCAAGAAGGACTCGTGAGAAGCAGTCTCTGTTCCATCGAAATCTGCCTTGAGATGGCTGTCGTCGCAGAACGGTTGGTTCATTGATTGTCCGCACCGGCACAGTCGTGCCGGTGCTTTGTAGGGAAGCGGGTCTGAGGTCACCCAAGCCAGCGGTTCGCCGTTCTCTGAAAGGACGGCTCGTTTGGGCGTGATTGGAAGGCCGCCCAAAACCTCATATGGTCCGTCCGGCGAAACTACGATCCGAGGCTCGTTCGTGTCCAAAGAAACCTCCCTCCCGGACCTTAGCCCAGGCTGGAGATCGGCGGATTCTCTAACCGGGAACTCGTGAGCATCGTCCGTCGCCTCATAACACCCGCCGACAGCGCCGCACGTGCCCTGCGATCAGTCCGAACGGTTCAACCGTGCTTTGAGGGCCTACACCACGACTCTGCTGATGTAGGTTTGGGTATCGACCGACATACCCGGGGAGGAAGACATGGCGGTTGAGTATCCAGCGGTGCCCCGCATTGCCCTCGCTCTCTGTTGTCTGCTTGTGCTGGGAGCATGCACTAGCGGCGGTGACTCGAACCCCACGCCACCTCCGGTGTCTTCGACCAATCCGACAATCCCGACGACCACATCGACCGCAGCCACTACAACGACCACAATTGCACCTGCCCTGTCGCTCACCGATTACCTCATCGCCGTCATCGAGGGTGCCCGGGACGCCGGTCTGACCGAAGCGGCCGCCGCCGGACTGCAATCGCCCACCGAACAGGGCGCGCGTGACGTGTCCGACGCGCTCGACCGCCACATTACGACGCTCCAAGCACTCGATCCTCCCGCCGAGGCGGCAGAGTTCCACGGCAAACTCCTCGACAGCCAGATCGACTGGCTCGAATGGTATTCGGATCTTGGAGCTGCTTTGGGCGACGGCAACCAGGACGCACTCGTGACCCTGCAAGCAGATAGCCAGGCGCTCACCTTGGCCGAGATCGAAGTCAGTGATGTGCAGCGACAACTCGTCGGCTCGGTCCTGGCCGGACGAGGCGACCCACTAAGTCGCTATGTGTTCGAAGCCTCGGTGGTTGCCACCCAGTTCTCCGGCGATATGCAAGATGTGCTGATCGACATGCAACTGATGCTGTCGGCGAGTGAGGACGATTTTGAGGGTCTCCTCGCCCTGCTCGACGAAGAAGCCTCCTTGTTCACATCTGCCCGGGCAGTCTGGGACGCGCTGGAACCGCCCGGTCCCGCTCTCACCTACCACCTACACCAGGGGCACCTGATGTCATCGGCGGCTGCGGGCCTGAAGGGCATGGCCACCGCCATTCGCGCTGAGAACCTGGAGTCCTTCCAGAACTCCTTCCTCGAAGTCTTCGTTGCGGTGAACGGAGCGCTGGAAGTCAACGTGCTCCAGTCCGACATTCTGCTCGCTGCTCTGGCGGGAGTGCCGAGTAGTACTTCCGCATCAACAGCTTGGTCCTGGGTCAGAGTTCCCGATCAGATTGCCATTTCAGGGGATTTCGGATCGCCCGCCCCCATCATCAGCAAAGCGACAGCAGGTGGCCCCGGTTTCGTGGCAGTCGGTTCGACGATGCTGGCTTCCGAGGATGGGATCACGTGGTTGCGTCCTCCAGTGGAGGGTGCGTTCGACGTGAGCCTCATATCGGAACGGAAGCAGATAGAGGATGTAGTCGCCGGCGGACCCGGGTTGGTGGCGGTGGGGTCGGTGTTTGAGGATGGTGGCGGCAGACCAGCAGTGTGGACCTCAGTCGATGGCAAGTCATGGATCCGGGTTCCGCACAACGATGCTGTTTTCGGCGGATCAGAAGATCTGACCATTCGTCGTGTCGTACAGGCCGATGCCGGGTTGGTCGCCTTCGGCACCGAAGGTGACGTTCTCGCGGGCGAGTTCGGCGTTGCTTCATGGATCTCACCAGACGGCATCTCGTGGTCGCGTGTAACGCTCGATAGCGACGTGTTCGGCGAAGATGTCGTCGATGGGCTCTTCGCCGGCGGCCCCGGGATCGTAGCGATCGGTACAGCGCTGTGGACGTCATCCGACGGTCGTGCTTGGACCAGGTTCGAGCACGAGACCGCCCTCGGAGGAGCCGACGCACACCTGAACGACGTGATATCAACGGATGCCGGGCTCATAGCTGTGGGGATGGATCGGTCGGACGGTGAAGGTGATGCTGCGGTGTGGACCTCAACCGACGGCCTGGACTGGACCAGGGTCCCCCACGACGCGACGGTTTTCGGTTCCGATGGAAAACAGCTCTTGAGTCATGTCACGGCAGGCGATTTCGGCCTCTTCGCGGCCGGCAGTGAGGGGTCTCCGTCCCATCCCTTGTTCTTGGTATCGCCGGACGGTTCGTCATGGACCCGGATCGAAGGGCCTCCCCTGCCGCCGGATGAGTACTGGCAAGTGTACGACCTCGTCGCCGGAGCATCGAGAGTTCTGGTCATCGGGGCGAACCCAACCGACTTCAAGCAGGAAATGTGGATCGGATTTCCACCGGAAGGCAATGTGCAGAGATCTCCCGACATCAGAGGAGTATGGCATCGGGACAATTTCGGAGACACGCACGAGATGCTGATCTGCTGGGGACCAGACGAGGCTCTGGAATGCTCGTTCCTCGCAGACGTCGAGGCGCCCCGGGCCGATCGTGGGTTGTTCGTCGGGAGCCTACAGACGGGATGCGATGTTTTCGATCCCGAGGTCTGTGACGATGTCCTCGCGGTTGTGCAAGGTGAGATGTCGATCCGGGGACCGGACGGCACCAAGACGGGCACCGTCACCGAACAGATCATCCTCAACATGGACGGCTCGATGACACTGGTCTGGGTGGACACCGACGAGGGCCTACCAGATGCTCCGGTTCCGTTTCACTGTCCCTGGTACCGAACCTGGTCGGATGCGCAGGCGAATCCGCCCGATTGCGCATTCGAAAGGCCCTAAGACCGAGGACGATTAACTCTGCCTGACGGGGCAACCGAGGCGGATCTGGCTCAAAGCAAGAGGAAAAGGGAGACCTAGTCTGTCGGCGGCCCGGGCAATAAGGGCGTCAGACCACCTTCGAGCTCGGTACACCACGACCGACGGTTTCACCCCACAACCGCAAGGTCTCATCACCCGCGAAGAGGTATTCCGCAACCCCGACACCTTCACCAATATCGCCGGATAACACGCCCAACCGGCACAACGCTGAGTAGTCCGGAAGGCGTTGCGTGGACG
>JAHEDJ010000038.1:16452-24405 GCA_024641325.1 bacterium | reverse complement strand
TCCGGGATAACGCATTCGACAGTTTCACGAGAGCAGACCCGGCCCGACGGCGCGGAGGCGCCGGTCTGGGGCTCGCTATTGCCAGAGCGGTCGTTGAGGCCCACAATGGAAGTATCCGGATCCTCGAAGGGGACGGCGGGAGGATCGAATTCCACCTTCCGATTGTCGACCCCGACACCGTCCAGGAATCCGCAACAAGTGGAAAAAGGCGCTAGCTTGGATCTTTACGGGGTGGTGAGAACCATCCCGCAATTTGAGGAAGGGGAATTATGAGGCAATACATGAAGCTTGTTTTGCTTGTCGTAGTGTTTGCCATGATTGCTGCCGCTTGTAGCAGCGACACGACCGATACAACGGAAGCAACGACTGAAACCACGGCTCCGACCGAAACGACGGAGGCTCCAACTACCACTCCGACAACAGAACCGTCGACAGATACGACGGAACCTGCCGGACCGAAGACCATCATTATCGGTACGACCGATACGGTCTCGAGCCTTGACAGCGCCGACGCATATGCGACCGCCGACTGGGAACTCATCAAGGCCTTCAACGAACCGCTGCTTCGGTTCCAACCGGGAAGTAACTCCGTGCTAGAGCCGGGCATCGCCAGCCTTCCAGTGGCGAGCGCCGACGGCCTCAGCTGGGAAGTGACCCTTCGCGACGGATTGGTGTTCGGCGATGGGCTCGAGCTCACGGTCGACATGGCGGTAGAGCAGCTCAATCGGCTGATGAACGTCGAGCTCCAGGCCGGTGCCCCCAACCAGGTGGGCAACACGCTGGCGATCCCGTATGTGGAGAGCATTGAAGCGGTCGGCGACGACACCATCAGGTTCAATCTGCTGGGACCGGCAGGTTTCTTCCCGCAGATCCTTGCTGGTGCACCGTTCACTATTACGCACCCCGACTACTTCAGTCTCGACGAGATGAATCTGCTGCCGACCCCGCCCATTTACGGGCTCGGCCCCTGGATCATCACCGAAAACACCGCGGCCGAGCAGACCGTGCTTGAGCCGAATCCCTACTACACCGGCGCATACCCCGCCAAGGTTGACCGGATCATCGTGCAGCGTTTCGCCAGCCCGAGCGCAATGGCCGATGCGGTGAGAGAAGGCGAGATTGACGTAGCGTGGCGTATTCTGGGTGCCGAAGCTGCCGATGAGCTCAGGTCCGTTGACGGACTCACAGTGGAAACCATTCCGCAAGCACCGATTCGTTACCTGATCGTCAACCATGCCGACGGCTTTGTGACCGCGGATCCGCTCGTAAGACAGGCCCTGGCCGCAGCGATCGACCGTGATGAGCTGTCCGACGTGGTGTTCGGCGGTGCCGTGACGCCGTTGTACTCCCAGGTCCCACCCGGGTTCTTGGGCGCCAACGAGGCATTTGAGGATGCCTACCAGTCACCGAATCTCGATCTCGCAGTCAGCCTGCTCGAGGAGGCCGGTTACTCGGAAAGCAACAAGTTGCAGATCGATCTCGGTTACCCGCCCGAGCACTACGGCGTGACCACCGCCGACGGTGTGCTGCTGGTCGCTCAACAGTGGGAAGCCACGGGGCTGATCGACGTCAACGAGGTCTCCCAGGAGTGGAGCACCTATGTGTCGGACTGCACGAACGGTGTCGCGTTTGACGTATGCGTCCTTGGCTGGTTCTTCGACTTCCCGGATGCTGAGAACTATCTCCAGCCGTTCATCGAGGGTGACGGACTCGGGACCATGGTCCTGTGCCCGAACGAATCCTGCGGTGACGCGACCACTTCGGGTATCGACCCACTTCTTGGATCGCTGCTAATCGACCAGCGGGCAGAGACCGATCTGGACGCACGGGCTGCGATTCTCGAGCAACTACAGGATGTGTACGCCGCTGAGGTTGTCACTATTCCGCTGTGGCTGGAACCCGAGTTCATCATCTACCGAGATGGGATCGTCGGGGATAGCTCCCTGCCGAACCCACAGACGCTGAATATCGGTCCTGATTTCGAGTTCGTCTACTCGGTTTTGGAGATTACGAACTAGCCACCAGCTAGCTGCGACTGCAACTGGGAGCCGGCCAAGCCGGCTCCCAGTTCAATTCTCGGACGCTTCTACTAGCCTCCTAATGCTGTGAATCCGCTGCTGATTGTCTTTTTGATCTTCGGCATCCCGGCTGGGTTGAGTCTCGGGTGGGTGTTTCTCCGCGGCAGTTCATCTCTGCGCCGCTACATCCTCACTCGTATCGCATTGACCCTGCCGATGGTCATCATCCTCATCTCGGTCGTTTTCTTCGTGCTTCGGGTCATGCCGGGCGATGTGGTTTCATCGACATTGGGCCCGAAAGCGAGTGAGGCTGCTCGGGAAAACATCATGGAGGCACTTGGGCTGGATGATCCGCTGATCGTCCAGTACGTCAGGTTCCTCGGGGACGTCGTGACCCTCGACCTCGGGAACTCATTCATCGGCGCCCGCCGGCCGATCGTCGACGAACTCGGTGAGCGGCTCCCCGCCACGCTCGAGTTGATAATCCCAGCCGCCATCGTCGCGCTGGGAACCGGACTGTTGTTCGGCACCTTTGCCGCAATCCGGCGGAAGAAACCCGCCGACTACAGCCTCAGGCTCTACAGCGTCATTGTGTATTCGATGCCGATCTTCTGGTTGGGGCTGCTTCTGCGCCTCGTATTCAGCGTTTGGCTGGATTGGACACCTATCGCCGGCCGAATCGACGTTGTGACGAACACCACTCTCGAGCGAACCACCAACCTGCTCTTCATCGATTCGATCCTGAGTGGCAACTGGGAGGCCCTTCGTAGCGTTCTTCGCCATATGATCCTGCCGGCCATGACCCTGGGGCTGGTGCTGTCGGGCGTGTTCATTCGCCTGACCCGTATCAACGTTATCGAAACGCTGCAAGAAGACTATGTGGCTGCCGCGCGGGCGCGCGGGATCCGCGAGCGGGTTGTGACGTACAGCTACGCCCTCAAGAACGCAATGATCCCGGTAGTGACCGTCATCGGGCTGCAGGTCGCAATCTTGCTGGCCGGAGCAGTACTCACCGAGACCGTCTTCAACTGGCCGGGAATGGGCCGCTACCTGATCGAGCGGATCAGTTCCCGCGATTTCCAGGCCGTCCAATCGACGGTGGCCGTCTTTGCCTTGTTCGTGGCGATGATCAGTCTGGCGGTCGACGTCATCTACTCCGTTCTCGACCCACGGGTGAAGTACTGATGGCCAACGAACTCGAATCACCACCAGATCCCGGCCAGGTCGCCGATTGGGAACTCGAACTTCAGAAGGTCGGGTTCGCACGACGCATACTTATGGCACGCAAGTGGTACAGAACCGACTGGTGGTTCGTCGCCATCTCCAGTGTCATGGTTGTCGCCTTTCTGATCGTCGCTGCCGTTCCCCAGTGGCTGGCGAAATATGACCCGCTCGAACAGGTGGGCCCTCGCCTGCTGGCACCCGGGGAGCTCCCCGAACAAGAAATCCTCGTGGTGCCGGTCGAGAGTGCGGTTGAGGCGATCGCCGAGTTCGAACCCGGCGTGAGGACTCCCGTAGCGGTTGCAATCGACACGCCTTCCAGTGAGGCGGCTCGTGACGAGGCAGAGCGAGCGACTGCTCAGATCGCGGTGTCTGGTGGTGAAGGCCGTATCCGCCTTCAGATCGAGCGTTATGAGACGGTGGAAGAAGCGCTCGCCGGTTTAGAAGCGGGCGAAACCGTGGCGGCGGTGATCTCCTCGAAAGCATATGAGGACATTGCCGCAGAGTTCCCGACGCTGCAGAGCTCCGGAGCCGTGTCGAGTGCCGAACAGGACGCCACCAGCTTCCCGCTCGGCACGAATCAAGTGGGCCAGGACGTTTTGAGCAGGCTCATCTGGGGTGCCCGGATCGCAATCATCATTGGCTTCTCGGCCTCGATCGCCTCTTTCGTCATTGGAGTCCCGCTTGGGTTGCTGGCCGGCTTCATCGGCGGAAAGATCGACCGAGCCATGACGCTGATCATGGACAGCATCTACGCATTTCCCGGGCTCATCCTTGCCATTGCCATCACTGCGGTGCTCGGGCCCAGCATCTTCAACATCATCGTCGCAATCGCGGTGCTCTATATCCCCACGTACTACCGGATCGTTCGAGGCCAGACCTTGCAGGCGAAAGAGGAGCTGTATGTCGAAGCTGCTCGCAGTCTTGGGGCGAAATCGAAAGTGGTCCTCACTCGCTACATCTTCCCCAACGTGATCCCCTCGGTGGCGGTGATCTTCTCGGTCAACGTTGCCGATGCCATTCTCACCGGCGCAGGCTTGTCGTTCCTTGGGCTCGGCTTGCCACTGTCGATTCCTGACTGGGGTATTGATCTCGCCCGTGGGCAGGAGTTCATCCGCTCTGCCTGGTGGCTCATCACCTTCCCCGGTTTGGCTGTCATGTTGATCGTGCTGGCCTTCACGATGATGGGGGAGGGACTCGTCGAGATCTTCAATCCCAAGCTGAGGGAGCGGTAGATGATCGAAGAAGCCGCAGCCGACGAGCGAATCATTCTGGGAGAGCCATCCCTGAAGGCGGGGGAGGTCCTTTACTCCCTGCGCGACGTTTCGGTGGAGTACGGAACCCGGGTTGGGCCCGTGGCCGCAGTAGATCACGTGTCCTTGGACATTCGCAAAGGCGAGATTCTTGGCCTGGTAGGTGAGTCGGGTTGCGGCAAGTCGACCCTCGGAAAGGCAATGCTCCGCATGATTGCCCGACCGGGAAAGATCTCCACCGGTGAACTGTGGTTCGACGGGGTCGATCTACTGAAGATAAGCGAAAAGAACATGCGTCAGATCCGGGGTGCCCGTCTCGGGATGGTCTTCCAGGACCCCATGACGTCGCTCAACCCGCTTTCGAAGATCGTCGACCACCTCACCGAGACGATCATGACCCACGAATCAAGTGTGTCGGAAGCCGCTGCCCGCGACCGAGCCGCACAGCTGATCGGCCGTCTCGGTCTACGCGAGGAGCGGATAGACGATTATCCGCACCAATTCTCGGGGGGGATGCGCCAGCGCATCATGATCGCCCTGGCGCTGGCGCTTCGGGCAGACCTCGTCATCGCGGACGAACCCACTACGGCACTCGATGTCATCGTCGAGGCCCAGTTCCTCGATTTGTTGCGCGAGCTGCGCGATGAGTTCGATCTCACAATCGTTCTCATAACCCACAACATCGGTGTGGTCGCCGAGGTGGCCGACCGGGTGGCGGTCATGTACGCCGGCAGGTTGGCGGAGCTCGCATCGGTGAACGACCTGTTCCTGGACACCAAGCACCCGTATGGACAGGGCCTTTTGCGGGCGGTGCCCAACATTGAGCTGGATGGCGCTGAGCTCTATCAAATGGAGGGAGCGCCTCCGAACTTGCTTCATACCCCAACAGGTTGCGCGTTTCATCCCCGTTGCCCGGCCGTCATGCCCGTCTGTTCCCAACATCAACCTGCTTTCGCATCGATCGGGCGCGATCATTACACGGCCTGCTGGTTGTATGAGGATCATCCGACGGGGCCCGAGGCTCACGATGAATGATTCGCGATCGGCCCGAGAGTTCCACGATGGTCAGGGTGAGCAAGACTGCCTTGTTGAAGTCACCGGCCTCAAGAAGTGGTTCCCGGTTCAGAAGGGTTTCATAGCAAATCTGTTATCGCGCGGGCACGTCGATTACGTGAAGGCGGTCGACAACGTGTCGTTCACGATCAAGCGTGGCGAGGTGCTCGGCCTGGCGGGGGAGAGCGGCTCAGGGAAGTCGACGATCGGGAGACTGGTACTGCGGCTCCTCGACGTCACAGAGGGACAGGTGAAGATCGACGGAGTCGATCTTGGGACACTCAAACGCGAGGACCTCCGCAAGGCCCGAAGCAAGATGCAAGTGGTATTCCAGGATCCACTGGCCTCGCTCAACCCGCGCATGACCGTCGGTCAAGCGATTGAACACCCAGCGCAGATCCACATGCCCGACACCACCCCCGAGGAGCGCAAGCAGCTCGTGTTGGAGCTCCTGGAGGCGGTGGGGATGGCTCCACCGGAGTTCTTCTACGACAAGTACCCCCATCAAGTCTCCGGCGGCCAGCGCCAGCGCATCGTGCTGGCCCGTGCGTTGATCACCCGCCCCGAGTTGATTGTCGCCGACGAACCTATCGCCTCTGCCGACGTTTCCGTGCAGGCGCTCCTGCTGGAACTCATGATCAAACTGAAGAATGAGTTCGATCTCACCTATCTGTTCATCACCCACGACCTGGCCACCACCAAATACATTTGCGACCGGATCGCCATCATGTATCTCGGCAAGATCGTTGAGATCGGGGCGCTCGACGAAGTTTTCAATAGTCCTCTGCATCCTTATACGAGATCGTTGCTGGCAGCCGTTCCGGTGCCGGACCCCCGCCACCGTAGGACGGAACCCCTGCCGCAAGGCGAGATCCCTAATCCGATCAACCCCCCGGCTGGATGCCACTTCCACCCACGTTGTCCGATTGCCGTCGAGGGCGTGTGCGATGTCGAGGACCCCGACATGGAATCGTCTGTGGCCTCGAAGGAGCACTTGGCGGCATGTCACCTTCGAACCGGCAAGTATCAGCACCTGGACCCCAAACGCACCTGAATAACCTCGTTTTCGCGCGACATTCGGTACCTATCGGGTCGGAATGTCGCGCGAAAACGAGGTTATTTGCGGATGAGGCGCCGCTGCTCTTTGATGAGTTGCAGGTTGGGTGTCGAGATCTCCTCGAAAGTCACATAAGCGGCAGGGTTGACCGACTTGACGATCCGCATCACCTCGTGAGCCCGCTTCCTCGGGATGACGGTGAACGTTATTCGGACGGCACCGTCCATTCCTTCCGCGTTGACGACCGTTGCTCCAAAGCCGGCCGCCCGGAGGGCGTGAGCCGCCGGCGGGCTCTCGACCGGAGCAACGATCTGCAGGAGGCTGTCACCGAGTGCCAGCCAGCGTTCGACGGTTCCGCCGAGCATCGTTCCGGCTGAGAATCCACCAGCGAACGCGACGATCTTCAGCGGTGAATCGAGGTTGTTGAGAACCTGGCCCGCAGCCAGAACCCAGACCAGCGACTCGAAGAACCCCAGCGTGCCGGCGAAGAGCCGGCGTCCGCGGATGAGCATGACGATACGCAGCGTGCCGAGAGTCTGATCGGTCACGCGCATGAAAAAGATCAAGAGTGCGGCGAGGAAGAGAGACATAGGTCCAAGAGTGTAGGTGTGCTGTGGCGCTCGCTATTCCTCGGCCGGCCGGCGGCGGCTATTGCGGTAGGTCTCGTAGCCGCCGTCCGGGGCCCGGCGGAGGAACGCCGATCCCGCCAGCGCGATCCCCACCACGATCGCAGAGGTGTACCACCAGATGGGTCCGGAGCCGAGTGACGGACGTATCGGCTCGGTGATCAGCCGTATCAGCCCGGCCGCGGCCAGCACCAGCCCGGTCGGCACCCCGCCGCGCATCCGGCGGAGCAGGAGGAGCACCCCGACCGCGGCCAACAGAAACAGCAGCGCCGCATAGAGCTCTGTCGGATGCCGTGTGAGGTCCGAGCCGGGCTGGGCAACCGCCCACGGCAGCTCGCTGCGGGTGCCGAGGCAGGTACCCCTGAAGACACATCCACCGTGCCAACCTGCCAGTCCGGCGAGTATCGCGGGCGAGATCAGATCGAGCGCAGCCGGGAGCGAGCGGCGGGTTGCCCAGACGAGGAACAACAGAGCGCCGATCGACGCGAACCCCGTGTCGACACCGCCCCGGATCAAAATGATGTCCGCCGGATGAGTAACGGGGTTGGTACCCGTCAGAAGCATCGCAGCGATGCGTCCGGCCACCAAGCCGGATGCGGCCGCACCCAGAAGGGTATCGAATGACCGATCTTCCGGATCCAGGCCGAGGCGCCGCTCGAGCCAAAGCATCACCCAGACAGCGCCGAATGCCAGCAGGGCCGCCCAGAGCAGTGTGAACTCCATCA
>JAHEDJ010000038.1:2735-16352 GCA_024641325.1 bacterium | reverse complement strand
TCATCGGTTCAGGATTTCGTCTATCTGGAGCGATAGGGTGCGCTCATCGATCACACCGTTGTGCCGGTAGATCAGTTCGCCGCTTGCGGAGAAGAAGTAGGTGATCGGTACTCCAACGCCGCCCAGAGCGGAACGCACGGCGCCGGAACGGTCGAAGTAGTTGTCGAACTCCAGTCCGTACTCGGCGATGAAGGCTCGCGCAGCATTCTGTGTGTCCTCGATATCGATCCCGATGAACGACACCTCGTCGCCGAAAGTCTCGTGGGCGGCAGAGAGCAACGGGGCTTCGGACCTGCACGGGATGCACCATGAGGCCCATACGTTGAGCACGAGCGGATCGCCGGTGCTCAGCAACTCGGTGAGTATGACATCGTCGATCAGAGGCAATTCCGGCACGTCTGCCGGCGCGGCCGTTCCGCAGGCAGCCAGCACTAAAACGAGGCTGAGGCCCGTCAGCATTCGGCGCGTCATGGGGTCGCCCGAGGAATCTGAATGGTGAACGTCGAGCCCCGGCCGGATCCGGCCGATTCCACCGACAGCTCACCACCATGCGATCGGACGATCGTCTTTGAGATCGTCAGGCCGATTCCTGAGCCGGCGTAGGCAACTTCCCGGCCTTCGACCCGGTGGAATCTTTCGAATATCTGATCCAGCTCACTCGTGGGTATCCCTTCGCCTGTGTCGTGAACCGAAACCGCACACGTCGAGGCTTCGGCAATGGCAGTCAACCAGACCCGACCCCCCGCCGGCGTGTGAATTAGCGCATTGCCGACCAGGTTCGTAAAGGCCTGTGCCAACCGGTCGGGGTCGCCGTGCACCGGCAGGTCCGGCATCGGCCCGAGCGAGAGCACAACGTCCTGGTCGAGGAACTGCGGCCGCAGCCTCTCTGCGGCCCGCGTGGCTACCTGACCCAGATCGGTGGTGTGCAGGTCCAGGACCAGCGCACCCTCTTCTGCGCGCGAGAGCAGCGCCAGGTCGGCGGTGAGCCTCTTCAGCCGAGTCGCCTCTTCAGCGACTTCGGTGAATACCTCGGGAGTGGGTTCGAAGACGCCGTCGATCAGGCCCTCCATGTAGCCCTGAATCGTCGTCAGAGGCGTGCGGAGTTCATGGGCGAGATCCGACATCAGTCGGCTTCGCTGTTGTTCGGTCTTCTCGAGAGTCTCGCCGAGGGCATTGACGTCGGCTGCCAGCTCGGCGAGCTCGATCTCTCGAGGCATCGGGACGCGCTCGTCGTAGCGACCTTCAGCGAGACGCCGCGCGGCCCCTTGTATGTTCTGCAGGGGTCGGAGAATCCGTCGCGACGACACCGTGGCAAGCACGACGGCCAGCGCGAAGCTGACCAGGAAAGCCACCCACAGAACCGCGTTGAGGGAGTCGCCAAAGGCGCTTTCGAGGTCTACAACGAACGTCTCTGTGCGGGTGCCTCCTTCGGGCCCTTGTGGTCCTTGCTGCGCCACAAGAGCCGGAGTCATTACCGCGCCGATTGCCTGGGGCGGCGAACCTTCATCATCGCCACGGTTGCCCGCGGATCCACCTGTGCTGGTGGGCCCTCTGGTGGTATTCGGTCCTCCGGTGCCGGTGCTGCCGGGCCCGGGCGTCGTGCTGGTGGGTCCTCCGGTGGTATTCGGCCTGCTGGTAGTGCCGGGTCCACCGGTGCTGTTCGGAGCGGTTGGCGTAGTGGTCGTGGTCGCGCCGTTGTCCGGCACGCTGGACCCCGTGTTCGATGGACCCGTTCCATTGGTCGTGTTCGTGTCGTCCGACGAACCGGTCGGCACATCTGTGCTCGTAGACGTGGGCGAGGTCTGTCGGCTGAATCCGTACTGCTGTCCGATCCTGTCGACCGTGGTCTCGTATTCGGTTGGGGCGAGGAACTGGAGCGCCACGACCATCACAGCCAGTGTGACGGCCGACACCCCGACGTACGACAGAAGCAGCCGTACCTTGAGGCGACGAAGGAGCTTCATGGTTCGAGCAAAAACTTGTAGCCGACACCACGGACGGTTCCGACGATGGCCGGGTTCGTCGCGTCGTCAGCTAGTGCCTTGCGCAGGTTGCGGATGTGGACGTCGACCACTCTCTCGTCACCGAAGAAGTCCCAACCCCATACCCTCTCGAGGAGTTGGCGCCGGCTGAAGACGCGGCCGGGTTCCGTTGCAAGGGCGGCCAGCAGATCGAACTCGAGGGCAGTGAGATCGGCGACTTCGCCGTCTTTGGTCACCTCTCGCCGGTCGGCATCGATGGTGAGGCCGTCGAAGGCCATCACCGCCGAATCGGATTTGGAGGACCCGCGGTCACGCCGCAGTACCGCCTTGATCCTGGCGAGCAACTCGCGGGGGCTGAAGGGCTTGGCCAGGTAGTCGTCGGCCCCCACGGAGAGGCCGATGAGCTTATCGATTTCCTCCGTCTTAGCCGTGAGCATCACCACATAGACATCGGAGAAGGTCCGGATTTCCCGCAGAACCTCGATCCCGTCGAGTTCGGGAAGCATGACGTCGAGAACGACGAGGTCGAGTTGGTGAGTCCGAACCTTGTCGAGTGCCTCCGGTCCGGTGCTTGCTTCGAGCACCGAATACCCGTCCTTCTCGAGATAGGCCCGGACGAGCTGGCGGATCTTCCGTTCATCGTCGACGACCAGAATCGTTCGATCGCTCACGGTTTCATCCTAGGGAGCGCTGACTCGCACGTGGTCGAGCCTCCCCCGAGGGACGCAGGGGAGGCTCGATCGGAGAAGCGGGTGGTTACTTGTTGCCACCCGGTCCACGCTGGTCGCCGGCTCCGTTTTGGGAGGCTGTGGCGGTGTCGCCTTGGCCAGCGCCGAACTGGTTTCCTGTTCCATCTTCTGGAGGATCTGCGTTTGGTCCGGTGCAGTCCTGCGGCCCGGCTGCGTTGGAGTTGGTGTTTCCATCACCCAGCGGCCCGTAGGGTCCGGGGCAATCTCCAACGCAGGCGCCGACTGGCCCGGTGCCGTTTTGGGGTCCGAATGGGCCCTGACCTTCAATTGGTCCCGTGCCGTCTTGTTCCCCATGAGTGTTGCCAACTCCCTGGGGGCCGTTCGGACCGTCGCAATTTCCATCGCAGTCGTTCGGTCCATTTTTGTACGGCGCGTCCTTGGATCCCATCGGACCTTCACCCTGAAAGGGTCCGGCCTGGGTTTGTGTCTGCTCGCTCAGCCGGAGCAAGAAAGAATCCCCGTATTCGAAGGAGAACTCGTTTCCTTCTGCGACGCGAGCCTGCTCTTGGACCGGCGTTTCGTCGGCTTGAGCCACAGCCAAGGTGGCCGGGATCAGCATCGCGGTGACTGCCGTGATCACGATGGCACTTCGCTTCATTCTGGGCTCCTTTCTGTAGGTTCAGTGAATCACTTGCGTTTGAAGGCTCGGCCGGTGTTTCTGTGAAGATTCCGTGAAGGAGGATTCGACTCGGCTAGGTTCAGGCCATGGCACGCAGACCGCATACAATCGCGATGGTTCTGGCAGGGGGAGAGGGGAATCGCCTGTTCCCGCTCACCAGATCGAGGGCCAAACCCGCCGTGCCGTTCGGCGGCCATTACCGGTTGGTCGACTTCGTCCTCTCGAATCTCGTCAACGCCAACTTCCGGCGCATCGCCGTGCTGACCCAGTACAAGAGCCACAGCCTCGACGTGCATCTCTCGCAGACATGGAGACTGTCACCGATTCTCGGTAGTTACGTCACACCGGTTCCGGCACAGATGCGGCGTGGACCGCACTGGTACGAGGGCAGCGCCGACGCGATCGCGCAGAATCTGAACATTCTCAGTGATGAGGAACCCGACTATGTGATTGTGTTTGGTGCCGATCACATCTATCGCATGGATCCGGCGCAGATGGTGCGGCAGCACATCGACTCCGGTGCCGGAGTCACGGTGGCTGCCATTCCCGTTCCGATCGAAGGCGCTTCCCAGTTCGGGATAATCGACGCCGCCGCAGACGGCAAGATCAGCCAGTTCCTCGAGAAGCCGGCCGACCCTCCTTCGATGCCCGGCCGACCCGATATGGCCTTCGCCTCGATGGGCAACTACGTTTTCGACGCCGCCATTCTTCGTGAGGTCGTTTTGGCCGACGCCGAGGATGAAGAGTCCAGGCATGACATCGGCGGCAATCTCATGCCGATGATGACGGGGATGGGTCAGGCCCGGGTCTACGACTTCGACGAAAACGACGTGCCGGGGCAGGATGAACCGGAGCGCGGCTATTGGCGCGACGTCGGAACGCTCGATGCCTATTACGAGGCGTCCATGGATCTGATTGCCACTTCTCCCATATTCAATCTCTACAACGAGGAATGGCCGATCTTCACCTGGCACTTCCCGTGGCCGCCTGCCAAGTTCGTGCACGACGAAGAGCAGCGGCGCGGCACGGCCATCAACTCGATCGTGTCCAACGGTGCCATCATTTCCGGAGGTTCGGTCCGGGGGTCGATCATATCGCCGGAGGTTCGGGTCAACTCCTACGCCTCGGTCGAAGACTCGGTCCTGATGGACGGGACGGTTATCGGCCGCGGGGCGGTTGTCCGGAGAGCGATCATCGACAAAGACGTGACGATCCCCGACGGTTTCCAGATCGGCGTGGACCTGGAGGCGGACCGGGAACGATTCACGGTCTCCGAAAACGGAATCGTCGTGGTGGGCAAGAACCATTTGATCGAGTAGAGCACTCGGCCTATTGCCTTTTGCCTCGATATCCAATTGCCAATTGCCCTCTTCCATGTCGTAGCCTTGCTCCGATGTCGTCGCCCTCCGTCACAGATCCGCCTTCAATCGACGTAGCTCTTTTGGGCCGCGGCCGTGATCTGATCGTGCGACAGCTTCGGAGGGCTCCGAAGCAGTTCGCGCTGGGCGGTGCGGGGACAATCCTGTTCGCGGCGATGACGGTCATTTCTTCGTATGTGATCGGGTGGATCACGGACGACATCCTTCTGCCTGCGATCGAGGCGGGAGAAGTCCGGGCGGCCACACTCGCAGGAGGGGCGGCGGCGGTCATTGGTGTTGCGCTGGCCCGGGCGGTCGGGATCACATTGCGCCGGTTTGGCGCTTATTCGGCGCAATACCGCTTGCAGGCGCGGGATCGCACTGAGGTGACCGATCGCTATCTCCAGCTTCCGATCGAGTGGCATCGCCGCCATCCGACAGGTCAGCTGCTCTCCAATGTCAACGAGGATGTAGAGGCCGCCTCGTTTATTGCTGCTCCACTGCCAATGGCGTTCGGAGTCATCGTGATGCTGGTGATCACCGCCGTGTTGCTCGTGCTGACCGATCCGTTTCTCGCACTGGTCGGGTTCGCGGCCGGCCCGGCAATCTTGGTCGTCAACATCTTCTACCAGCGAAGAATGAGGGCGGTCGCCGCGCAAGCCCAGCGGCTTCGTGCCGAGGTCGCCGAGATTGCACATGAGTCATTCGATGCCGCGCTCGTGGTCAAGACACTCGGTCGTGAAGATCAGGAGGTGGGGAGGTTCGGGGATCGGTCCGACGCGCTGCGCGACCGGATGGTTGAGGTTGGCTCGTTGCGGGCGATATTCGACCCGCTAATGGAGGCGCTGCCGAGTATGGGCATCCTGGCAGTTCTGGCGGTAGGGGCCTGGCGCGTCCAGCAAGGAGCTGTGACTCCCGGGACCATGGTGACCTTCGCCTATCTCTTCCGGTTGGTCGCGCTGCCTATGCGCGTCTTCGGATGGCTACTCGGCGAGATGCCGCGCTCCGTCGTCGGCATGGACCGCATCGACGGAGTCCTTCAGGAGCAGGGCACCGTGGAGTACGGGGTCCAAGCGAGCGGAACCGGCGGAGGTGCCGCCGCCCGCGTCGACTCCGTCGGTTTTCAATACCCCGAAACCGGCACGGACGATCTGTCGGCATTCGGCGAGACGGAAGCGGCAACGTATACCGACGATCGACGTGGCGTGGAATCGATCACTCTCAGTGTTGCGCCCGGTCGAACCGTTGCGTTGGTCGGTCCAACCGGATCTGGCAAATCGACCCTCGCCCATCTGATGGTGCGGTTATTCGACCCGGATCGCGGTGAGATCTGTCTCGATGGTCACGGGCTCGCCGATCTACAACGAACAGAACTCTCCGATGCAGTCAGCTTGGTGTTCCAGGAAGTCTTCCTCTTCGACGATACGGTCTACAGCAACATCTCTCTCGGCGGTGACTACACCTACGACGAGGTGTTGGTGGCTGCCAGGCTGGCCCATGCCGATCAATTCATTTCTGAACTGCCAGAAGGATTCGAGACCCTCGTCGGTGAACGAGGTGCGTCATTGTCGGGTGGGCAGCGTCAGCGCATCGCACTGGCCAGGGCGCTCATCCGGCACCCCCGACTACTAGTTCTGGATGACGCCACGTCCGCCGTTGACCCTTCGATCGAGCAGGATATCCTCGCCGGGCTGGCGGAACTCGACACGACGGTGGTGATCGTCGCCTACCGGCGTTCCTCGATCGTGCTGGCCGACGAGGTCATCTACATCGAAGACGGCAGGGTCATCGGTCGCGGACCGCATGATGACCTCTACGCCAGCCTGGAGCCCTACAGGGCGCTCATCGACGCTTACGAGCAAGAGGAAACCCGATGACCATTGCGGCCGAGCAGGCCGACCGGCGCGGTGCCGCGGCCACCATCAGGCGGGGGCTGAGCCTGTCGCCTGAGTTGCGACGCGGGTTGCCGGGGACACTGATGCTGGCGCTGGTCGCTACCGCGGGACGCGTCATCGTCCCGGTGGCTGTGCAGCAGATCATCGACGGCGGCTTCGCAGAGGCCGGCGTCGACATGGGGTTTGTGATGAGGATGATCGGCTGGGCATTGCTGGCGGTCCTCGTTACTGCAGGGTCGACCGGCGGAATGCACTTGCGGCTGGCCCGGGTGTCGGAGACGGCGTTGTCGCGCTTGCGGGTACGGGCCTTCCGACATATCCACGATTTGTCGATGCTCCACCAGGCCTCTGAGCAGCGCGGCGTTCTGGTCGCCCGTGTTACGTCCGACGTCGACTCGATCAGCAGGTTCATGCAGTGGGGCGGCCTGATGCTGATCATCAACGGCGGTCAAGCTCTGCTCTCCCTCGTCGTCATGTTCGTGTATTCACCGCAGCTGGCCCTGGTCGTGGTGCTGCTGGTGCCGGTGATCTTGCTGACCATCAAGTGGTTCCAGTCGCGGTTGGAGGTGGCCTATCTGACCGTGCGGGAAAGGGTCGGTCGGATGCTGGCCGTTCTGGCCGAAGTGGTGGTCGGTGCTCCGGTGATCCGCGCCTACGGGATAGAAGATCGGATTCGGGGTCGACTGGGCGATGCCATTGAGAATCACCGCAGTGCGGGCGTCCGGGCCGGTGCGTTGTCGTCTTCATTCTCCGGGGCTGGAGAGTTGCTCTCGGCGATGGTCGTCGCGGCGGTTCTGGTGGCCGGCACGATTCTGGCGGTAAACGGTTCGATATCTGTCGGGACGGTTGTTGCGTTCTTGTTCCTCGTGCAGCTGTTCGTGCAACCGGTGCAGATGCTCGGGGAAGCAGTCAATGAAGCCCAGACGGCGGTCGCCGGCTGGAGAAGGGTGCTCGACGTTCTCGATATTGCGCCGGATGTGGCCGACCCTGGTGCCGGCGGTGTCGACCTTCCCCATGAGCCCCTAGGAGCCGTGTTCGAAGGCGTTTCCTTCCGCTATCCGCGCCCGGGAGAGGTAGCCCGGAAGGCCAGCGGGACGGCGGCCCTCCAAGACGTGTCTATCACGATCGAACCGAGGAGCCGGGTGGCGGTGGTCGGGGAGACCGGTTCGGGCAAGACGACTTTTGCCAAGCTGCTCACTCGTTTGATGGATCCCACGTCGGGGCGGGTGGTGATGGGAGGCGCCGATCTGCGGACGGTTCGCTTCCGTTCGCTGCGTGATCGGGTGGTCATGGTTCCCCAAGAGGGGATGCTGTTCGCCGGCACGATCGCCGACAACGTGCGGATGGGCCGGCCGGAGGCCTCGGACGACGAGCTGATCTCCGCATTTCGTGAACTCGGCCTGAGCGACTGGCTGGGGGAGCTGACGGCCGGGCTGGCCACCCAGGTGGGGGAGCGTGGCAATGCGCTGTCGGTGGGTGAAAGGCAGTTGGTGACACTGGTGCGAGCGGCGATCGCCGACCCGGACCTGCTGGTGCTCGATGAAGCGACGTCGGCGGTTGACCCGGCCACGGAGGTGCGGATCAGCCGGGCGCTGACCGGCTTGACCACCGGCCGCACAGTCGTGACGATCGCGCACCGTCTTTCGACGGCCGAGGCCGCCGACCGGGTGATCGTGTGCGATCAGGGTCGAATCGTCCAGGACGGCACACACACGGAGTTGGTCAACGAGGGCGGCATCTACGGCCGCCTCTACGAAAGCTGGCAGCGCGGAACGAGCGTCTAGGACGGGTCGGTTTCTCGGCAATACTGTTGTTCCCCACGCGCAACAGTATTGCTCAGAAAGTCCCCCTGTTTTCTCAGCAATACTGTCGTTCTCCACGCGCAACAGTATTGCTGAGAAACATCAGTTCGGGGCCTTGGCTACCTCCACAAGGGTGTCCGAGTAGGCGACACCTCCGCCCCAGTCGGTGAGCGTGTCGCTGGTCAGGGAGTTGGCGGTGGCGGGTTGACCGTGGTGTTCGCTCCACCATCCAAACGGGATGGCGACCACGCCCGGCCGCAGTCGGTCGCTGATCCGGGCTGGAAGGGTGAGCCGAGCCCGGTCGTTCCACACCTCGACCGGATCGCCATCCGCCAGGCCCCGTACTGCTGCGTCGGCCGGGTCTAGTTCCACGAACGGCCCGCCTTCGCGCGGCCCGTGTTTCGGGAGGTGCGAGTAAGACGTGTTCAGGAACCGCGAGTGATGCTTGGGGGTGAGCAAAGCAAGGGGATAGCGTCCTGCTAGCTCTGATGACCCGCCCGGGCTCTCGGCCGGGGCACGGAAGGTCGGTAGCGGATCCAGACCCTGCGCCTTCAGGCCGTCCGAATAGAGCTCGGCCTTGCCGCTCGCCGTCTTGAACCCGCCTTCCGCATAGGGGAGCAACTCCGTCGGGACATCAACGCGGACCATGCCTTCGCGTCGCAGTAAGTCGAGGTCGATGCCCGTAATGGCCGACTCGATGAGACTCTGGTCGGATTGGTAGAGGTCATCGCCCTCGAATCCCATGGCCTTCGCCAGGCGGCGCCACAGCTCGGTGTTGGATACCGCTTCGCCGCGCGGGGCGATGGCCGGCTCGTTCCAACCCAGGTAGAGGTGCCCCCAGGCGGTGACAACGTCGAGCTGCTCGAGTTGGGTCGTTGCCGGGAAGATGACGTCGGCATAGCGGGCGGTGTCGGTCATGAACTGCTCGCTCACCACGGTGAACAGATCGTCGCGTTCGAGGCCGCGGCGGATCAGTTCCGCGTTCGGAACGGTCACCGCCGGGTTGCCGTTCCACACGAACAGGGCCTGGACCGGGGGATCCATCGACGGGTCGGTGAGAGCTCGCCCGAGGTGGTTCATGTTGATCTCCCGCCGCGAATCGCCGCGCCCGGCAGGATCGAATACACCGTCGTCCACGTTTGCGTTGGCCCACGAGTGGGTGCTCTTCGAAAGGCCGCCGCCGAGTTCCCGCCATGACCCGGTCAGCACCGGCAGGCAGGCCAGCGCCCGGAAGAACATGGCGCCGTTCTCATGGTGTTCGGCGCCGATCAGGGTGCGAATGTGGGCCGGCCGCACCGTCCCGTACAAAGAGGCGAGTTCCTCGATGGTCTCTGCCTCGACCCCACAGACCGCCGCCGCCCGTTCCGGGGTCCATGCGGCCACATGGTCCCGCAGGGCTTCGAACCCGACTGCGTAGTTGTCGATGTAGTCGTGGTCGAGCAGGCCGTCTCTGATCAGGACATGCATCATGGCGAGCATCAGCGCGACATCGGTGCCCGGCAACGGCTGGATATGCCGGTCGCTCGCCGCCGCGGTAGCCGTACGCAGTGGGTCGATGGTGATGATCTGGGCACCGTTGTCCCCGGCCTGCTCGATGAATGGCCAGAGGTGACGGTTGGTCAGCTTGGTGTTGGTTCCCCACAGCAACACCAGCCCGGCATGTCGCACATCCATCGGGTCCGCCGCGTGGGCGCTCCCGTAGGTGGCGGCGGTGCCGTCGCTGGCCGTTCCGCCGCACAGCGAACCAATGATCTGCGACGCCCCCAGCCGGGCGAAGAAGCGCCGGTCGAGGGAGCTCATCTGGATCAGCCCTTGGGTACCGGCATCCCACCAGGGGAGTATCGCCTCGCCGCCCCACCGGTCGACGACATCGGTGAGCCGGCCGGCAACCATTGCGAGTGCTTCGTCCCAGGTCGCCTCTCTGAACGTCGCCGATCCTTTGGGCCCGGTCCGGATCAAGGGCGTCAGGAGCCGGTCGGGGCTGTAGACCCGGTCGATGAAGTGGTTGACCTTGGGACACAGTTCGCCCTGCGAGTAAGGATGGTCGGGGTTGCCGCGCAGCTTGACGGCCACGCCGTCCTCAACGGTGGCTATCCATCCGCATGAGTCGGGGCAGTCGTGGTGGCAGGTTCCGAGGACGGTTCTGATGGTCATATGTGGGAGTGTACGGCCTCGGTGCAGCTGAGACCTCTCCTCGCATACGTCTAGCGTCGGTAAGTTGGATCTCTCGGCTGATCATTCCCTTTCGGATGACCTCTCAAAGATCGTCGTGGGGGTTTGTGCGTCCTCCGCCTTCGCCTGCCGGCGAAGCCACCTCCCCCGTCTGGGTACGGGAAAGGAACGTGGTCGGATTCACCCGTGTCGTATTTTCGGGTCCGCGGGCGCTATTGAGCGCGCTCCTCCAACACTTCCATCACCTCGCCCACACCGATGCCCCGCTCGGCCAGCAGGACCAGAAGGTGATAGAGCAGATCGCCCGCCTCTTCAGCAACTCGCCGATCATCCGCGGCACCATTGGCATGATCCTTGGCGGCCATCAACACCTCGCCGGCTTCCTCGAGCACCTTGCGTCCGACAGCATCGATCCCACCATCGATCAATGAAACGGTGTAGGACCCTTCCGGCCGCTCGACCCTGCGCTGTCGGATGGTCCGCCAGAGCGTTGAGAGATCAAAGCGGGCTGTGCCCCCTCCGCTCTCGCCTGGCGGCGAGGCCACCTCCCCCGTCCGACGCCGGGAGAGGAATGCTTCTTCTTCTCCTCCCGCCGAAGGTGAGGGGAGGGGGGCCAACTCGCGACCGTCGAAACAACTCACCGCACCGGTGTGACAGGTGGGCCCGTCGGGGTTGGCCCGGATCAGCAATGCGTCGGAATCGCAGTCCTCGGCGATATCTACAACTCGAAGGGTGTTCCCACTGGTCTCGCCCTTCTTCCACAGTTCCTGCCGCGAGCGGCTCCAGAAGTGAACGAAGCCGGTCTCTCTGGTGAGATCGATGGCCTCCTGGTTCAGGTACCCGAGCATCAGCACCTGCCCGGTGTCCGCATCCTGCACGATCCCGGGAATGAGGTTGCCACCACTCTCGACTCGCGCCTCCAGGCTCGCGACCCTCCTAACCGGCACGCCGGCTTCCTCCAGGCCCGCCTTCACGGCGTCGATCGCGATTTCTCTGCGGTGGAAGATCGAGGCCGCCAGTACGGCATCGGCTCGTCCTTCGGTGATCGCGGCGACGCAGTGTGCGATGGATCCGGCCCCACCGGAAGCAATGATAGGAACGTCGACGGCTTCGCCGACGGCACGTAGCAACTCCACATCGAAGCCATCTTTCGTCCCGTCACGATCCATCGAGGTGAGCAATATCTCGCCGGCACCGAGCTGGACACCTTCCCGCACCCAGTCGATCACATCGAGTCCCGTCGGAGTTCGTCCTCCATGGGTGTAGACCTCCCAGGAAGCGCCCGTCTGCTTGGCGTCGACGGCCAGCACGACGCACTGACGGCCGAACTGAGCAGCACATTCAGCGATCAGCGAAGGCCGTTCCACGGCCGCCGTATTGACCGAGACCTTGTCGGCGCCTGCTCTCAGCACGGCCCGCATGTCGTCAACCGAACGGACGCCGCCGCCGACGGTGAGAGGCACGAACACCTCTGAGGCCGTCCGGTGGACGACGTCGAGAAAGATGTCCCGGTCGTCCGACGAGGCGGTGATATCGAGGTAGACGATCTCATCTGCGCCCTCAGCGGCATAGCGGGCGGCTAGTTCCACCGGGTCACCTTCGTCGACGAGATCGACGAAGTTCACGCCCTTCACTACCCGTCCGTGATCGACGTCGAGGCAGGGGATGATCCGGCTACGCAGCATTCGCGGCCTCGCTGCACTCGTTCACGAAGTTGGCGAGCACTCTCATGCCATCGGGTCCGCTGCGTTCCGGGTGGAACTGCACTCCGACTCGCAGTCCGTCCCTGGCTGCGGCCACGAAGGCTCTTCCGTAGGACGCCCTGGCCACCACGACCGCCTCATCGGCGGGGGAGACGGCATACGAGTGAACGAAATAGAAGGGGGCATCGGCGCTGATTCCGGCGAAGAGGGGATCGGGGCGCACGAAGTCCATGTCGTTCCAGCCGATGTGCGGGAGTTTGGGCGTATCGCGCAACTGTTCCACCCGGCCTCCCATGAGGCTGAGGCATGCAGTGCCGTCTTCGTCGCTGGACTCGAAGAACAGCTGTAGACCCACACAGATGCCGAGGAGTGGTCGATCGAGTTCTCTGAGCGGAGAGACGAAGCCGGTTTCCTCGAGTCTTCGCATGGCGGCACCCGTCGAGCCGACGCCGGGCAGTACCACACCGTCGGCCCCGGCCAGATCGGCCGGGGTTTCGGCAATGACGATCTCTGCTCCGGTGCGTTGTAGGCCCTGGGCAATGGAGACGAGGTTGCCGGCCCCGTGGTCGATGACGGCGATTCGAGTCACAACGTTCCCTTGGTCGACGGAACGCCCGTCCTCCGCGGGTCGACGGCCACGGCAGAACGCAAGGCCCTGGCCAGCGCCTTGAAGGCGGCTTCGGCTATGTGGTGATCGTTGGCACCGCGGGCGCTGAGGTGCAGGGTCAGTCCGGCGGTGCGGGTGAATGCTTCGAGGGCGTGGGCGATGTTCTGCGTGGTGAGGTTGCCGATCCGCTCGGTCGTGAACGGCAGGTCGATCACCGCATAGGGCCGGCCGCTCACGTCGAGCACGGCCTCGGCCACAGCTTCATCCATCGGCACCCGGGCGTCTGCAAATCGAGATATGCCTGATCGATCACCGAGTGCAGTGGCCAGGGCCTCTCCGAGAACCAGGGCCGTGTCCTCGACTGTGTGGTGGTCGTCGATGTAGAGATCGCCCTCTGTCTTGACTGTCAGGTCGATGAGCGAGTGGTGGGACAGCGACGTGAGCAGGTGATCGAAGAACCCGACGCCGGTTGAGACATCGGAGGTGCCGGACCCGTCGAGATCGAGCGTCACGGTCACTGTGGTTTCTCGGGTCGAGCGCTCGACGGCAGCGGTGCGGGTCATGGCAGCCTCCTGGACAGTGTGGCGATCAGACGATCATTCTCGGCGGGGGAGCGAACAGTGAACCTCAAGTAGAGGTTGAGAGTATGGGTCTGCGGGAATGAACGAACGACGATTCCGTCTTCCCACATGAGAGTCTCTGCCAGGTCACGGGCTCCGGGTCCAACCCG
>JAHEDJ010000038.1:0-2635 GCA_024641325.1 bacterium | reverse complement strand
GGAGTGGTCACGACTCGTCCCCGGCTTCGAAGCGGAGGTCGGCGGCGAGCTTGTGGGCGGTGAGCCCCTCGGCATCGGCCAGGCAGGTGATGGTTGGTCGCAACCGGCCGAGTCCTGCGCGGGTCAGGGTCTGCACTTGCCGCCACGAACCGAAGTCCTCGATCCCCAGTGGCCCGTAGGCTCTGGCGAGTCCGCCGGTGGGGAGGACGTGGTTGGCGCCGGTGGCGTAGTCGCCGGCCGATTCGGGCGACCAACGACCCACATAGATCGATCCGGCTCCGCGGATCCGTTTGGCATCAGACTGAGGATCGGCCGTGAGGATCGTTGCGTGCTCGGGGGCGTAATCGTCGACGAAGCTGATGGCATCTTCGTGTGAAGGTGCGAGCACCATCAGACCGTGGTCGGCCAGGGCTATTTCGAGGATTTCGGAGCGGGACAGTTGGGTGAGCAGTTCTTCCAGTTCCACCTCGACCCGGTCGAACAATTTGTCGTCGGCAGTGACCAGCACCGCCGGCGAGTCTGGCCCGTGCTCGGCTTGTGACAGCAGATCGACCGCCACCAGGCGGGGGTCGGAGGTCTCGTCGGCCAGAACGCATACTTCGCTGGGACCGGCGGGTAGGTCGATGCCGCACTCGCCGAACACGTAGAGCTTGGCGGCGGTGACCCAGGCGTTGCCGGGTCCGACGATCTTGTCTACCGGACGGATCGTCTCCGTGCCGTAGGCGAGGGCTGCGATGCCCTGTGCTCCGCCCACGATGTACATCTCGTCGACTTCCAGCAACGCGGCTGCGGCCAGCAGGGTGTCCGATACTTCGCCGTCCGGGCCGGCCGGGCTGACCACGACGACTTGCTCGACCCCGGCGAGGCGGGCAGGCGTGACGGTCATGATCAGCGTCGATGGGTAGGCCGCCTTGCCGCCGGGCACGTAGGCACCGACCCGCTGCAGTGGAGACCAGCGGCGGGCGATTTCCACTCCCGGCACGGTTTCAACAATCCGATCCTCCGGCATGTGCGACCGCTGGTAGGTGGAAACGTTCTCGATGGCCGCCTCGAGCGCCAGACGTTGTTCGGGTGGAATGGAGGCGAGCGCCGTATCCATCTCGGCGCGGGTGACCTGCATCCGGCCCGGCCGTCCGCCGCCGAAACGTTCGGAGGTGGACGCCAGCGCCGCGTCGCCGCCGCTTCGTATCTCCTCACAAATGACCGCCGCCCCCGCCCGCACGTTCGGGTCGACTACGGCCGAGCGGCGAACGATCCGCTCTCTGGCGGCCGGGGAGAGGTCGCTGAGGACTATCCGCTGCATGATCGGGGTGCTCATGCGATCAACTGCTGGATGCGGAGGACGAGGATATCGCGCCCTCCGAGAGCTTTGAGGTCGGGCAATACGTTCCACACGTCGTCGGCGTCGACCACTGAGTGGACTGCGACCCATCCTTCTTCGGCGAGCGGCACGACGGTGGGGGATTCCATGCCGGGGATGATCTCTGCCATCTTTTCCACGGCCTCCTCCGGTGCGTTGAGCAGCAGGTATCGCTTGCCGCGGCCGGCCACGACCGCGGAGAGGGCGGTGACCACTTGCTCGACCTCCGCGGAACGCTCGCGAACCGCAGTGGGATTGGCCGCCAGAACGGCCTGGGACTCGAGGATGGTTCCGACCGGTTGGAGACCGTTCACCATCAGCGTGCTGCCGGTGGAGACGAGATCGACGATCGCGTCTGCGACGTCGAGTTTGGGAGCCACCTCGACGGAACCTTTGAGCGGAACGATCGTCACGTCGATGCCGCGGCCGGCGAAGAAGTCGGCCGTCACCCGGGGGTGCGATGTCGCCACCCGGAATCCGGCGAAGTCCTCCGCCTTGTCGGCTTCGACGGCACGGGGGACGGCAGCAACCAGGCGGCAGCGGCCGTAGCCCAGTTCGGCCAGCACGGGGAGTCCGTTGCCGTGTTCGGCCAGAAGATCCTGACCGGTGATACCCAACTCGGCGACGCCGTCGGCGATCATCTCGGGGATGTCGTCTGCTCGCACGAAGAGCAGTTCGAGGTCGACGTTGTGGACGACGACCGACAGGGCTCGTTCCGTCTTCTCGAAGACGAGCCCGGCGTCGCGCAGCAAGGTGGCGGTCGGCTGCTCCATTCGGCCTTTGTTGGGGACGGCCAGGCGAAGGGTGCGGGTCATTGGGACTTCGATCCGGCCAGGCGATCGAGTACCAGGCGATAGCCGCTCATGCCGTGCTGGCGCCACTGGTTGACCCGGGTGATCGTGGCGGTGGACACGCCGATCTCGTCGGAGATCTGGCGGTAGGGGACGCCATCTTCGAGCTTGCGGACAATGGCCCAGCGCTGTCCCAGTTCGGTCAGTTCGTTGAAAGTGAGGAGGTCGCGGAAGAACCGGGCAACCTCATCGGTGTCCTCGAGAGTGAGCACTGCTTCGAACAATGCCTCGGTATCGGGGTTGCGCCACTCGTCTCGGGGGTCCATGGCCTTCTTTCGGTATCTGTGTGCCAATACATTAGCGTTTTAGCACGCTAATACAAGACAGTATTCTTCTCACCACAATGCCGTGCGAATAGAGACTTCCGTTCTCCCCTCGCCGTGAGGCGGGGGGAGTGGTCTCGCCGGTAGGCGAGAGCGAGGGG
>JAHEDJ010000077.1 GCA_024641325.1 bacterium | reverse complement strand
AAGCCGCCCGCTGCCTCGAAGAAGGGATACTCGGCTCGGCGCTCGACGGCGACATCGGTGCGGTCATGGGCCTTGGCTTCCCACCATTCCGGGGCGGGCCTTTCTTCTGGATCGATCAGGTCGGGGCAGGTCAAGTCGTCGCCGACCTGGAGAAACTGGCTCGCGAACACGGAGAACGTTTCGCTCCGGCGCAGATCCTCGTTGAGAAGGCAGAAAGCGGAGGCAAGTTCCGGTAGGCGGGCACCGACGAGGGCCGAGTTGACCCGCAACGTGGGGCTGCCCGGCCTCCAGCGGGATTGCTCGGTACAGGGTGAGGAGCCGCGCGCAGGGTGACGGGCATGTCGTCTCCATAGACGATGGCGCCGCCGGCATTCCACACGACAGTATCTCCGACGCGACATCTCGGTCTTGTTTTGGCGCGTGTTGTAGAGGCGGTGACTACCGGTCTGCGGCTGAAAGAATCCGGTCTCTCCGCGGAGCCCAGGATTCGCTTCGAGCACCGCCGGGCGGGCCGCGGAGTTGAGCCCTCCTCTACTCCTTCTACCATTCCGGCCATGGACTACGCCACGCTGCTCGCAGAATCCCGTCATATGCTTCCCGAGATCAAGAAGCTCCGCCGCTCGCTCCACCGGATCCCGGAAGTCGGCAACCACCTTCCCAAGACGAGAGCCGCGGTGCTCGAAGCGCTGGAAGGCCTACCCCTCGAGATCCACCTTCACGAGACCACCTCCGGTATCGCCGCGGTTCTGGATGGTGACCGGCCGGGCCCGACCATCGTGCTGCGCGGCGACATGGACGGCCTGGCAATGCCGGAAGACACCGGACTCGATTTTGCCTCGGAGCACGCCGGCCACATGCACGCATGCGGCCACGACCTCCACACGTCGATGTTGATCGGCGCTGCCCGCATGCTCTCCGCCCGGCAGCCAGAGCTATCCGGCAAGGTTCTGTTTATGTTCCAACCCGGTGAGGAGGGCCATTTTGGGGCGCGTTACATGCTCGACGAGGGCCTCCTCGATCAGGTCGATCCTTCGCCCACACGGGCCTTTGCCATCCACGTGACGAGCCTCCATGCAGCCGGCACCGTCCACCTGAAGCCGGGCCCCTACATGGCGGCTGCGGACAAGGTCGTGGTGACCGTGCACGGCAAGGGCGGCCACGCCTCCGCACCGTGGAATGCTGTGGATCCAATTCCGGTGGCAGCCGAAATCATCACTGCTTCCGAGGTTGCCCTCACCCGGACGGTTGATGTGTTCGACCCGGCCGTACTCACCTTTGCCCAGATGACCGCCGGCACGGCCTACAACGTGATCCCTGCCACTGCGACGCTGGCCGGCACCACCCGCACCGTGTCTGAGGAACGGCGCGACCGGCTGCACGCGATGATCGAGCAAATCGTCGCGGGAATCTCATCGGCACACGGGGTGACCGCCACCGTTGAGATCGAGCGTGGATATCCGGTCACCGTCAACGATGACGCTGTCGCGGCAGAGGTGACGCAGATCGCCGCCGACCTCCTTGGGCCCGACCAGGTGGTGCAAGCGCCGAACCCGATCATGGGAGCCGAGGATTGGAGCTACGTGTTGCAGCGGGTTCCCGGCGTGATGGTCTTCCTGGGTTCGTGCCCGACAGACCTCGAGCCGGGTAGTGCACCCGTCAACCACTCCAACCTGGTGCGATTCGACGAGGACTCAATGGCGGCCGGAATTGCGTTGCACGCTGCAGTAGCGCTGGACTTCCTGAGCTAGGGTTCCCCGCCTCCGGGTCACGACTACAACTCTGCTGGAGTCAAGTCCTTCACGTAGATGGTGCTGCCGTCGTCGTCCGCGGCTCTCTCGAAACCCATCTTCTCCAGATACTCGACGTTGCTGGAGGTGCCGGGGCGGCTCCAGGCACGTTTGCACAGAGGATCGGTGAACACTCCCGAACGCGGAGAGAAGAGAAACTCGGCGATCCGAAGATCCCGATAGCGGGGAATCACATAATCGAGTTCCACCTCGAAGGCATGATCTGCACACGGCCTGCCTATCAGCAACCCGGCGGGCACGAGATCGCGCAGGACGAATACGCGGATCTGATCCTCGCGCGGTTCAAACCGGAAGCCCTCCCGGTAGTTACGGATGTCGTCCTCGTGGAACCTCAGGAAGTAGTCGAGGTAGCGCGAGTCGCCTCTCACCTCGAGCGTGGTGAAGAACTCGCTCTTCTTGGACAGCAACCCGCGCAGGAAGAAGAGGTGAATCCCGACGATGATGACGTTGACCACCGCGATCGGATAGGCCTCGATTATCACGCTGTAGGCAACGAAAAACGTCGCACCCGTCAGCCCAAACAACCTGAGCTTGAGAATCGACGTACGCGTCAGCGAGACGATTACAAACGCCGAGCCGATGTAGCCGATGAGTTCAACGATGAGTTCAGAGTTCACAGCCCTCGTCAGGGTAGAGCGAACCCGAGCAGAACAAAGTCCTGCACGGAGACGGCAGCCTGTTTTGCTGCTTTCCCGGCGGCTATTGCGCGGGCGTGCCGATCAGGATTAGGACGGTGGTTGGCCCGCCTCTCATCTCGGATTCCCAGGGGTATGAGTCACCCCAGTCCATTCCGCCCAGCAGCACTTGAGAGTCTCCAACCACCAGGCCGTTGACGTTGTCGACTCCCGGCGCGTCCACCTCAACCTCGAACCACTCGCCGTCGATCTCGATGAAGAGGACCTGCTGTCTCGACGACTGGTACTTCTCATCACGGACGCGTATTCCCTCACGGGCTTCGTCATCGGTGATGGCCATCACCAGATTGCCGTCTCGATCGAAGAATCGGGTTTCCCCGTCCTCATACGAGATCTGGTCACCGACGCCGCCCGACTCGAACTCGCCCCAGGAGAGCGCGAGCAACTCTTCGCCGGTGGAGTCGTCGGTTATCCGGACGATGAACTCGCCCTCGAACTCGGCAGTCAGTCCATCCTTGGCGATCGTCAGCGGTCCGAAAGCGTCGATTTCTTCCTTCGTGCCTGCCACAACCGTACCGAGCGGGCCATGGGCCATCGTCGAGAGCCAGACATACCGGCCGTCGTCCTGCGGCCCCACGGTGAAGGCGGTCTCCCACGTCAACCCGTCTGGTGACGACAATACCCCCTGGCCGCCCGGCCCATCTCCGATGCTGCGATAACCGTCTGCGGTCGGCACAGTGCTGTGGAGGTATTGCCCGCCTCCGTCCGCGGACTCGGTGATCTCCCACTCGATTCCATCTTCAGAGGTCCACACGGATCGGGTCTCGCCGTATTGACCGAAGGAGGTCACGTTGAGCACGAAACCTTCCTCAGTCACAACTACGGCGACCGATGATCCGGCGGAACTCGAGGACATCGTGGTCTCTTCCCAATCACTGCCATCGGCCGAGAACAGGATGATCGTGTCCGTGTGATACCAGCCTTCGCCGTAGTAGACCTCTTCCTGCTGCTCCCACGAGGCGGAATCTGCCTTGTCCCACTCCTCCCACGTGACCGAGAGAATCAACTCTCCCGTCTCGGAGTCAAAAAAGGAGGGCGGAGGGCCCCGCCAGATGTAGTCGGCCGGGCCACCGGCAACGAGGGAACCGGATTCGGCGTCGGTGACCTCGTAGACACCTGCTTGTTCGTCGAGCGTGATGACCAACCCGTCCCATTCGACGACGAACGGTGGCGGAATATAGGGATCCGTTGGTTCGATCGGGATTGGCAGTGGCGAACCGTAGGAACCACCGTCGTAGGCGGCATTCCACCCCTGTTCCCAGACCTGCCAGGGCACCGTTGTAATGAGGTCGCCCGTGTCCGGGTTGTAGATCCCCTGCCCGTCGTCTTGCCAGTGCCAGATGTCGGCAACGGGCCCGGCGGCTACATCAGTCCCGGACGAGTCGGTCACCGTGTAGCTGCCCGACCGGTGATCTATTTCAATGGTGAAGCCCTGAATGTTGATTACCTGTGGCGGTTCCGGCGGATAGCTCTCGACCGTCAAGGCCAGGATGATCCCCTTGTCGCTCGCCGCAATCCCCTGAACATACGAGTAGCCGGTACCTTCGTCGGTATCGGGCACTGCGAATTCCGTCCACTCGATACCATCAACGGAGGTGTAGGCAACTCGCGCTGGAGCCGTCCCACCGCTCCAAGTCTCTCCGATCGCGTACAGCTTTCCGTTGGACCCCACCACCTGGTTTACGGAGGTTTGAGCCGGAAGAGCGAGCGCCCCGACCTCGTTCCAGTCGCGGCCGTCGGCCGATGTCCATGTCGCGAGGTGTTGACTCTCGCCGGACTCGGGCAGTCGGAGTGCCACAGCCGCGTACTCGTTTCCCAGTCGCCCAAACCAGCGGAAGTCGACATCGCCGTCGGTGGGAATCGTCACCGTCTCCCAGTCGAAGTCCATCAACGGGAAGTTCGCCACAAACGCCACTTCGGTCGGTCCGGGTTCGCGATCAGCAGTGTCCGCTTGCGAGAAAGCCGTGGCGACCGGCTCTCCCGCCGTTTCGGAAGCAACCAGTGGGATGTCATCCAGCGTTGCGGCAGGTTCGACGGTCGAGGACTCGACCGAAACACCGGCCGCGTACAGAGCGCCGAGTCCGAACCCGGCCATCAACACGAACGCAGCCAGCATCCAGGGCACCCAGCGGCTTCTGCTCACAGGCTGTCGTTTGCCCGGTTCGGTTGCGTCGGAAAGCGGGATGTTGGCCACGATGACCTCCTACCGGGCCTCTTCATGTTGGCGCGCCCCTCCAACTATGAACGCATGATCCACAGAAGTGGTTCCCAACGAATTGTAGGCCGACCGACTGGGCCTCTTCCGGTTGTGCACCGGCCATTCCGAGGGGAGGAGGAGTGGAAGTTGGTTTGCCCTCCCGTCCTTGGAGTGCCCAGTCACCCTTCTTGATCGCCAACCTGGAACACAGAGAAGAATGCTCCCTGCGGGTCACGGAGAACGGCCATGGGCCCGATCGGCGTGTCAAAGGGCCCGGCAATCACACTGCCACCGAGTTCCTTCGTCCTCCCGGCAGTCGTGGCGGCATCAGCCGTCCCAAAGTAGACCGACCAGTGACTCGGCATGTCGGCAGACGCGGGCGGCATCGTGCCGGCTACAACTCTTCCACCCGCTTTGAACATCGTGTAGGGGCCGCCGCCGACGTCGCTCTCCTCGGTCTCGAGTCCCACAACGGCCTCGTAGAACGAAACCGCCGCCTCGGTGTCGGCGGTCTGGAGCTCATTCCAGATGAGTGTTCCCGGCTCGTTGACCAGCTGACCGCCGATGTGGTTCTTTGCCTGCCACAGCATGCAGAAGGCACCCGTCGGATCCATGACACCGGACATGCGCCCGGCGTCCATCACGTCAAACGGCTCCATTGCGACCATCCCACCGGCGCCGGCCACCCTGGCGGTCGTGGCGTCGACGTCATCGACGGCGATGTAGGTGTTCCACATCGGAGGAATACCCTGCGCGGCCATATCCGGACCCTGAGCAGAGATGGCCGCCACCGTCTTGTCGCCGATGAACGCCATCGAGTAAACACCGCCCTGGGGCACGGGCTCATCGACGTAGGTCCAGCCGAACAGTCCTCCGTAGAACGCCTTGGCCGCTTCTTGATCTGAAGTTTGCAGGTCCACCCAATTTGGAGTCCCCTGTACGTACGAGGTGCGCTCGGGCATCTCTCCTCCTCACCGAAACGGAAGCGAGTCGCTCGCCTCTCCTCGACAAACCCTACGTGGTGGCAGGGACAAAAGGCCTGAACGCGAAAACGCGATCTACGGCCCGCTGGCATGGAAGGAAGAGCGAAGGTACGATCGATGTGTGTCGTTTGCTAACGATAGGTAAAGAACGTGCGGCTTCGAGCGTCGCTGGCCGTGCTCGCCGCTGCGTCGGTGCTGGTCAGCGCCTGCTCCGCTTCAGCAGAGACGACAGCCACTGAAGCGACTGAGCCGCCGGCGCCGACCTCAACCACGGCCGGCATCATCGTTGCTAGCACTACGACCTCGACCGAGCCTTCCACCACGACCACGACGGAAACCGTCGAAGTGCTCCTGCCGGCCAACGACGTAGACGACCCGACAGAGGCAATTGTCGCGATCTTTGACTACGTCAGCTACCTCGCCACCACACCCGAGAACGCGCGCGACTTGCTTAATTATGCGTACGCGGAATCCTGCGACTGTTATGGGCGGCTCTTGGCCGACTTTGATAACTATGTCCAGAACGGCTGGATTCAAGATGACGAGGGGATCAGAGTTGCAGGAGTCGAGATCTCCCAAGAGTTCGCCAACGCAGTCCTACTCGAGGTGACCTATTCCTGGTCACCTCAGTATGTCGCAACCGTAGATGGTGATCTAATCAGGCTCGTCGAGGATGAGTGGAACGATCGAGTTTCGCTGATAGGGCTCGACTTGGGGGTCGACAAGCGCTGGCGGGTAGGGGTGATCGGAATCATCGGAGAGAGCCAGTGATGCGAACAGTCCTGAGGCTTCTCGTCATCGCTGGATCGTGCCTTCTTCCGTCCCTATTGGTCGGCTCACCAGCCGGTGCGGCCGGCGAAGGCGGAGGTGGGATTGGCGATGGGCAAGTCATCACCTGGATAACCGTTCGCTCCGACGGTTCGTTCACCGCGCCGGCGGGTTTCCATCTGCGCTACTCGTTCGATGGCGAGGATCCAGAGTGTTCTGCCGACGAAGGCCGCTGGCGCGAGTGGTTGTACTACGGGGATGATCCGGCTCGTGGGCAGATCATCGGTGACGACATACTCGTCCTGATACCAGGCGGCGACGGCATAGGCCTGATCGGCGGTGCAGCGGGGCTGGAACTCATCAACCCTGGCCCGAATCATGGCGACGTCACCCGCCCGTTCTGCGGCG
>JAHEDJ010000037.1:22830-25489 GCA_024641325.1 bacterium | reverse complement strand
AAGGCCTGAGCCGACAATCCGCCCGGGCGATCGGGCGCGACACGAAAGGGAACGAGATGAAAGTTGCGCTACTCGGCGCGGGGATCATCGGTGAAGTAACGGCCCGCGACCTGAGTGCGTGGGACACCCCGGACGAGGTCGTCATCGGTGACCTCGATGGAGAGCGGGCCGCCCGGGTGGCCGCAGAATTCGGGTTCGGCTCTGCGCAGGTCGATGTCCGCGACCCGGACAGCCTCGACGCCTTCTTGAAGGGTGCCGGCGCCGTTGTCAACGCTGCTCAATATGAAATCAATCTGGACGTCATGGAGGGGGCGTTGCGCTCCGGCTGCAACTACGTCGACCTCGGCGGACTGTTCTTCACCACCCGCAAACAGCTGCAGTTGTTCGATCGCTTTGAGGCCGCCGGACTGACCGCCGTGCTGGGCATCGGGGCATGTCCCGGTATCGCCAACGTTCACGCCGGCGATCTCGGCGCGCGGCTCGACACGGTTGAATCGGTCGTCATCTACAACGGCGCCACGGTGGACCCGTCGGACACGCTCAAGTGGCCGTATTCGCTCTGGACGATCTTCGATGAGATCGTCGAACCCTCGATGGTGTTCCGCGACGGTGAGTTCATGGCAGTCGAGGCACTGGGCGAAGAAGAGATGTTCCCGTTCAAGGAGCCCATCGGCTACGCCAAGACGCACCTGTCTCTGCATTCGGAGGTGGCGACGATTCCGCTGAGCTTGGCAGACAAGGGAATCCAGAAGTGTGAGTTCAAGATCCGCTTCTTCGGGTTCTCCGAAGCCGCGTTGCGGAAGCTGCAGTTCCTTGCCTCCGTCGGCCTCGCCTCCACAGAGCCGAGGAAGGTCGGCGACGTGGAAGGGGTCGTTCCTCGCCGGCTGCTGATCGACCTGCTGGAGGAGCTCCAGCCGGATCCGCCGCAGCACGCCGGATACAAGGACATCGCCACCGTCGCGGTTGGGACAAAGGACGGACAGCCGGTCAAGCTGCGCATCGACACGACGGCCTGGCCGGTGCCGGAATTGAAGGTATCGGGCGGTACCGCGGTCGTGGCCACACCGGCCGCCATTCTCGGCCGGTGGCTCGCCTCAGGGCAGCTCGACAAGCCGGGCGTGTATCCGCCGGAGACATCGGTGGAACCCAAGGCGTTCTACGCCGACCTGGCCAAGCGAGGAATGGAGACAACGCTGTCGACCGAGGAGATCCTCGCCTAGGCCGTCACCATGCCCGCAGGCGTTTCGGTTGAATGAGGATGGGCACCGGGTAGTCGATGGAGAAGCTGCTCGCCGTCCAGCCGTAGTCGTCGAGGAAGGTCTGGTACTTCTCGACGTATCCGGGCAGTGCCTCGGCGGGTGGGTGGTCGCGGTCGATCAGCGCGGTTCCTTCGATGACGACGATCGCCCCGCCGCGTCCGTCACCGTCCAGATTGAGCGAAACGTGCGGGTTGGCGCCGATGTTGGTGAGACGGGCGGTATTGGCCTTGCTGAACATGAGGATGTCGGCGCCCCTCCACAGAAACCAGATCGGTGAGGGCTGAGGTCGTCCGGCGGGGGTGACCGTCGTCATCCACATGATCGGCTCGGAGCGGAGGCGCTCTTCAACTTCGGGCGGAAAGTTCATCGGTCCTCCAAGATAGATCGCCGACAGGATACGGTTCGACGGGCGTTGGTGTCACCGGACGGCGTACTCCAGGATTGGATGCCCCTTTGGACGGCACCGCGGCGGGCCACGTGCGACGATGGCACTATGACAACCGAACGCGGCTGGCTTGCGGATCCAACCAAACGCCATCAATACCGCTATTGGGACGGTTCGACGTGGACCGAACACGTGGCGGACAACGGTGTGCAGGGCGTCGATGCGGCAGACGGACTCGACCGCTTCGACGCGGCGATGACGCTCGACGATTCTTCGGATCCGGAGAGGATCCGTGAACAGGTTGCAGGCAGCGGCTACGCCGGTGCCGGGATCGAGTCGGCCCGACCTGGTGGTGGCGACATCTTCAGCGAGCCCGTGCTGGTCGTGAATCAGAAGGCCAAGCTGATCGAGCTATCGAATCAGTACGGAGTGTTCGACAAGGACGGCAACCAGCTCGGCTCGGTCAACCAGGTCGGCCAATCGACGTTGAAGAAAGCGATGCGGCTGATCTCATCTGTGGACCAGTTCATGACTCACCGCCTCGAGATCGCCGATCAGTCGGGTACCGTCTTGCTGCGGCTGACGCGTCCGGCCAAGGTGTTCAAGTCGACGGTGGTCGTCGAGGATCCGATCGGGCGGGAGCTCGGGCGGATCGTGCAACGCAACATGATCGGGAAGATCAACTTCGCCCTCGAATCGGGTGGGCAGGAGCTCGGAGCGATCAAGGCTGAGAACTGGCGGGCCTGGAACTTCCGGATCGAGGACGTGACGGGATCCGAAGTGGCGCGCATCACCAAGACCTGGGAGGGGCTCGCCAAGACGATGTTCACCACCGCGGACAACTACGTCGTGCAGATCCACGGCCGCCTCCCGCAGCCGCTCCTCTCGCTGGTCGTGGCCGCGGCGCTGTCGATTGACACGGCGCTGAAACAGGACGACCGCGGCTGGAACTGACTTCCCGGAGTTTTCTGAGCAATACAGTCACGCGTGGGGAACGACAGTATTGCCGAGAAAG
>JAHEDJ010000037.1:20745-22730 GCA_024641325.1 bacterium | reverse complement strand
ATCGCGTCGAGGTAGGGGACGGTGACCGCGGTGTCCGCGGCCTCCCGGACGACCGGTTTGGCGTTGAAGGCGATACCCAAACCGGCCGCGGCGAGCATGTCGAGATCGTTGGCGCCGTCTCCCACCGCAACCGTTTGCTCGACCGGGATGCCGCGTTCGGCGGCTACCCGGCGCAGTAGGTCGGCCTTCCCGGCCCTGTCGATAACCGGGCCCTCGAGTTCACCGGTGAGAACCCCATCTGCGATCTCGAGACGGTTGGCAAACGTGAGGTCGACATCGAGGTCCGCACCCAGCGCGGCCACGAAGAACTCGAATCCGCCGCTGACCAGCACGATCTCGTAACCCAGACGCTTGAGCGTGCGAATGAACGTTCTTGCCCCGGGCGTTAGGGAGATCTTCTCGGCTACACGGCCCAAAGCGGTCGCATCGAGCCCCTTGAGGGTCCGGACTCGGGACCGCAGAGCGTCTTCAAACTCGAGCTCGCCTTGCATAGCCCGTTCCGTGATCTCTGCCACCGCTTGTGCCTGGCCGGCTTCCTCGGCCAGCAGATCTATTACCTCGTTCTCGATCAGCGTGGAGTCGACGTCGAGTACTACGAGTCGCTTGGCTCTGCGCTGAAGGCCCTCGGGCTGCACGGCGATGTCGAGTCGGAATGCCTGGGAGGCCATCAGCAACGATTCACGGAGACGATCGAAGTCGGCGCCCGAGACGATGAACTCGTAACTCATGACCGGATAGTCGGAGAGCCTGATGATCCGATCGATGTTGCCTCCGGTGGCCGCGATTGCGGCAGTTGCTCCGGCCAGGGCCTCGGCCGAGAGATCCGGAGCGAGGAGCGTCACCGCGTACCGGGGGCCGGGCGACGGATTCGGTTGGTCCTCCACCACCTCGAACTCGACATCGATGCCGCGTTGCCAACCGAAGAACAGGAGGTCCTTCAACGTCTGATGTTCCGTGGAGATCCCGACGAGCAGATCGAGTGTGAGGCGCCCCTTGACCACGACCTGTTCCATGTCGTATACCTGCGCCCCGCCGAGCGAGAGCAGGTCGAGCAACCCGGCTGTGATGCCGGGGGCATCGCGCCCGTTGATACGGACCAGAATCGTGTCGTGTGCCATCCGGTCAGAGGTTACCCGCCGTGCATCCCGTTCCTGCGTGGTCGTTTCTCACCCGTCGCAAAAAACTCAGGCGAACGACCGATTCGAGTCGGCATTGCGGCTCCGGCGTGGCAATGTGGTGACATGCAAGGTCAGTCACCGCGTCCCCTTTTTGTCCGCATCGCCCTCTTCGTGATCGGCGGCGTGGTGCTGATCATCGGTGTTCTCGGTTGGTTCCTTCCACTTCTGCCGGGCTGGCTGCTCGTTGTTGCAGGTTTGGCGATCCTGGCCAGGGAGTTCCCATGGGCACGCCGCCTCCTCGATAGAGCTCGGTCACAACTCAATCGTGTTACACGCCGGTCGCCACGTGAAGGCGACTGAGTCCGGCCTCGATGCCCGATACCACGGCTTGGTCAGGCGGCTGGAAGCAAGCTCCTCGTCCGGGGTTGGATGGGTTCTGCGCGAACTGAGCGGCGCAGCCCCGGATGCGTATTCCACTTTGTGCAAACCAATGCCGGGTTGATGAGTCGTGAAGCCGTCAGAGTGGCGGCGGATTGCCTCTCCGAAGAGGCAAGGAATGCACTCGGGGTAAGAGGCGGGCGAGCACGGCGCTGAGAAGATTGCGTTTCGACATACTGTTGGAACCTGAGCCGATATGCTGCCCGCCATGGCTCAGCAGGCACGGCGTAAACCAACACGCATACTTCTGGCGGGACTCGGCTTTCTGAGTCTCGGGATTGCCATTGTCGGGCTTGTGTTGCCCGGCATTCCGACTACGGGGCCTGTGTTGCTGGCCGGCTACTTCTTCTCGCGATCGTCGGAGCGTTTCGACCGCTGGCTGCTCGACCATCGTGTATTCGGGCCGATTCTGCGTGATTGGCGTGCAGG
>JAHEDJ010000037.1:15091-20645 GCA_024641325.1 bacterium | reverse complement strand
TCAGTAGACGGTCTTGCCGTCACCTTTGTGGCTGTTGCAGTGGCCGTTCCGCGCACGCTCTGGGGCGTGCTCTTTGCCGGGTTGGTCGAGGCATGTGCCGACGCGCCGTTGGATCCATTCGGCGAAGAAGAGGGCGAATCGGCGAATCGGGCTGCTTGCACCTGAGCGTCGATCTGGCTTTCCATCGCAGCCTCGGTCAGGTCCAACTGGACGCCGGCCTCGACTGCCAGGCCCTTCGGCGGTTCGGGTAGTTCGGACGGCCGAATCGGCGGAACCTGAGCAAGTTCGTCTCTGTGCAGATAATCGACACCGAGCGCCCGGAACACGTAATCCACGATGGAGTTGGCCATTTTGATATTCGGATGCCCCTCCACCATGCCGCGCGGTTCAAACGTCTGGAACACGAACGTGTCGACGTACTCCTCCAGCGGCACACCGTACTGGAGGCCTTTGCTCACCGCGATGGCAAAACACGAAAGGATGCCGCGCAAGGTTGCGCCTTCCTTGGCCAGGTCGATGAACAACTCGCCAAGCGTTCCGTCTTCGTACTCGCCGGTACGGAGGAATACCTTGTGTCCGCCGATGCGGGCCTCCTGGGTGAATCCGCTGCGGCGGGCAGGGAGGAGGAAGCGCGGCGGTTGCATCCCCTGGTCGTATGCCTCGGTCGGTGAGAGGCCCGCAGGAATCTGGCCCCAGGCCAATGCCTTTTCTGCCTGGAGGGCGGCGTTGATGTCCTGATCCTCTTCTTCGTTGTCGGCTTCATCGGTCGTCGACGAAAGCGGCTGTGACGCTTTCGAGCCGTCCCTGTACAGAGCCATCGCCTTCAGGCCAAGCCTCCACGACAACTCGTAGGCACCTTCGATGTCGGCGGGTGTCGCCTCGTGTGGCATATTGATCGTCTTCGAAATGGCGCCTGAGATGAACGGTTGCGCCGCAGCCATCATCTTGATGTGGCCGTCGTGATGAATCAGCCGGGTCCCGTGACGGCCGTTGCGGTTGGCCGTGTCGAAAACAGGTAGGTGCTCGTCTGCGAGATGCGGCGCACCTTCGATCGTCTGCCGCCCGCAGATGGCGTCGTTGGCTTCGATCGCCTGTGCCCGTGAGAAGCCGAGCTTGGTCAGCAAGTCGAAGTCGAATGACGTGTACTCATCAACCTTGTATCCAAGCCGCTGGAGCGTCTCCTCACCCAGCACAAACGGCGAGAAAGCATGCTTCAGGTCGAACACGGTGGGAAGGATCTTCTCGATGTTGATCAGGTCCTCAGTGCTGAAACCCTTCTCGGTCAGGGACTGACGATTGATGTGGGGAGCGCCCAGCAGCGTGTTGGTTCCAACCACGTAGTCGACGATCTCTTCGATCTCGTCGTCGGCGTAGCCGAGCGAGGCCAGCGCCGGAGCGACGGACTGATTCACGATCTTGAAGTAGCCGCCACCTGCGAGCTTCTTGAACTTGACCAGTGAGAAGTCGGGCTCCACACCCGTTGTATCGCAATCCATCAGCAGGCCGATCGTGCCCGTCGGTGCCAGCACTGTTGCCTGAGCGTTGCGGAACCCCACTTCCTTGCCCCAGTCGAGCGCACGATCCCATGAACCGCGAGCAGCCACGACGAGATCTGGAGGACACAGGTAGTCATCGAAGGTCATGACCTCATGGCCGATCTCTTCGAAGTCCGTCTCTCCGTAGGCCGCTCGCCTGTGGTTGCGGATGACCCGAAGCATCGACTCCCGGTTCTCGTCGTACTTCGGGAAGGGGCCCACTGCGGCAGCCATCTCGGCGCTCGTTGCGTACGAATTGCCGGTCAAGATCGCCGTGAGCGCTCCGGCCAAAGACCGTCCTTCGGCGGAATCGTAGGCAATCCCCTGACGCATCAGAAGGGACCCGAGGTTGGCGTAGCCGAGCCCGAGCGTTCGGTAGTCGTACGACCCCTGGGCGATTTCTTCGGAAGGGAAGTGAGCCATTGCTACCGAGATTTCCAGCACGACCGTCCACAACCGGATGGCGTGCTCGTAAGCCTCGATATCGAAGGTCTGAGCCGTGTCGTCGTAGAACTTGACGAGGTTGAGGCTGGCCAGATTGCAGGCCGTGTCGTCGAGGAACATGTACTCGGAGCACGGGTTTGACGCACGGATCTCGCCACCGGACGGGCAGGTGTGCCATTGGTTGATGGTGGTGTGGTATTGCAGTCCCGGATCGGCACACGCCCAAGCGGCATCTGCTATCTGACTCCAAATGTCGCGGGCTTTCACAGTCTTGCGTACCGAGCCGTCCTTGCGGTTGGTGAGGCTCCAGTCCCCGTCGTCGATAACGGCCCGGATGAAGTCGTTGGTGACCCGCACGGAGTTGTTCGAGTTCTGACCGGAGACCGTTGCGTAGGCGTCTCCGTTGAAGTCGGCAGGCATCCCGCCGTGCTGGATGAGAACCTTGGCCTTGTCTTCCTCGGCCTTCTTCCAGTTGATGAACTTCTCGATGTCGGGGTGGTCGACATCGAGGATGACCATCTTGGCTGCACGTCTGGTCGTACCGCCTGACTTGATAGCTCCTGCTGCTCGATCGCCGATCTTCAGGAACGACATCACGCCGGAACTCTTGCCGCCTCCCGACAACAGCTCGTTCTCTGCGCGGATATTCGAGAAATTGGATCCGGCACCCGAGCCGAACTTGAAGATCCTGGCTTCGCGGACCCACAAATCCATGATGCCCCCGGGGTTCACGAGATCGTCGCCCACGGAGAGGATGAAGCAGGCGTGCGGAGCGGGGCGAGAGTATGAGTCGGGAGACGCTACGAGTTCACCCGTTTCGTCGTCGATGAACCAGAAACCCTGCGCCGGGCCGGTGAGGCCGTAGTTGTTGAAGAGTCCGGTATTGAACCACTGCGGAGAGTTGGGAGCCGCCATCTGGTTGGCGAGCATGTATTTGAGTTCATCCTCAAAGGCTTGCGCATCGTCTGCAGATGCGAAGTAGCCCTTGGTTTCGCCCCAGAATCGCCACGTGTCGGCGAGTCGATTGAAAACCTGTTTGGCGGAACGCTCCGGACCGGTGAGACGGATGCCGGATTCGTCGAGGAGTTCGTTGCCGTCGGCGTCGTACTGAGGGACACCTGCCTTGCGGAAGTATTTAGACACCATGATGTCGGTGGCGACCTGTGACCACGAGGCCGGTATTTCCGCATCGGTCATCTCGAATACGATCGAACCGTCGGGGTTGCTGATTCTCGAATCGCGGTACTCCCATGCGATGTTGTCGTATGGGTCGACTCCCGCTTCGGTGAAGCGACGGCTGATCCGCAGGCCTTGGCCCATGTTTTTCTCCCTCTCCAATGTCCCCACCGCAAAGCCCCAGGGGACCGAATGCCCCGCGCTCGGCGGGGCCGCTCAGGCAGGCACGAAGCATCGCGGCCTGCAATTTATTGCCAGTGCCACCACTACATCTTGTGGTGGGTACTCGCCTCTACCACGAGATCTGGTGGTGTGTTACGCGAATGTAGTTACACGAGTGAAAGTCGTCAACCACCAGCGCGTGCTATTCCGCGCATAGCACGCGGCTTTTTTGTCAACTCAGGGAAGGCGGCATCACAAACCGGTCGGTTATGGGTGCCGGGGGAAGCAAGTGTGACTGTATCGCACCGGCCCCGGGGCGCGAAAACTGGGAACCTGTCGCGTTTTCGCGTACCGATCTCGCACCAGGCGGCCTCTCCCGAGCGTGTTTGATAGGCTCACTTCGGGAGGTCGCGGCGCGGCCAAAGATGTTGGTATACCAGTGAGTCGCAAAATCGGACAGATATCGAACTTGGATTGGCGATGGTTGGCCCTCTTGTTCGCCGTGGGTGTAGGCGTCGCCGGTTTTCTGATATCGCTGTTTCGGTCGAGCCGGCGACCGCGAATCGCGTCGATGCCGGCAAGCTTCTTCACCCGCAGACGAGCGCCGGGTTCAAAAGACAAATCCGACCCGCAAGGACCAACCGGCCCGGTGGTTCTTCCAGGCGGCGCCCCGCCGGAGCCCCCTGTCGGTCCAATCGCGATGGTCGACGAACATCCGCTTCCTCCCTTTGCCCCGATCGGCCCCCTCCAGCCGCCACCTCCGCCTTTGCGCGACGATCTGGTCGTGACCATTGATCTGACCGAACTCGAAGCGGAATACGACCCCGCTCCCGATCAAGACTTGGCCCGATTGCCGGCCGACCCGTGGGCTTGAGCCCCGGCGATTAGCGGCGCGGCATCTTGGCGCGCCGGGCTGGGGGACCGCAGTTTGTTCGCCCGGGCCGGGATTGACCCATTCAAAGGCGCCGACTCGGTAATCTGATGAACGATCCAGGGGGTCCTTGTGAGATCGCAGAAGCAGAGCCACCTGCAATCGATGATCGTTCCGATGCTGCTCGCACAGGCGGTTGATCAGCGCTCGTTCTCAGGGTGGCTGATCATCGGTGGCGCGTGCGCCGTGCTTGGAGTCGGCGTCGTGATCGTGGTGCTGGCCCGGCCGCGCAAGCGACTACACGACCTCGACGACCGTATCGCCGCACGGGCTGAAGCCTCTTCTCTTGCCCAACCACCACCCAACCTGCAGCCTCCTGCTGCCAGGAGGCCGTCCGGGCCAACATTCGTCGACCTCCCGCGGGATCCCCTGGAACACATCGATCTTCGAAACCACCCGGCGCCGGCGGCGGAACCCCGCCGCAGCCCGCTCTCTTCGCACCTCGACGACGTCGACCAGAAGCAGACTTTCGTGGATCTACCCGGCTCACAGATAGAGAGCGACCCGGTCATCGATTTGACCGACGAGTCGATCGACCTAACCGAAGAGCGCGAAGAGGCATCACCCAAGGGAGACCCCTGGAGCTGATCGCCCGCCGGCAACGCTACAGAATGACGCGTGTTCCCCGAAGAGACTTGGGACCGGTTCGGGTCATTCGGCCCGGGAAATCGACCCCGACCGCGCGGTAAGTTGATCTAGGCGGCAGCCGTCACCTGCATGAGCGAAGGATACAAGTGAAGGTTCTCCGGACACCGGACGAGCGTTTCGAGTCGCTTCCCGACTATCCGTTCGAGCCGCACTATCTGGAAATCCGGAACACGTGGGGCCCTGATCTGCGGATGCACTACGTAGATGAAGGCCCGGCCGACGCACCGAGTGTCGTCATGCTGCACGGTGATCCGACTTGGTCCTATCTCTACCGGCAGCTGATCCCACCGATCGTGCGAGCCGGGCACAGGGTCCTGGCGCCTGATCTGATCGGGTTCGGCAAATCGGACAAACCGGCAGACACGGACGACTACACCTACGAACGGATGGTTGAGTGGACCGCAGCCTGGTTCGAGTTGGTGAACCCCCGGAGAGTGTCGCTGATCCTCCACGACTGGGGTGGTTTGATTGGTCTGCGCGTCGTTGCCATGAGATCACGACGATTCGAGCGGATCATCGCCATGAATACGGGTTTGCCCACCGGCGCGCAGGTCATGTCTCCTGAGTTCTCGATATGGAAGCTCATGGCCCACAACATGCCGGTGCTTCCAGTCGGCCAGATAGTGAACGGCGGATGTTTCGTCGATCTTGCGCCGGA
>JAHEDJ010000037.1:0-14991 GCA_024641325.1 bacterium | reverse complement strand
TCTTCCGGCCTACTGGCGGCCGGGCTCGCCATCGGCTGGGCTCTGGCCATGCCGGGCGAATCCCCCACCCACGTGGCGGCGCGCTCTATGCCGTTACTCGTAGCCGCATTATTCGTTCCCCGTCTAGATGACGTGTCCGGATGGACAACCGTCGGGTTCCTCATCGCCTCGCCGGTCGTCGCAGCCGTCGGCGTGTTTGCGGCGGATCTGATCTGGGGCCTGCGGGGCAGCTCTCCCGAATTGCCTTGACCCGGCGACCCTGGTTCGCGCTGTTGGACCCGGTGGTATGTTTGACCAAGAGGCGCAAGTAGGTCGAGAGGATCGTCAATGTTCAGCGTTTACCTGTTCGCTACGCTCGTCGGCTGGCCGTTCGTCCTGTTCTTCCTCTTCTTCTCAGCCGATGTCGATGCGGACGCGGACTTCGATGCCGATTTTGACGCTGACGTGGATGTCGATGCGGATGCGAGCATCGTCGGATCGGCAGGTGCGGGCGTGGCCGATGCCGTTCTCTCGATCTTTTCGTTTCGAGCCATGGTGTTCTTGCTCGCCTTCTTCGGTGTCACCGGCCTGATATTGCGAGGGCTGGGCGTCGGCAGCTTCTTTACTTTCGTCCTGGCGGTGGCTTTGGGACTATTCGCCGGCTACCTCCACGCTCGCCTGTTCGCCTACTTGAAGCGGTCATCGGTGGGGGGCATGACTACCGATTCTGATTTGCGAGGTTCCCGGGCGAAGGTGGTCGTGCCGATCCTTGAGAATGGCAGAGGACGCATCGAGGTGGATGTGGACGGTCAGCCGGTCTACCTAACGGCCAAGGCTTTTGGCGGTGGAACTTATGAAAAGGGAGAGCGTGTAGTGGTCGTCGAGATCGATGACGGGACCGCGCTGGTAGGGCATCTGAACCTGGACGAATAGGAGCATTGGCTATGGAAATTGCAATCACGCTGGCAGGCATAATCGTTGCTGCGGTGGTAATCGTGCTGCTGGCGGTGCGCAGCCTGATCGTCATCTGCCCCCCCAACCGCATAGCCGTGATCTCCGGCCGATCCCGCCAGGACGGCGAAGGCACAGCACGGGGTTATCGGATCATCCGCGGCGGGCGGACCGTCCGGATTCCTCTGCTCGAGAAGGTCGACTGGATGGATCTGAACACCATTGCCATCGAGCTTTCGGTGCTCAACGCGTACTCGAAGGGTTCGATACCGCTAAACGTGCAGGCGGTAGGAGATGTGAAGATCTCGAGCCGTGAAGGCGTTCTCGACAACGCCATTGAGAGATTCCTCAGTCGCCCGACTGGCTACGTCCAGCAGATAGCCAAGGAAACACTCGAGGCCAACTTGCGCGGGGTGCTGGCCACTCTCACCCCTGAAGAAGTCAACGAGGATCGTCTCAAATTCGCATCCGTGCTGATCGAAGAGGCAGACGACGACATGCGGATACTCGGATTGGATCTCGACGTTCTGAAGATCCAGAACGTCACCGACGAGGCCGGCTATCTCGACTCAGTCGGACGCCGCCGGACCGCGCAGGTCGTCAAGGAAGCCCGCGTGGCAGAAGCCGAGAGGCAGGCGGAGGCTCAGGAGAGCGAGGCCGACTCGCGCCGCAGGGCCGAGGTAGCGCGGGCAGACGCGGACCTGTTGATCGTCGAGCGTGAGAACGCATTGCGTGTTCGCACGGCCGAGCTCGAGGCGGACGCCCTGATCAAGGAAGAACAGGCCAAGGTGGCCGGAGACAAGGCCAGGGCCATCGCGCAACAAGAGCTGCAGCAAGAGCGCATCCAGCTCGAGCAAAGGAGGCTGGAAGCCGACATCGTGGCTCCTGCCCGTGCCGACAAGGAAGCGAAAGAGCTCATGGCCAAGGGTGACGCCGCTTCGATCATCGAGGACGGCTCAGCTCAGATCGAGGTTTTCAAACGCCTCGTCGACCAATATCAGGCGGCCGGCGCCGATGCGCAGCAGATCTTCGTTCTGAACATGCTTCCCGATCTTGTCGACAAGATCGTGGGAACTGTTGCAGGCGTTTCGATCGATCGGGTCTCGGTCATCGATGCGGGTAACGGACAACCCGGTATTCCCGGTGTGCTGTCGCAGTTGCCGGCTGCCGTGATCAAGATCACCGAACAGATCGAGAATGCAACCGGAATCAACATCCTCTCGAATCTTGGCAAGGCACACGAGTCCGAAGAGAGTGTCGAACCAGCTTCGACTGACGGCGGATGATGCCGGATGGCGCCGGACAACCGGTAGCCTGAAGCACGACAAGAGAGATGGAGACATCGATGGCGCGACTGCGCCTGTTTGCCAATCTACGAGAACTCGCAGGAGCCTCCCTGGTTGAATTCGAGGCAGACACCGTCGGTGGGTTGCTCGAGACGGCGTCCGCTGAGTACGGCAGTGCGTTCGCCAAGAGCATGCGGCGTGCGCGTGTTTGGGTCAACGGCGAGCCGGCCACACCGGACGACGGGATTGGCGAAGACGACGAAGTAGCGTTGATTCCCCCGGTATCTGGTGGGGCCGAGACGAATGTCTCGGCGCGCATGGACATGCACGTGTGGGCGCCGATCGCCACGGTTGCCGTCCTGCTGTTCGCCAACGTGCCTTCCTCGCCGGAGTGGTTTGTGACCGTGCTGGTTGCCGTTGCCGCGGTATGGGCCGTTGATCTGGTTGACGCTGCCAAGATGGCCGGGGTTCCGCTGCAACTGCCGCCGCTTCTGGCCACGATCCTCATCGGTGCCGTCGCTCCTTACGGCATGGCCGATAACACATCGGGTGTTGTTGGTCTCGGCCTCGTCGTTGTGTTCGCCCTCGTGGCCGCTTTCGTGTGGGGGATGGCCGCGCAACAGAGCCGGGACGCCATCGCCATAGCTACAACGGCTCTCACCCAGGTGATTGCGGGAACCGGGATCGGATCGCTCGTGCTGACCAGATTGTCACCGGACGGGCGTGGTCGGACCGGCGCATTCTTGGTGATCATCATCGTCTCCGCGGCGGCATGGTGGTCGGCAGGCCGGGGCAGAGGCATCGGTCTGCTCGATCCATTCGCCGCCGGTGCGCTCGCCGCGGTTGCCGGTTCCGTTGCAGCTGCATGGCTGTGGGACCTCGGGCTATTGGCTTTCTTGTTTGTCGGCGTGGTGATGGCTCTTGCCCTGATCGCCGGCAGGGGCTTCGGTGCCATGGTCAGGACCGGCGAGGTCTACTTGGTTGATCATCCGCCCGGCTACCTGACTCTGATCGATGGTCCCGCCCTGGCGGCTGCCGCGTTCTACCCGATATTGCAGTTGGTCATATAGGCCGCGACTTCGTCCCGGTACGTACAACGTGTTTCGTACAATCCGTCAATTGCTACCTGCTACCGGGCGTGCCTAGACGGCCAGCGCCCTGCCGATCGCTAATCCGCCGATCGCGGCCATGAGACCCACAGTTGCGGCCGCCAACACATTGATCAACCCCGCTCCAACGTGCCCCTCGCCGACGAGTTCAACCGACTCCACCATCCACGTGCTGAAGGTTGTGAATCCGCCGAGCAACCCGACCGTGAGGCCGGTGCGCAAAGCCGGATCGTCGGTAACGTGCTCGCCGAACAATCCTACGAGTATGCCGAGGACGAGGGCGCCGGAGATGTTCACCGCCATCGTCGCCATCCAGAACTCCCAGCCTGCCCGCCTCCCGAGGAAGGAACCAATTGCGTAGCGGGCCATCGAGCCGATAGCCCCGCCAAAACCAACGGCGAATAGGGTGCGCATTGCGGCGGCGAGCCTAGCGGGTGACGGTAGATGTCCCTTGGTCGGCGACCCGGCGACCGCTACGTTGGGCCTTGTGCACCGAATGCCGCTGCTGCTCATCGCAATTGTTCTGACCGTGTCGTGCTCGGGAGCAACGTCCGGTGGGAACGGGACCCCATTGCCGGCGCGGCCTGCGGCTGCGACCCCCACCTCACACCCGGAACCGGAGCTCCCACCTTCGAGCGACGTCGCTGCAACGACGTCGACGTCGGCGCCGTCCACAACGACTACTACCGTGCTCGATCGCGAGCTGGCAGGCCAGCGAATGCAGCATGATAATGGCCGCCTGGTTGCCCTGGGAGTGCGCGAAGCCGGGTCGGATGCAGAGGCGCAAGCTTCGCAGTTCCTGCTGCAATCGCTTCGAGCCTCTGGGATCGACGTAGAAGTCCGCGAGGTTCCGCTGCCGACCGGCGGGACTTCATCCAACCTCCTGGCCCGTTTCGGCGTCGGCGGTACCCATGTTCTCTTCGGAGCTCACTTCGATTCGAAACCGCCCTCGCCCGGCGCCGACGACAACGGAAGCGGGACGGTCGTGCTGCTCGAACTAGCCCGTCGGCTCGTCGAAGCGCCTCCGCAGGACGGGATCGTCACCCTCGCCTTTTTCGGCGCAGAGGAAATCCTGGTCGGGTACGACGGCAACTCGCATCACTTTGGTTCGCGCTTGCTTGCCGAGCAGATGGCGGAGGGCGGCGAACTCCCCGATCTGATGATCTCCGCCGACATGGTCGGGGTAGGTGAGCAGATAGTTGCGGCTACCTATCTCGACGCGGATCCGAGTGCCGCCGAGTTGATCGCGGAGGCGGCTGCCGAACTGGGACTCACCGTTCAGCTCATCCAGCGGGGTGATATCTCGGATCATGAGGCCTTCGCCAGATTGGGAGTGCCATCGGCGTTCCTCTGGCGCCCCGACAACCCGGACTATCACCAGGCGACCGATCTAGAGGTCCGCACCGAAGCCCTGCTCGAGGACCTGGCGATCCTGGAAGCGGTCCTGGAGCTAACGACTGAAAGCTGAGCCACGACGCGAATTGCGCATTGCTAATTGCGAATTGCTTGTTGCCGAATCGCGGCCGGGGGCCTGCGGTCCCCTTTCTGTGCTTCCCGATCTACCGCTTGGAAGGTACGCTGATGGAATATGTTGCGCTCCGTGGCAGCGCGAACGCTGCTCGCCCTGATTCTGCTTACTTCGCTGGTTCTCAGCGCGGCTCCCGCCGCGTCCATCACCAAGAGCGAGGTCGACGAGGCGTGCGCGAATTCGCAGGCTGCGAAGGGCGTCCTCGACGAAGCGCAAGCACAGCTCGACTCTGCCACGGCCGCTCATCAGGACGCCTACTGGAAGCGCGACGAGGTCTCCTACAAGCAGCTTGGTTTGCGGGCCACCATCGAATCTCATATCGAAGAGATCGATGAGATCCGGGACCGGGTGGTCGAGCGGGCGGTCGATATGTACATGGCAGGTGGGGCAGTTCAGCCCGGAATGCTTTTCAGTGCAGGCTCCGTCGAGGATGTGATCACTGGTCAGGCTTATCTCGACGCGGCCACCAAAGATGACGTCCTGGCACTCGAGAGGCTCGAGGCATTGAAAGCGACCCTCGACGAGCTGCAGGTGGAGTTCGCTGCGCAGAAAGCAGAACTCGACGTCATCGAAGCGGAGCTGGCTTCTATCGCTCAGGATCAGCTTCGGCTGGTCGAGCAGGTGAGCACCGCATTCAACGAGCTAGATGCCGATTGTCGAGTGGCACGAGAAGAGTATCGCAAACAACTCGCTCGCGAAGCGGCACTCAAGGCGGCCAGAGCGTCCGGGGGCGCCGGCGGCGTCAGTGCCGAGGCCACTCCGGGTTTCATCTGTCCGATGCCTGCTCCGGTCTCGTTCATCAACGACTGGGGTTTCCCCCGCTCGGGCGGTAGAACTCACAAGGGTACCGACATCTTCGCGGCCTACGGGCACTCGGTCGTGGCGGTTGCCAACGGCACTATCCGCCTCCGGTCGGGTGGCCTTGGCGGCACCTCTATCTGGCTGCATGCCGACTACGGAGTGAGCTTCTACTACGCTCACTTGAGCGGATATGCGGCCGGTGTCGGCGACGGAATGTCGGTAACAATCGGCCAATTGATCGGCTACAACGGTGACACAGGGAATGCCCGTGGTGGTGCCCCTCATGTGCACTTTCAGATCCATCCGGGTGGTAGTTCACGCCCGGCAGTGAACCCATACCAAACGTTGTCCCGGAATTGTTGAGAGGAGTGAGGTGAACGGAGAGCATCGCAGACGGATTGATCAAATCCTCGAAGAGGGGTTTCTGACCGGCCTCGAAAACACCGACCTCGACGAACTTCGGGATTTGCGCCGGATGACTGACGAGGTCGAGACAGAACTGTCGTACTACCGGCGGCTTCTGCATGGGCGCATGGATTTGCTGTCGTTCGAGCTGCGCAGGCGTACCGGTGAAGAGACAAGATCACTCATCGAGGCGCTACCCGAGATCCTCGGATCTGGAGAGCGGACCGGACCTCTCGGCCGTGTGCCCGCCATCTTCTCGCCCGATCTTCCCGAAGAACGACATCGACCGGTCGACAAGGTGCTCGGAGACGACTTCCTCACCCGGATGCCGGAGCTGAGCGAGGACGAACTCACCGAGATGCAGGAACTCCTCGCGGAAACCGAAGAGCGTATTTCGGATCAGCGGCGAGAAGTGCAGAGAGTCTTCGACGACATTCAGGGCGAGATCACCCGCCGTTACAAGGACGGTGTCGCCGACAGCGTCGATCTCCTCTCCGACTGATCGATACATGATCGCCCGGGTCGTTCGATCGGGGGTCGTTGAGGCCACCCACGATGGTGCCGTCGCGGCCGTGGATACACGGGGGCGGGTCGTTGCTACATCAGGCGATATCGAGCGACGGTTCTTTGCCCGGTCCGCGGTGAAGCCTTTCCAGGTATACAACTCGCTTCGATTTGGTGGAGAGATGGCTCCAGAGCGAGTCGCTGTTGCCGCGGCCAGCCACGGTGGCGACCCTGTGCATGTTGCCTATACCGTCGGGATCCTGGCCGAGGTAGGCCTCGATGAATCTGCCCTCCGCTGCCCACCCGCCTGGCCCCTTTCACCGGCTGCAGCTCGCCGGGTCGCCGGAGCGCCGGAACCCCGTCGCCTGTGGCACAACTGCTCCGGAAAGCACGCGGCGATGCTTCGTGCTTGCGTCGCGCAAGGTTGGCCGCTCGAGTCATATGTCGATCCGGAACATCCGTTGCAGCAGGCGAACTTCGAGTTGATCGCAGAGGTGACGGGGGAGGACCCCGGTCCGGTTGGTATCGACGGGTGTGGTGTGCCCGTCTTCCAGGTTTCGACGCTCGGGCTTGCTCGTGGCTTCGCCCGGTTTGCTTCAGAACCACGATTGCGCGACATCTGGTGGGCGATGCATCGCTTTCCGATGCTTGCGTCTGGATTGGATGGAGCCGACGCTCGCCTCGCCAGGACCATCGACGCTGCAGCCAAACGGGGGGCGGAAGGCCTCCTCGGCGTCGCAATCAGGAATCAAATGGGTCTGGCAGTGAAGGTATGGGACGGTGCTGCACGCGCGGCCGGAGTGGGAATGACGGCTGCGCTGGATCAGTTGGGGATCTTGACGCGTGCGGCCGGCGTGCAACTCGAGACCATTGCACGTCCCGCCGTCCTCGGTGGGGGAGCCCCGGTTGGTCAAATGGAATCAACACTGGATCTGTATCGATGAACCCACATCAGGATTGGACGAGCGCAGGTTTCTCTTTGCCTCCGGTGGCTCCGGTGATCGGGCCGTTCGGCCTGCCCGGATTTCTATCGACGCTGTGGGAAAACCTGGCATCCGAGGAAGCTGAGCTCTGCATCTTTGAATCGGACGATGCACTGGCTGCTTTGACCCTTGGGCAGGGGAGGCTCGAGTTCGTCGGACATCGCGATCTCGTCGACTATCGCAGCCCGCTCGGCCACGGCGCGGCGGACCTGTTCAGAGAGGTGGCGGATTCCGTGCCTCCCGGGACCAACATTCTGTTCGACTCGCTTCCTGCCGAAGCCGTCGAGCCGATTGGTTCCGGACTCGAGGAGCTGGGCCTCGATCATGTCGCCACCGTGCACACGACGGCTGCGGTGTTGTCTCTTCCCGACTCTTTCGATGACTACCTGACATCGATCGGCAAGAAGGAAAGGCACGAGTTGCGTCGCAAGCGCAGGCGTTTCGAAGCGTCGGGCGGGTCGCTCGATCTGCATCGGGCGGTGACAGATGGAGATGCGTTCCGGCAGTTCGTCGACCTTCATCGGAGATCTGAAGGCGAGAAAGGCTCCTTCATGACCGACGGCATGGAGCGTTTCTTCGGCGCCCTGTATGCGCTTCCCGGTTGGGAAATCGACTCCCTGGTCACGGAAGCGGGAGAGGTGACGGCCGCTGCTTTCGGATACGTCGACGAGTCGGGTTATTACCTGTACAACTCGGCGTTCTCCCCCGACCTGCGCCATCTCTCGCCCGGACAAGTAATGCTCGGTGCTCTCATCGAAAGAGCCATCGGTGAAGGCCGCAGGATCTTCGACTTCTTGAAGGGTGATGAGCCATACAAGTATCGGCTGGGAGCTACGGAACGACCGTTGTATGAGATCCTTGCGGTCACATGATTTCCAGAGTCGCCTTCCTGAGTTATCACACGTGTCCGCTCGTTCCTCCCGGCTCGGGAGACGCGGGAGGTATGAACGTCTACATCAATGAGCTCGCCTCGATGATGGTCACTCTGGGGGTCGGGGTGGATGTGTTCACCAGGAGGACGGGAGCCGAGGACCTCGGCGTGGTTGAGGCGCCAGGCGGTTATCGAGTGGTACACGTGACGGCAGGTCCATACGAAAGGCTTCCGAAGGTGGCGAGCGCTCCTTTCCTGGCTCCCTTTGCGGAATCTGTGGCCGAGTTCAACGGTGGATATGATCTGTTGCACTCCCATTACTGGCTGTCGGGTTGGGCAGGACTGTTACTCAAGCGCCGTCTCGGTCTTCCGCTGGCCAACTCATTTCACACACTCGGGCGGGTGAAGGACGCGAAACGGAGAAGTGATGAGCCACCGGAGAGCTTGTTGCGCATCGCCGCCGAGCACGATGTCCTGGCCGGCTCGGACTGCATCGTTGCCTCGACCCCGATCGAAGCCGAGGATCTTCTCGCGCATTACGGAGCGGACCCGACCCGGCTGTGCATATCGCCGCCGGGCGTCAATCACGACGTATTCACGCCGGGAGACAAAGAACAGCGGCGCGCTGAACTCGGGATTCCATCGGGTTCACCCGTCGTCTTGTTTGTGGGAAGGGTGCAGCCGCTCAAGGGGATCGATGTCGCGGTGGATGCTTTCGCGTTGGTGAAGCAGCGGTACCCCGCGGCGCGGCTCGTAATCATTGGAGGCCCAAGCGGTCCACAGGGTGCAGCCGAACTCGAGCAGGCTCGCAACCTCGTGGCCGGTGCCGGGTTGGCGGATAGCGTTGATTTTCATCAGCCCGTAGGTCACACAACGCTGGTCGGCTACTACCAGGCGGCAGACGTTCTGCTCGTGCCGTCGCGCAGCGAGTCGTTTGGCCTGGTGGCCGTCGAGGCACAGGCGTGTGGTCTCCCCGTGGTTGCCGCTGATGTAGGTGGCCTCGCTCACGCGGTCGCAGATGGTTCTTCCGGATACCTCATCGAAGGTTGGGATCCGGCCGACTTCGCGTCGGCTGTGGGTGCCATCTTGAGTGATTCCGAGCTGGCGGCACGCCTCTCGAAGGGTGGAATCGAGCATGCCGGCCTGTTCTCCTGGGAATCCACCGCCAACCGTTTCTTCGAGCTCTACGACGGAATCACTCGTAGCTCGTAGCTCGCTACAACGCGAAAAAAGGCCTTCAGAAACGTTTCCACAGGGCCTTGTGCACAAGCCCCTGTGGAAACCTGTGGATTCTGTGGATAAGGTGCTTCTCGTCATAGAGTTGATAACAGTTATGCATAGTTAGTGATGGTTGCATGGCGCCAGAGTGCGGAAAATGCCTCTGTCAGCCGGGTTGACTGATCCGTCTTTCCTTCGTAGCTTCGAAGGTACAAAGCCCAAGGTGCTGAGGCCGTAGTGCAACCTGTCAGGGGAAGTGCGGGGAGCGTTCGGTCGAGGTTCCTTGGGCTTTGTGAATTCGAGTCGCGAGTCGTCAGTCGCGAGCCAGAATTAGATACCGGATAGCCGCGATGAGGCACTCGCGACCCGAGTTCAATCCACGCAGAAGACCTGCCCGGCCGGCGAGTTGATCATGCCTCTGGGGCACGGGTAGACGACCCTGTGCTCCATCGAGACGTGTCCTGCAGCAACGGTAGGTGTTGGATCGAAGAACAGAGGGGTGGGATCCGCGCTGGCCGTCTTCGGCTGGGTAGTCGAAGTGGTGGGTGAACTCGCGGCGCTAGGAGCGGCCGCCGGCGTGGTGGTTGTCGTCGTTACGGCGGTAGTAGCTGTCGTCGTTGTCGGAGGCGTCGTGGTTGTGCTTGGCGAGCTCACGAGACCGCTCGGGCCGAGCATGAACACAACAGTGATGTAGAGATTTCCATCCGGTGACCGGTCGGCGCCGATTCCGATGTAGTTGTAGTTGCCGAGGATGTTATCCCGGTGACCCGGTGAGTCCATGAAGGCCCGGTGGAGGCGGTCCACATTGGGCCCAACACCGACGTTCTCGCCGAGCGTCGACCATCCGGTTGTCACATTCGCCAGGTTGGGGCTGTGCGAGATGTATCCGTCGGAGATCATCGAGGCGGTCCATACCCTGGCATCGTCGACCAGATCCCAGTAAACCTCGAGGGTGTTCATGCCGCGCGCCGTTCGCTCGGCGTTGATGAGTGAGACCATCGAGGATTCATCGGTCGAAGAGGCGCTTGCGAGGCCCGCAAACCCCACAACAGCTACCGCCAGCAGCAGCCATGATATGAATATCCGCCGAATCATGGGTTGACCTATCCGCCCTTGTTCCTGTTGGTATCGGCAGGAACCGGGAGGACTTGAATCGATTCAGCGGTCGAGGCCGAACATAACCTCGCGAAGATTCACTCGTTGGACACGGTGATCTTTGAGATCGACCTTGAGTGATCCCAATCGGAGCCCTTGCATTCCTTCACCGCAGTTGGTTATGACTCGCAGGACGCCTTCGTCATACTCGAGTGCGCCGAGGCCTAGACACCGGCCGTCGCCGTCCTGTACTCCGACCAACATGCCATCGAGCCTTGCGAAATCGAGTCCTGCAGAGATGGTCGGAGCGAAGACGGTCGGTCGGACCCGCCACCGTTCCAGCGGGTCCTCGAATGCGTGAGCGAAGCCCTTCTGGCGCCTCGTGGATCTCTCGTCTGGCGAAACTGCCGACACTTCCGGATGAACCGGCACCGTTTCAACCCGACCGGCGAAGAACCTGCGGAGCATGCCGATGATCGGCTCCATTTCGGTGCCGCGCTGTAGGGCGACAACGAGCTCCGGCCGGCACAGCTCCATCTTGTGGTATTTCAGGGTTTGTCCGACAACACCGGACACTGCTCCGGTCGTGTCTATGACCACGAGATCGGCGGTGCGACGGCCGACGTCAACCAGCGTGGCGGTGGCAAGCACCTGCTGGAGCACGAGTCGCTCGGGGCTGGTCGATCCGACGAAGCGGAGGTCGTCGGCCTTGGCGAGATCGTCGAGATCTTCAGCCTTGTTTATCCAGCGCAACCCGACGCAGGTCGGAGGGCCGACGGTGCTCTGCCCGACATCGGCGTCCACGTAGGCAATAGACCTTCCGGCCTTCACTCCTTCGGTCATGATCTGGTGTGCGAGAGTCGTCTTGCCGGTGTCCGGGGCACCGACGAGCATCACAACTCCACCATTGGCGGCTATGTCCGCGGCGAGCTGGGCATGGATCGTTTCAGGCACGAGGCAATGGTAATGGCGTTCGGGATGATTGAAATCGAGCGCGGATTGACAACCGGCCTCTGGCTATTGGGCCATAAGCTATAAGCGATAAGCCATACGGCCGCGTAACGGACGCCTACGGCCTACGGCCTATGGCCTCCGGGCCTCCGGCCTACGGCCTACGGCCTATGGCCTCCGGGCCTCCGGCCTACGGCCTACGGCCTCCGGGCCTCCGGGCCTCCGGCCTATGGCCTATGGCCTCCGGGCCTCCGGCCTATGGCCTCCGGGCCTACGGGCCTCCGGCCTATGGCCTATGGCCTGCGGCGGATCTAGCGGCGGGACCTCTAGGCTTCCAGACATGTCCGATCCTCTCCCCATCTCCTTCCTCTCCGACTTCGGTCTCGATGATGAGTTCGTAGGCGTCGTGCACGGTGTCATAGCCCGAATAGCGCCAGATGTGAGGGTCATTGATGTAACCCACGGGATTGCCCGTGGAGATGTTCGAGCCGGTTCCCTGGCGCTGATGAGAGCAATCCAATACCTACCAGAAGGTGTGGCGCTCGCCGTCGTGGACCCCGGCGTCGGTACCGACAGAAGGGCGATCGCCGCAGAGACGCCGTGGGGATACTTCGTTGGGCCCGACAATGGTTTGCTGTCTCCGGCCGCCGCGATCGTCGGGGGGTCCGTTCGCGCTGTGACACTCGAGAACCCGGAGCTGATCCTTCCCTCATCGGGAGCTACCTTTGACGGCCGCGATCGGTTCGCACCGGCGGCAGCCGTGCTGGCATCGGGTCAAGCGTCGCTCGACGAGTTGGGCTCCGTCATTCCACCCGATGATCTGACGCCCATGGTGCTTCCGCTGCCGGCAGTTGGCGAGTCTTCGGTAGAAGGCGAAGCGTGGTGGGTTGACACCTTTGGAAACGTGCAGCTCAACGTTGGGCCGGATGACTTGCGCGAACTCGGCGTGTCGGAGGGGCAGAACGTCGATGTGATCGTCGGTCCGCTCAAGCGAAGAGCGACCTGGGTTCGCTCATACGGTGATGTTGAACCGGGAACACCGTTGCTCCATGTCGACTCCACAGGAATGCTCGCTTTGGCCGTGCGAGGGGGGAGTGGAGCCGACTTCTTCGTGCTGCGGGCCGGAGGTCAGGTCGTGCTCAGGAAGCCATGATCTGGACGATCTGGATCACGGCTGCAATCAAGATCACGGCCAGCAGGACAATGATGGCGATAGTTGTTCCCGGGCGCATCGGAGCCGCAGCTTACTCTGGACGCGCTGAGACCTCCCCGAAGGGAGGTCTCAGCCAGAAGGGCCACTCCAACTTCCGCCGCAGGGGCGGGCTGGGAGGCTTTCCTCTTACAACTTCGGACGTGAACGTGCCCTTGGTTGTAGGGTGCGACGGTCGCCGTCGTGGCCCCTCAATCGAGCACCAGAGATGCTCGACGTCTCGAATATCGGCAAGGCAGGCTAGAACTTGAGATCTTTTTCCCTCGATTTTCTGACCAGACCACAGTGTGGTCTGTGTGACAGTGCCGCGTCAATCACTTCGCGCGTGGCCGCGATAGCACGCGCCGAGATCAGGATACGGGATGTCACCCAGGATCAGGTGCTTTTCGATGAGTACGAGCACAGAATCCCGGTCGTCCTCGGCCCCGGCGAACGGGTCCTGGCGGAAGGGCGAGTCGGTTTCTGGGCCTTGCTGGCGGCTGTGATGAAGGCGCGAGCAAGATGGGCAGTAGGCAGCGACTGAGCCTATGGCCTCTGGCCTCTGGCCTCTGGCCTCTGGCCTCTGGCCTCTGGCCTATGGACGTGACCTCGGCTTCAACCGGGAGCCAATTGCCAATCGCCGCTGGGCTTACGGCCTCTGGCCTCTGGCCTCTGGCCTACGGACGTGACCGCGGCTTCAACCGGGAGCCAATCGCCAATCGCCTACTACGGCCTACGGCTACGATTCGCCGGCGGCGGGTTCAGTTCCGGTTGTGCTCTCGTCGGGAGCCAACAACCCACACGCCAAGAGTGTCTCTTCGGCCGGCGCTCCACCAAACCTGATTCGCTCAAACGCTGCAACGGCCCGGATTTGTTCTTCGCTGAGGTCGGCCTGGAAGGCAGGCATGCCCCCCTGGACCGGCTTGGCCTGCGCCCCGTAGGTACCGCCGACGTCGACCGACCAGCCGTTCGAACCCAACCCGATCCAGGTGATCTGGTCGTCACAGGATGGCCAGGTTTCGAGAACTGCCCCTCCCGACATGGCGGGCCCCGTTCCTCCCTGGCCGTTGGCGCCGTGGCAAGAAGCGCACTGGGCGCCGGCGCTGTAGATCTCTTGGCCCATGGCCAGGAAGGCCGCGGCTTCGGCTCCACCTCCTCCGCGACCTTCGAACGGTGATCCGTCACAGTTCACCAGCGATCCGTCGAAGGCGATCTCGAGGCGGCCGCCTTCGCCGCAGGCGACACCGTTCGAGTTCACGACCAGATAGAGCAATCCGAACAGCGGGATGATCAGGAAGGCCGCCACCATCCAGGAAGAGAAGCCGGAACCCCCGGCGGCCTTCTGTGCGGATCCCACCGGTTCGACGGTCGGGACATCCTTCGGCTCGAAGGCGGTCGCGGCTGGAGGTTCTGTGGGGGCAGCTTCGGGTAGGGATTCAACCTCGTCCATGCTTTCGGAGACCTCGACCGGTGTTGTGGCTGCGGGGATGCTGCTCGTCGGCTGTGGGGTCGGCGTCGGTGTCGATGCTCCGCCGGTCCATGCCGCGACAATCTCGTCGGGTGTGACCCCGGCAGCCGCCGCTCGAGCCTCCACCGATCTCCGGATCAGCGCCTCGGAAGCTCCGATTTGGCTGGCGAGTGTGGCTAGATGTTCGCTGGTCACTTTGATTCCAGGAGGTAGGCAACGATGGCTTGGACATCCCGGCTCGAGAGATAGCCGAACGAAGCATGGCTGCTTTCGGGAAAGGCCGCCGGGTCTGTCAGATATCCGGTTAGCCAGCTGTCGCTGTCGGTCGGTGCACGCGAGCCGACGTGAGCCAGATCAGGACCGAGACGTTGAACACCGGGAACCAGCGGACTGTCCGAAAGCGTGACGACGCCGAGATCTGCATCGGTAACAATCGGCCTGACCTGCTGTGTGTGACAGTAGGCACAACCTTCAGCAAGGTAGACCTCGCGGCCCTGTAGGGCGTCGACAGACAGCTCGATCTTGTCGACCGCATCGAGCGTTTGTGCGTTGCCGGAAGATGACGGGGCGACAACCGCCGCTATCAGCATGATCGCGAAGATGACCAGGGAGCCCACCACCATGCTGCCGAGTGATCCGGAGTGGACCGGCTC
>JAHEDJ010000007.1 GCA_024641325.1 bacterium | reverse complement strand
CGTTGGCGTGTGGATACGCACTCGGAAGCCGGGTCACCCACATTGGCATCGTGGTCGGATCCGGCCCGCTCGAAGCGACGGGAATGCGAGACTCGGCGGCGCTCACCCTCCCCTCTTCGAACGGGCTGATCAGGAGATTCCAGTACGGGATGATCGCCTACGCCTTCGCGAAAGGTCGGGAGGACCGGGTGATCGAGCAGTCGATGGCTTCGATGGGTGAGGCGGATCGGCTGGCCATGGAACGACCGGAGGTCCACGACTGGTTCGTCGAGCTGTTCCGCGAAGCGGTCAAGCAAGGCGGCAGAGCATCGGCCTACGAGGCAGGGCTCTACCGGAAGCCATGGGGATTCGAAGTCTCTCAGATCAAAACACCGACATCGCTCTGGTACAGCGGAAAGGATAAGCACGTCCCGGCCTCCGTCGGACGGTGGCTGGCCGACCGGATCCCCACCTCCGCCTACGTGCTGTGGCCCGATCACGGTCATTTCACCTGGGCGGCCGGCGACCAGGTTGCCGAGGTCGTCGCGACCCTCGCAAAGGCGGCCTGAACAAGCGGTCGGCTAGCGGGTAGCCAAAAAGTCCAGCGCCGATACAAACCGGTCCAGTTCGTCCGCGGTGTTGAAGTAGTGGACGGAAGCCCGGACGAGGTCGGGCAGGTGCCGGCGCTCGGCGTCGATCGGTGTTGACAGTGGCGTAGACACCGAGACGTTGATCCACTGTTCGCGCAACCGCCCGACGACCTCGGAAGCATCGACACCGTCAACCGTGAACGTCACGATGCCGCATTGCCTGGTGCCTAGATCGTTCGGGTTAACTCCCGGCATCCCGGCGAGGCGCCGACGCAGCTGGCCTGCCAGGTCCACGATCCGGTGCTCGATTCTGTCGAGGCCGAGTTCGAGGGCGTAGTCGACCGCGGCGCCGAGCCCGACAAGCGCAGCCCACCCGAACTCCCACGTTTCGAAGCGGCGCGCGTCGGGCAGAACTTCGTAGGAGTTCGGTCCGGTCCAGCGGGCCGAATGGAGATCGAGGACACTCGGCTCGTTCGACCACCCGTCCCGGACATACAGAAAACCGGTTCCGCGTGGACCCCGCAGATACTTGCGCCCGGTGGCCGTTAGCAGGTCGCAGCCGAGAGACTCGACATCGAGTTCGAGCTGGCCCACCGACTGACAGGCATCGAGCAGGTACGTCACACCGGCCGATTTGGCGATCGCGCCGATCTCCTCCGCCGGATTGACCAGGCCGCCGTTGGTCGGGATATGGCTGACTGCGATCAGCTTCACCCGGTCGTCGATCATCGACTCGAGTGCCGAAATCGACAGCTCGCCGCTTGCCGTCGACGGGACAACATCAACCACGACTCCGATGTCGCGGGCGGCCTTGATGAAGTTGATGACATTGCTGGCGTACTCGGCCTCGGCAGTCAGTATCCGGTCGCCCCTCTCGAATTCGAGGGCGGCGAAGGCGGCGTTCCACGCATCAGTGGCGCTTGACATGAGGGCAATCTCGCTGCCCAGGCATCCCAGTAAACGGGCAATCGACGTGTATACGGCCTCGATCTGTTCACTCCGCTCGGCGGCCATCTCGTAACCGCCGACCGCGGCTTCCCGGGTGATGTAGTCAATCTGCGCATTGATGACCGGCACCGGCGGCAGCGACGCGCCGGCGTTGTTCAGGTGGACCACATGGCCGCAGCCGGGGGTGTCGGCCCGTACCGCATCGATATCGATCATCCGCGAGATGCTAGAGGCCCGAAGTTGAAGGCCCCGCCACCCGGCGGGGCCTTCTTCATTGGTTTTCGCGCGACATTCGGTACCTATGGGTTCCGATCGTCGCGCGAGAACGGGTCTGCGGCGTGCTATCTAGGATTCCGCCGATGGAGATCCGCACAGATCGACTACTCCTCCGGCGCTGGCGGGAGGCCGACCGGGAGCCGTTCGCGGAGATGAACGCCGACCCCGGCGTCATGCGCTACATGATTGCCTCTCTGTCGAGGGACGAGTCCGATGCGTTCATCGACCGCATCGAAGAAGGTTTCGACATCTGGGGGTTCGGGCTGTGGGCCGTTGAGGTGCCCGGCGAATGGGATTTCGTCGGGCTCACAGGCCTGTGGCCACCGAGCTTCGAAGCCCATTTCACTCCTGCGATCGAGATCGGTTGGCGCCTTTGCAGAGACTCCTGGGGCAAGGGATATGCCACCGAGGCCGCCCGTGCTGCACTGGGATTCGGCTTCGATCACGCAGGACTCGAGGAAATCGTGTCGTTCACCATTCCGGCCAACATTGCGTCGATAGCGGTGATGGAACGGCTGGGAATGACCCACAATCCAGACGACGACTTCGATCATCCGAGGATTCCCCCAGGGAGCCCGTTGAGCCGCCACGTGCTGTATCGGATGAACTCTGAGCAGTGGAGGAGGCGTGGGGCTGCTGTGCTAAACCCAACCCGCCGGTAGGGAGGGTCCGATCAGCGGACCGGTGGGTTGGGGAGGTAGCGGCCGGTGGGGTCCACAGTGATGTTCGACCATTTCCCCGGGGTCAGTACGTATCAGCGGCCCATGAGTGAACGCCGCCAGGTCGGACGCCGGCCGAATCCGTAGACTCTCCAGAATGCCAGGCATAATCCTCGTTCTCATCGTGATGGTGGCCATAGTGGCCCTTGCTCTCGCGCTGGCGAACCACCGCACCACGGTCGCGCAATGGACACAAGCTGCAGTCCAACTCGGTCTCGACCTGCACACCGGGAGCATGTTCTCGTACCCACGGATGGACGGTTTGGTTTCCGACTACGAGGTTTCCGTAGGCACGATCACCAAGGGCAGCGGCAATAACCAGCAGAGGTACACACGATTCCAAGTGCAGTACCCGTCCATCGATCTCGGGTTGGAACTCTCCCGCCAGACCAAGGTGGGGGGCTTCTTTCGCCGAATGGTGGGCATGCAGGACCTCGAAATCGGAGACCCCTCCTTCGATGAAGCGTTCGTGGTGAAGACGAATGATCCCGACCGGCTCGCCGCCTACCTCACCGGGCAACGGAGGTCGACGCTCAGCCGATTGCTGGCAACCTATCCGACCTTGAAGGTGACCGACGCCTCCGTGTTGGTGGAAGTTCGCAGTGTGGTTCGTGATCCTGAGGTGCTCGTTTCGACCGTGCGTCGTCTGGTCGGGGTGGGGCAAAGCTTGAGTGGCCAAAGCGCCGAGGTCGATGAAGCGGTCACCGCTCGGGCGGCGGGAGACCTCGCCGAGGCGCTCCGCCGGATGAGGGAGGCCGTCGAGGCCCGGCCCGATGACGTTGAGCGGCGCCTACAGGAGATAGACACGCTTGCGGCAGCCGGGAAGTCCGACGATCTCGACACCCGAATGACAGAGCTCGAGCGATTGGCGCCGGCCGATCCGGAGGTGCGCGGTTGGAAGCAGTCGAGTACCGCCTCAGCAGCACAGCCTGCCGTCGTCGAGGAGGGCCGCATTGTCGACGCAGACGCAGCAACGCAAGACCTCTTCGGTGGGCGGCAGTTGAGTTTCGCGGTACGGGACAAGTTCGCCGCCCGCTACGCCGGCGGACGGGTTCACTGGTCGGGGACGGTCAAGAGCGCTCGTTCGTACGAATCCGATGCGGACTTCGGCCGCGGCCCGGGCGTCAAAGTTGTTGCCACCGTTGCGGGACTGGAACACGATCTGTTCGGCACCACCGACGTCGACGCGATCGTGGAGTTTCCGGGTTTTGGCGCAGTTCCGGAGCGGGGTGACCTCATCGCCTTCGACGGAACTCTCAACGCGGTGGATCCGCTGATGCGCAACTTCACGGTGCGGGGAGCAACGCGCACCTGACCGTCGTTTTCTCGGCAATACTGTCGCTCTCCACGCGCAACAACATTGCTGAGAAACCCGAGGATGTTTCTCGGCAATACTGTCATTCCCCACGCGCAACAACATTGCTGAGAAACCCTGATTCGCCGTCAGGATCAGGTTCGAGTCCGCACCATCTCGCGCCACTTGAGTTTCATGCCGACCCGGATGATGCCTCTCCGGAACACGCGGGCACCCAGGCGGATCATTCCATAGGTGGCAATCAGCATGATCGCCACGGCAGCGACCCCCTCCCAAAGACCGACATCACCGCGCACCATCCGCATCGGCATCGTCAGCGGCGCGGTGATCGGAACGAACGACGCAATCTGCGTGACCAAGGTGTCCCTTTCTGCGATGAGGGAGGAGACCGCCGTGAAGTACCCGACCATCAGCAGCACATTGAATCCGCCCACCGCGTCTGAGGCATCCTGCGCAGACCGAACCAGCGCACCCGAAGCCGCGTAGCCGGCCGCATAGAAGGCGTATCCGAGCAGGAACCATCCGACGATGATGACGAAAGCCCCACCTGTGGCATCGGGAAGGTCGACGACGCCGAGGAGGCCCCCCAGGAGCAACACCAGGAACCCGACGATCATGAGCTGGCTGAAGCCGAGGAGGCCGATCGACACCACCTTGGCCGTCAGAAGCTGGCGGGGCGTCACGGCGGACAGCACCACCTCCACCACCCGCCCGGCCTTCTCCTCGACAACGCCGTACGCCACCCACTGTCCGTAGGCCAGAATCCCCATGAAGGTCAAGAAGAGGCTGGCGGCGGCCAGCGCTGAGTCCGCGGAGAACGACTCAGCCGGCTCAACCACCTCCCGGACCGTCACGGTGGTATCGAGCATGGTGTTCAGGTCCGCAGTAGCCACTCCCAGAGCTTCGGCTTGCTGACGGATCTGCCTATCCGACAGGGCTGCGGAGATCGCCTGGAGCATCGCTTTGGAACGCCCGGGATAGGAGAGGATCTCTGTGTCGCTCGCAATCCCGAACTCGAGTTCACCCTCCTCCATCCGCCGTTCGATCTCTTCCACAGATGAGAACGCCGTCACATCGGCCCTAAAACCGGGCGGCGCATAGACATTGATCAGTGCTTCGACCGCGACCGTCGACCCGACGGAGCCAATGCGGTAGGTCACGGGTCCATCCGAGCCTCCAGATGTCAGGCCGATGGCGGTCAGGCCGCCGCTGACCACCAGCACCAGGATCAACGTGGAAATCGCGAAAGCCTTGCGACGCGACCGCCACTCGCGGGAACCGACCAACCAGAGCGTCTTCCAGCTGCTCATTCGTTCCGTCTCACCGATTCGCGGAACACCTCCGACAAATCCGGCGGAGTGAAGCTGAACTCGCGGAGACTGCCGGCCTGCTCGGCCCAGGTGGCCACATCGGATACTCGCATCCGGTCGTCCACCAACAGCCGGAAGCGACTGCCATTGTGAGCGACGAGCTCGACTCCCTCCAGCCCGTCGACCCAGTCCGCGCGACACCCCTCGAGGACGACGTCGAGGTAGCGGCGCGGCGATGAGTGTCGCAGCTCGTCGACCTCGCCTGCCAATACCACTGTGCCCTCGTTGATGATCACGACCTGTCGGCACATGTCCTCAACTAGATCGAGTTGGTGACTCGAGAACAAGACGGCAGTGCCGGTCAAAGCCCGCTCGGTGAGGACATTCGAAAGAGCATCCACACCTATTGGATCGAGGCCGGCGAATGGTTCGTCGAGGACCAACAACTCTGGGTCGTGCATCAGCGCCACGGCCAGCTGAGCCCGCTGCTGATTCCCGTGCGACAGTTCTTCGATCTTGGCGTCGCTCCGATCCTCGAGACCGAGCATCTCGAGCAACCGGGTTGCCTCGGCGATGGCCGCGACCTTTGCCATCCCGTGCAGACGCCCGTGGTAGACGAGCTGATCATGCAGTGGCATACGCGGATAGAGGCCCCGCTCTTCCGGCATGTAACCGAATCGGAGTCGGGCGGCGGCGTCGATCGGATGATCGTCCCACGACACCGCACCCACATCCGGGTCGATGAGGCCGAGAATGATCCGCATCGTTGTCGTCTTCCCGGCCCCGTTCGGCCCGAGAAACCCGAGGATGTCGCCCCGTTCGACGGTGAGCGAGCAATCATCGAGTGCCACTAGATCACCGAATCGCTTGGTCACACCATCGACCGACAGCATTCCTACATCGTGTGACGGGGCGCGGGTTCACGCCAGAGTCGTTCGACAGTGTCCGTACCGCCGTTTTCTGCACAATGCTACGTATGGGCCGGTACGCCACCCGATTGATGAGAAACCTAGGCGGTCTCTTCGAGGAGCTGCACCTGGTTGCCGTCCGGGTCGGTGTATGTCACGAAGCGCGCTACGCCGGTGTCGGTGATCTCGTCGATTGGAGTGGCGCCGGCCTCGGCCATCTCCGCCATCGCCTCTGCAAGGTCCGGTACTCCGAATGCGGCTACAGCCGTCGGTGGACCGGCTTCCGGCCGACCACCGTGAATTGCAAACCTCGTTTCGCCGGACATGTGGAACTCCTGCCAGTCCCCGTGGCGTGGCCCGGTCTCCAAGCCGAGAACGTTCTTGTACCAGGTCAGTGCCTGGTCTACGTCGCGGACCCAGAAGAACACGACGTTGAGCCCGTTGATCTGCATCAAGACCTCCTAATAGTCCATTCTCGCGCGGCAATCAGACCATATAGGGGCAATTTGCCGCGCGAAAACGGTTGTATGAGCATTGATTTGAGAGAAATTCAAAAAAGAGGAAATATGACAAGGGTCGACTCAGGTTATACTGTACGTAGTCACTGAGAACTTGAGTATTCGAAGCAGAGGAGAGCCCCATGGCCAAAGCAGTAGGTATCGACCTCGGTACTACCAATAGCGTCATCTCCGTCCTCGAGGGCGGAGAACCAACGATTGTTCCCAACGCCGAAGGCGGGCGCACCACGCCGTCCGTCGTCGCCTTCAAAGACGACGATGTGCTCGTCGGTGAGGTGGCCAAGCGTCAGGCGATCACGAACCCGGACCGCACCATCCGCTCGGTCAAGCGGCACATGGGCGACTCGAACTGGTTCGTTGAGATCAACGGCAAGAAGTTGACCGCCCAGGAAATCTCGGCCCGGATCCTCATGAAGATGAAGCGTGACGCCGAGGCGTTCCTCGGGGAGTCGGTCACCGAGGCCGTGATCACCGTGCCCGCCTATTTCGACGACGCCCAGCGGCAGGCCACCAAGGAAGCCGGGGAGATCGCCGGTCTCAACGTGCTCCGGATCATCAACGAGCCGACCGCCTCATCCCTGGCCTACGGCCTCGACAAGGAACACGACCACACGATCCTCGTCTACGACCTCGGTGGCGGCACGTTCGACGTTTCCGTGCTTGAGATCGGTGAGGGTGTCTTCGAGGTCAAGTCAACCGCCGGCGACACCCACCTCGGTGGCGACGACTGGGATGACGCAGTCATGAACTGGCTCGTCACCGAGTTCAAGAACGAATCAGGCGTCGACCTCTCACAGGACCGTATGGCCATGCAGCGCCTCAAGGAAGCGGCCGAGAAGGCCAAGATCGAGCTTTCGTCCGTGACCGAGACCGAGGTGAACCTGCCGTTCATCACCGCGACCGCCGAGGGTCCCCTGCACCTGCAGAAGAAGCTGACTCGCTCCGAGTTCCAGAAGCTGACCGAGCATCTCCTCGAGCGCACGAAGGCTCCTTTCCTTCAGGCGGTCAAGGACTCAGGTGTGGCGATGTCCGGCATCAACGACATCGTGCTCGTCGGAGGGTCCACCCGCATGCCGGCCGTACAGGAACTGGTCAAGGAACTGACCGGCGGCAAAGAGGCCCATAAGGGAGTCAATCCCGATGAGGTAGTCGCCGCCGGAGCAGCCATCCAAGCCGGAGTGCTCAAGGGAGACGTGAAGGACATCCTTCTGCTCGACGTCACTCCCCTGACCCTAGGCATCGAGACCAAGGGCTCGATCATGACCAAGATGATCGAGCGCAACACCACGATCCCCACCCGTCGCTCCGAGACCTTCACCACCGCCGATGACAACCAGCCTGAGGTCGAGATTCACGTCCTCCAGGGTGAGCGTCAGATGGCACCGGACAACAAGAGCCTCGGTAAGTTCCGGCTCACCGGTATTCCGCCGGCCCCGATGGGCATGCCGCAGATCGAGGTCACATTCGACATCGATGCCAACGGCATCGTGCATGTGAACGCCAAAGACCTGGGCACCGGTAAGGAACAGGCAATGACCATCACCGGGGGCACGGCGCTGGCCGACCAGGACATCGCGCGAATGGTCGAGGACGCCGAGGCCTACGCCGAAGAGGATCGCCAGAAGCGCGAACTCGCCGAAGCTCGCAACCAGGCCGATCAGATCGCCCACCAGACCAGCAAGCTCCTCAAGGAGCAGGAAGAACAGCTGCTGGAGGACGAGAAATCGAGCATCGAGTCGGCCCTCGCCGAGCTGAAGACGGTCGCCGAAAACGAAACATCGACCGCGGAGGAGATCCGCAACCAGATCGAAGCAGTTCTCACTGCCTCCCAGGCTCTCGCTCAACGCCTGTATGCGCAAGCAGCACAGGAGCAGAGCGCGGCCGACGGAGAGGAAACCGACGATGACTCAGACGAGGACATCGTCGAGGCCGAGATCATCGACGAAGGCGAGGAGGCGTGACCGACGTAACGTCGGCCACGCCACTGAGATGAGCAACAACGAACAAGAAGCAGCCGAGCAGTGGCCCGTCGAGGCGGAGATCATAGAGATCCATGATCTCGAGCCGATTGATCCGGCTGCACTCGGCCTGATACTTCCGGACGATCCTGCAGAGCGCGAGCAGATGCTCCTCGGCGCGATTGCCCAGGCTCAGGCCGACGCATCCGCACTTCTCGACGACCTGCAGCGCCTGGCCGCCGAGTTCGACAACTACCGCAAACGGACCCAGCGGGACATGACGCTCTCAATCGAACGCGCCTCGGAGCGAGTAGTCGAACGAATGCTTCCGGTGCTCGATACTTTCGATGCGGCACTCGCCATCGAGGTCACGAGCCCGACCGAGCAGAAACTGCTCGGCGGAATGCTTGGCACTCGCGAGCAGTTGCTAGAAGTGCTGAAGGCCGAGGGACTCGAGGTTATCCCCGCTACCGGGGAGGCTTTCAACCCGGAGATTCATGAGGCGGTCATGGCGTCCGGTGACGGCACCGACGCGATCGTCGTATCTACCGAAATGCGCAAGGGCTACACGCTGAAAGGGAAGGTCATCCGGGCGGCACTTGTCGCGGTGAACCATGAATAAGGACTGGGTCGACAAGGATTTCTACAAGGTCCTCGGCGTGTCGAAAGACTCGTCGCAGGAGGAAATCAAGCGCGCCTACCGCAAGCTGGCCCAGCGGCTGCACCCGGATGCCAACCCGGACGACCCGACGGCAGAGGATCGCTTCAAAGACGTCTCTGAGGCCTACGCCACTCTGTCCAACGAGGAACATCGGGCCGAGTACGACCAGATAAGGCAAATGGTCGATTCGGGTGGATTCCAGGGTTTCGGAGGCGGAAGTCCGTTCGGTGGCGCAGGACAGCAGTTCCGTGTGGAGGATCTAGGGGATCTGCTCGGCGGTGCAGGCGGACTCGGCGACCTGTTCGGATTCGGCCGCAGTGGCGGCGGAAATACCGGGCCAAGCCGCGGCGCCGACTTTCGTGCCGAACTCCACCTGTCCTTCGAGGATGCGTTTCACGGCGTGACCACGTCGGTAGCGATCGAAGGTGAAGCGACTTGTCGGCACTGCGGAGGCTCCGGCGGAGAACCCGGGACGCCGGTCCAGGTGTGTCCCACCTGCCGTGGCGCCGGAACGGTTGCCCAGAGTCAGGGCTTCTTCTCGATTTCACAACCGTGCCCCCAGTGCCGGGGAACGGGCAAACTCATCGAACAACCTTGTTCTACGTGCCGCGGCCGTGGCACAGAGGTCCGGTCGCGAACCATCAAAGTCAAGATTCCGTCCGGCGTGGCCGACGCTTCGGCGATTCGACTGCGCGGCAAAGGTGCGCCGGGACGCAATGGCGGACCGCATGGAGACCTCATCGTCAGGGTTCACGTTGCCAAGCATCCGCTCTTCCGGCGCAACGGCCAGAACCTCACGTTGCGGGTACCCGTCACGTTCACCGAAGCCACCCTCGGCACCGCGATCGACGTTCCCACGCTGAACGGTCCGGTGAAGCTCAAAGTCCCCGCGGGAACACGCAGCGGTAAGACTTTTCGCGTGCGCGGCAGGGGCGTACCGCGTACACGAGGCAAGACCGGCGACCTTCTGGTTACGGTGGAGGTCGCAGTTCCACAGAAGCTGCCGCGGGCGGCCAAGAAACTGCTCGAGCAGTACGCCGAGGAGTTTGAACAAGAGAGTCCCCGCGCCCATCTAGAGGTATAGGCAATGGCGAGCAAAAGAGAACAAGCCGTATATGTGATTTCGGTGGCAGCCGAACTCGCAGGCGTCCATCCTCAAACTCTGCGGATCTATGAACGCCGCGGTTTGATCGAGCCCTACCGCACACCGGGTGGCACTCGCCGCTACTCACAGGCGGACCTCGAACGGCTGTCGCTCATCCAGGAACTGACCGAGGAGGGACTCAACCTCGAAGGTGTGAGGCGCGTTCTCGAACTCGAAAACCTTCTGCTGAGCCTGCGCGCCAAGGTCGATCAACTGCAGGAACGCGTGCGGGAAGCTCACGAGAACGCCGAGCAGGAAATCCGCCAGGTGCACCGCAGCTACCGGTCGGAGATTGTGCTGCGCCGCCAGGTCCTCCCCGATGTGCGGAGAACGCAGGACTAATCCGCCCATTTTCTCAGCAATGTAGTTGCGCGTGGGAAACGACAATATTGCTGAGAATCCTGTGCTCATCTTTTCGGCAATGTAGATGCGCGTGGGGAACGACAGTATTGCCGAGAAACCCGACCTATCCCTTGACTACTCCCAGCGGCCGCAACCGTGCGACCCTTTGTGCGAGGCCCGCTACCTCGCAGACCCGGGCCACCTCGTCGACGTCCTTGTAGGCATACGGGGCCTCCTCGCTGAGGAGGCCCACCGAGCCGGGGCGGACGGAGATGCCGCCGGCCTCGAGGCCGTCCATCACCGCACGGCCCGTCTCCTGCTGCTTGGCCTTCTTGCGGCTCATCAATCGGCCGGCCCCGTGGGCGGCCGAGGCGAACGCCGGGTTGTCGGGAACGCCGCGCAACACCCAGGAGGCGGTTCCCATGCTCCCGGGCACCAGCACCGGCTGGCCGACCCGACGGAGATCCTCGGGCAGGTCCGGGTGGCCAGGGCCGAAAGCCCGGGTCGCTCCCTTGCGGTGGACGCACAGCAACCGCTCCGCTCCCCCCACCTCATGCCGCTCGACCTTGGCGAGGTTGTGCGCCACGTCGTATACCAACTGCATGCCGGTTCGTTCCATCGAGACGCCGAAGGCAGCGGCAAACGCCTTGCGGGCCTCATGGGCCAGCACGTGCCGGTTCGCCCAGGCGAAGTTGGACGCCGCCGCCATGGCGGCGAGGTATCTCTCCCCCTCAGGCGACCGCACCGGCACGCAAGCGAGCTGCCGGTCCGGCACTTCGATCCCATATCGGCTCATCGCCGACCCCATCAGCTTGAGCTGGTCGGTGCAGGTCTGATGGCCGAGGCCGCGACTGCCGCAATGGATCATCACGACCACCATGCCTTTCGACAGACCGAACACGGCCGCCGCTTCGCCGTCCAGGACCTGATCGACCACCTGAACCTCGAGGAAGTGATTGCCCGACCCGAGAGATCCGAGCTGGGAACCGCCCCGCTCGAGAGCGCGGGCGCTGATCGCCGCGACATCGGCTCCGGCCGACGTCCCATGCTCTTCACATCGATCTAAATCGGCCGGCCGGCCGTAGCCAGCCTCCAACACTGTGGCCGCCCCGCCGATCAACGTCCGTCGCACCAGACTCGAATCCGCGATCGACCCCTTACCCAGCCCGCGCGGAATGCGCCGATCCAGCTCGGCCATCAGTTCGCGACGGCGACCGGCAAAATCCTCTTCACCGAACGACGAGGCGAGCAGACGTACACCACAGCAAATGTCGAACCCGACACCGCCCGGTGAGACGACGCCGCCGTTCTCGACATCCGTGGCAGCCACTCCCCCGATCGGGAACCCATAACCCCAGTGGATATCCGGCATCGCCATCGAGTAGCCGACTATGCCCGGAAGGTGAGCCACGTTCTCAACCTGTTGAATCGCACGATCCTCCCGGGCCTTGAGCATCAGTGGCTCGGAAGCGAACAACCTACCGGGCACCCGCATGCCGTGCAGGCGTGGTATGTCCCAGACAATATCCGAGGACCGAACCAGCGTCATAGTCCAAGCGTACGCGCCGGGGCCGGCGGATTTCCGCCGGCCCCTCGAACGTCTTTGTTATGTCTAGCGGATCCGCAGCGCGTCGCGGATCTCACGCAGCAGGACGAGGTCCTCAGGCTCGGCTTCGGGCTCTTCTGCAGGTGCTTCCTTCCTCGCCAAATAGGCCTTGTAGGGCTTGATGATGAAGAAGAACACGGCGGCGGCGACGGACAGGAACGAGACGATGGCAGTCAGGAACGAACCGAACCTGATCTGCGAGTCGTTGATCGTGAGAATCAGGGCCGAATCGAAACTCGGCTCACCGAAGATGATGCCGACGATCGGCATCACGACGTGCTCGACCAGCGAGTTGACCAGCGCGCCCAACGCCACGGCCATTACCAGACCGACGGCGATCTCGATGAGCGTCGGCCTCATCGCGAACTCTTTGAACTCCTTGAACAAGGTGGAACTCCCTCCAATAGCTACTCATATGTCAGGCTAGTTACCAGCGACTTCCTGTGATCAGAAAGCAGGGAAAAGGATTGCAATGGGGAGACGGCCCGAATGAGGGGTAGACGGCACCTCAAACGTCGAAGACCACGATCGCAGTCCAGACCCCGCCAACCAGACGAACCGCCAGGTCGTGGTATGTCACCGCCTTGATCGGTGCACCCGTCAAGACCAATTCGGCGGTCGGCGTTGGATTCGCCGACCCAACCACTGCACCACCATTGGTCACTGTCACCTCGAACCCGGACAGGGCGATTCCTTTAACCTCAAAGACGAACAGCAACTCCGACAACCAGGCCACGAGCAGCTCTTCGATGCCATCACCCGCCGCCTCGACCCGGATCGGCTCACCGACGGGCGCCGCCCCCATTTCGAACATGAGCTCGAACAGGGCCGAGCCGGCATTCACAAAGAGGTCGGCCAGGGACTCGCCGTAGATGGCGACCGCCACGTCGGCGGTATGTGGCAATATCTCAAAGCGTTGCACAAACACCATTCTGCTCGAGGAGAGAGGTTCGGCTGCCGATAATGGCTGGCATGGACAGTGTCGCCGATCTTCGAGTTCTGCTCGCGTCTCAGTTTCCTCTGCTTCTCGTTGAGTCTCATGAGGAACCGAGATTCCTGGGCATCGTGCGCGGATTGGCGGCCGAGCTGAAGAGCCCGCTCTGGGTGTGGTCCGCGACTCGCGGTCTTACGCGGGACGGCGGGGAACCCATGTACGGAACGGTCGATCCCCACCATGCGCTCTCCTTCGTGGCCGATATCAAGTCACCTTCAGTATTCGTCTTTGCCGATGCTCACACGATTCTGCGCGACGACATGGTCGTCCGGCGCCTCAAAGAGATCTGCCAGGAGGCTGTTCCCGGGCAAACGCTCATCCTCACCGGTCCGGACCATGATGTCCCTGCCGAGCTAGACACGATCGCCCACGTGTGGCAACTTCGACCCCCCGGCCGCCCTGAAATGGCCGCCCTCGTCGATCGAACCCTCAACACCTTCCGACGAGCAGGCGTCCGGGTGGACTTGCCGCGGGAGGCTGTCGAGGGTCTGGTTGAAGCCGTGTCCGGCCTCACACTTTCCGAAGCCGACCGATTACTCCACCGGGCCGCCTCCGATGATGGAATCGTCGATTCATCCGACCTTCTGAAGATCCGGGTCGCCAAAGCGGCCATGTTCACCGCCGATGGGATTCTCGAACTCGTCGACGTCCGGGCCGAAGGCTTCGATGGAGTCGGAGGAATGGCGTCTCTCAAGCAATGGCTGGCCATCAGGGGTCGAGCCCGGGACGCCGGCACGACGGCCCTGGGAATCGACCACCCGCGCGGGGTGCTTCTCACCGGTGTGCCCGGATGTGGGAAATCGCTGATCGCCAAGACGATTGCCTCTGCCTGGGGCCTGCCACTGGTCCTTCTGGATCCTTCACGGCTCTACGGCAAGTACATCGGGGAGTCCGAGCAACGGCTCGCCCGCGCACTCGACTCGGTGGATGCCATGGCACCGATCGTGCTGTGGATCGACGAAATCGAGAAAGGCCTCGCCACTTCCGGAGACGGCGACGGCGGGGTGAGCCGCCGGCTCCTGGGAACGTTCCTGCGCTGGATGCAGGATCGGCCGGACGGAGTGTTCCTGGTCGCCACCGCCAATGATGTGTCCGGCCTCCCCCCCGAGCTTCTCCGCAAAGGTCGATTCGATGAGACCTTCTTCGTGGACCTCCCGGATACAACCGCCCGCCGGGCGATTCTCGCCGTCCATATCTCAGAACGGGGCCGCGATCCAGACACTTTCGATCTCGATGAACTCGCCGAAATGTCCGTCGGATTCTCCGGAGCGGAAATCGAAGCAGCCGTCGTCGGCGCGCTCTACCGGGCCTTTGCCAAGGATCAGGTGATGGACGGTGGCGACATCGCCTCCGAGATGAAGGCCACGGTTCCATTATCGATCGCCCGCTCTGAGGAAATCTCGGCCCTCAGACGATGGGCGGAAGAAAGAACGGTGTCTGCATGATCGGCCGGCAAGCCTCAGACGCGCTACCGTTGCAGTCATGAGATTCCAGCGTCCCGCCCTGGCCATGCTCGATGAGCAGGTGACCGACAATGAAGCTCGAGTGCGTATCGTGCTTGCCTGGAATGACGTCCCATACGACGGAGAATCGATTGGCTCTTCCGATGGTGGCGCCCGGCCCAGGCTCGTCGGTGAGGCAGCTCTCCGCGCAGTAGAGAGAATCATCGGCGACGGCACCCGGCTCGATCTGAGTGGTGTCGCAACTACCGATCTTGGAACCGCGCGCGTGGCAATCGCCGAGGTTCGAATCGAAGGCTCGCTCGACTCCCTGGTCGGCAGCGCGGTGATCAGAGAGAACGACCCGGCCAAGGCAACCGCTCGGGCCGTCCTCGACGCCGTCAACCGGCGTCTGGAGCTGATGCTCACCTGATAGGGCCTCGGGCTACGTGTCCGCGCTATGTCGGTACGTCGGTTCGCGATTCGCGCAATTCGCGATTCGCAATTCGCCTTAGGCTTCGGACTCCAGTCTTGCTCGAATCCGGATGCGCTCCTCGCGCCTGAGATTCGCCTCTCGTTGCCGGCGGATATCGTCCTGTGTCTCGGCCAGCACTTCGGGGACTCTCACCGGTCGACCGTCCTCGTCAACGGCCACCATGGTCAGGTAGGCGGTCGTCGTTTGCTCTTGATCGCCGGTCCGCGGGTCTTCTCGCTTAACCCGGACTTCGACCTCCATCGACGATCGCCAGGCCTGTGTGACCACGGCATCGAGCGTCACGAGATCGCCGATGTGAACCGGAGCGAGGAAGGTGAGCGAGTCGACCTCAACCGTGACCACCCGACCGTTGGAGTGCCGCATGGACGCGACGCCGGCCGTTGTGTCGACCAGCTTCATGATCTCCCCACCATGGATGAAACCCGCCGAATTGGCGTGAATGAGTTGCATGACCAGGGTTACAGTGGATGCGGATTCAGCCGGTGTTTTGCCCTTCATCGCGGTCCTCTCTCCAGACAGATCTGATATGATAAGACTTAGATTTTATGGAATATTGGCGTTCAGCCTACGGTTCACTGATTCGAGAGATTACCCATGGACTTCGAACGACTCACCAACGCAACCCAACGAAGCATCCTCGATGGTCGAAGCGCGGCCGCATCGCACAATCACCAGTATGTCGAACCGGCGCACATCCTACGTGCACTGCTGAGTCAGACCGATGGACTGGTCTACCCGCTGCTAGATCGAGTTGGCGCATCGCCGGCCGAACTAAAGAACGACGTAGACGCCATCCTCTCAGGCCTACCGAGCGTATACGGAGGAGAAGAGCCTCATCTTTCGGTCTCTTCTCTTCGGCTCTTCGAGGAGGCAGACGAACAGCGCCTCAGTTTCAAGGATGACTACCTCAGCGTCGAACATCTGCTGCTGGCAATGGCCGCTTCCGAAGAGGTGGTCGGGAATATCCTGCGAGGTCTCGGTGCCACCCGCGACGCGATGCTCACCGCCCTGACAGAAATCCGGGGCAGCCAGCGCGTCACATCCGCCGATCCCGAGGCCGCCTTTAACGCGCTCGAGCAATACGGCCGCGACCTCACCACGGCGGCCCGCGCACAGAAACTCGATCCGGTGATCGGTCGTGATGATGAGATCCGGCGGGTCATCCAGGTTCTCTCCCGCCGCACGAAGAACAACCCGGTGCTGATCGGCGAACCGGGCGTCGGGAAGACGGCCATCGTCGAAGGCCTCGCCCAACGAATCGCCGACGGTGACGTCCCCGAGGGTCTCAAGACCAAACGGATCGTTGCCCTGGACCTCAGCTCGATGGTCGCCGGCGCCAAGTACCGCGGCGAATTCGAGGAGCGGCTCAAAGCAGTCCTGGCCGAGATCACCGCCGCCGAGGGCGGCATCATCACATTCATCGACGAGATGCACACCATCGTCGGCGCCGGGGCAGCCGAAGGGTCGATGGATGCCTCCAACATGCTGAAGCCGATGCTGGCAAGAGGCGAACTACGCATGATCGGCGCCACCACACTCGACGAGTTCCGCAAATACGTCGAGAAGGACGCGGCGCTCGAACGACGCTTCCAGCCGGTCATGGTCGAACCACCTTCGGTCGAGGATACGGTCGGAATCTTGCGGGGCCTCAAGGAGCGCTACGAGGTCCACCACGGCGTCCGCATCACCGACGCGGCAATAGTGGCGGCCTCCGTCCTGTCGGACCGCTACATAACGGCTCGCCATCTCCCGGACAAAGCCATCGACCTCATCGACGAGGCAGCTTCGCGCCTGCGGATCGAGATCGATTCCCTGCCGGAGGAGATCGACAATCTGGAGCGGCGAATCAGACAACTCGAGATCGAGCGGGCCGCCCTCCAGAAAGAAGAGGACGCCGCCTCACTGCAGCGCCTCGCCACCATTGAAGAAGAACTCGCCAACCTCACCGAAGAAAGTGACCGGCTGAAAGCGCATTGGAATCGTGAGAAAGAGTCGATCGAGGAGATCCGCTCTCTCAAGCAGCAGATCGAGGCCGCACGAACAGAAGCAGGCTTGGCCGAGCGCGAAAGCGATCTCGAGAGGGCGGCCGAGCTCCGGTACGGCCGCTTGCGCGAACTGGATACTGCGTTGGAAGCTCGCCAGGCCGCCCTGGATGATCTCCAGAGCGACACCCGGATGCTGTCGGAAGAGGTGACAGAGAACGACGTTGCCGAGGTCGTCAGTCGCTGGACCGGCGTGCCGGTCTCGCGACTTATGGAAGGCGAGATCCAGAAACTGATCCGACTCGAAGAGCACCTCCACAGGCGCGTCATCGGACAGGACGATGCCGTGGCCGCCGTTTCGAACGCCATTCGACGCAGCCGCGCCCACCTCTCCGACCCCGATCGTCCGATCGGCTCTTTCGTGTTCCTCGGCCCGACAGGGGTCGGCAAGACAGAACTGGCAAGAGCCCTCGCGAAGTTTCTCTTCGATGATGAGCGGGCAATGGTCCGGATCGACATGTCTGAATACATGGAGAAGCACACGGTCAGCCGACTGATCGGCGCTCCCCCTGGATATGTCGGCTACGAAGAGGGAGGCCAGCTCACCGAAGCCGTGCGCCGGCGCCCGTACTCCGTCATACTCCTCGACGAAATCGAGAAGGCGCACAGTGACGTCTTCAACGTCCTGCTCCAGCTGCTAGACGACGGACGGCTGACCGACGGTCAGGGCCGAACGGTCGACTTCACAAACGTCGTGTTGGTGATGACCTCCAACCTCGGCTCAGAACTGATTGATCCCGACTTGCCGGGCGACGTAACGGAGAAGCGAGTCCTCGAAGTCGTGCATCAGAGCTTCCGGCCGGAGTTCATCAACAGGGTCGACGAGATGATCGTATTCCACCGTCTAACCAGGGAGCAGCTCCGCGAAATCGCCGAAATCCAGATCGGACACCTGAAGGATCGCCTGGAGGAAAGACGAATCGGCCTCGAACTGACAGACGCAGCCCTCGATTGGCTGGCCGAGCACGGCTACGACCCGAGCTTCGGCGCTCGTCCTTTGAAACGACTCGTGCAGAAAGCGATCGGCGACCCGGTCGCAATCAGAATCCTGGAGGGCGCATCCGCGGATGGAGACACCATAAAGGTCGATGCCGGCCCGGATGGGTTGGAGTTTTCCTAGTCGCGAGTTCTCCTAGTCGCGAGTTTCATGCCGAGGCACCTGAGTAGTTGCGGACGCCACGCTGCCAGGCCACCCGCGTGATCAAGAGCATCACACCCGTCACTATGACGGTCAACACGAGCATCCCTCCGCTCAGTTTGGAAGCCAGGCTCTCGGCGGGAACGGTGATGGCGAACGCCAGCGGCACGACGAACGTCAGCGTCAAACGAAGCCATCCCGGGTAGATGGTGACCGGCCAGCGCCCGGCCTGAAAAAGGCCGTTGAGCAACTGAACGGTGTCGTCGACGCGGATCCACTTGAAGGCCGCTGCGGCGACCACCATCCACATGCAATAGAGGATCACGGCTCCGCACGAAACGGCGACGAGAAAAGCCAGCACCTCCGGCAACGAAGTCGTCTCGACGATCCCGGACACCGCCCAGCCGATCACAACGACTCCGACAACGACATCGACCAACTGCCAAAACCGCAAGTTGCGTACGCTGACCAGAAGTTGCGAATCCACCGGTCGGGCAAGCACGTAGTCGAACTCCCCCTCCCCGATCGTATAGATGAACTGGAACACGTTCGGTTCGACAAAAGTGCGGTTGATCCCCGACAACAGGATGTGGATCCCCATCACTACCAGGAGTTCATGACGGCTCCAACCCGCCAGGTCGTCCGTATGCGAGAAGACAAGCCAGATCGCTATCAGTCCGGTCGCCAACCGGATAACAGAGTCGATCAGCTGAAGGAAGAAATTGACGCGGTACTGGACTTCGTGCATAGCGCCAACCTTCCAGTGCATGATCGCCAGCCGGATCCCGTTCATGATCCGACCGCCGTATACCGCTTGATCGCTCTTCGCCAAACCAAGACGACGCTGCCGGTGAGGAGTCCTATCCAAAGGAACTGCAGCCCGAAGCCGACGAACACATCCCGGTCGCTGAGGCGGCCGATCAGGACCTCAATCGGATACTGGAACGTCCATTGAAACGGCAACCATCCGGCCAGTCGTTCCACCCAGTCGGGCATAACCGCCAGCGGTACAAGCCGCCCGGAAAGCAACAACTCGGCCCCGATCACGATCTCAATCAAGGCTTGAGCCCGCGTCGTCCAGAAGCTCACGAGCCCCATCAAGAAGAGGATCGAGAAGCGGATGACATAGCCGAGCCAGATCGCTACGAAGAACACCAGGCCTTGCAGCAGTGTCGGACTCAAGTCCGGCTTGAAGATGAGCGAGAGGCCGGCCGCCACCGGAAACCACAGAAGAATCCAGACGAACTTGAAACCTGCAAAGGCAGCCAGCTGCCGGTGGAAGATCGGAACAGGATGCATGAGATCGTTCGAAATACGCCCCGATTGGATCCAATAGTCCCAGGATCCCGGCGCCAGTGCCAGGTTCATGTTCCGGACGAGGGTCCAGACGATGTAGTACGACGTGAACTCGGCGACTCCGTAGCCACCGATCGGGCCGCCCGACTCGGCCACCGTCCGCCATACGACGAGGTACACCACCGGTTCGATCAGGAAACCGGTCAGCTGGAAGAACGCTGCCCACCGGTACTGCATTTGATTGGAAACCGCGAACTTCATCTCCGCCGCGTAGACGGCGATCAGTTTCCTCACGGGTGCGCTTCTCCCGCCTCCTCGGCTTCCTGCGCCTCGCCGATCGCAAAGGCCTGTTCGATAACGTCCTCGATCGGCGGATCTTCAATCGACAGGTCTGTCACCGAGTAGTCGGCCAGCAAACGGGCGGCCACCGTCGCAATCTCATCGCGGGAGACTTCAAGAATGGCTTTGAATGAATTCTGCTCGACAACCCGGCCCAAATGAGCCAGCGGGCCGAGCTCTCCCGCCACGGCCACCACGATCGTCTTGTGGGCGGTGAATCGATCCGACAACCCGGCCAGATTGCCATCGAACAGAATATTGCCGTGGTGGATGACTATCACCCGCTCGGCCAGGGCAGTGACGTCGGCCATGTAGTGGCTGGTGAGCAGGACGCTGGCACCGGTGTCGGCCGCGTACGTCGCGACGAACTCTCTGATCCGCTTCTGCATGGTGATGTCGAGGCCGATGGTCGGCTCGTCGAGAAAGAGCACCTGCGGGTGCGGCACCAGCGAAGCGAGGATTTCGACCTTCATCCGTTCACCGAGCGACAGGTTCCGAACCGGTTTCGTGAGAAGCTCCCCGACATCGAGCATCTCCGTGTAAGCGGCCTTGCGCACCTCGAAGTCGACACGATCCACCTCGTAGATCGCCCGCCGCAGTTCCAGCGAGTCCGCCACCGGCAGGTCCCATTGGAGGCTATTGCGATTGCCCATGATCAAGGCCACCCGCCGCAGGAACTCCGCCTCGCGTCGCTCGGGCCGGAATCCGAGCACGTGAGCTTCTCCCCCATCCGGATACAGAAGGCCCGACAGCATCTTGAGCGTCGTGGTCTTCCCGGCGCCGTTAGGCCCGAGGAACCCGACGATCTCCCCGGGCTCCAACGAAAACGAGACACCCCGGACGGCATGGACCATTCGGTGTTCACGGCGGAACAGGGAGCGCAGCGAGTTACGGAGACCGGTTTCGCGAACCGGCACCTTGAAGACTTTGCGGAGCTCTAGGACGTCGACAGTCGGCATGAATACATCAGCCTGGCACAAGGCCGACGCTCTTGGCATGGATTTCCGGATAGGAAACGGATCGAACCAGCGGAACCGAGCACAATCAGGTTCGTAAAGCGCGGGCGATGATCGACCGATACCTAGGATTGGCTGGGGGACTTGACCTTGGCGGTTCCGACCGGCAGGAGCATACGAAAGTCGATAGGGAAGGCCGCAATGAGCATCAAAGCCGTCCGTGGAATCGTCTTCGTGACGATTGTCTCGCTGATCCTGGCCGCCTGTGGCGGCGGTAGCGAAGAGACCACCACTACCAGTAGCCCCAGCACCGAAGCCACCGAGGCCACCGTTGCCGAGACCACACCTCCAACCCAGCCCGAGAGTGGAGCGGTCGCATCGCTTCCGGACGTCAAGGGAGCCACGATTCGTATCGTCGCCCAAGGCACGTTCGTCGACCCGGACTACGGAACTCAGCTCAATGCGGCCGGCAGCGGTTCTGGATTCATCATCGACCCGACCGGCATCGCGGTCACCAACAACCACGTGGTCACCGGGGCTGCGTTCCTCCAGGTCTACGTGGGCGGCGAAACCGATCCCCGCAACGCCCGGGTGCTCGGCGTCTCCGAATGCTCTGATCTCGCGGTAATCGACATCGACGGGGACGGGTATCCCTATGTCGAGTGGTTCGACGGCGACGTCGTCGCCGGAATGGACATCTACGCCATCGGTTTTCCGCTCGGAACCGAGGAGTACACCATCCTCGACGGAATCGTCTCAAAGGAAGACGCGGGCGGAGAGACCACCTGGTCGTCCGTGGACAGCGTTATCGAGCACTCGGCCGACATCCTGCCGGGCAACTCCGGCGGGCCGGTGGTCACCGCTGACGGGAAGGTCGTGGCGGTCACCTATGCCGGCGACTCGGCCGGGCAGTCCTACGCAATCGGTCGCGGAGAGGCGGAGCGAGTCCTTGATCGCCTCGTTTCTGGTGAAGACGTCACGTCGCTCGGGATCAACGGCCAGGCCTTCGTCGGTGACGGGTTCTCCGGTATCTGGGTTGCATCGGTCGAGTCGGGCTCACCCGCCCAGATCGCAGGAATCAAGGGTGGCGACGTCGTGACCCTGCTCGAGGGCCTCGTCCTGGCAACCGATGGGACGATGTCCGACTACTGCGACATCTTGCGCTCGCACGATGCCAGCGACCCGCTCGCGATCGAGATCTATCGACCCGACACTGGCGAGTTCCTCGAAGGGACCCTCAACTCGGACGAAGAGCTCCAGGTTTCATTCTCATTCGGGACGGAACTCGATGACGACATAGTCGATTCAGGTGTCGACTACGGCGACTACATGGAGATCTCCGACGACACGGGTTCGCTCTATGTTGACGTTCCGTCATCCTGGACAGACATCGTCTCCGGTGCTTGGAACCTCGAGGGAACTGACGTTGGCATCCAGGTGGTCGCTTCTACAGATCTCGACGGCTATTTCGGTACGTGGACGACGCCGGGCATCTTCTTCGGAGCCTCCCCGAGCCTCGGCGATTCGTGGAGTCTCGACGATATGCTCGACTATCACGGCTTCCCCGATGCCTGCATCGACGGAGGCAGGGAGGCCTACGATGACGGCCTCTACGTTGGTCTGTGGGACGTGTGGGAATCGTGCGGCGGAACCGACTCGTCGATCGTCAACGTTGCCGCCCAGCCGGCAGACGGGTCGTTCGTCATGCTGGTCCAGATGCAGGTCGTGACCGACGCGGACCTCGACGCCCTCGATCAAGCGCTGGCCACGTTCGTCGCCATCATGGACTTCTAGAGGTCACAGGCAACAGGTAACAGGTTGAAGCGCCGGCCCTCGGGTCGGCGCTTCAACTATCGGCGGTTGAGGACCAAACGACGCTCCGCTAGCTATCTTGCACTGCAAGGTAATGTTTGCTATGCTGCATTGCATGGTAGTGAAGAAATGAGCGTCGAACGTAGCTCACAGCTCCTCAAGGGCGTGCTCGATATGTGCCTGCTGGCAATCATCGCCGAGGAACCGAGCTACGGCTACGAGATGGTCCGGAAACTGCATGAGCGCGGACTGTCGCTGGCCAGCGAAGGCAGCATCTACCCGCTGCTCAGCAGGCTCCAGCGACAGGAGCTCATCGAGGGCTATCTGGTGGCGTCGACCGAGGGGCCGAGAAGGAAGTACTACAGAATCCTTCCGGATGGCGAAGAACGCCTCGCCGTTTGGGAGGGCGAGTGGCTGGAATTGGCGGAAGGCGTGAGTCGAGTTCTGGATGGAGGTGCACGTGTCGACCGATAGATCAGTGACCGAAATGGCCGCCGACTGCGAACGCTATTGGTTACAGACACGTGTGCCGCGACATACAGCGAACGAGATGCGGATCGAGCTGGAACAACACCTCAACGAGGCTGCGAGCGAGGGCAAGACTCCCATCATGGTGATGGGGCCCGACATTGCGGCCTTCGCGGAGGCCTGGGCAGCGGAGCAGCGCAGCCGTGCATCCGGAGATCTGCCGACATGGCAAGAAGTCAAGAGCGGCACGGCTGAACGCCGGAGGAACGCACGAATGGCGTTCTTGATCTACATAGTTTCGGTCGCGGCAGTGACGGTTTTTGGGTACTGGATTGGGAAAGGAGACGAAGGCATGGACTTTGAGGTATGGCGCTGGGTCTGGACGATCCTCGCCGTCGTTATGTTGATCGGCGAGATGTTCACGGCAGGATTCTTCCTGCTGCCATTCGGCATCGGGGCGGCAGCGGCAGGCCTGCTCGCCTGGTTCGAGGCCGGGCCGGCAGCTCAATGGATCACGTTCTTCGTCGTGTCGATCCTCTCACTGTTCTTCGTGCGACGGTTCGTGCACCATCAAGACGACCACGAGCCGACTCCGGTAGGCAGCAACCGCTACCTCCACGCCAAGGCCATAGTCCTCGAGACAATCGACCCCGTAGCCAGCACGGGCATGGTGCGGATGGAGTCGGAGAAGTGGCGAGCCACAACCGAGGGCGAGATCATCGAGGAGGGCACACCCGTCAGGGTGATTCGTATCACCGGGTCCCGCCTCGTAGTGACCGCGGACGATCCGGCATGACCCGAACGAAGATCGAGGAGGCACCCGCGGTGCCCAACTTGTAGCAGCCGAGCTTTGAAGAACCAGGACAAGCAACAGGAGAAAGGGAGAAGACATGGAGGCATTGATTGGATTACTGATCGTCCTCGCGTTGATGGCGATCGTGATCGCCGCGATGGGCCTCAAGGTGGTTCGCCCGTTCGAACAGGGGCTCATCGAGTTCCTGGGTAGGTACGAGCGAACGGTAGGAGAAGGCCTGCGCTGGGTTATGCCATTCGTGAAGCGCATGACGAAGGTCGACATGCGTGAACGGGTCATCGACGTTCCGCCGCAAGAGGTCATCACCAAGGACAACGTGGTCGTCACCGTCGACGCGGTCATCTATTACGAGGCAACCGATCCGGTGAAGCTTCAGTACAACGTGCAGAACTTCGCCCAGGCGGTCATCAAGCTTGCACAGACGAACCTCCGTAACGTCATCGGTGATCTGCAACTCGACGAGGCGCTGACTTCGCGTGAGTTGATCAACACGACGTTGCGGGCGATCCTCGACGAGGCGACCGACAAGTGGGGAACCCGCGTGGTCCGTGTCGAGATCCAGCGGATCGAGCCGCCACCGGATGTCACCGACGCCATGCACCGCCAGATGAAGGCAGAGCGCGACCGGCGTGCGATCGTCACGGAGGCCGAAGGTCAGAAGCGGTCCGCCATCCTCAAAGCAGAGGGTGTGAAGGAAGCGCAGATCCTGAGGGCCGAAGGTGAAGCAGAGGCCATCAAGCGTGTGGCCGACGCCGACAAATACCAGAAGCTCACGGTCGCCGAAGGTGAAGGACAGGCCATCGAGCGTGTGTTCGGCGCCATCCACACGGGCGACCCGACACCGGACCTGATCGCCATCCGCTACCTGGAGGCGTTGCAGGGAATCGCAGACGGGCAGGCAACGAAGATATTCCTGCCGTTGGAGACTTCGGGCATTCTCGGAAGCCTCGGCGCTCTGCGCGACTTGTTCATCGATGTCGAACCGACGGGCGCGGCGAAGGCGACCCGGGTTACGGCAAGCAACCCGGTGTTCGAACCCGGCGAGGAACCCGCTCCCCGCGAACCCATGTAGCCACGTACTCGTGGGCAGATAGAGTGTTGGGCCGGTGGTTTTCGCCACCGGCCCGGCCGCGTCCTCATCTGTCCGGTATCAGCGATTCCGCCACCGAGAGCGCCTCCTCGGCAGACGTCGGCGGATAGAGGACGAGCGTGTAGAGATCGCAGCGATCCTCACTCTCAAACCAGGCCACCGCCCACACACCGTCTTGCAACGGACCGAGCGCGGCGGCTTCGCGCAACACCTCGACACGGGCGGTCGGGCCCGCCCATGGTTCCGGGGGCAACGCCCCTCGCACAAGCGCCATGACGGGTTCGGAGTCCGTATCGACCCAGAGACGAATGGTCGTTCCGGGGATGGTGGAGTACGGATCATCGCCCAGATCGGCTGGATCCGTCTCCAAACCCGCTGCTCGATCGGGCACTACCAGCGGTCGGTACGGGATGTCTGCACACGACTCGAGGGTCGGCAGCGTTGTCGTACTGGTATGCGGCGTAGTTGAAGTGGCCGGCGTGGTATCTGGAGTGGTAACGGCCGTCGACGATCCGGCCTCACCCGAACACGCCGCGAGAGCCAGCACCACAATCAGTCCAACACGCCGGAACACACGGAGAGGCTAGACCAACACCAGTCCTGTTCTGACTTCAACGGCTCCCAACAGAAGTGGAAGAATCGACGCCAGAACGGTTCGGCGGTTTGCGCGAGACAGAACGTGCGTTTAGATTATTGAACATGCGTTCAGGCGTCGATGACCGCACGGCCAAAGCCCGCATCCGCGATGCGGCCATGGAGTGTTTCGCCGCCGAGGGCATAGATTCCACCAGTCTCCGCACCATCGCAGCTGCCGCCGGCGTCTCTGCCGGTTTGGTGATTCATCACTTCGGGTCGAAGGACGCCCTCCGAGTCGCCTGCGACGAGTACGTCGCTGCCCGAATCCGCGAACAGAAAGGCAGCGCGATGGCACAAGGGGCCGGCATCGACCCCCTAGCGGCGCTGCGGTCCACCGTCGGCGGAGCGCCTCTCCTTCGCTATCTAGCACGAACGATCGTGGATGGGTCTCCTCATGTCGACGATCTGGTCGACGAGTTGGTGAACGACGCAATCGGCTACATGGAGACGGGCGTCGCAGCCGGTCTACTAACCCCCAGCGACATTCCTCGCCAGCGAGCCGCCCTTCTCACGCTCTGGTCACTCGGGGGCATCGTTCTCCACCAGCACATGGAGCGTCTGCTCGGCGTGGATATCACCGCCGACTTCTCTCGAGATCCCGAGTCCGCCGCTGCCTACGTGCTGCCTGCAATGGATGTCCTCGGCGGAATCATTACCGACGTCACAAAGAGCCTATGGGCCGAGGCATTCGCCGACGCCTCCAATGATGCAAAGGAACCCGCATGACTGAGCAGATCGCCATCCACACCGAGGGACTCACGAAGCATTACGGAGAGGTGAAGGCTCTCGTCGATCTCGATCTGGACATCCGGCCCGGCGAAATCTTCGGATTTCTAGGCCCAAATGGGGCAGGCAAAACAACGATGATCCGCACGATCCTCGACGAAATCCGGCCGACGGCAGGACGGGCATCGATTCTCGGCATGGACACGCACGAGCAGTCGGTGGAGATCCGACGTCATATCGGCTACGTGCCGGGTGATCTGGCCATGTACCCCAACCTCACCGGCCGAGACACCCTCACCTACTTCGCCAACCTGCGCGGCGGGGTTGAGTGGTCGTACGTCGAGGCCCTGGCCGACAGGCTCGATGCCGATCTCGACAAGAAGGTGGGGGACCTCTCCTCGGGTAACCGGCAGAAGGTCGGTTTGATCCAGGCCTTTATGAACCGGCCGGATCTTCTGATCATGGACGAGCCCAGTTCCGGTCTCGATCCTCTGGTGCAGCGAGAGTTCCAGAAGATGATGCGTGAGGTCGCTGCAGAGGGCCGCACGGTGTTTCTCTCCAGCCACACGCTGTCGGAGGTGCAACGAGTAGCCAACCGTGTCGGCATCATCCGCCACGGCAAGCTGATCGCGGTCGAAGACGTGGCCGGCCTACGGTCGAAAGCGATCCGTACGGTGAGCATCTTCTTCGACAGTCCGATCGACGGATCCGCCTTCGAAGGTCTCCCCGGCGTACGCGAGGTCAGCACGCAGAATGAGCACGCGACCCTCTCCTTCGACGGACAGATGGAGACGTTGCTCAAGGTCGTCACCGAGCAATTCCACGTTCTGGACATCACCACCCAGGAAGCCGACCTCGAAGAGATCTTCCTCACCTACTACCGCGATGAGGAGGTCACGGCCTGATGCTGGCAACCGTCCTCACCAAGAACCTCCTCGACAGATGGAAGGGGATCGCTATCGGGGCAGTGAGCATTGGCCTGCTCCTTCTAATGGGCATGTCGGCATATCGCAACATCGATCTCTCCCTGTACACGAGCATGCCGGAGGCGGTTCGAGCACTGATGGGGATCGCTGAAGACACAGATGCAGGGGGTCTCGCCTACGGCGCCATCTATGCCTCGTACGGGGCACTCACACTCGCCGCGCTGGCCCTTTCGATGGGATCGGCATCGATCGCCGGCGAAGAACGCAACGGCACGATGGGCCTGCTCCTCGGGAATCCCAAGAGCCGGACCCACGTTCTCGCGTCGAAGGCGGCTTCCTTGATAGGGCTCACGGGAGTCGGTGCTCTGATTCTCTGGGCATTCGGTGAGGCAACCCCGGCCCTGCTGGACGTTCAGATCGGCGGCATGCACATCGCAGCCCTCGCATGGCACATGTTTGTCATATCGATCTTTCACGGATTCCTGGCGATGGCCATCGGCGCCTGGACCGGCAGGACCGGACTGGCGTCCGGTGTTGCGGCCGGAGTCATGGTTCTCTCTTTCATCGGAGTCGGACTGTTCCCCCTCATCAAAGGTCTCGAAAGCGTCGCGAAAGTCTTCCCGTGGTATTACTACTCGGCCACCGAACCAGTTCTGAACGGGGTCGACTGGGGCCACATCGGTGTTCTGTTCGCCGGAATTGCGGTGCTCGCACTGGCGGCCGTCGTGGGGTTGAACCGGCGTGACCTTCGAGGACAAAGCACCGGCGTTTCGCTGATCGACCGCCTGCGAGCAAACCCCATGACCAAGAAGGTCGCTGATCGCCTCGCAGGATCGGCACGGGTTTCACGAATCTGGATCAAGACCCTCACCGAGCACCAGGGATTGCTCATAGTCGTGTCCTACGTGGAGTTCCTGATCATGGGCATCCTGATCGGTCCGATGTACAACTGGGTCGACGAGTTCCTCATCGATATGGGGAAATCCCTCCCCGAGGGACTCCTCAGCCTGTTCGGCGGAGGAGATCTGGGAACTCCTGAAGGGTTCTACCAGATAGAAACGTTCGGCCTGATGGCGCCGATCGCAGTCATGGTGGTCACGATCGCCATCGGGGCACGGGCGCTGGCCGGAGAAGAAGCGAACCGCACTATGGGCCTGCTGCTCGCCAATCCAATCAAGCGATCGAAGATCGTGTACGAGAAGACTGTTTCGATCGTGATCGGCGCCGCGATCGTCGGTTTCGCCACTTTCTCCGGGGTTGCTCTCGGGTCGCTCATCGGGGGCTTGGGAATGAGCATGGGCAACATCGCGGCCATCTGCCTGCTGGTGACGCTCCTCGGGATGGTGTTCGGCGCCTTGTCGTTGGCCTTGAGTGCCGGAACGGGACGGCCCCGTTTCGCCGCTTTCGGCACAGTCGGACTAGCACTGGTCCTGTTCGTGCTCCACGCCTTCCTGCCGTTCAGCGAGAGCCTGGCAGGCCTGGCCAAATGGACACCGTTCTACTACTACCTGACGAGCGACCCGCTGTTGAACGGTATGCATTGGGGCCACGGGGCAGTCTTGACCAGTTTGTTCGTGGGATTGGTGGCGCTATCGGCCGTGCTGTTCGATCGGCGCGACCTGAGACAAACCGGCTGATCGGCGTGTTATCGGGCGGCCATGCGATCGGATACCGCCATCCCGGAAAACGGCAACTGCCCGCGTGCTCAGAGAATCTGGCTCAGGAACAGCTTCGTTCGGTCGTGCTCGGGGCTCGTGAAAAAGTGCTCGGGCGTACCGGCTTCGACGATGGCGCCGTAGTCGAAGAACAGAACCCGGTCGGCGACTTCCTTGGCGAATCCCATCTCATGGGTGACGACGAGCATCGTCATACCCGACTGAGCGAGCTCCTTCATGACGTCCAGAACCTCCTTGATCATCTCGGGATCGAGCGCGGAGGTCGGCTCGTCGAAGAGCATGATCCGGGGTTCCATCGCCAACGAACGGGCGATCGCCACACGCTGTTGCTGGCCGCCGGAGAGCTGGCCGGGGAACTTTTCTGCCTGTTCGGGGATGCCGACCCGTTCCAGCAAGGCCATCGCGGTCGCTTCCGCGTCGGCTCTCGTGTGCTTGCGAACCCAGATGGGGGCAAGAGTGATGTTCTGCATGACGGTCAGGTGTGGGAACAGATTGAATTGCTGGAACACCATGCCGACGTCGGAGCGTATTTTCTCGATATTGCGCAGATCGTTGGTCAGCTCCACATCATCGACGACGATGCGGCCCTCTTGGTGAACCTCGAGACGGTTGATGCAGCGAATGAAAGTTGACTTGCCAGACCCGGACGGACCGATGATGACGACAACTTCACCTTCTTTGACCCGGAGGTCAACACCTTTGAGGGCCTGGAAGTCCCCAAACCACTTCTTGACGCCCTCGCTGATGATGATGTCTTTATCGCCTGGCACATTTACCTCCGCTTACCGCTCGCCGACGCCGAGCTTTCGCTCCAGCCTCAGGCTGGCGCGACTGACATTGAATGTGAAGATCCAGTAGATCACCATCGCAAAGAGCAGGCTCTCCCGGAGGCTTCCGAGCGACGCCGGCTGATTAGGCACGATGTCGCGAGCCACCCGCAGGAAGTCGGCCAAGCCGATGATCGCCACGAGCGACGTGTCTTTGAACAGCGAAATGACCTGGCCGACCAGTGCAGGGATGACCGACCGCAAAGCCTGCGGAAGGGTGATGAAGACCGTCGTCTGCACGGTCGACAAACCCATCGCCTTGGCCGCCTCGTACTGGCCTTTTGGAATCGACTGAAGGCCACCACGGACGTTCTCGGCCAGGTAGGCCGCCGAGAAGAGCGCGACGGCCACGATCGCCTTCACAACATCGTCCAGTTCCACTTCACGCGGAAGGAACCGGTTGATCACCAGGTTGGCGAAGAAGAGCACGGTAATGAGAGGAACCCCGCGGACCGTCTCGATGTAGCCGGTGCTCAGCAATCGGAAGATGGGCATGGATGAGGTACGGCCGAGGGCGAGCATGATGCCGATCGGGAAAGAGATCGCCAGACCGGCGAGAGCGAGTAGGAAGGTCAGGTTGAGGCCGCCGATGAACTCTCCCTGGAGTCCCTCGAGGCCGGTATCCGCCTGCATCATCGCCATGAAGTAGGCCGTGAGCAAAACCCCGGCCGACCAGGCAACGACGATGTTCTTCTGCGCTTTCGAGGTTCCCCCGAAAGTTGGTGCAGCGAGGGCGAACGTTGCCAGACCGAGAAGGAGGAACCGCACGAGCATCGGCAGGGAGACCGCCCATGACCCCAGGGCGGCCAGTACAACGACACCGGCAGCAAGGCGTCCCGGCTCTCCAGCCTTACCGGATCCTGCCCACCACAGAAAGGCTCCGCCGACAACTATGAAACCGACCACCGATGGCAGGAACACCGACATCAGCGGCACGTCGGCAACAACCGGGGCCCGCTGGATGACCAGATAGATGACCGGCAGCGACAGCATCCACAATCCAACGAGAGCGCCTCGTGCAAGCCCGCCGGATACCCGACTCGTTATCAACCCACCCAATAGATAGGAAACCACCAGCAGAACACCCTGGATGCTCAAGCTGACCTTGGTACCCGACTCGATAGGCAGAATCCAGACGATGCCCCCGATGATCGCCAGGACACCGAGCAGGATGCTGCGAATGTGGATCGTTTCTTCTTTGAAACCGGGGCCTGCCATCAGACGAACGGCTTGTCCGGCCAGGATCAGAACGGCGCCAACCACTGCCGCGCCGATCCGGATTCCTGCCGACGCGTCAGCGAGGATGGCGAGCACGAGGCCGGCAATACCCAGTGAGGTGAGAGTACGCCCGAACTGACGAGGAGAGGTTCTGCCACCGACCCTCCAAACCGCCAGGCTGAGTCCGGTGAGAACAACGACAACCCCGAGCGAAACCCAGGTCCGGGTCATCTCGGCCACCGGGTATGCCTCGGTCCAATAGAGCTTCATGTTCCGCGGGATGACGTTCCACAGCCGCTCCTCGGAGAACAGATAACTCAATAGTCCTCTTACGAAGAGCACGATGATGGCGAGCATCAAGAGCGAGAGGATCGAGTTGATTACCGACGAGAAGAGGTTCTCCTTCGCCCAACGAATCGCGCCGGCCGACGGCTTCTCGGGAGCGCTCTCGGACTCCTGTACTTCGTTGACGATCGGGTCGGTCATTAGCGCTCCACCAGTGCGACTCGACGGTTGTACCAGTTGACAATGGCGGAAAGAATCAAGCTGACCAGCAGATAGAAACCCATCCAGATCAGGATGACTTGAATCGTTGCACCGGTCTGATTGAAGAGGGTCTGCCCGACTGCGACTACCTCGGCGTATCCCACCGCGATTCCGAGAGATGTGTTCTTGGCCAGATTGAGGTACTGGTTGCCCATCGGCGGGAGGATGATGCGAAATGCCTGCGGCAGGACGATCATCCGCAACAGCTGGCCCCGCTTGAGGCCCAGCGCCAGTCCGGCCTCAGTTTGTCCCTTGGCGACGGCCAAGATGCCACCGCGCACGATCTCAGCAATGAACGCCGCCGTGTAGAGCGTTACGCCCATCCACACACCGAAGAAGGGGCCACTCATCGTCATGCCGGTCAACCCGAAGCCGGCAAAGCGTCCCGGTGTTTCCACGGTGGGGCGTCCGAATTCGAGCACGGTGCCGGTTCTAAGAAAGTCGAATTTGGTATCCCAGAATTCGAATAGGCGCTCGAGTCCGAGGTTGATGCCTTCGGTGATCCCCGGGACCAAGAAGAAGACGACGGCCGCCACCAGACCCATCGCGCCGGCGAGACCCATACGGAAGATGTCATCGTCGGTGAGCCGCGCCAGGCCGGCCGGGCTCCGCAACGAGTCGAGGAATCGTTTGATCCACCAGGCGGCCAGGCCAACTGCCAGAGCCGCCAAAACGATCTGCATTAGCAGCACCGGTATGCTGCCGAACAGCCATGCCAGGCCGCCGAAGATCCATCCAATCGCTCCGGCGAGGGGGTGCGCAAACCAGCCGACGAAGGCGAACGCCAGAAAGGCGGCGAGCGAATACCCCACGGCATGGGCGTCGTGCCCGGTTTCCTCCAGGACCTTGATCCGCCACCTGAACACAAACCGGGCGGCGATCGCACCGGCAAGTAGGAAGACGGCCCATTGCCAGAACGCCTCACGCGGGAAGAACCACGGAATCGACAGGCCCTTGTTCGTGGCGTACAGCCACCCCTCGATGGGACCCGAACCCTCCGACTCCAGACTGGGGAAAGAGACGAAAACCGCAGCCCAGAACACAATCTGGAGCAAGAGTGGAATGTTGCGAATCGTCTCGACGTAGACGGTCGAAGATTTGTTCACCAACCAGTTGGAAGAGAGCCTGGCAATACCTATTACGACCCCGAGGATCGTGGCGGCCACAACACCGGAGGCGGTGACCCGCAACATGTTGACGACGCCGACCAGGATTGCTTCAAGCCCCGAATCGGGCAGGGTCGCAAAGCCTTCTGAGAGTTGAATTCCTGGAGGATCGCTCAGGAACCGCCATGAGAAGGTGAGCCCCTGGGCCTCGAGGTTCCTGGCTGCGCTGCGAGCGGCGATTACCGCTACAAAGACGAGTCCGAGGAGAACGGCAATCTGAGCAGCCCACTTCAGAACTGTTGCGTCCCGCCAGAATGGGGGTCGCTCGTGAGCTGCTTTCGGAGCGGCCGTCTGCGTCAAGTAACTCCTCCGAGTGTGTTGGTTCTGGTGAGGGGGCGCTCGCGCGCCCCCTCACGATTTCCTCTAGTTATTACCTCGCCGGTGGTGCGTAGAGCAGGCCACCGTCACTCCACAGGGCGTTGAGGCCACGTTCGAGCCCCAGCACCGAGAGGTGCGTGTCGAAGATCTCACCGTAGTTTCCGACCTGCTTGATGACGTTGTAGAAAGCATCGGCAGGCAGGCCCATGGCCGTCTGCTTCTCTTCCTCGCCACCGAGCAGACGCTGAACCTCACCATTCGGCGGGTTGGCCAGCATGTCGTCGACGTTGGCAGAGGTGATCCCCTGCTCTTCGGCGATGATCAATGCGTACATCGTCCAGTTGACCGCATCGGCCCACTTCGCGTCACCCTGGGCGACGCCGGGACCGAGTGGCTCCTTGGAGATCGGCACAGCAGGGAAGATCACCCAGTCGCCGGGAGCCGGCTCATCGGTGGACTTCCTCGAGATGAGACCAGAACCGTCGGTCGTGACCGCGTCGCAGGCGCCGCTCTTGAAGTTCTCCAACACGATGTTGAAGTCCTCGAAGGTGGTCAGCGTGAAGTCCGCACCAGCTGCCTGCATGGCTTCGGTGATGTTCTTCTCGGTCGTCGTACCGGCGTTCGTGCACACAACGGCACCGGCCAGATCGGACAAACCCGAACCGCTGTCGAATCCGTCTGCCGAGCGAGCCATGACCTGCTGGCCGTCGTAGTACGTTGTCGGAGCGAAGTCCACACCCAGCTCGCCGTCACGGCTCTGAGTCCAAGTCGTGTTACGGCTGAGCATGTCGATTGAGCCCGAGGACAATGCCTCGAAGCGCTGCGCGGCCGTCAGAGCCGTGTATTCAACAGCTTCGGAGTCGCCCAACACTGCCGCGGCTACTGCCCGGCATAGATCGACGTCGAACCCGACAAAAGCACCGGCCTCGTCCTTCGAGCCGAAGCCAGGCAAGGTCTCGTTCACGCCGCAGTTGAGCGTGCCGCGTGCGATGACTTCCTCGAGGAGGTTGCCACCGGTCTGCGCCCCAGTATCGCCGCCGCCGTCGTCGGTGCCGCCGCCGTCATCGGTGCCGCCGCCGTCGTCCGTGGCTGCAGTCGTTGGCGTTGTTTCATCGTCGCCACCACCGCCGGCATCACAAGCCGCCAGGATGAGAGCAAACACCGCCAGTAACGCGATCAGTTTCTTGAGATTCATTCCGCTCCTCCCACAAAGGGAACTCGGGTGAGTAGTCCTCCCCGATATTGGCTTCCACCATAGACTCGCTTTGGCGGCCGCTTCAACCGAAAGTGGGACCTATTCCAAGTGCGAGGTGACCAGAGACCCGTTGCCACGCTAGGCTGTGGCCCTCATTCCAAGCCGTGATCCGGGCGGAACGGCCGACGAAATCTTTGCCTCCCAACAGGTAGTGAAGCGTGACCTCAGAACTCCTCAACCAGATAAAGGAACCCGCCGATCTGCGGGCTCTCGGTCGAGACGAACTCGAGCAACTGGCTTCGGAAATTCGCGAGTTCATGATCGAAAAGATCTCACGGACCGGCGGCCACCTTTCACCGAATCTCGGCATCGTTGAGTTGACACTCGCCCTTCACCGTGTATTCGACAGCCCCACCGACCGGATCTACTGGGATGTCGGACACCAGGCGTACGTCCACAAGATCGTTACCGGCCGCCAGGATGGGTTCGACACACTGCGAAGCTTCGGGGGGATGGCCGGGTATCCGAGCCGCACGGAGAGCGAGCACGACTTCGTCGAGAACAGCCACGCCTCCGTGGCGCTCAGCTACGGCCTCGGCAATGCCATCGCCAACGCGGCGGAAGGCAACGGGCGCTACACGATCGCCGTGATCGGAGACGGGGCGTTGACCGGCGGCGTCGCCTACGAGGCTCTCAACCACATCGCCGTCTCCAAACCGCCAAACTTGATCATCGTCGTCAACGACAACGGGCGTTCTTATGCACCAACGGTGGGTGGGCTCGCCGCGCTCGCTCATCTGCGATTCGACCCGCGCTACGAGCACGCCAAGAAGCTGATGGGACGAATACTCCGCAGCCTTCCGATCGTGGGCGATACGGCCGATGAACTGGCCTTCCGGGTCAAGGAGGGTTTCAAGCAGCTTGTGGAGCCTGCCACTTTCTTCGATGTTCTGGGACTGAAATACTCTGGCACGCTCGACGGTCATGACTTCGAAGCGCTGGAGGAAGCTTTTGAACACGCCAAGGACATGGGTGAGCCCGCCATCGTTCACGTGATCACCGAGAAAGGGCGCGGCTATGAGCCGGCCATCAACGACGAGGTCGAGAAGTTGCACGGAGTGGGAACTTTCGACGTCGAATCGGGGAAGCCGACCAGTTCGGAGCTGAAGATGACGAACATCGCCGCCGGGGCGGTGTTGCATGAAGCCAGGAAGAACGAAGACATCATCGCGATAAGTGCGGCCATGATCTCTCCGACAGGTCTGAGTGAAATGGCGGACGAGTTCCCCGATCGAGTCATTGATACCGGCATAACGGAGCAGCATGCCGTCGCGCTGGCAGCGGGACTGGCGATGAGCGGCAAACGGCCTGTTGTCGCTCTCTACTCAACCTTCATGCAGCGGGCTTTCGATGAGCTGATGATGGACGTGGCCCTGCACAACCTGCCGGTGACCTTCCTGCTGGACAGAGCCGGTGTAACGGGCCCGGACGGCCCGTCCCACCACGGAGCGTTCGACTTGTCCTTCCTGCGGATGATTCCGGGAATGACCATCGGCGCACCGTCAGATGCATACGAGCTGTGTGCGATGGTCGCTGCCGGAATCCGGCACGATGGTCCAATGGCCATAAGGTTTCCCAAGAACGGGGCCGGAAGCGTTCCTTCACTGCCGGTCGATCCGATCGAGATCGGAGTGTGGGAAGAGATAGATTCCGGTTCGCAGGTTCTGATGCTGGCCACCGGCCGCATGGTCGAACACGCACAGAAGGCGGCATCAACGCTGGGCCAGAAGGGCGTGTCGGCCGGCGTAGTCAATGCCCGCTGGGTCAAGCCAATGGACGAGCGTTTGCTCGATTGGGTGCGCTCGTATCCACTGGTCGTAACCCTTGAAGACAACGTCGTCAGCGGCGGTTTCGGCGCCGGAGTGCTCGAGGCGGTGAGTCCCCATGGTCTAGCCGACCGAATCCGTGTACTCGGCTTGCCTGATTCTTTCTTGCCGCCGGGATCTGCAGCAGATGTCCTGAAGTCGGTCGGCCTCGACGCGGAGTCGATTGCGGCCACGGTGTTGGAGTTCGTGGCGGGAGGATGAAGTCGCGATTCGCGATGGGCCTCTGGCCAGTGGCCGTTGGCCGGCGGGCGCAGCTAGCGGCCCGACACCAACGCTGTGTCCACCAGAACCGCCATTTCGGCCCTCGTGATTATCTCGTTCGGCCCGAACGTCCCGTCGTCGGACCCGCCGACGATCCCGAGCTCGAATAGGCGCTCGACGAACGGTGTGTACCAGGCGCCCTCGGGGACATCGGTGAAATAGCCGTGATACGCGTCGGCGGGGCTCTCCCCAATCGACCGGATCAGGAAGGTCGTGATGTGAGCGCGGCTGACCTGTTCTTCCGGGCAGAAGGTGAGTGGGTTGGTATCACAGCCCTCTGTGATACCGAGGTCGTAGAGCGATTCGATGAAGGGTAAGTACCAACTGCCGGCCGGGGCATCGGCAAAATACCCGCTGGGTGTCGCGGGTGTTCCACCTACCGCGCGCAGAAGGAACGTCGCCATCTCGGCTCTGGTCAAAGCGCCCTCGGGGCAGAAGCGAAGCGGATCGGTCGAGCACCCGACCGTTATCCCCTCCCCAAAGAGAGTGTCAATGGAGGCGCGGGCCCAGTAATCGATCGGAACGTCCGCCCATGGGTCACATTTGTCGCCGATACCATTCCCGTCCGAATCCGACTGATGAGGGTTCGGAACGGCAGGACAGTTATCGAGCGGATCATCGACGCCGTCACCGTCCTGATCGTTTCCGACGATCGGCTGACTTACGACCGTCGCGGCGAGCAGGCTTTCGTAGGGGTTGAACCTGGTGTCGTCGGGGCGGTGCAACTCAAAGTGCAGATGCGACCCAACCTGCTCGGCATTGCCGCTGTCACCCACCCATCCGATGAGCTGGCCGGCCGCCACGTGCACGCCCGACGTGATGCCTTCCGCGAACCCGAAGCCGAGACCGTCGTCGGTTCCCGGTGTGTCGTTGTTCAGATGGATGTACCAGCTCGACCATCCGTCATCGTGGTGGAGAGCCATGGCACAGCAGCTTCCGCCGACAACATCCTGCATCCAGCCGACGGTGCCGGACGCAGCAGCTACGACGGGAATCATCTTGTCGGCCATGATGTCCGTCGCTTGATGAGTGCGACCGCCGGACCTTGCCGCGTCGAAAGTATCCGTGTAGTGGTTCGGCCCCAATACTGGAAAGATCATCGGATAGAGCTCTGCTCCCGACGCCGGCGGAACCGGTACGACGGTGAAGCTCACTGCAATGAGAAGAGCCGCCGCGCCCGCGGCGCAGCGGTGGAACGTGCCGGTACCCACTTCTACCTCCATTGGTGCCAACACACAGGTATCGGAAGCCGCCCGAGGAACTTGAGCATCCGGTGTAGTTCGGAGTTCGCTCTCGCCTGCCGGCGAGACCAGCTCCCCGCTGGGGGTTGGGGGAGAATACCCTGCGCAGCGTTCTAGCTGAGTTCCCTCAGCAGGTAGACCGCCAGTGCCCTGGCACAATCGGCGACATCCGCGAGGGGCACATGCTCATCGGCCGAATGGGCAACCGCAACATCCCCCGGGCCAAACATGACGGTTGGAACTCCGGCATGCTGAATCAGCAGGCGCATATCGGCTCCGTAAGGTACCCCGATAAGCTGTGATTCCTTCCCGAGAGAATCGGTGACAACGGAGCGGAGCGTCTGTGGAAGGCTGTGACCGTCCGGGATCGAGGATGACGCGAACTTGCCTCCCGTTATCTCGAGGTCCAGCGGATAGTTCTGGAGAAACTCGTCCCGGTCCCAGGTGACCTGGAGGCATTCCCGCAGGTCTTCTTCAGCTTCGCCAGTTGTCTGGCCTAGCTTCACTCCATACCGCCCGTCCACAACGAGGTGGTCCATCACGGTGGACGCCCAGTCGCCGCCGCGGACCTTCCCGACAATGGTCGGATACGGGAGTCCTAGCGAACTCATACGCCGGTCGACCACGGCCGCGTTCCGGGATGCCTCGTCCTGGTCGAGCGCTTCGAGCAACAGTCCTAGCTTGTGAAGCGCCGACACGCCTTCCCGTCGCATCGAAGCATGCGCAGCACGGCCCGGAATCCCAAGGCGGAACGTAATAGAGCCTGCATGGGCAACTGCGATATCCAACCGGGTCGGCTCGGTAATCACAGCCGCATCACCGGTCACGCCGGCACGAATCGCCGCCAGCATTCCCTGTCCGCCGTCCTCTTCGGAAGGTACCGTCGCCACCGCGACGGAGCCCTCGAGCCTGCCCGTCAGGCCGCTCTCGTTGAGGGCCCGCACCGCGGCAATGATCGAGACCACTCCACCCTTCATGTCGACAGACCCGCGACCGAAGAGGTTGCCGTCTTCAACCAGTCCGTCCCAGATGGGTTTCGTCCACTTGACGGGATCCCCGGGCGGCACCACATCGACGTGTCCCACGAGCAAGATGCGCTTGCCGGCGTGATCCCCGAGGCTTCCTTCTACGACCGGTAGAGTCGAACGCTCCATCTCCTGTCCAGGCCAATCGGGATCGGACTGGAGAGCGATCGGATCGGTTTCGATTCGTCGTACGGCCAAACCGGCCTCGCCCATCAAGTCTGCGCAAGCGTTCTGCGCCTCGTCCTCAGATCCTGTAATAGAGCGGATCTGGACTAGTGCCTTCAACTCGCTTGCCAGCCGGCCCTCGTCGATCGCCGCGACAAGCTCTTGCTCCCGCGCGGAAAGGCCGGACATCAGCCGCGCAAGACCGGACGGGTCAGACAGGTAGGTCCACCGCTCCCGTTGACACAGATCTGCTTGCCGGAGAAGGTATGCACCTCGATGCCCGCTTCCTCGAGAGCAACTTGGGTCTTTGGATTGCCCTCCACCATCACAACGACACCCGGCCGGATGGTCAGCAAGTTGCATCCCTGGCTTTCGAACTCCTCGTCCGGAATGGGGATCATCTTGATGTCGTTCTCCACGAGGAGTTCCCAGAGCCCGGCGGGCATCAAGGGGAGATACACGGCGGCAGCATTCTCGGCAACGGGAGATATCACGCTCAGAAGGTGCAGGCACTCATCCGGGCCGTTGCCGTAGGGGACGTCGAAGATCTCGACACGACCGCCGACTATCTCGGCGAGTTGTTGTGCACCGGCCCTATTGGTTCGCAGGGAACGACCAATACAAAAGATGTCGGGTGTCAGCCAGAACGTGTCACCGCCATCCACCGTGCCGGGAGCTTCAATGCGCCCGAGCGTCGGAATCCCTGATGCATTCGCCCAGGCTTCCATCGGCTCCTCTTCACCGACACGATTGGGTTTGCCTGATCGCAGCGAGATCACGCCACGGTCGGTCACAAGCATCGGGTCGTAGGCGTAGATGAGGTCGGGGCTTCCCGTTTCGGCCTCGAGCAGGTGAACGGTGACGCCGAGTGATTCGAGCAAGGCAACAAAGGCATCGTGTTCACGCTGCGCTTCGGGGAGATCGACGGGATGGAGATAGCCGAGCGCGGGATTGTCGAACGCATCACCGAAAGGTTGCCCGGGTCGCTTGAGCAACACGTGTTCAAGTGGAAGAACCATCGATTGCGCGCCGTACCTCTGAATTTGCATATCGGCACAATAGCCACGCTGGTTTGCTGCCCGGTTCGGTACGCGGCGGTTGATGCCGGTAGATTGGCAGGGTGGATGCGATGGCGTCCAAGCAACAAACCTAGGAGGAAGCGATGACGAAACGCCTGTTGATCACCTTTGTGGTCTTGGCCATGCTGCTTGTCGCCTGTGGGGGGGGCGCGAGCACACTCGCAGAGGGAACGTTGACGGTATGCACCGATGCGCCCTACGAGCCGTTTGAAATCTATGCAGAAGATGGAACGCTAACCGGATTCGACATGGACATGATCGCCGAAGTTGCGAGTCGGATGGGCCTCGAGATGGAGCCCACCGTGCAGCCGTTCGAAGGTATCTGGCTCCAACCGGATGCCGGTACTTGTGACGTGGTCGTTGCAGCAATGACCATCACCGATGAACGCGCTGCGCAAGCGTTATTCGCCGATCCATACTTCGACGCAGATCAGTCGTTGTTGGTTCGAGCGGCCGACGCCGGATCGCTCACAGACCTCGATTCCCTCGTCGGGAAGAAGGTCGGGGTCCAGGTTGGAACCACCGGAGAGATCTACGCCGAAGAGAACGCTCCGGATGGTGTGGAAATCGTCAGCTTCGATGAAGCGGCAGGAATGTTCCTCTCATTGGCGAGCGGTGACATCGATGCCATTCTTCAAGACCTCCCCGTGAATGGATATCGGTCCACCCAGGACGACGCCTTCGTGGTTACAGCCAAGTTCCCAACGGGCGAGCAATATGGGTTCGCGGCGTCGCTCGACAACACCGACCTTATAGATGACATAAACACAGCTCTCGCAGAGATGCGCGACGACGGCGGATACGACGAGATCTTCGTGAAGTACTTCGGTACGAGCAGCTAAACCGCCGCTCTGCCCGACACGATTAAGGAGCACCCGTGTAGGGTGCTCCTTAATGTTTTCCGGTGGATTAGCCAAGAAGCAGAGGCAAACGAGGATCCGTTGGACGATCTACGCGACCTCCATCGCGCTGATTGCTCTACTCGCATTCATCGCCGACTGGCCCAACCTCCAGAAGACACTGGCGAACCCCGATGTGGCAGCCAGTCTCTTCCCCGACATCATCCTGCTGGCTGCCCGCAACACCCTGATCTTCACCGCGGTCGGGTTCACCGGTGGATTTGTGATTGCGATGACGATGGCTCTCATGCGGATCTCGAAGATCAGAGTGTTTCGAATCGTCTCTACCGTCTACATTGAAGTTCTCCGAGGTTTGCCTCTTCTCTTGACGATCATCCTGATCGGACTCGGACTACCGATAGGTATCGCGGGTTTCCGCCAGATGCCGATCTTTTGGCGTGGCGTCATAGCGCTCGCCCTCGTAACAGGCGCCTACATGGCGGAGACGATCCGGGCAGGCATCGAATCGGTTCCACCCGGCCAGAACGAAGCGGGCCGCTCCCTCGGTCTCTCGAAGAGCCAGACTATGCGGTGGATCGTCCTCCCCCAAGCGCTGCGCACGATCATTCCGCCGCTGACCAACGAATTCGTCATACTCATCAAGGACACGTCCCTGATCTCAGTGCTCGGCGTGACCGCCTCAACCAAGGAGTTGACCCGCTTTGCACGAGAAGGGGTCATCTCCAACGCCAATGCGACTCCTCTCATTGTGGCCGGATTGGTATACCTCGCCCTCACTATTCCGCTCACACAAGTTGCCAGACGTCTCGAGACGAAGACGGGTCGGGTATGAGTTCCGTTCCGGCGATCGAGATCCGCAACCTCTTCAAGTCCTTTGGGCCTCTCGAAGTGCTGAAGGGAATCGACTTCTCCGTTGCTCAAGGAGAAGTGGTCGCAGTCATCGGGCCGTCCGGTTCCGGCAAGTCGACCTTGCTTCGCTGCGTGAATCTGCTCGAGACCCCGGATTCCGGCGAAATCAAGATAGAGGGTTTCAACATCCTCGACCCCGACTGTGACGTCGACAAGGTGCGCCGAAAGATCGGCATGGTGTTTCAGCTCTTCAACCTCTTCCCCCACCTGACCGTGCTAGAGAACCTCACAATTGCGCAACGAAAGGTCCTCAAACGATCTGATGAGGAGAGCGAAGCAGTCGCCAGGAAGAATCTCGAACGGGTCGGCCTTCTCAACATGATCGAGAGGTACCCCGGCCTACTGTCGGGTGGTCAGAAGCAGCGGGTGGCCATAGCTAGAGCATTATCGATGGATCCCGACATGATGCTGTTCGATGAGGTTACGAGTGCTCTCGACCCCGAACTCGTCGGTGAAGTGCTCGATGCGATGCGCGTCCTGGCCGACGAAGGGATGACGATGATGGCCGTCACCCACGAGATGGAATTCGCCCGCCAGGTTGCGGATCGCATCGTCTTCATGGACGGCGGGGTGATCGTTGAACAAGGGCCACCCGCCCAAATCATCGACAACCCACAGCACGAGCGCACTCGTAAGTTCCTCCGTGCGGTCGCCCAAGAGGACTAGGCGAGCCGAATTCTCCGGTGGGCTCCATCCGTCGGGTCCGCTCAACTTGGATGAGTGGGCTGAATGCACGACTAATCTAACGGATCGTGAATGGGGGCTGCATCTCCGGAGCAAGAGGCTTTGAGCAGCGCTGAAGGTCGCCGATCGTGGAACGTACCCACCTGGGTACGTTTCGTCTACGTATTCACTCTCCTATACCTTTTTCTGGTCGGCGTGAAAGCGCTCGAATCGGGGATCAAGTCGTTCGGCTCCGACTTCACGGACACCCTCTTCGAGAGGGTCTCCAACCCTCTGGCCGGCTTGTTTGTCGGGATTCTCGCCACAGTGCTGGTTCAGTCCTCGTCAGTCTCGACGTCGACCATCGTGGGGCTGGTAGGAGCAGGAACACTATCGATTCCGTTCGCGGTTCCGATGATCATGGGAGCGAATATCGGCACAACGGTGACCAACACGCTGGCTTCTCTCGGATTCCTGAGACGCAGCGCCGAGTTCAAGCGAGCCTTTGCCGGTGCCACGATGCACGACTTCTTCAATATTCTGGCTGTCGCGCTCTTCCTTCCCCTCGAGTTGGCCACCAAGTTCCTTTCCAAGAGTGCCGAATGGCTGGCAGACCTCCTCGGAGCTAACACGTCCCTCCAGTTCGAGAACCCGGACAGCCCTATCAAGTCGGCCGTCAAAGCCCCTGTGTCGTGGTTCGAGTCTCTGTTCGAGAGGATTACGGAAGACGAGACCGCCATGGGTATTGCCCTGCTGATACTCGGGCTGACGTTGATCTTCCTGGCTCTCGCCTTCATAACCAAGAACATGCGTCTGGTCATGGCCGGCCGGATAGAGCGATCGATGAATGCGGTGTTATCGAGAGGAGGCGGCATTCCGGCCATCATTATCGGATTGCTGATGACTGTGGCCGTACAGTCATCGTCGATCACAACTTCGGTGCTGGTGCCAATGATCGCCGCCGGGGTTCTGACCCTCGAGAATGGTTTCCCGGTCACTCTTGGCGCCAACGTCGGCACCACAGTAACCGCCCTTCTTGCCTCCCTGGCAGCCGACTCACCGGCCGCGCTCGTCATCGCGCTGACCCACACGCTCTTCAATGTGGCCGGAATTGCCGTGTTCTACCCGATCCCGGCGATAAGACGCATCCCCCTATACCTCGCGCAGAAGCTGGCATCCGTTGCAGAAGTCCGGAAGTCGGCTGTGCTGGTCTATGTGGTCGGAGGCTTCATCGTCGTGCCGCTATTGGGCATACTGATACTGAACTGAGGAGCAATAATGGTGATGGAATTCTTTCGGGGTGGCGCCGACAAAGAGCTCGAGCAGATCGAGAAGACGATCCAGCAGATGCTGGTCGACTGCCGTCACACCTTCGACGCGGCGATTAACGCGCTGCTCGGGGGCACAGACCCCGGCCTCGTCAAGAAGGACATCAAGAAGACCGACCGGCAGGTGAACAAGGCCGAACGTGAGGTCCGCCGGGAGCTCGTGGTGCACGCAAGCGTAAGGGGAGCCCAGGCGGACATTCCGATGGTGCTCGTCTCGATGAGCATCGTGAAGGACGCCGAACGAATCGGCGACTACGCCAAGAACATCTTCGACCTGGCCGCAGCAGGGGTTGACCTTTCCTCCACCCCGGACCTCGACAGACTGATCAAACACCGCGATCAGGTATCCCGCCTCATCGCGGAAACGGCCCGTATCTTCGGCGAACGCGATGCCGAGGCTGCCCACCTGATCCTCCAGGCGGAAGACGAGAATCTGGTCGAGTACGACAACCTGGTTATCACCCAGATCAACTCCGACGCACCAGCCGCCACCGCGGTACCAATCGCGCTGCTCTATCGCTACTTAAAGCGAATCACGGCGCACTCGATGAACGTGCTCACCTCGCTGGTGATGCCCCTCGACCGCCTCGATTACTACGACGAGGACAAAGCAGATCGCTGGTAGCCGTCGATCCGGACCAGGCCAAACCCGGCGCCGCCATTGCGGGGCAGCAAAGACTTCACATCACGGGCGTGGTAGCCGAATCGTGAATTTCGAGCCCCTCCCGAGTTCGCTCTCCACGTCCACAGAACCTCCATGGCGGTCGACTACGTGCTTCACGATGGCCAACCCGAGACCCGTGCCTCCTGTAGCGCGTGAGCGTGCCAGGTCGACACGGTAGAACCGCTCGAATATGCGCGGCAGATCACGGATCGGAATCCCCAGTCCGGTGTCTGTGACAACCACCACAGCCCACTCACCATCCATGCCAACTTCGACGCTCACCGAGCCATTGCTCTCGGTGAAGCGGAGCGCGTTGGCGAGGAGGTTTCTCACCGCCAGCCCCAGTTCACGCCGGTTCACCGCGACGGTCACCGGATCGGTGTGCATTGTGAGAGCGATAGAGCGCTGTTCCGCTTCGGGCGTCGCCAGCCGCACCTCTTCGGCAACGAGGTGCTCGATCGACAGGAGCTCCACTTCGGGTGGTTCCGACTCCAGACGGGAGAGATCGAGAAGATCGGAAACGAGCCGGGCGAGCCTGGCGGCCGTCCGATCGACCTGCCCGGCAAAGCGGACGACCGCGTCCTGATCGCCATCCTCAATGGCGCGCAGAATCGTTTCGGTGCCGGCACTGATTGCAGCCACGGGCGTCTTCAACTCGTGAGAGGCATCTGCAACGAAGTCCCTTCGCATGGCTTCAACTCGTTTGGACTCCGTGACATCGCGCACGACCGCGACCACCATCTCACCCTCGATCGGGATGACGGTCACCGAGAACTCGGTCTTCGGCCTCCCACGTGCGAAATCGACGTCATGTCGAGCACTGCTCGCCAAGGCGGCGTCGACCGCATCTCGCAAGGCCGGAGGAGTCAGCCCACTGACATCGCCGAGATCGCCGAACAACCCTCGGGCCGGCTGGTTCGCGTAGGCGATGACACCGTTTCGTCCGATGACCAGGACCGCTTCGTCGAGGGTAGACAGCACGCGATCACGCAGATTGCTCGCCTTTCCGGCTTCCACGATCCGGCGCTCAAGTTCATCCGCCATCTGGTCGACCGCCCGAGCTAGTTGCGTCGACTCCGCCAGGTTGGCGTCCGGCATTCGTGTGCCGAGATCACCATCGGCGATCGACACGACCGCCCTCGTCATCTCCACGAGTGGGCGTGAGATACGTTGTGCAGTCAACCAGACGGCCCCTACCCCGAGCAACACTACGAACAGCCCACTCCCCACGATCGCAAACCGCAGACGGCTGAGAGAACCCTCAACGTCGGTCAAAGGCACCGACATCCGGTACACGAGACCACCAACCTCGGGTATCGCCACATACCGGAACGAGATGCCAACCGTCTCGCTGAGCCGCGAGTCCACGCCGACGCTGCCGGTCAGTGCCGCAACCACCTCCGGCCGGGCCGCGTGGTTCTCCATGGTCACCGGATCCCGCACGGAGTCCGCCAAGACCGTGCCATCGACGGCGATCACGGTGATACGACTTCCGATCTGGTCTCCGAGAGCAACCGTATCTGCCTGAACATCAGGGGACCCCTGGAGAGCATATTTAACCGTCAGCGCTTCTTCAACGAGCGAGTCGGTGAGTTCGTCGAGAAGCACCCGGCTGGTCTGCTCATTGATGATGAACCCGAGCACCACCAGAAGGGCAATCACGATCAACGCGTACCAGGTGAGCAGGCGCCGAGCCAGGCCGGGGTTGGTTCTCATCGAGTCATCCGTCAACGAACTTGTACCCCAGCCCGCGCACGGTGACGATCAGGCGTGGATTGTGCGGGTCTTCCTCTACCTTCTGCCTAACCCGTTTGATGTGCACGTCGAGAGTCTTCGTGTCACCGAAGTAGCCCGGTCCCCAAACCTCCTCGATGAGTGCTTCCCGGGTCGCCAGCCTTCCACTTCGACGCATGAGCGCCTCCAACAGCTCAAACTCCTTGGGACGGAGTTCAACAGGCCCCCCGCGGACGGTCAACTCATGCCGGCTCAGATCTAGGCGCAGAGCAGCGCTCTCCAGGACCTCCGCGTCGGGGGCAGCTCCAAAGGATGCACGCCGGAGATTGGCACGTACGCGGCCCACCAACTCGCGCATGGAAAACGGTTTCGTTACGTAGTCGTCGGCCCCGAGTTCGAGGCCCGCTACCACATCTGCTTCCGCGTCCTTTGCCGAAACCATGATGATTGGAACCACCGATTCCGCCCTGAGGGCTTTGCATACGTCCAGTCCGGACATCCCCGGCAGCATCAGGTCAAGTAAGACCAGATCGTGGTGAGCGGCCCGGAATCGCCGCACAGCAGACATGCCGTTGGTCACTACCTCGACGGCGTAGCCCTCTCGCTCGAGGTTGTACCGGACGGACTCGGCCAAAGCCTCCTCGTCTTCGACAACGAGCACGATCGGAGCCCTGTCAGTGGCCATCATCGGTGTCGGGACGGGTAAACTCCTGAAACTCGCCGGTGAGCAAGAAGGCAACTTGCTCGCCGATGTCAACGGCCTGATCACCTACTCGCTCTAAGGCTCGAGCAACCATCAACATCGGCACCGCCCACTCGAGTAGATCGAGGTCACGTCCGCAGTTGGCGATCTCCCTCGCCATGCTGCGGTTGAGCCGGTTTACCGGTTCGTCCATCTCGGGTAATCGCATGGCCATGCCGAGATCCCTCCGGACGAACGCGTCCATCGCCGTAACGACCATCGGCTGAACGAGGTCCCCCATCTCGCGCAGATGTTCCAAGATCATCGGTTCCTGAGGTAGTCCTTCGATCGAGCGGACGATCTTGGCAATGTTCGTTGCCTGATCGCCCATCCTCTCCAGGGTAACGACCAAGTGAAGCACCACCGACATCAGCCGCAAATCAACCGCCACCGGCGTCTGCAGCGCCATCGTCTCGAGCCATTCCTGGTGAATCGCCAGGTAGAGATCATCGACTGCTTGGTCTTCTGCTACGACGAGATCGGCCAGATCGACGTCGCCGGCGAGCAAAGCCTGCACGGCTTTGCCGACGGCACCTTCGGCCAGTTGGGCCATCGAGGTGAGTTGCCCGACCAGATGATCGAGTTCTTCGTGGAAATGACGCCTGGCTTGAATCATCCGAACCGCCCTGTGATGTAGTTCTCCGTTTCCTCGTGTTCGGGTCTCGTGAAGATGTCCCCGGTCTTGCCAAACTCTACGACTCTGCCTGCCCGATCCTCATCCATGTTGAGGAAGGCCGTGAAGTCTGAAGCGCGGGCTGCCTGCTGCATATTGTGCGTCACTATGACGATCGTGTACTTCGTCTTCAATTCTTGGATGAGTTCTTCGATCCGCAGGGTAGCGACGGGGTCGAGTGCCGAGGTCGGCTCGTCCATCAAGATGATCTCGGGCTTCACTGCGATCGTTCGCGCGATACAGAGCCGTTGCTGCTGGCCGCCCGAGAGCGAGTATCCGCTCTGGTCGAGTTTGTCTTTCACCTCGTCCCACAGGGCCGCCTGTCCGAGTGCCTCTTCGACCAGGGCATCCACATTGCCCCGGTAGCCGTTGACCTTGGCACCCCAGGCAACGTTGTCGTAGATGCTTTTAGGAAACGGGTTCGGCTTCTGGAACACCATCCCGATTCTGCGGCGCACCTCCACCGGATCCACGTCGGAGTCGTAGATGTTCCGATCGTGATAGAGGACCTCACCGTCCACCCTGGCCCCGGCCACGAGATCGTTCATCCGGTTGAACGATCTGAGCAGGGTGCTTTTGCCGCAGCCCGACGATCCGATCAACGCAGTGATCTCGTTGTCGTAGACGGTCAAATCAACATCTTTGACCGCCCGGAAGGAGCCGTAGAACACGTTCAGGGAACGGGTCTCCACCGCCGACGTGAGAGTCTGCTCGTCGGGGCTCGCAGAGGCCGAGACCGTGGTCCTCACGAACGCTTGCTTGTCGGACATTCAGACTCTCCTTGCGTACCGGTTGCGAAGGACGATTGCCGTGGCGTTCAATGCCAGGAGCATGATCAGGAGAACGATGATCGCCGCGGCGGCGATATTGCGGAACTCGTCCTGGGGTCTTGACGTCCACTGAAAGATCTGAATCGGAAGGGCGGTGAACTTGGCGAACGGGCCGCTCGGGTCGGTGGTTATGAAGGTCGAAGCGCCGACAACGACGAGGGGTGCCGTCTCTCCCAATGCGCGGGCGACGGCGAGAATCGCACCGGTCAGAATGCCGGGAACGGCGTTCGGGAGCACGTGCGCCCTGATTGTCTGCCACTGGGTTGCGCCGAGCGCCATTCCGGCCGAGCGAAGAGACTGTGGGACGGCCCGAATCGCCTCTTGTGCGTTGATGATGATGATCGGCAGGATCAGCAATCCGAGGGTGAGTCCCGCCGACACTACCGTTCTGCCGTTGGCCGTCACGCCACCGTCGACCGCGCCGAGAAATGCACCGCTCGTGAAGGTCTCGAGAACCCGAACGAAGATTGCCAGACCGAGCATGCCGTAGATGATCGACGGCACGCCGGCCAGATTGTTGATGTTGGTCTGGATGAGACGGTTCAAGCGGGTGTCCCGTGCATATTCCTCCAGGTAGACGGCCGCGGCGACGCCCACCGGAAACGAGAACACGATCGTAACCAACACGATCCAGAGCGAGCCCAGGACGGCGGTCCGCACTCCGGCCACCTCGGCCTTTGGGGATTGCGGGCTGGTGACGAAGTCCATCGACAACCAGGAACGGAAAACGAGGTCGGCGTCGGGATATGAGACGGCGGCTGCAGCCTCGATCTCAGAGCGATGCAACACCGAGTCGATCAGCGACCAGGTCTCCAGAGCCTTCGGCTGGACGATCTGCTCGACAACGAGGGCGTACACATCGTCGCGACCGCGCACGTCGCCGCTACACCCGGCCGGCCGGTCGACCTCTCGTGCACAGATCTCATCCCATTTCGTCTGCGTCTCGAAAACGAGACTGTCGGAGTAGAAGCGCTGCTCGCGCTCGAGACGCCGGCCGACGTTGTTGTTGATATTCCCCTCGAGTACCAGAAGGAGATCGTCTTTTGAGAGATCGGACAAAGCGCTCCCGGCAGGATCGAGTCCGATCTCCTCGACGAGCGCCGCCGGAGACACGGCATTCTCGAGAGCCACCAGACCGAACGCGCTGTTGATGATGTTGGCGAGAAGTGTTAGCAGAGCCAGAATGGCGAGCATGAGCGAGCCGAGGAAGGACAAGCGCAGGTAGACGCCTTGTCGGCGTCGCCTGTTGATCTGCGCCTCGAGTTGGGCGCCCTTAGGAAACGCGCCGGCGCTCACTCGTAAACCTCTCTGAACCTGGCAACGAACCGGCGGCTGAGTAGGTTCAGTCCAAGAGTCATCAGGAACAGCATCAGGCCAATGGCGAACACGCTGTTGTAGTCGATCGAGTTGTAGCTGAGGTCACCGCCCGAGATCCGCACGATGTGTCCGGTCATCGTCTCGCCGGAGATGAAGGGGTTGAGAATCGTGGTAAGAACGCCGTCCTTGCCGAGATTCCAATTGCGCGGCGAGGCCCCGGCGGCGATGGCGACGACCATGGTCTCACCAATGGCCCGCGAAACGGACACGACGAATGCGGCGGTAACCCCCGACAATGCGGCCGGCAGAACGATGCGCAGCGAAACCTCCAGCTTGGTTGCACCAAGTCCATAGGCCGCTTCGCGCAGCGACAGCGGCACGGCGTGGAGCGCATCCTCACTCATCGAAGAGACCAGAGGGATGATCAGGATCCCAACCACGATGCCTGCAGACGCCACGTTGAAAATCTCAACGATCGACACTCCGAAAATCGATCGCAGCATCGGGGTCATGAACGTCAAAGCGAAGTAGCCGTAAACGACGGTCGGGATGCCGGCGAGTACCTCGAGAATCGGCTTGAGAATCCCCCGGGCACGCTCCGAGGCGTATTCGCTCAAGTAGATGGCGGTCGCCAAACCAAGAGGAACTGCCACCAGGACGGCGATGAGGCTAACCATCATCGTCGAGCGGACCAGCGGCCAGATCCCGAACTCAAGGATTTGCGGCTCCCAGGTGGTCGATCCAAAGAACTCCCCGAGGGTGACCTCATCCGTCTGAAAGAACAACAGCGCCTCTCGGCCCAGTACGAAGACGATGCCGATAGTCGTGAGGATTGAGATCATGCCGGCAAGGAACATCGACCCCTGGACGAGTACCTCCAGGGGTCGCGGTTTTCGTGTCAGATCGATTGCTTCAACCGTCGCAGCGGCGCTCGGATTCATAGTCCTTCTCAAAACCGGACGGATGAGGAGTGGGGGCCTCGTCATCCGTCGCGGTCATCGTGTCAGCCCCCGAGGGCTTCGGCGAGTGCACTTCTGGCTGCATCGAGGTCGGAAGCAGGCGCCGGAAAGTAGCCGACTTCCATGATCTCCTCGTTCACGTAGGTGAGCACGAAGTTGAGAAACGCCCCCACCTGAGGCTTCTCGGCGATGATGCCGGCGGTCGTGTACATGAACAAAGGCCGGGCCAGCGGGTATTCGCCGGCATCCACTGCATCGGCGGTTGCCTCAACTCCCTCCACAGCCAGAACATTCAGCGCGTCTGAGTTTTCGGCGTAGTAGGCATATCCGAAGAACCCAACCGCACAGGTCGTCGACACGTCGCCGGGGTCACAGCCGTCGGCCGTGATGCCCTGGACCAACACGTTGTCATCCTCGGACTTTTGCGTATCCACAGCAGCCAGGATCGGACCCTCGTCCTCGTCGAAGATCTCTTCCACGAAGTAGTCGAACGTACCCGAGTCGGTACCGGGAATGAACCGGGCCACCGGGTTTGCCGGCCAGTCGGACCGCACGTCCTGCCAGGTCTCCGCCGTCGAGAACAAAACTGCCAACTCCTCGAGCGTTATGTCGGTGACGAACGTGTTGCCCGGTGACACCGTCACCGCCAGAGCATCGGTTCCCAAACGGATCTCGATCGGGTCCCGATCGATAACCCGACAAGACTCGATCTCTCCCTCTTTGATCGGACGGGACGCATTCGAAATGTCCGACTCGCCCTCGACACAGAATCGTTCGAACCCGGCGCCGGATCCGATGCTGTCGATGGTGATCTGACCCGAATATCCCTCATTCTCGAACCGCGCCGCCATCGCCTCAGCCAGCGGGAACACAGTCGACGACCCCGCCGCGGCAATATCACCCGCTACGTCGAGCGGATCGACCATCGGAAGCATCCCATCTCCCGACGCGACCGGAGCGGTAGTCCCGGCAGTTGCTCCCGCAGTCGTCGTAGGCGTTGTGTCTTCGGTCGAATCCCCGCAGGCGGTCGCGATGACCGCAAAGGCAGCGAGCAGCGCCACCAGTTTGCGCATATTCGTAAACATCTTGAACTCCATGTTCGAACTCATGAGCGGGAGGAAAGAGTGCAGCCTCCCGCGGAGCCGTCCGAGCTCCGGCCTCAACGGTAGGGAAGTGGGTTAACCGCGATCAGACGACAAGGTGAACGGAATATGAACGTTTGATTGGCGCTGAGCGCCAATCAAATTGGAGTTTCGCGCGGCGAACTCCCGTTCCCGAAGACAATTGGCCGGGCCAGGGCGGCTACTCGACCAACTCCTCGATGAGAGCCGCAACCCGCCGACTGATCTCGTCGCGGATCGGGCGGATCTCTTCCGTGGTCTTGCCGGCCGGGTCTTCGAGTTCCCAATCGAGGTACCGCCTGCCCGGATAGATAGGACAGGCGTCGCCGCAACCCATCGTGATCACAACATCGGAAGCCAGCACCGCTCCATCGCTCAACTCCTTGGGTACGGCGTCACTCAGCTCGATGCCGAGCTCACTCATCGCCTCGACAACAGCCGGATTCACCTCCGAAGCCGGCATCGAACCTGCCGACCGGACGACCACCCGGTCACCGGCGTAGTGACGGAGAAACGCGGCGGCCATCTGGCTCCGACCGGCGTTGTGGACGCATATGAAAAGGACTCCAGGAACCATGGCGTACAACGTACAACGAATGAAGGACTAAGCACGACTTGCTTCGCGCTCCGGCAGGAGTCCCCCTACCTCCAGCGCTTGCCGCGCTCGCTAGGAGTGCCGATGGGCGCCTCCTAACCCTCTCTGATCTCCACATCGACGGTGAGCGATCCCGCCTTATCGAACTCGAGGGTAACTTCGTAGGTATCACCTGCGATGAAGTCTGCTTGCTTGTCGATACACATAACGTGTAACCCACCAACCTCTAGGGTCGCTTCGCCTCCCGCGGGGATCTCAATACCGGCGGATCCAACCGGACTCATACTCATGACTCCGTCGCTCATGATCGATTCATGGAGTTCGGCAACGCCGCAGGCAGAGGAAGACACCGCAACCAGGTGATCGACCGAGTCGGTGTTGTTGGCGATCATCATGTACAAAGCGCCGTTTGATGCCGCGGAAGGCGACGGCCTACCCCAGGCATCCGTAACCTCGATATCAGCGCCACCGGCACATCCGGCCGCTGCGAGCAGTACGGCCGCCGCTAATGCCGCCCATATTCGCCTCATGATCTCTCCTGTTCTATCGCAGCATGTATTCGAAATCGGCAGCGATGCCCTCCGAATCGACCCCGAACGGAATGACTTCCTTCAGGTTTCCTTCACGATCAATCACGAGCAACGTGGCCGTATGTTCCATCAGATAACCGGTCGCCTCCGACCCTTCCCCGGCGCGGTAGTAGATCCCGTAGAGGGTGGCGACCGACCCGATCTCCTCTTCGGTGCCGGTTACCCCGAGGAAGCTCTCGTCGAAGTGACGCACGTACTCACCAAGGCGTTCTGCGGTATCCCGGACCGGATCGACCGTCACAAAGATCAACTGGACATCTTTCGCATCATCGTCGTCGAGGATCTCGATCGCGTCGGCGACATCCTGCAAAGTGGTAGGACAGACATCCGGACAAAACGTGTAGCCGAAGTACAGAACCACCAGCTTGCCGCGGTGATCACTCAAAGAAACGGGGCCCGAGTCCGAAGAGAGCGAGAAATCAGGAGCTGCGGTCAGCCCCTGAATAACTGCACCGCTGAACTGATGCGGCTGGGCACGGTTGTACCCCCACCAGAAGACGAGGCCGGCTACCAGGAGCGGCACGGCCACCAGGGCATATTGCCATGGAGGCCTGGAGCGGGAAGGAGCTAGTTCCTCGGAGAACGGTGACTCTGTCATGGGGCGTAGCAGAGGAACAGGTGAGCGGCTTCATACGCGAGGCTGGCGGCGCCCTTGCTGTTCTCAACTTCCTCGGCGAGAACGCCGAGGTGGCGAAGAATCCGCTCTGCATCGGAAGTCTGGGTCTGATATTTGTACTCGTTGCGAATGATTCCGGCATTGTCAACGAGCACGAAGCTCCGATCGAGACTGATGGATCCGTCGTCCTCGGCGGCGTAATAAGTGTTGAAGCCGCCGGCGACGACATCGGCGAGGAAACGGTCATCCTCCACGGCCGCAAACGTCCAGACGGACGAATCAGCCCCTGTCGAATCCGCGTAAGCCGCCAGCGTCTCAGGGGTGTCATCCGGATCAATCGAAATCGTCACCAGCCGCACGGGGAGACCACGGAGGTCTGCCGTAGCAAGGCCTTCCTGGATCTCGAGCATCGTCTCGTCGATCGAGCCGCAGTTCTCGCAGGATGAGTAGCTGAACGTGTAAAGGACGAAACGGCCTCGCAGATCTTCACTCGTCAGCGTCCGGCTTTCCGAATCGATGAGGCTGAACCCGGGCGCCAGGCGAACCCGGGGCAATACCTGAATGGGCTGGAAAGTAACGAATGCGAAGACGGATGCAACCACGAGCGCAGCCACGACGGCGACGGCGATCAGCCATCGCCGTCCTCGCCGAGAGAGGCGCGGTTCCTCGGTTGTCTCAGGCGAATCGACTGAGATCGCCATCGAATCTCCTACCGGAAGGCGTCCGGGCCGCTAATGGTAGGCATGGTTGCGAGGCCCGAAATCAGAGTGGAGCCGCCGGTTGATGGCTACTGACAATTGGCGATTAGCTTCCCGCTCTCGCATCGCAGGCCGCGATCGGCACGTGGTTCGCCCCGGCATTCACAGGATGGCAGATCGCGATTCGCGGTTCGCAATTCGCATGCGGTCGAGATACGAGCGATTCTTGGGCCCATGCTGCTTCGGCTCACCTGGCTCCTCATCACCCTTACCCTCTTCGCCTCCGCCTGCGGAGATAGTGATCCGCTCATGCATGCAGCAGACGCCCCACCCGGGTTGATCGGCACCATCGTGGGCGGCTACGTTCTCAACGGCATAGACCCGCACGGCCAGGAATACACAGGGCGGCTCGAAATCACACCCGGGCCCAACCCACGCACCTACGAACTCCAGTGGATCGTCACCGAAGCATTCCAGGAGGGCACCGGACACCTGAACGGCAACACGCTCGAGATCGACTGGCAAACATCAGATCAGGCAGCACTCGAAGTTGCAGGCACCGCTTCGTTCACCGTCACCGTCGAAGGTGAACTCTACGGCTCGAAGATGGTGGATGGCAACGACGGCGAATGGCGAGAGACGGCCTACCCGGTAGGCAGGTAGCTGGTAGCAGTTCTAGGTTCTGGGTTTCACCCGTCCCCCACCCGTCAGGTACTCCACCAACGAATCGATCTGGGCGTCGCTCGGTTCTGGGTTCTGCCCGACACGCTTCCTTTCGTTGGTCAAGCGGTGAGTGAACCCGTGGGCCAATCGCCAATCGCCAACTGCCTATCGTCGGTCCGCTACAGGCCCAGCAGGTAGTCCACCAGTGACTCGATCTGCTCATCACTGAGTTCCCAGCCTCTCGGCATGACACCTGCGTTGAACCCCTCAACGACAAACGAGTCCGGTTCGGTTATCGACTGCCTGAGATAGTCGGCCGCGGCAAGGCCGGTCACCCGTCCCGCAGCTGCGGTTCCCACACCGGCCAATGACGGACCAACGCCGTCTTTGCCCGCCTCGATCGAGTGACAGGAACCGCAACCGGCTTTTCCACCGACCACGATCTCATGGAAGAGTTCTTGTCCCAGCAGTTCCGGTCCATCGCCCGACTCCCCTCCGCAGGCCGCAACGAGTGTCGAAAGGACCAGCATCACAACAAGTCGCTTCATTTAGATCACCTCAAGGTCAGAAGATAGGCAATCAGGTCGGCGAGTTCATCATTCGTGAGCTCCTCGGCAATGTCGGATCGCATCTGACCGGGCCTATACCCCTCAACCACGAACCCGTCGGGGTCGAGAATGGATTGGCGGAGATAGGCCTCGGCCGACACGCCCGCAATGCGGCCGGCTGCCCGGGTGGCGACACCCGCCAGAGACGGCCCCACACCGTCGTCTCCCTCCCTGAGCGAATGGCAAACCCTGCATCCGGCGCCTCCACGAATGGCAGCGGCGGTGAAGAGCTCTTCACCTCGGTCCGGATCGGCACTGCCCGGCGTGTCTTTGACGGCTATCGAGATGATCTCGCGCGCGCCGAAGACGCGGGATTCCTCGAACACCACCATCTGCCGGACCCCTCCATCATCGACCACGACTGTGATCTCGTGCAATCCGGGGCTGATCTCTACCTGCTCGAAGACCGTTACGGCCGACCCGCCGTACGAACGATCCAGAGCCACCCGTCCATCGATGAGTAGTTCGAGTCGAGTCCCACTACCTACGAAGAGTCCCTCCGGATCCGGGATTCCTTCGATCGCCACTCCGATGCGGTGCTTCATCGATACCTCGACCACTGCCGAATCGTCACCAAAAGCATCCACCGGAACAAAGGTCAATAGAAGCTGGCCGGCCAGCAACACTCCAAACATCAGCGCAACCGGCATGAGCCGCTTCCATTGCGCAGCGGGAACAACATCCCGGAATTCGGCCGGGGAGGCGCCGGGGAGCGGATCTCCCGGAGCTCGCCAATCGAATTCGACCCGGCCGAGATCGAGCCCCTGCGGAGCCTTCGGACGCCGCTTCCCGGTCAACCGGGCCTGAGTCCACTCATTGCCCTCCCGGTTGGCGCAGTCATCCGGCGGGCATCCGATCAGGCGCACCCGACTTGCCCCCGCAGACAGCACCGCGTCTATCTCATCAGGGTGAATCATCCCGACGCACGTAACCGGCACGACAATTCCATCACTGCCGACTGAACTCTTCTGGAAGTGGCGTTCACACAGATAGGAGACCGCAGCTCCGCTCCGGACGCGTTCATCGTCTGTCGGCCATTTGCCCTCGGGAGGATTTCCGTCGAATGAGATGGCCAACGGTGGACAACTACCGATACAGATGCCGCACGACACGCACTTCTGTCGATCGACGATCGCCAACAGTTCGCCACCCCCCTGCCTTTCCATAGCGATCGCCTGGTACGGACAGTCGACGAAACAGAGAGTGCAACCCGTGCACCGCCGGCGGTCTACAACGACGGGCGCGGGTAGCCGACGCCTCAGCAACCAGGGAATCGCAGCTCCAAGGACCGTCACCGTCGCGACGGCCGTCCACAACAAAGCGGGCGAGCGCAGCGCCGCCGGAAGGTAGGCGAGAAACCAGATATCCAGGTCGATCGTCCCGACCCGTTCGGTGACATCTAGCGCAGGCAGCATCCCGACCGGCACAGCCACGGCGGCCGCCAGCAACACGGCGCTGGATATCCACATCCAGTGTGCAGGAGGCAACCAGCGGGCCCGGTTCAGTCGCCTGAGGTGATACCAGAGCATCAGACCGATGACCGCACTCACCAGCACGTGCGCCGTGATGACCAGCACGAGAAACACCCAGCCCGATCCGGCAAACTGCGGGTTCAACGTGTTGACGATGAATGTATCCGAGCCGGGGATCCAATCAATCAAATCGATCAGGGACTGGTTCAAAGGACCGGCCGTTACATCCCAGATCATCCAGTAGCCCGTGACGCCGGCCAGCCATACGAGCGTCACAGAGGCCACGCCGGTAACCCAGGCCAGCCAGCGAGCGCCCCGAAACCGATCCATGAAGAAGGTTCGCCAGGCATGGATGACGGCCGTTATCAACGTGGCGGCCGAAGCGTAACGATGCACGGCCCGGACGATCCGGCTCAGCGGATTAGCCTCGATTCCCGCAACAGCCTCGTAGGTGGCGTCGAACCCGAATTGGTAGAAGAGCGTGAGATAGATGCCGGTGACGAGGAGCAGAACCAGCAGAAACACCGTGATCGTCCCGGTGTGATGGAGCGGGTTCAGGTTCCGTTCGCGAACCAGCCGACCGACGGCACGCTCGACAATGAGCGACCAGGCCTCGAACCGATTGAGCCACAGCTTGACGGTCCCACCCCGGCGGGTTTGCCAATCAGCGCCAGGCTGGAGTTCGTTGAGGCGCTCGGGATCCATGAGGGAGTGATCGTAACGAGACGAAATGAGATCTCACTCACAACCGGGAGCAGAAGGCAGAAGGCAATTGGCAATTGGCTCCCGTAGTCCCGGAGGTCCGGAGACTCGCGACTCCCTAAGGCATCACTCCAGGCGATGACAGGTCGATGTTGCCGATCTGCTCGATCAACTGGGGTCCGTAGGCAACGAGAATCAGGGCTACCGTCCCGATGAGCCACGGCGTCCACCAGTCGAGCTTGGCAGGCGTCTGCTGGGCGGGATGCACCGACTCGGCGGCTGGAATCTCGACCAATTCGCCCGGGCCGGCGTTCAGCTTCTTCGACCACCAGGTCCTGGCGATGTTGTAGATGAACATGTATGCCGACACCATGAGGATCGCTCCTCCGATGCTGGTACGAAGCAGGTGCCCGCTCCATTCCTCAGGGATATAAGGCGCTTCACCGAGTGGCGTTCGCCGGGGAGCACCGAGCAGCCCTAGGACGTGCATGGCGTTCGAGAAGATCAGCATGCCGACGAACCACAGCCACGTTTGAATAACGGCCCACTTGCGGCTCCAGAGCCTCTTGCCGCGCAGATAAGGGACGAGCCAGTAGGAAATTCCCATGAAGGACAACGCCACGGCCGACGCCACCGTCAGATGGAAATGACCCGAAACCCAGGCGGTGTTGTGGATGACGAGATTGATGTTGTATGAGGCGTTGGTGATGCCGCCAATCCCGCCGAAGAAGAACAGGATTCCGGCCAGCAACTGGGCACTGACCGACGGATCGTTCCACGGCAGTTTGGGAATCCAGCCGAGCCAGCCCTTGCCGCCGCGGGCGCGACCCGCCCGCTCGAGCGACGCAATGACCGTGAACGCGGTAATCATCGACGGGAAGAAGACCGAGTAGGTGAGGACCGCGTGGATGTACTTCCACCCGGCCGGGACGCCCGGATCCACGAACTGATGGTGGAATCCGAGCGGGACCGAGAGAAGCAGGAACAGCCAGAAGGCGATCCTCGCCAGCGAGTCGCTGAAGAGCTTGCCGCCGGCCTGCTTGGGGAGCATGGCGTACCACGACACGTAGGCAGGCAATAGCCAGAAATAGACCAGAGGATGGCCGGTGAACCAGAAGTAGGTTCGGGCCAGCTGTGGATCTACCCCGTCGATCCAACCCAGTGCCCACGGAATCAGCATGGTCAAGATCTCAACCGCCACACCAAGGGTGGCGAGTTGCCACATCACCATCGTGATGAGACCGCCGAACGTCATCAGCGGTGTGCGAACGCCCGGATTCTCCTTGCGCCACTCACGCCACGTGAAGATGAAGCCGTAGCCTTCGATCCAGCTACCTACCACCACCAGGGTCAGTCCAAAGTAGAAGAAGACGTTCGCTTTGAGCGGCGGGTAGAACGTATAGAGGACGCTCGCCTGGTTGAGCAGAATCGGGACGGCCGCCATCACGAGTCCGACGACCATCGTCCAGAACCCGATCTGGTTGAGCAGCGGGTACTTGAGGGGCCGCTTGAGCCCGTAGATGGTGGTCAGCGTGAGGAATCCTGTGATGAAGAACGTCGTGAAAATCAGCGCGTTCAGCACACCGTGCAGGGTGAGGCCCTGGTAATAGGACTGAATGACCGGCTCGAGGAGCGGATAGAAGTCGACTCCGCTGAACTCGAATGCCTGGAGCGGTCCGAACAGCGTTCCGATCGCAAGCGCGACAAACGCGAACAACAGGTGGATCGAAACGAAGCTCTTCTCCGACTTCGTGAGCTCGTAGGTGGGTGTGGTCAGCATCTGAGTCCCTCCGCGCTCACTTCTCGACCGTCAGCGTGCCGTACATCTGCGCGTGGGCACTACCGCAGTACTCGGTGCAGATGTAGTCATAGGTTCCGGGTTCATCGAACGTCACCGTCAGTTTCGATACCTGGCCGGGGACTATCTGCATGTTCACGTTGGTGTTCTGAAGTTTGAAACCATGCTGGACGTCGATCGAGGTCACGTAGAAGGTCACTTCAGATCCGGCGCGCACCGTCACCTCGTTCGGACTGAAAGAGAACATCTGAGAGACGATGTAGAGGTCGTAGCTACCGTCGGGGTATTCACGAAGACCGGGATCCGCGAATGGACCGTCACCGATGGCAACCGTCCTCGGATCGACCCGTTCTTCGGGGCTGGGAACCTGGAAACCCAATGCAAATCCGGCAATCGTTACAGCCGTCGCGAACACGACCAGAAGTACGACCGTTAGGCGCATCCAGTTTCTCTCGTACGGATCAATGTGAAGTGAGGTCTCCGCTGAGACTTCGGGGGTTTCTTCACTCATACCGTCGTCATCCCTCTCGACAGAAGAATCAGGTACACGGTCCCCCACAGCAGAATCAGAACGAGGACGAAGATCGCGAGAACGAGGGCCGTGCCCTTCGGGTGGAACTCCTCCTCAGTGGACTTGATCTCTTCCATGGTGATAGCTCTCCACCGGTCGTGCACTGCCCAAACGGCGAGTCGGGACCGAGAGCAACCCGACTCGCAGGTCGTAGAATCCTCACCCTCCGCGCTGCGAGCGAGCATAGAGGACGATCGACGACGATGGCAACACGGCGTCGGAAACGGTCGCCGTCCGGGGCGGACGCCTCCGCACCTGGTACCAGGTACCGGGTATCAGGTGCTTCACTCGGCTACGCCGAATGGCTCAGACCCGGCCGCGTTTCTGGAGGATTCGCAGCGAGTAGATACCCGCGGCCAGCGCGACGAACCACGCACCGGCGGCGGCTAGATCCCTGACGAGATCCGGCATCGACGCCAACGCAGGCTCGTTGATCACATAGTCGGGCAGCCAGACCGTTGCGATTGCGAAGTACAAGAACACGACAGCGGCCAACCACCAGGCCCTCGCCCAGGTGAAGCCCTCGCCGCCGGGTGTGACGATTATGTAGGCGATCCCGACCGCCAGCACGGACACGAGAGCGAACAAGGTGAGGAGGCCCCAGGGAAAGGCGTCCTCTCCAACCACTTCGCCCGGAGTTACAGGTAGACGACCGAGATCGAACTGGACGTAGTCGATCACTGCCGTGATCTCTTCATCGGTCAAATTCTGAGCCGGCATGCGGCCGTTGTAGGTGACCCCATTGACGACTATCTCTCCGGTGCGCCCGTTTCTGATCACATCCTCGACATAAACGGCGTCATCGACATGAGGATTCGGATAGAGCGGAGGGAAGACGGCCGTACCTTCTCCGTTCGGTTGATGGCAAGCAAAGCAAACAGAGTCGTAGATGGCTTGGCCGGCCTCGTTGACCTCTCGAACCGGTGCCTCTCCCGACGTCGATTCGGTCGTCTCATCCTGGGCGCCGGCCATCGAGGCAAGGCTCGCGGCGAGCAGCAGGGCGAATACAAGGACCACGAAACTCCGCAACGTTGTCCTCGCCACCGGCATCGGCATCCCTTCCTACTGGTGCTGGTCAATCGACTGGGCGATCATAGATCGCTGAAGGCGATGGGGGGAAACCGACAACATGTCGGTACAAGAGTGCAAATCGCCGGTTGCCCGTCGCGTGTCATTGCGGCTCCAGCCAATCCGCCGGCTCGCCGCTATCGATTGAATCCCAGATTACCCGCCAACCGGCGGCGGCCCGATTGGACCTGGAGACCTCGAAGCCGATCAGCTCTCCTGCCGCCAGTGCCAGAGAAGAATCTCGCCTGCGCAGCCACTGTCCCGCCACCACCGCGTCCTGATGCTCGCCGAGCATGTCCTGGAGTTCGGAGAGCGAAAAGGCAAAACCCTCCGCCGCCTCTCCGCCAACCGGTGACACTGCTTCAGCCGCATATCTGGCCCGTTTGGTCAAGATCCGGATCCGGTGCAGCTCGACCGGCGTCGGATCCACAGGCAGATCACGCACCGCCGCGCGAAGTCTGCGCCAGGGCTTACGAGCCAATTTCAACAGAATTGGACCGGCAGGGAGATTCGCTGCTTCAACGAGCCGCGGAGTTTCGCCCGCTTCAATCAGACGATCCAGCAAATCCGGATACCACGGTTCGTGGAAACCCTCGGCAACGCGGCTGCGGGCATCCCGGCGCTCGGCGTCGAGAGCCGTGAGGATCGCTTCCGCTGCCCGGCGTTCAGAATCGGGCACCTGTTCAATGAGCCCGGCCAGGTGCATGTGCAGCACGTCCAGGTCGCGCACAGGTCCCAACAAATCGGTGAGCGCCCGGAGGTCTCGCCGCAGCTGATCTGCCCAGTCTTGATCGAGGAACCGACGAAATGTGCGGAAATCGGAACGAAGCCTTCTGGTGGCCACCCTGGCCTGATGAACTCCCTCCGGCTCCTCGTGGCGTGTAATGGCGGGGGCGTTGTCCAGATAGCGGCGAACCGTGTCGGCGATTGAGGTCTGTACGACCTGGCGAATGGTCGGTTGCTGCTCGGGTTCGATGCTCACGACCAGCGCTCCGACATATTCACCTCGTACGTTCGATGGCCAGACTCTGGAGACGCTTGTGTGCATTCAGACCTTGCACGGTCTCGATCTTGCGCCACATTCCATCCGACTGCAACTCCCATGCAAGCTCATCGTCGGCAAAGAGAATCTCGAACACTTCGTCGAGACGATCCTGATGTGAGGGATCGGTGACCGGACCAACGACCTCGACACGCCGGTCGAGATTGCGCGGCATGAGGTCCGCCGAACCGATGAGGTACTCGTAGCCACGGTCTTTGGTTCCGAATCGGTATATGCGGGAATGCTCCAGGTATTTGCCCACCAACGAACGCACGGTGATGTTTTCAGAGAGCCCTTCGACACCGGGGCGCAGACAGCAAATGCCACGCACTATCAGGTCGACCCGGGTTCCGGCCTGTGAAGCCCTGTACAGCTCCCGAATCATGCCGCCATCGACGAGCGAGTTCATCTTCATGACGATGTGCCCGTCATCGCGCTTGGCTTCCCTGCGGATTAGCTTGACCATCCGCTTCCGGAGCGTCATGGGAGACACGAGAAGCTTGCGATACTCGACCTGCTTGCTATATCCGGTCAGGTAATTGAACAAATCGGATAGATCTGCGCCGATGTCCGGATCTGCGGTGAGAAGCCCGACGTCCTCGTAGATCCGGGCCGTCTTGTTGTGGTAGTTCCCTGTTCCCACATGCGAGTACCTGCGGATCTCATCACCATCATCTCTCACGACCAGGGTCGTCTTCGTGTGAGTCTTGAGACCGACCAGGCCGTAGACGACGTGCACGCTGGACTCCTCCAGGCGCCGCGCCCACTCGATGTTGGCCTGTTCATCGAAACGGGCTTTGAGTTCGACGAGAGCTACCACCTGTTTGCCCGCTTCGGCGGCCGCGATGAGCGAGTGCATGGAGGGTGAGTCGGCGGTCGTCCGGTACAGAGTCTGCTTGATCGCCAGTACCTTCGGGTCCGATGCCGCCTGCGTTACCAGTTCCTCGACTGACGCCGCAAAAGAATCGTAGGGGTGTTGGACGAAGATATCGCCTTCCCTGATCCGGTCAAAGATGTTCATCCGTTCGCCCGGTTTGGATGCCAGCTGCCGGGGAGTCACCCAGACGTACGAACCCCACTTCAGATCCGGGCGGTCGAGTTCGTAGAGGCCCCAGAAGCCGGTCATATCGAGCGGGCCCTCGGTCATGTAGACCTGATCAGGGCCAATGTTGAGCTCCCTGACGAGAAGGCTCAGCGCGTCTTCGGTGATATTCGGCTCGACTTCGAGTCGAACGACGCGTCCGAATCGGCGCCGGCTGAGCTCGCTTTCGATGAACTCGAGGAGATCGTCGGCTTCTTCCTCCTCGATCTCCAGGTCGGCATTGCGGGTGACCCGGAACGCAACGTGCGACACGATCTCCATGCCCGGGAAGAGAGCATCGAGATGAGCGGCGATGACATTTTCGAGGGAAACGATTTGGTCACCACCCGGCAGGACGAGAAACCGCGGCAGGATCGGTGGAACCTTGACTCTGGCGAAGCGCGCCACGCTCGTCGACGGATCACGCACCGTGACGGCCAGATTGAGAGACATGTTCGAGAGGTAGGGGAACGGGTGGCCGGGATCTACCGAAAGCGGGGTGACCACGGGAAAGACCCGGGAGTGGAACTGTACGGTCAGATAGGCCTGATCGCTCTCGCTCAGCTCATCCCAGGACCTGAAGAACACGCCGGCGGCAGCAAGGCCGGGGACGATTTCGTCACGCAGTGCTTTGTCGACTCGCTGATACAGATTCGTGACGCGGGCACGTACGGCCTTCAACTGCGCCGTCGGATACATGCCGCCGAGGGCCGGTCGCCGGATCCCGGCGGCCACCTGCTCGAGAATCCCGGCCACACGAATCTCGAAGAACTCATCGAGGTTCGTCGTAAAGATGGCGAGGAACTTGATCCGCTCGAGCAGCGGAGTCTCAGGATCCTCGGCGATCGATAGAACCCGGGAGTTGAAGTCGAGCCACGACAGCTCCCGGTCGTTGAACTTGCTGATACGGGTCATGATCTGCCGCCCAAGCTAGCGGACTGGAGGAAGAGCAAATCGAGGAGAGTCCCATCGAAACCGCTGATCTAGTCCAGGTGATGTGTCCTGGAAAACAGCCCGACGGCTGCCAGAACGCCATCAATCGGTCCCCGGCACCTCGAACCGGAAGATGCTCCACCCATCAGCCCTGTGATAGGAAAGCTCTCCGCTCATGAGCCGGGCCAGTGTCCGTGAAACGGCCAACCCGAGACCGATCGAACTCGGCTGCGTTGATTCGACATGAGCGCGGCCGTAGGGTTCGAAGATCACTTCCCGATCATCCGCCTGGACACCCGGTCCATTGTCGGCGATCTCAACAACCGCCATGGGAGGTTCGCCGAACAGGCGCACCGCGATTTGCTCGCCGCCGTATCGAGCGGCATTTGTCATGACGTTCCTCAAGATCTGACGAACGCGAACGGGGTCGCCCGAGCCGATGAGAGCCCCGCCTCTCACCACGATCTCGAACGGTACGGCCGGGTTGAGTTGCGCAACTTCTCGTGCGACTACATCGACCTCGGCACGCAGATCGACGGCCTCAATCTTGATGCTGACCATGCCGGCTTCTGCTCGAGCCGCAACCAACAAGTCCTCGACGATGTTGACGACCTCTATCGACTGACGGTGCACCATGCCGGCGAACTCGGCGACCTCTGCGGTAGTCAAGTCACTCACCCGGTCCTTGAGCTCAGCGGACAACCCCACTACTGCCGTGAGGGGGGTGCGCAACTCGTGGGAGACGGATGCTACGAACTCATCCTTCGTTCCCATTGCGTCCTCCGAGGCGAGGCGGCGCTCGAGGGAAATCGCAGCAACGATCAGGCCCGTTCCGGCGATGACGCCGGTTCGCCCCCAGAGAACCGAAGCGGGCAGTACTCCGTCCGTGATGAGCGTGAGCGCCGGATATACGAGACTGATCACCACTGGATAGACAAAGGCGATCCGACCGCCGAGGGCCAGCGCATATACCGGCGCCAACATGAAGTACCAGAGGGTAAAGAAGGCCTGAACACCTCCCGCGAGGATCAAAAGCACCCAGGTGATCAGCAGCAGACCAAAAGCGCGCACGCGGATGGCTTGTTCGGTTCGCCAGCCCGCCAACCCTGCAACTCCCACGAACGCGGTCAGTACGACCAGCGCCCATTTGGCCGGATCCGTCTCGCCCGATTCCACCATGAACACGGCGCCGTGGAGAGAGAGGAATATGGGAGTGATCGGCTCGATCCAGGTCAACCACCTGGGCGGCCTCCTTCTCGACGGCTTGCGCGCCTTCAACCGCAGTGGCCGTGGAGCTCGTTGCCTTTGATGTACCACTCCTCAAACCACCCGGGATCCGGCCATCCAGACTTGCTCGACACGGCCCCCGAGGGTATCGAAGTCGAATGGATTGCCCTCCACGATCACGAGATCGGCCAGCTTGCCGGTTTCCACGGTGCCGAGATTGGTGTCCAATCCCATCAGCTCGGCGGCGGTCCTCGTCGTCGCGGTCAGGGCCTCGAGTGGTGTCATTCCCCCTTCGACCATGAGCGTCAGTTCCTTCAGATTCTCTCCGTGGGGAGTGACGCCGGAGTCCGTGCCCATTGCGATCTTCACCCCCGCCTGCACGGCACGGCGGAAAGATTCCTTGTGTACCTCCACGACCTCTTCGGCTTTACGAATCGATGCCTCTGGAATCTGTGCACCTGCCTCGACCGCCCGGGTCACTCCTCTCGGCGCGACCAAGGTCGGAACGAGGTAGGTTCCGTGCTCGATCATCATTTCAATCGCTTCTTCATCGAGATAGATGCCGTGATCGATCGATCGGATACCGGCCCGAATGGCGTTCTTGATCCCATCGGTTGCCTGTGCGTGAGCCATCACCCAGATGCCGGCCGCGTCGGCCTCAGCTGCGAGCATATCCAGCTCCTCAGGGCTGAAGTGAGCGTGGGTTGGCTCGTCGCGGGGCGACAGCACGCCTCCTGATGTCGCAACTTTGATCACGTCCGCACCGGCTCGCACGAGCTCGCGCACCGCCCGGCGCATCTCCTCGGGGCCATCTACAACAGTCGAGGGCATCCCCGGATACGAAGGCAGCAGATCGGCCTCGCCGCCGGATGGCAACCAGCCGTCCCCGTGCCCTCCGGTCTGGCTGAGCATCCCCAGCGAGATCTGCATTCGCGGGCCGAGCACCAAGCCGTTCTGCACAGCTTCTTTCATACCCAGATCGGCGCCACCTGCGTCCCGGACTGTCGATATTCCTGCCCGGACGGTGGCAGCGAGATTGTGGATGGCCTCATAGAACCGGTAGGAGAACGGCGTCTGGATGTGCTTCCACAGGTTGATGTGGCTGAGAGTCAGATGAACATGAGCATCGAAGAGTCCGGGAAGCAGAGTCTTGTTCGAGCAGTCGATCTCGGCATCTGCGTCGAGGTTCGTACCGACCTCCACGAACCGGCCATCCTCGACGACGATGTCGGCATTTGTGATCGGTGCACCGGTTCCATCGAATAGATCACCACCGCGAAAAACGGTGCGCGGCATCAGGTCCCGATGCCGTTCTTGAGAAAGTCAACCATGGCGTCGCAGACTTCGCGCATCCGTTTCTGTGGATCCTCGGAATCGAGCAGGACCTTCGAAGCCGACATCACGACATCCTGGACGAATCTGCCGGCGAGGTCCCACGGCAGAGCGCGCATCTCACCACCCATCACACCACCTCGATAGATCCGCGCATACTCCTTCGACAGGTTCGCGTGGGCCACGCGAATGCGTTCCTGTGTCGTGTCGGAGAGGCGTGGCACCTCTCTGTGGAGCAACAGCCCCAGCGTCGGATCCGTAACAACCCACTCCGTGAGTCGAACGGCCAGGTCGGCGAGTTGGTCTAGGAACGAATCGGACGTATCGAGTTGTTCGGCCATCTCCTTGAACACTTCCGGAAGTGTCTCGTCGACGAGCGAGGCCAGCAGATCTTCCTTGTCCTTGAAGTACTCATAGAGAGTTGTGCGGCCTATACCGACGAAGGCGGCGATGTCACCGAGTGATGTGTCCTGATAGCCGTGCTCGCTGAAGAGGTCTTGAGCTGCTTCCAGTATCTGACCGCGAGTCAGTTCTTTGTGTTCTTCGATGTTGCCTGCGCGAATTCTCGGCATCGTCCCTCCAGCAGCACAGTGTACGTGGCATCAAGGGTATCTGCCCGCTCGGTTCACGTCGCTACGATGTCTGCGGCGGCTCACGAGGAGGATCCATGCCCGCCACGGCAGTTCTGGGCGCTCAGTGGGGAGACGAAGGGAAGGGTCGGGTCACCGACTACTTCTCCGAGAAGGCCGACTACGTCGTTCGCTATCAGGGCGGCAACAACGCGGGCCACACGATAATCGTCGGAGACCAGAAGCTCGCCCTATCGCTCATCCCCAGCGGGGTCATGTATCCGCAGGTCATCCCCGTGATTGCTTCCGGGATGGTGGTGGATCCCAGGGTTCTGCTGGCCGAGATCGACATGCTGGCCGGGAAAGGAATCGACACGAGCCGGCTCCGTATCTCGTCCAACGCTCACCTGATCATGCCCTACCACCGCAAACTCGATGCCGTCATGGAACGCTTCCTCGGACGCAGTCAGATCGGCACGACCAAAAAGGGCATCGGACCTGCCTACACCGACAAGTTCGCCCGCCAGGGGATCAGGGTGCAGGATCTCTTCGACCCGAAGATCTTCCGGGAGAAGCTAGAGGTGGCGCTCGAGGACAAGAACAAGCTCTTGACTCGGGTCTACAACCAGCTTCCAATCGATTCCGGCCCAATCGCCGATGAGTACCTGGCGTACGCGGAACGTTTGCTACCGCTTGTCACCGATACCTCATTGCTGCTGTGGGAAGCGATCCGCGACGGCAAGGAGGTCATCTTCGAAGGCGCCCAGGGCACGCTCCTCGATATCGACCACGGCACCTATCCCTTCGTCACCTCGTCGAGCCCGACCGCCGGCGGCGTGCTCACCGGCGTCGGTATCGGACCAAAGGATCTCCACCGCGTGGTCGGCATCGCCAAGGCCTACATCTCCCGCGTGGGAACGGGTCCTTTCCCCACCGAACTATCCGACGAGATCGGCGATCGGATGGTCGACATCGGTGGTGAATACGGAACCGTGACCGGAAGGCGCCGTCGATGCGGCTGGCTGGACTTGGTGGCACTGCGTTACGCCGTGCGAGTCAACGGCCTCACAGATCTGTTCCTCACCAAGCTCGATGTGCTTTCCCATTTCGAAGCCATCAAGGTCGCGGTGGGCTACACGTCGCTCGGCGAACGGTACGACGAATTTCCGCGTCAGCAACGGGTCCTCTACAACTGTACGCCCGTCTACGAGGAGTTCCCCGGCTGGAACACAGACATCACCGGCGCCCGCTCCAGCGACGACCTCCCCCCGGAGGCGAGGACCTATATCGAGTTCATCGAGGACACGATAGGGGTGCCTATCCGCTGGGTATCGGTGGGACCAGAACGCACCCAACTGGTGGAGCGAACGTGAAGATTCTCCTCATTGGAGGAGGCGGTAGGGAACACGCTCTCGGCTGGATGATGGCGCAGAGCCCGCTCGTCCACGAGCTCATCTCTCTGCCAGGCAACCCCGGACTGGCCAAACTTGGCGGAATCGTCGAGGGAATCGACCCCACCGACGTCGGTGCCGTCGCTCATGTGGCCGCGGCAGAGCAGGTGGATCTCGTCATCGTCGGACCGGAAGCACCTCTGGCTGCCGGTATCGTGGATGCGCTCAAGTCGAAGGGGGTCCCGGCCTTCGGACCGACGCGGGCCGCCGCACGATTGGAGAGCTCGAAGCAGTTCGCCAAGGAAATCATGGACCGGGCCGGTGTCGCCACGGCCTCCTGGCAGGCCTTCACCGATCGCGAACCTGCCCTCGCCTACCTTTCCGACAATCCCGGACCGTACGTCGTCAAAGCCGACGGACTGGCCGCTGGAAAGGGCGTGCTGGTCACGGATGACCGAACCGAAGCCGAAGCGTGGGTCGACAGATGCCTCGAGGGAGGGTTCGGCGCCGCAGGAAACACGGTCGTCATCGAGGAGTTCCTGGATGGACCCGAGGTGAGCGTGTTTGCTATCTGTGATGGCACAACGGCTCTGCATCTAGAGCCGGCCAGGGACTACAAGCGGCTGGCCGATGGTGACTCCGGGCCGAATACAGGGGGAATGGGCTGCTACTCGCCGGTTATGGATCTTCCGGATGGACTCGTCGACCACGCCCTGTCCGAGGTGATCGATCCGGTGCTGCGGACGCTGGCTTCCGACGGTACTCCATACATCGGATTCATCTATGTAGGGCTCGTGCTGACAGGGGACGGACCCAAGGTGCTCGAGTTCAACTGCCGGCTGGGCGATCCCGAGACACAGGTCGTGCTACCGCGCATGGACGACGATCTGTTGGAACTGCTACTTGCCGCGCTCGATGGGACGCTGAGCGGGCGATCGATCAACTGGCACGACGGGACTGCAGTAGACGTGGTGCTGGCCGCTGATGGATATCCTGAGGCACCGCGCAAAGGTGACCCGATCACGGGTGTTGAGGCGGCGGCGCGAGAAGAGGGTGTCATCATCTTCCACGCCGGGACCGCCTCAAAAGAAGGCCGGCTGATGACCGCCGGGGGGCGTGTGCTCAACGTGGTGGGGACCGGGCCGGACGCGGAGAGCGCCCGCGACCGAGCCTATGCCGCAGCAGGGAAGATCGCTTTCGATGGCATGCAATACCGCAGGGATATCGCCAAGTAGGCAATTGGCAATTGGCTCCCGGATTCACCCACCGCCGAAAACCCACCGCCCAGCGGAGGCAATTGGCAATTGGCTCCCGGATTCACTCAACGCTGAGAATCCAACCTCCCGGAGCATGACGGGGTAGAACCCGGAACGCAGAACCTGGTGATCCTGCTACCTGCCATGTTGCCGACCCAACTCGGTTTGCCGGAGAGGTCGGATCCGAAGAAGATGAACCTATCGATTACGCAAGGGGAGCAAACGTCATGGCGCGAGTGGCAATCGTGATGGGATCAGGCAAGGACCGGCCCACCATGCAAAAGGCTGCCGACACCCTCGATCAGTTTGAAGTCGGTTGGGACATGCGCGTGCTGTCTGCCCACAAAACGCCGGACGACGCCCTCGAGTTCGCAACGACGGCCTCGGGGACCTATTCGGTGATCATCGCCGGTGCGGGCAAGGCCGCCCATCTGGCAGGCGTTATGGCGGCCAAGACCACTCTGCCCGTCATCGGGGTCCCGCTCTCGGCGTCACTGGACGGGATGGACGCTCTCCTTGCCACCGTACAGATGCCGACGGGTATACCGGTAGCCACCGTCGCCATCGACGGTGCTACTAATGCCGCCCTACTGGCGATCGCGATCCTGGCGCTTGGGGACGCGGGCCTCGCCACCCGGTTGAAGAAGTACCGGGAAGACCTGCGGCAGCAAACGCTAGAGGGGTGATGCGGCAGGCTGTTAGTTCTCGTCACACCCGTCTGGCCAGCGCATCCGCGAGATCGCCATTCCTTGCCACTTCGACCTCCCCGAGGCCTAGCCAGCCGGCCATGAGGTGAAGTTCGTCGGCCAGTTCGTGGGCAATGCCAACCGGATCGCGGCCATCTTCCGCATACGAACCTTTGACCAGCAACTTGCCGGCAGCCCGGTCCGCCTTCAAGTCGACCCGGCCGACCAGTTCATCGCCGAGCAGGAAGGGGT
>JAHEDJ010000036.1:9305-25581 GCA_024641325.1 bacterium | reverse complement strand
GAAGTCGGCGGTCTTCTGACTGAAAGACCCGAAACGAACCAGGTCTTCTTCCTGTAACGGGTCGACGGAGAACTTGCGGATGGTGAGGAACGGTCCACCGATCGCCAGCGGGTGAATGACAGCATTGACACGAGAACCGTCCGGAAGACGAGCGTCGACCAGTGGGGTCGCCTCATCTACCCGCCGGCCGACCTGGCCGACGATCTTGTCGATGATTCGGCGCAGGTGAACATCGTCTACGAACCGCACATCGGTGCGGGCGAGCTTGCCGTCGCGCTCTACATAGATGCTGTGGGGACCGTTGACCATGACCTCGGTGACGTCCGGATCGTTGAGAAGGGGGTCGATCGGGCCGTAGCCGAGAACATCGGAAGCAATCTCATTGAGGAGTTGGGAACGGTCGGCGCTCGAAAGAGGGACGCTTTCTTCTTGATCGATCGCCCATTCGAGCATCTCCATGACACGCAACCGCAGCTCCGCATCACTCATCTGCCGGTCGTACAGCGTGGGGCCAAGCTCCTCCACAATGCGAAAGTGCAACTTCCCGCGCAGTTCGCGGAAGGTGCTCTCGCGCTGCGAGTCGAACGTTACGCCCGTTTGCTTGGCAGCTGCGACTCTTTCAGACAGCGACGCCATGATCTAATTCCTCCTTAGGGATGCGCAGATGGTCACGCTATATCCATCGGCGCTTTGACGCCCGACTTGACTCGGATGTCGGCCCTGCCACCAGGTTGTATACGGTTTCAAAACCCTTGGCGACCTTCGACTTCGGAGCGCTCTCGACCACCGGCCGACCCTCGTTGACGGAAGCAGGAACCAGACCGTCGGATGGAACACTCGCCGAGATCTTCATCTTCAGTGACTTCTCGATCTCCTTTTCGTCCAATCGCGCTTTGGCGTTGGACCGATTGAGGATCAGCTGAATCTTGGCCGACGGGAACTTCAATAGACGCAGAGTCTCGAGTGCCAGCTTGGCGTTCTTGACGCTCGGCAGATCCATGTCGACCACAAACAGGACCTCATCGGCTCGCTCGAGCAACGAGAGAAGCAATTCGTCCAGCAAGGAAGCTGTGTCGACGATCACGTAGTCGAACATGTTGCGCAGCCTGCCGAGAATCTCCACCATCGCCGCGGTTGATATCTCGTCGGCGAAGGCCGGCTCCAGTGGGGCGGCCAGCACACTCAGCCCTGTCGGATGTTTCGTCAGCAGGGAATCCAGCAAGGAGTCGTCTAAGCGGTGGATTTCCTGGGCAGCGTTGACCACGGTCAGCCTCGGCTCGAGCTGCAACACAAGACAAACGTCGCCGAACTGAAGATCGGCATCGACCACCACGACTCGCTTGGGGTCGTGGTTTTGGGCCAGCAACATGGCAAGGTTGGTCGCCATCACCGTCTTGCCGCTTCCACCCTTGGCCGACATGACCGTGATGATGCGTCCCTCGCGGGGCGCGCTCGGCGCATACGGCTCCACCGACCCGACCGCCGGTTTGCGCTGCGGGCGACTCTCTACTTGATCGAGAATCTCCGCCAGTTTCGTTGCCGACACGGGCGCCTCGATTACATCTGTGAGGCCGGCCCTGAGAGCAGCACGCAAAAGCGGAGCCGTAACGGTACCTGCCACCAGAACGAGCGAGATATCGGAGTCGATTTCCTGCAAAAGAGTGGCGGCTTTGATCCCGGCCTCGTGAGCATGCGACGGCCCCAGCAGAACGAGAGCCGTGTCGCCCGCTTCAACTGCGCGCTGGGCATCGGCGAGCGTGCGGGCGGTCGGAACGCGACCGTCGAACACTCGCTTTGCTTCGTCTAGGAACTCGTCATCGTCATCGACGATGAGAATCCCGAATTGATCCCAGTCGTAATCTGTTGTCATTCTTCTGCGAGCAACTCTTCCAGGTCGGCGAGGAACGGGAACAACTTCGTCAGGAACCCGTATTCGGGTCCGAACAACTTCTCAACTGTTACGCCCTCGGTTGGCTGATCGGAAACCGCAATGAAACTAGGCGGAACCAACGTGAGCCAGACGGATCCGTTTTCTTGCGCAAAAACCATTCTCTCAGCCTGATCCGGTGTCAGCTCCAGAGTCAGAACGATGTTGCCGGGGGCTTGCTCGGCGGCAGGAGCAGCTTCGCCCTCCGCGGCGGTGGTCGGCGCGACGATCTCGACCGGCGCATCCTCGTCGGGCTTCACTTCCTGACCGATCGCAAGCACCGGAAGGCCCTGCAGAACATAGCGAGTGAAGGCCTTCGTGACGGTGTTCGTTTCCGTCACAGGAGTCGCTCCGGTCTCATCAGGCGCTGGCTGCACATCGCCGATGACTAATTCTTCCCCGACCGGGACTTCGAGTTCGAGGTCCATCGAAACGATCACGTTGACCCGGTCACCGGGTTCGATGAACCCGTACACACCCCGTTCGGCGCTGACGAATACGGTGATCGCCTCTTTGCCCTCGGAAATGCGAGTAGCCAGCGGGACAATCTCGGTTGTGATCTCGACCCACTGGTCCGTAGTCAGAACCTGCCCGCCAGAAATGGGACCGGCTGCAACACGGCCGGTCAGGGTCGCGTTCAATTCGTCTAGCGAGTCGATAACGTTCTCCGGAACGAGACGGGCCTCTTCCTCGCTCTCGACGTAGCGAATCTGCTCTAGCACGGCCGAACCCTGGGTACCCTCGATCAGGCCCTCAGAGGTCCGGAAGACCACCTGATAGGTGCGGTCCTTGGCAGCTTCCTCTTCGACGCCGGAGAGGAAGTTGTACACGGCAAACGTGGCGACGGCCGCGAGCAGCAGCGCAACCACCAGTACGAGTGTCCGTCTACCCATTGAAACTCCTTACATCGTGAGGTCTTTCGAAGGGCATAAACCCCACCGTATTTACATTGATTGGGACGGCGCGCGGCAATAACAAGTTCGAAGGTACCGAACCGTTACCTAACACAAAATCCCCCTGTCGTCGCAGAGTCGTCGTTACCCGGCCTCCCGACGCCCACTACAAGCACCGAGGCTGCCACAGATCGTGAGATTGTCAAGCCGTGTTTTCTAGCGACGGCCGATCCCACGCTCTTTCAATTCTTGCAGGATAGCCTCAAGACTCGAATCTACGTTGAATGATCGTTCTTCGGTGGTCTCGGGCTCACGCTCGAACTCGCGACGCTCCGGCGCACGACGGCGCGGTTCGCGCGGCGGAGCGGCCGCCGGCTGCGGACGATCCTGCCAGTCGGGCGCGGCCTGCTTGATGGAAAGGCTCACACGGCGGCGACTCTCGTCCATCTCGGTGACCTTCACCTTGACCGGCTGACCGATTGAAAGTTCGAGTTCCGGCGACTCGACGCGGTGAGCGGCGATCTCCGAAACGTGCACGAGACCTTCAACACCTTCACCGACCGACACGAACGCTCCGAACGGAACAGTCTTCGTGACGTTTCCGTCGACGACCGAACCAACCTCGTGTTCTCTCGAGAAGGCTTCCCACGGATCTTCCTGGGTCTGCTTGACCGACAGGGAGATCCGCTCACGATCGAGATCGACCTCGAGCACCTTGATCATCACCTCATCGCCGACCTTCACAACCTCAGAAGGATGGTTGACGTGCTGATAGGAAAGCTCGGAGACGTGCACGAGTCCGTCCATACCCCCGAGGTCCACAAACGCTCCGAAGTTGACGACCGACGAAACGACACCCGGCCGGATCTCGCCCACTGCCAGCTCATCGAGGAAAGCCTGGCGTTGCTCGGCCTGAGCTTCTTCGAGGAATGCCCGGCGGGACAACACGACGTTGTTGCGATTCCGATCTAGTTCGATGACCTTGGCTTCGATGTCCTGACCGACGTACTGATCGAGATCACGCACCCGGCGCAACTCGACGAGCGAGGCAGGCAAGAAACCGCGTAGACCGATATCGACGATCAGGCCGCCCTTGACGACCTCGATTACGGGACCGGTAACGGTGCCGCCCTCGTTGGTGATCGTCTCGATGCGACCCCAGGCGCGCTCGTACTGGGCGCGCTTCTTCGAAAGAATGAGGCGACCTTCGTCGTCTTCTTTGTCCAGCACAACTGCTTCGATCCGCTCGCCGGGCGAAACGACCTCGGCGGGGTCCACGTTGTTGCGTATAGACAACTCGGATACAGGAATGACACCTTCGGACTTGTAGCCGATATCGACGAGAACTTCGTTCTGATCGATGCTCACAACGGTACCTTCGACGATATCGCCCTCGGAGAACTCGAGCACCGTGTGCTCCAGCGCAGCAATGAAATCGTCCGCGATGTCGTCGGGTAGCTGACCAACGGTTTTGGCGACTATCGGCGTCGACCGTTTGACGATGGGTTCTTTGACCTCGGGAGCCGTCTCCGCCACAGCATCTTCGGCCACAACCTCAACAGGGGACTCTTCGGCCGCAGGCTGTGCGGGCGTCTCCTCCACTGCTACATCGGCCGCAGGCTCTGCGGGGGTCTCCTCCACGGCAATCTCCGCAACAGCCTCAACAGGGGCGTCTTCGGCGACTGGTTCGGCAGGTGCCTCTTCAACGGCAGGCTCGGTGACGGTTGATGCCGTCTCCTCCTCAGCTGCTTCGTCGGCGGCGTCTGGCGCCACGGGCTCATCGGTCGTCTGGTCGATTATGGCCGCCGGAGTTTCCGGTTCGAGGTCGGCCACCGCGTCACTCGCCTCGTCGGCGATAGGCGCGGATTCGTTTTCGGTCGTCATGGGTGGTTGTGTTTCCTCCGAGAGAGATTGCTCCCGCGGCAGATAGCGCGAGGCGCAAAGAGTGTATCACGGACAACTCGAGCGCCCTAGTCGAAATCCCCTACCTGGCAATTGGTCCCAGGACGTGATCGAACCGACCTCAGGTCTTGCACTCCGCCAGATTGGATCCGCTCGACACATCCACCCGCAACGGCACGGAGAGTTCAACGATATTCTCCATCGTCGACACCATGAGTTCGGTGGCAGACTCGGTCTCCTCGGGAGGAACTTCGAGAACGAGCTCGTCGTGAATTTGCAAGAGCATGGTCGACTCCATCGCAGCCAAACGGTCGTCGAGTTCCACCATCGCCTTCTTGATGATGTCCGCGGCCGCCCCCTGGATGGGAGCGTTCAACGCCATCCGCTCCCCCATCTGCCTGATGCGGAAGTTGTCGCTCTTGAGTTCCGGAAGGTAGCGGCGTCTGCCGAACATCGTCTCGGTGTATCCGAGCCGCTTGGCATCGACGACGACCGAATCCATGAACTCCCGCACATCCGGGAACTGTGCAAAATAGGCGTCGATGTGTTCGGTTGCTTCGTCCCGGCTGATCTCGAGGCGATCGGCCAGACCGAAGGCTTCCATCCCATACAGCAAACCGAAGTTGATCGCCTTCGCCCGCCTCCTCAGCTCTTGCGGGACATCGTCGAGTTCTCGTTCGAAAACCCGTGCCGCCGTTGCGGTATGAATGTCCAGGTTGTTCATGAAGGCTTCGAGCAGACCGGGATCGCCGCTGAGATGCGCCAAAATCCGGAGTTCGATCTGCGAGTAGTCCGCCACGATGAAGGTCCAACCCTCCCGGGGAACGAACGCCCGTCTGATCAGTAGGCCGGTTTCGGATCGTACGGGGATGTTCTGAAGATTGGGATTGTCGGAGGAGAGCCTGCCCGTTGCCGCCGCGATCTGATTGAACGAAGTGTGGATCCGTCCATCTTCGGCGATGAGCGGCAAATAGCCGTCGACATAGGTTGAGCGGAGCTTCTCGAGTTCCCGGTAGCGCAAGAGGTGCGCCACGATCGGATGTGCGTCGGCAAGCTTCTTCAGCACCGAGGCATCGGTAGAGGGAGTTCCTTTGGCCGTCTTCTTGAGAACCGGCAATTCGAGTTGGTCGAAAAGTACCTCACGCAGCTGCAGCGTCGAATTGATGTTGAACGGGCCGCCTGCCTCTTCGTGAATAGAGACTTCGAGATCGGCGAGCTGCTTTCGCAGATCGTTCCCCAACTCCTCTAGATACTCGCGGTCGATTCGGACGCCCCGCGCCTCCATCCGCGCCAGCACGCCGACCAGCGGCATCTCTACGTCGTCGAACAGGGCACGTTCGCTTCGTTCTTCGAGTTGTTCGATCAGTACCTCGGCGACCCGGCTCAAGGCCATCGCCCGCCGGCCGGCGCCCTCGAGGTCCGGGCCTCCGGAAAAATCGAAGGCGCCCTGCACCACTCCCGAATCCTCCTTGTCTGGCGATTCGACCTCGATACCGAGGAACTGATCCGCCAGATCCCGCAAATCGAAAGAACGGGACGTCGGATCACAGAGGTAGGCGGCCAGGGCTGTGTCCACCTCGACGCCCCGGACGGTGATGTCTCGAGTCATCATCTCCCGCACGAACCGTTTCCCATCATGGACGATCTTGGGCGCACTCTCGTCGCTCAGAACCTGACTCCACTCGTCGATCCGGTCCACCGACAAGAAGGCGGCCGTTCGATCATCAACCACCACCGCGATGCCGGCGAGCTCGCCGCCGTCGTACAGCGGATCGAAGGCAATCCGATCCAGTCCATCCAGCAGCGAAGCGATGCTGCCCGGAGGCGGGATAACGACCTCGACGTCCAACGGTTCGACCACCGGCGCCCCTTCGGGATGAACCACCATCAGCTCGTCGAGCAGTGAGCTGAACTCGAGGCTCTGGAACAGCTCTTTCAAACGCTCCACGTCCCAGTTCGTCCACCCGAGCTCGTCCGGGGACGAATTGGTTTCGAGATCCAGAACCAGCTCCATCAGATGCTGATTGAGAAAGACCTGCTCCCGTGCGGCTTCGAGGTTGTCGCGCAGCTTCGGGGTCATCTCATCGAGATGCTCATAGATGCTTTCGAGCGTGCCATAGGACGCAACCAGGCGCGAGGCAGTCTTCTCCCCCACACCGGGCACACCCGGCAGGTTGTCAGACGGATCGCCGCGCAGCGCTGCGTAGTCCACATACTGCGAAGGGCTTATCCCGTACTTCTCCGTTACCCACGCCGCATCTGCCATCACGATGTCGGAGATTCCCCGGCGGGTGTAGACGACCTTCACGCGCTCGCCGACCAGTTGGAAGGCGTCGCGGTCGCCGGTCACTATCAGAACGTCCCACCCATGATCCGCCGCCGACGTCGCCACACTGCCGATGATGTCGTCTGCTTCGAAGCCCGGCATACGGAACTGGGTGATCCCCAGCGCGTCGAGCACCTCATCGATTAGCGGCAGCTGACTGCGAAAGCTATCCGGTGCTTTGTCTCGTTGCGCTTTGTACTCCGGGTACTCCTCGGTGCGGAACGTCTGCCGTCCGGTGTCCCAGGCAACGGCCAACCCGTCCACCGCGTGGTCCTTGAGCAACCGAACCAGCATCCTGGCGAATCCGTAGACGGAATTGGTGACCTGACCCGAACGCGTGGCAAGGTCCTCCGGGAGGGCGTAGAACGCCCGGTAGGCCAGGCTATGGCCGTCGAGAAGTGCGAGGGTCGGCATGAACCATGATCATAGGTCCCGGAGCTTGTCGAAGAGTTTCCGCCGCTTCTCCTCCAACCTCGCTCTGCGGGAGCGCACCTCATCGACCGCCCGCTCGAATCTGGCGACGTCGGCAGTGGTTTGCCTCGCCAGTGCCCGGTCCTCGGGGTGATCTGAGACCAGGGCATCGCGTTGTGCGTCGTCGTCGATATGGCGGTGGAACTGGAGTTCCTCGAAGACTCGCTCTTCCTCCCTCACCAGTTCGGCGAGTTGCTCATTGATCTGGAAGATTCTCTGTTCGGTGCGGGACATCAGAACTCGCTTGGGTGGCGATCACGGTGGGCTCGTGCCGGGGGCGGGACTTGAACCCGCACGGACCAAGGTCCAATGGATTTTGAGTCCATCGCGTCTGCCAATTTCGCCACCCCGGCTCGGCGTGCAGTGTAGATCACGCGCGGGCAACTTCCGCCACTTCATCCGGTGCGCCGGTCCACGCCACAACTCGGGAATGGGAGTATCCTGAAAGGGCAACGGTCACTCGAATCCTGGATCGATCTTCGCCGCATCCCCCCACTCCCCACTCCCGGCTGGAACGGTCCAAGTTTCAAACGGGTGACCGTTGCGAACTGGTCGCGAGTTGCGAGTTCAAACTAGGAACTGAGTCCTAGAGCACCGCTCTGAATGCTGCGACAGCTTCGGACAGCGAGTTTGCCGCTTCTTTCGGGCTGGTTGCTTCCAGCACACGGCGCACCAGGGCGGAGCCCACGATCACTCCGTCGGCAGTCCCTGCGATGGCCGACGCGTGCGCAGGAGTGGAGATGCCGACTCCCATCACCAGCGGGGTCCGGGTGAGTGCCCGGACCCTGCGGGCGAGTTCGGCAGCCCGACTGCTGGCCTCTATGCGCTCGCCTGTTACACCCACCTCGGCGACACCGTAGATGAAGGCAGGATCGGCATCGACGATCAGTCGCAACCGGGCATCGGTTGTCGTCGGCGCGGCAAACAGCACCATGCCCAGACCAGCGCGCTCCACCGCGTCTTTGATAAAGCCGGCTTCTTCCAGGGGGAGGTCGGCCACAATCACTCCGCTGATACCGTGATCGGCGGCGCGCCGTGCAAATTCGTCCGGGCCCGCCTGCGCAACCACGTTCGCATAGGTCATCACCAGCACCGGCAATCCGGTTCGGGCCACGACCCGGCCGGCGATTTCCAAACCCTCAGCGAGGCCGACACCCGCGGCGAGAGCCCGGGCTCCGCCTTCCTGAATGGTCGGCCCGTCCATCAGCGGATCTGAGTACGGAATCCCCACCTCGAAGCCGTCGGCTCCTGCTGCCGCCATGGCCTCGAACATCTCGACGGCGTGACCCGGGTCGGGCAATCCGGCCGTCATGAACGGAAGCAGCGCAGTGCCGTCCCGCTCGCGCGTTGCGGCGAACATGGAACTCAGTCGTTCGGCACTCACCTCATCACCTCTGCGATCTGCTGAACGTCCTTGTCACCACGCCCCGAGAGATTCACGAGGACGGTCTTGCCTGCCAGTTCTGCAGCCGCCTTCTCAATCCAGGCAATGGCGTGCGCCGATTCGAGTGCTGGGATGATTCCCTCGGTCTGGGCCAGCAGTCGCACGCCGGTCAGCGACTCCTCGTCGGTGATCGAAACGTAGCGAGCGAGGCCGAGTTCCTGGAAGTAGGCATGCTCGGGGCCAACCCCCGGATAGTCGAGTCCGGCTGAAATCGAGTGCGCTTCCTGCACCTGGCCGTCGGAATCCTGCAATAGGAAGGTTCGGGTCCCGTGGATGATGCCCGGCGAGCCTTCGGTCAGAGAAGCGCCGTGGCGACCGGTGGAGATACCTTCGCCTGCTGCCTCCACTCCGACGAGTTCGACCCCCAGGCCGGCGAACGGATAGAACATGCCGATGGCGTTCGAACCTCCCCCGACACAGGCAACCACCACGTCCGGAAGCTGATCGCCAAGCTGCTCGAGTGACTCATCGCCGATGATCCGCTGAAACTCTCGAACCATCCATGGGAACGGATGCGGCCCCACCACAGATCCGATCACGTAATGGGTGTTCTCCACGGTTCCCACCCAGTCGCGCATAGCCTCATTGACGGCATCTTTGAGCGTCCCCGCACCACTCGTCACCGCGGTGACCTTGGTTCCGAGCATCTCCATGCGATAGACGTTGAGGGCCTGCCTCTCGATGTCCTTCTCCCCCATGAAGACCTCACACTCGAGTCCGAGAAGCGCCGCGGCAGTCGCGGTGGCCACGCCGTGTTGCCCTGCACCCGTCTCGGCGATGATGCGGGGCTTGCCCATCCGCTGGGCCAGAAGCGCCTGACCGAGAGCGTTGTTGATCTTGTGAGCGCCGGTGTGCGCCAGATCCTCGCGTTTGAGCAAGATCCGCACTCCCAGCCGGGCACTGAGCCGCTCCGCCTCGAAAATCGGAGTCGGCCTGCCGACGAAATCCCGAAGCAGACGGTCGAGTTCATTCCGAAACGCCTGGTCCGACCAGGCGGACTCAAAGGCCTTCTCGAGTTCATCGAGAGCCGGCATCAGCGTCTCCGGAGCGAACCGTCCTCCGAACTCGCCAAAACGGCCTCGCGCGTCGGGTCGTTCCAGTTTCATTTCTTCTTGGCCTCCCTCACGAACTCTCGGATGAGTTCGGGATCTTTCACACCGGGCGCAGACTCTAGGCCGGATGAAGCGTCAACACCCCATGGGGAAACCCGGGCAATCGCCCCGGCGACGTTCTCGGAGTTCAATCCACCGGCAAGTACGAAATCACGGGCAACGCTCTGGATCAGGCTCCAATCGAACGACGACCCGGACCCGCCGTGACGGGTCGTTTCAAAGGTGTCGAGCAGCGGAATTCGGTCGCCGGGTACATGACCGAGATCGACACGAGATCGAACCGGTACCGGATGAAGCACGAGTAGACCTTCGGAGATTGCTGCATCCCCGGCATCTGCGGAATGGAGTCCGTGCGGCTGCACCCCGGTTGCCCCGGTAGCTTCAACCCATCGCAACAGCTGGTCCGGCAACGCATCGACGGTGACGAGCACCCGTTCAATAGTGAGGCCCTCTCCGAGTCCGCGGGCCGTCTCCGGCGACACCCGGCGCGGCGACTCGGCCAGAACGAACCCAACGGCATCCGCGCCGGCTTCCACTGCTGCTTCGACATCCGCCGCGCTGCTCAATCCGCATACCTTCACCCACATCAGTCGGCCGCCGTCAGAAATCGGCCGATCAGTTCGGCGGGATCATCGGACCGGACGAGGCTCTCCCCCACCAGCACCGCGTCGTATCCGGCATCTGCCATTCTCCTCACGTCGGCCGGAGTGTGAATCCCGCTCTCGGCCACACGAATCGCCCGGCCGCCGATCCGGGAAGCCAGCCCCTCAGCAGTGGCCAGGTCAACCTCAAACGTAGTGAGGTCCCGGTTGTTCACCCCGATGATCCCGGCCCCGGCGTCGATCGCTCGAGCGGCCTCGTCCGCTGAATGAACCTCGACCAGTGCCGGCAGGCGCGCCTCGTTTGCCTCGGCCAGGAGGCTGCTCAGTGCCCGGCCGTCGAGAATGGCAACGATCAGCAGAATCGCGTCGGCCCCCATCGCCGCCGACTCCCAGACCTGGGAGGGATGAATAATGAAGTCCTTCCTGAGCACCGGAAGCGCCACCGACCGTCGCACAGCCTCGAGATCGGCCGGGGATCCGCTGAAATGATCCCGTTCGGTGAGGACCGAGATGGCGGCGGCACCTCCCTGCTCGTATTTCGCCGCCTGTCGAGTCGGGTCGAGGCCGGCGTTCAGCATGCCCCGCGAGGGCGAACGGCGCTTGACCTCAGCAATAACGGAGATGCCGGGCGCGGAGAGTGCAGCGGCAAACCCGCGGTCGGAAGCTTCTGCCGCCGCCCGATAGGCGTCGGTTCGTGAGATGACCTCGGGCAGCCGCCCTTGCACTGCGGCGACGATCTTGTCGAGCATGAGGGCCTATATCGTAGAGGCAGGCGGGGAACTCACCGGCAGCACCACGGTGATCGTCGTGCCCGGCTCATCCGGATCGGTCCTGGCTTCTATCTCGCCGCCCAGGGCGCCGACAATCTCGTTCACGATCGACAATCCAAGTCCGGAGCCCTCGGGACGCACCCGGCGATACTTTCTGGCCACGTAGAACTTCTCGAAGATATGCGGCAGGTCTTCAGCATGAATCCCGGTCCCCGTGTCGACGACCTCCAATCGCACGGTCGCGACATCGACTGCCAGACGAACAATTACCTGGCCGGCTTCCGGCGTGTACCGGAGGGCGTTTTCGATGAGATTGGCCGCGATCTGATCAAGACGATCCGGATCGATATCGACGATTCCCGAACCGGCCGGCTCGTACCGAAGAGTCACATGTGCCGCGTCGGCACGGGATCGATAGGTCTCAATGGTTTCGCCCAGATGCGCGACGACGTCGACCTGCTCCCTCCGAATCGAGAACTCGCGCGATTCGAGCCTGGCCAGCAGCATGAGATCCTCGATCAGCCTTCTGAGCCTACCCGTTTCCCGGTCGAGCACTCCGGCGATCCTGCTGATCTCGGCAGGATCGACGTCTCCTTCTGCCAGCACCTCGACATACCCGGACACCGTCGTCAGCGGGGTGCGGAGGTCGTGTCCGACGCTCATCAAGAACTCGCGTTCACGTTGTCGCGTCTCCTCCAGTTCGTCCGCCATCTGATTGAACGAAGTCGCCACCTCGGCAATCTCATCCGCTCCCTCGACCCGGGCGCGGGCATCTGGATTTCCGGCCGCCAGCTCCCCGGCGGCCTGCCGAAGATCTGCAAGACGTTTGACCAGCCATTTCGACATACGGCCCGCTGCCACCGCCGCCACTCCGGCCGCGACCAGCAACGGCAGGATCATCTGCCGCAATATCGAGCCGAGCTCGAGAACATCTGACTGTCGAATCATCACTACCGCCAGGACGCTCCCTGTTTGACCGATTTCGGCCACCGACCGGGCGACCACCTCCACCACGGCCCGGCCTTCGAGGTCGGCGACTCGATCCGCGACGACTCCTCCGGACAGAATCGACCCGAAGTCGAATTGGCGGACCACAGCGTCCGGAAGGGGATTTCCGATGATCCTCTCGTCTGCCGTCACCGCGACCAGGCGCACGTCGGCTTCGGGGCCGGCTACCCGGCCGGCTTCGAACAGCAGGCGGCGCACCGTCGGCGCCGACCCTTCGGCGAGAAGATCACGCGTCCTGGCGGTGCTCAGGTCCACTCCATCCGAAACGAGGGCGTCCTGCACCAAACCCGCGATCTGGGAGATTTGCCGCTCCATCTCCGAACGGGTCTGTGCCCGCACCACCGACAACGTGATCAGGGCCCCGAGCAGAGAGACGATCAACAAAGTCGTGGCGACTGCACCGAGGAGAGACCAGAAGAATCGACGGCGCATGCCTCAGCCTGCCTCGACCCGGTAGCCGACTCCCCAGACCGTTTCGATCGGTATCCCGTCCAGTTTCTTGCGCAGTTGCCGGATGTGAACGTCCACGGTGCGGGTCTCGCCGAAGTAGTCGTATCCCCACACGGCCGCCAAGATCTGTGCCCGCGACAGAACCATCCCCTTGTGGTCGGCCAGATACCAGAGCAAATCGAACTCCTTGGCGGTGGGACGAACCGGTTCGCCTTCGGGAGGTCTCACCTCGCGCCGCCCGCTGTCGATCTCCCAACCGGCCACCTCGATGAACCGGCGCTCGTCGGTGCGACCCTGTGATCGGCGCAGAACCGCCTTGACCCTCGCCACCAGCTCTCTTGCAGAAAATGGCTTCGTGACGTAGTCGTCCGCTCCGATCTCCAGCCCCACGATCTTGTCGATCTCCGTATCCCTGGCCGTCAGCATGATGACCGGAATCTCCGACTTGGCCCTGATGCGCCGGCAGATCTCCACGCCATCCATTCCCGGAAGATTGAGATCGAGCAACACGACGAGAGGCTCGAGCTTCTCGAGTCGTCGAAGGCCGTCCTCACCGGTCAACTCGTGGACGACCCGCAAGCCTTCACGCTCGAACACGGTGGTGAGCATCTCCCCGATGCTCTCCTCGTCTTCGATCAATAGGACCGAACCTTTGTTCATGATCCTCCATCATCGCGGCGCATGGAAAGGTCCGCACGGCTTTCCGGACCCGGTTCAGCCACCATCGTGGTTCGGGGTTGTTCGAAAAGGATCAGAGAACGGTGAAATCATCGAGCGGAAGCGTCTGCACGGTGGCGTGGACTGATCCACCTTGCCACCGGATCTCGATGGAATCTCCGGGCTCGATTTCACGCCTCACCAGTGCGAGAGCAACGGGTGCGCGCAGCGTCAGGGATTCGGCAACCGAACCGACAACACCGACGGCCCGATCGCCTGCAAAGATCTCGGCATTCGAGGGCGGCAGCACGTTTTCGCCCACCACCAACCCGCGCAAATGCCGGTTGACGTGACCGCGACTGTCGATGCGAGCAACCAGTTCTTGACCCAGGTAGCAACCTTTGGTGAATGAGACGCTATCGGGAACCAGCCCCGACTCCTGCGGTATCGTCGATTCGTCGACGTCCTCCCCCATCTTGGGTTCGCCTGCCTCGATTCGCACGGCCGTCGTAGCGAGATAGCCGCACCGGAGGGCGCCAAGATCGACCAAGGCTGCCGGGTCCAGTCCCACGAACATGAACCTGTCCAGACCGCCGAGCGGGGCACCGGCAATCCAGCCATCCGCCGTCTTGTGCCATCCGGTCCCGGCCGTTTGGCCTGCGGCTTTCAAGACGCCCGCCGACAGGGGGCCCAACAGCTCGAACACGGGGCGTTCCTCGAGTTCGATCTCGACGTCGACCCGGATCCGGTATCGCAGAAGATCCGCCCTCACCGTTTCCGCTGCTCCGGCGTCGGTGACCAGAACTAGCTCCTCCGCCCCGATCAGAGCCCACAGCAAGGCCCGCAACTTGCCCTGCGGGCTCAATAGGAGCGACCGCACAACCGATCCGGGCGGGGCAGCGAGGTCCTGACTGAGCAGACCCTGAAGGAAGGAGATTGCGTCCGGGCCGTGTACGCGAACTGCTTCATGCTGGCCCGCCACCAATCCGACAGCCTCGCGGATCGCCAGGTACTCCCCGGTCACGTCCCCGAAGGAAGCTTCAGACATGAGCGGCTCCGGCGATGGCAGCCAGCGCGGCCGCTGCCTTGTTCATGGTCTCATCGTATTCTGCCGCCGGATCGCTGTCGGCGACCAGACCCGCTCCGGCCTGTACCCAGGCCTTCCCGTTGGCAGCGACGACCGTTCTCAGGCATATGGCGGTGTCGATGTTCCCGGAGAAGTCGATGTACCCGACCGCTCCGGCATATGGCCCTCTGGCCACCGGCTCGAGCTCGTCGATGATTTCCATCGCCCGGACTTTCGGTGCCCCCGAAACCGTACCGTGCGGGAAGGTCGCCCGCAGGACATCGACCGGGCCGATACCGGGTCGCAACGTCCCGGATACCCCTGAGACGATATGCATGACGTGCGAGTAGCGCTCGATCACCATCAGATCGTCGACCTGCACCGTGCCGTACTCGCACACCCGACCAACGTCGTTGCGGGCGAGATCGATGAGCATGACATGCTCGGCGCGCTCTTTGGGGTCCGCCAGCAGTTCTTCTGCAAGTCGTTCATCCTCGACCGGCGTGGCCCCGCGCGGCCGGGTGCCGGCAATCGGGCGTGAATAGACGACGCCGTCGCGGACTCGGGTCATCAACTCGGGAGACGAACCGATCACCGTCACCTCGGGATGCTTGTGATAGAACAAGAAGGGGGACGGGTTGATCATCCGCAGCGCCCTGTAGACCGCGAAGGTATCGCCGGCGAACGGCACTTCCAGCCGCTGGCTGATGACAATCTGAAAGGCATCCCCGCCGAAGATGTATTCCTTGGCACGATGCACAGCCTGTTCGAACAGGTCGCGCTCGAGCGTCGATCTGGCGGTGGGTACGGCGACCTCCCAGTCGGCAGGGCGAGGGGTGTATCCGGACGGCTGGCCGAGTTTGGCGGCGGCATCCTCCAAATCGGAGATGGCCCTGTCGTACTGGGCTGCCGGGTCGTCACCGACGAATACGTTGCGAACCAGGGTGATGCGCTGTGCCAGCCGGTCGAACGCGGCAAGCGATCCGACGAACTGCCACATCATCTCTGGAAGCCGGCGGTCGTCCGGCGGGCGGTTCGGGAGATGCTCCACGTAGCGAACGGCGTCGTAGCCGAGCCACCCGACTGCGCCGGTGTGGAGCGGAGGCAATCCTTCATATTGGGCTGCGGTCAACCTGGAAATCAACGCCTCGAGAACTTCCAGCGGGTTGCCCTCCGGTAGCTCAACCGCCGGATCGTCGAGGCTGGAAACTCCGTTGCGGGCGGTCAGCGTGTACTCGGGGTTCCACCCGACGAACGACCAGCGTGCCCAGTTCTCGCCCCCCTCGACGGACTCGAGCAGAAACCCCGGATCGTCGCCGACCAGCTTCTCATAGGCGGTGACGGCGGTTTCCCGATCGGCCAGAACCTGCATCGACACCGGAACGACGCCGTGTTCGGCCGCGAGGTCGAGAAAGGTAGAGCGATTGGGGAAGACAGGCATGGAGCCGGAGGGTAGTAGCGGAGTGGCCATGCGGGGCACATGGGGCAGCCGGGGGCGCACATATGGGGCGCCCCTTGAGGCGATCTGGCAATTGGCAATTGGCAATTGGCTCCCTGCTAGAAGCCCTTGCGAGGCAACCCAGCATTCCCAGCAATGCAACCGTGAACCGAATGGCCAGTGGCAATTGGCTCCCTGCTGGAAGCCGGT
>JAHEDJ010000036.1:0-9205 GCA_024641325.1 bacterium | reverse complement strand
GCCAATTGCCAATTGCCGAGCGTTGAGACCAGCGCACGTGAAGCTCCCGATCGGACCCGACCGCGCGCTACGTACTCTCGTTGATGAAGTCACCGAACGGGGTGTCTCCGAAGACGTCCAGCATCCAGCTGGCGATGCGGGTCAGGTTGCCGGTGATCATCACGATCCCGAACACGGCCAGCAGGAGTCCCGAGGCGACGTTGATGGGCCGCAAGTATTTCCTCATGAAGGTCATGGCTTTGAACGTTGCGCTCATGCCGACACCGGCGATGATGAACGGAATACCAAGTCCCATGGCATAGGCAAAGAGCAAAACAACTCCTTGCATGACCGTGTCCTGGGCGGAAGCAACCAGCAGGATGCCGCCGAGGATCGGACCGATGCACGGTGTCCAGGCGAAGCCGAAGGCGACTCCCATGACCGGCGGTCCGAACAATCCCATCTTGCCGGTGTTGACGTGCATGCGGCGCTCGCGCATCATCCACGACGTCAGGCGGCCACCTTTTTGCAGTGCGGTCAGGACGATGAGAATGCCGAATGCGAGCACCATCCAGCCGGCCACTTTCGAAAGACCGACGCTGTTGCGCTGTAGCCATCCGCCGATGCTGGTGGCTCCCGCTCCAAGGGCGACGAAGACGAGAGTGAAGCCCAGCACGAACAAGCTGGTCACACCCAGCATCCTCTTCCACGATGCCGAGCTCTCCTGCAGATCGGCCACCGAATAGCCGGACATGAGGCTGAGGTACCCGGGCAGTAGGGGCAGCACGCATGGAGAGACAAATGAGAAGAGGCCGGCGACGAAGGCGCCGATGATCGTTATTTCCATATCGGTTGATCCAACCCGGGTCGTTGAAGAGATGTTCCCAGATACGCGACTTGTTTCGAAGCTCGTAATGTCACGCGATCGAGGACCTTCGCCCGTATCGGACTACGAACGCTAGCCCGCGCACCGCGATCAGCACTGCGATCGACCACCAGACTCCATTCAATCCCCAATCTATTCGCGGGGTCAAGAGGAGCAGAATCGCGGTTATCGCGGATGCGGTAACCGTGGCTCCCGCCAGGAAACGAAACGCACCGGCTCCTAGATAGAGCCCGTCGCCTACGAAAACAAGCGCGCCGATCGGCTGGATGACGGCGAGGATCAACATCGCCGATCCGGTCAGCTCCCGAACCGTATCGTCGCCGCTGAACCATCCGGCGATCGCCCCCCGGCCGACCAGGATGAGCACCCCGAGGGTCAAACCGATCCACCATCCCCAGATCAAGAGTCGCCGGGCCGTTAGTCGCGCAGCCTCCAGATCGTCGGCACCAACGAAGCGGCCGATCATCGCCTGAGCCGCAATTGCGAGTGCATCCACGACCAGTGCCAGAAACAGCATCCATTGCGACACGACCTGATGGGCGGCGACCTCCTCAGTTCCGATCGACGCCGCAGTCGCCGTGGCGAGTGTCAGCACCGCGACCAGGGAGAGGGTCCGAATCGATAATGCCCCGCCGACGTTGAGGAACGGGCGCAGTTCCCTCCACGAGGGCGGGCGCCAAACGACACCCCAGTTTGATCGGACCATCAGGGTCAGAAACCAGATGGCACCCACCCATTGCGCGATGACGGTGGCCACTGCCGCTCCGCGGATCCCCCAATCGAGCCCGAAGATGAGGATCGGATCGAGGATGAGATTGATGAGATTCAGCCCGATTGTCACGACAAGCGGAGTGACGGTGTCCTGGAACCCACGGAAGGCCCCGTGGCCGACGGTGATGAGCAGGACGGCCGGAATCGCCAGGGCGCGAATTCGCAGGTAGGGAGTAGCCACTTCGAGAACGTCGTCCCCGGCCTGCATTAGGCCCAACAAGCTCCCGGTCGCGCTCTCAACGACCGCTAGGCCGACAACTCCGATGACCAGCGCCAGGAACACGCCCTGGCCGACTATCTGCGCCGCCGACTCGCGCCTCCCCGCACCGATTCGTTGGGCAACCAGCGACGTCGTCCCGTAGGCAAGGAAGTTGAACGTCACAAACATGAGCGTGAAGATCGATGTCGCCACGCCGAGAGCACCCAAATGCGTCGCGCCCAGCCGGCCGACGAACGCTGTGTCTACCAGCGAGATCAGGGGATCCGCGGCAAGTGCCCCCAACGCCGGAACCCCCAACCGGCGGATCTCCCGGGAAATATCGCGCGACTGATTCACTCAGCCCCCTCTGCTTTCGCCTGCCGGCGAAACCATCTCCCCCGCTCGTAGCGGGGGAGAAACGCGAAGCGGGCCAGTGGCCGGCGGCCGGTGGCCGATAGCCATCCCGGGGGAAACTGCCTTTCGCGCGACCCTACCGCTACCAATTACTCACTCATCCGCTTGTCCGGAAACGGGCACAGGTCGATCAGCCCGCACTCGAAACAGCGGGGTTTCCTGGCGTCGCAGACGTCGCGGCCGTACTGGATGAGCCGCATGGACAGCTGTCTCCACCGGCTTCTGGGGAACAGGGCCTTGAGATCCGACTCGATCTTGGTCGGATCGGTCTCGGTCGTGAGTCCGAGCCTCTTGGAAAGACGCTTGACGTGCGTGTCGACTGCGATTGCGGGTACTCCGAATGCCTCCGCGAGAACCACGCTGGCAGTCTTGCGCCCCACTCCCCGGAGCTTCGTGAGTTCGTCGATGTCGACCGGCACGTCTCCGTCATGCTTGTCGACCAGATCCGCAGCGAGGGCAAGGATCGACTTGGTCTTCTGCCGGTAGAACCCGGTGGAGAAGACGATGGATTCGACATCCTCGGGATTGGCGGATGCCAGATCATCAGGCGTTGGGTAGTTGGCGAAGAGAACGGGTATCACCTTGTTCACGTTCTCATCCGTCGTCTGCGCCGACAGGACGGTCGACACGAGCAGTTGCCATGGGCTGTCGTAAGCCAGAGCCGTTCCGATCTCCGGATAGCGGCGGGCGAGTCGATCACCGATCTTGCGGGCGTGTGCCTTCTCTGCCGGTGCTGGATGTGTTCCGTCTGCCCGTACGTGACCTCGTGCCATGCGGCGGGAGGGTAGCGTGAGCCATGCGGCTCGAGCGCCGGTGCGAGACTCCGGAACTTGGGCGATTTCGACCCACTACGATGCCGCCGGTGGATCTTCGAGAAGCGATCGCAACGTATGGAGAAGTCAACGGCGACCTGCTGATGGTCGACCGGTTCCTCAACCACCGTGTTGATCCAGAAGTGATGACGGCGGTCGGCGTCGACATAGCGGCCTGGCTCGCCGATCGACGACCGGACCTATTGCTCACCGCCGAAGCAAGCGGCATTCCCCCCGCCCTCGCCGCCAGTAGAGAAATGGGGATCCCCATGGTGTACGCCAAGAAGTACATTGGGCCGGGAGAGCGCTACACATTCTCGAGGGAGGTCTCCTCGCCGACGAAGGGAACCGAGTACCGCGTTGAGGTTGCCAGACGGGTGCTCGATCCGGGTCTGCGCGTGGCGATCGTCGACGACTTCCTGGCGGGCGGCAGAACCGCCGCCTCGCTTGGCGAAATAACAGAAGAGGCAGGTTGCGAGGTCGTGGGAGCCATCTTCGTAATCGAAAAGACGTTCTCAGGCGGCCGGGAGTTGCTGGAGTCTCACGGTTGGGACGTACATGCGTTGATCGGAATAACCTCGCTCGACGGTGGCGGAGTCGGCATTGCCGACTGACCACGACCTCACAGACCTCGCCGACCGCATCCGCAAGCATTTCAACGACGGCTGCTACGCCTGTGGTCGGGCCAACTCGATCGGCCTGGGAGTGGATGGCTTCCGGCGCGATGCCGGCGATATCGTTGCCGACTTCACACCGACAGACGAGCACCGGGGTGGTCCGGGCGTGCTGCACGGTGGGATCGCTGCGACTGCCCTCGATGAGATCCTCGCCTGGGCAGGAATGGTCGAGGAACAGGTCATGATCGTCACCGCCACGCTCGAGATCCGCTACCGAAAACCGGTACACATCGATGGCGGCCCGATCGTTCTTCGGGGACGTCTAGACGAACGCAACGGACGGCGCCTCAGGCTGTCTGGATCCCTCACCGTGAACGGTGAAGAAGCCGCGTCGGCTTCCGGCCTCTACGTGGTCGTGCATGAGCTGGACGGGCTCCTCGCACAACCGTCCTAACCTGCATTCCCATGCGCCGCCCCCCCTTCGCCTATCTAGCGCTCGCCGTCGCCGCCCTTTTCTTCGGGGCGACGTTCGTGGTCATCAAAGAGGCGGTAGAAACCCTGCCACCCCTCTCATTCGTCGGTTGGCGATTTTTGATCAGCGCGATGACGCTCCTCCTCCTCGCCTGGCCACGTGGTAGTCGAATCTGGAAAGAGGGGACCCTCGCCGGTTTGTTTCTCTTCGCAGGCTTCGCGTTGCAGACGTGGGGCCTGTCGCTGACGAGCGCATCGAACTCAGGCTTGATCACCGGCCTGTACGTAGTGTTCACGCCGTTGCTGGCGGGAGCCGTCACCCGTCGCCGGCCCAACCCATGGACCACGGTCGGTGCCGTAACGGCCTTCGTTGGACTCGCGCTGCTCACGCTCGATGATTCCTTCGGCCTGGGAGCCGGTGATCTGATGACACTCGGATGCGCGGCGGCGTTCGCCGCGCACATCGTCGTGCTCTCCCGGGTCGCATACCGCCATCCCGTCGTGCCGTTCACCGCCGTGCAGTTGCTGTTCACAGCCGGTGCAGCGCTGGCGGCTTCAGCCATCTTCGAAGGGCTCCCCTTGCCGGCATCGTCCGACATGCCGGCTCTCCTCCTCACCGGTCTGGCCGTCAGCGGCGGGGCTTTCATCCTCCAGGTATGGGCGCAAACCGTGGTCGGACCGGCGCGCACGGCCATCGTCCTCGCGCTCGAACCGGTGTTTGCGGTGGCGTTCGCAGCCTGGCTGCTTGATGAGCGACTCACAAGGCGCGGGTGGATTGGTTCGGCGCTGATCCTCGGCGCCATCTACGTCGTGGTGAACACGACGAAAGACAACGACGAAATCCCGGCAGCAGAGGCCGTCAGCCCCGCGCACTGATCAGCGTTGGGCGCTCAACCGGCGGGTTGCTTCGGCGATCTCTTTCCGGCGCTCCATGCGTCGCACTATCCGCATCATCACCCGAAGGGTCGCAACGAGTCCGAAGAGCAGCATTGCCAGACCAACTGCGAGTGCCGGCCCGGAGGCGTAGTCCGTGGCACAACTGGACAAGCCATCGCCACACAATCCGTATCCCGTGCCTCCCGAACCGAGGTCGAGCAGCACCAACAGCGGAACCGCCGCCACCGCCACGACGGCCAGCAGCAATGCGGCGATGATCACTCTCAACCAGAACACGTTCATAGAAACGGAAGGCTAACCCGTCCGAGTTCCCCTTCCGGTAATATCCGGGCGAGTGAGCGACTACTACCAAGAGCTATTCACGCAGGCCGAAATCGACGTCCTGTCCCGTTTCTTCACCAACACCGACCGGCCGGTTTTCGGCCTGATCAATCTCCCCGAGGTCGTCAAGGGTGCCTTGTTCGCCAGATACTCACGCACCCACAAGTCGGTTCGCCGCTTGTTTCTCGATGAATTCGTTGAAAATCCCGACCTCGGCATAGAGGCGATTGCGAAGGCTCTCCACAGTGAAGAAGGCGTCGTCAAGCTAAGAAAAGCAGAGGATCTCTACGATCGGGTTTTCTTCGAATACGGAGACGACTCGGTTGCCCAGTTGGGCGGAGTCCACCTCGCCTGTGAACAAGCATCCAACGTGCTCACCAAGGTTCTCGAGTGGGGCAGGATCGCCGCGTATCTGGAGCAGAGCACCCGCTATATCGCCTACGACCGGCCCCTCGGCGATCGCTACAGGTATTTCGTTCCCGAAGAGGTCCGGGCCGCCGGTCTCGAGCAGATCTTCACCGCCTACATGGAGCGGATCTTCACGTTCTACTCCAAGGCCGTCGAGAGACTGGTCGCCCATTTCTCAGCCCTGCACCCGCAGCAAACCGGTGACAGTGATTTCGTCTGGCGCTCCACGATCCGGGCCAAGGCCTACGACACGGTGCGCGGGATCCTGCCTGCAGCCACGCAATCCAACGTTGGCATCTACGGAACCGGACAAGCATACGAAATGGCCCTGATTCGGATGCAGGCCCATCCGTTGACCGAGGTTCGCTCTTACGGGGCCATGATGCTCGAAGAACTGCGCAAGCAGATTCCTGCGTTCATGAAGCGGGTCGATCTACAGGACCGCGGCGGCATGTGGAGCGAATACCTGGCCCGGACGGCAGGGGCGGTCGCCGGTATCGCGGGTGAACTCGAAGAGGAGCCGGAAACTCGCCAAGAAGTAACACTGGTCGATTGGGATCCCGAGGCTGAACTGAAGATCGCCGCGGCTGCCCTGTACGCGGCTTCCGAGATGCCCGATTCACAGCTGCTGAAACTGGTGGAGCGGCTCTCAACGGACGAGCGCGATCGCATCCTCACTGCCTATATCGGCGATCGCCGCAACCGCCGGCACAAGCCCGGTAGAGCGATGGAACGCGTCTACTACCGCTTCGACGTTCTCTCGGACTACGGGGCATTCAGAGACCTCCAGCGGCACCGCATGCTCACGATCGAATGGCAGCGCCTGACGACCCGCTTCGGCTACGACACGCCTGCGGAAGTTGCCGCCGTGGGCCTGCTCGACGAGTGGGAAGGAATCATGGAGGCTGCCAACAGTCTCTACGAACGGTTGCGAGCGGAAACCAATGCCGACGTCGCACAATACGTTGTGCCGTTCGCCTACCGGATCCGCTACATGCTTGAAATGAATGCGCGCGAGGCGTTCCACCTGCTGGAACTCCGAACCCAACCGGCAGGGCATCCCAGCTATCGACGCGTCTGTCAGGAGATGCACCGCCAGATTCGAGAGGTGGCCGGTCACCGGGTCATCGCCGATGCGATGCAGTTCGTCGATCATTCCAACCCCGGACTAGAACGCCTGGACGAAGAACGCCGCCTGGAGGCGAAGAGGAAACGGAACACCTAGGCCGCGCCGCGCAACCTCAAGCCGTGGAGCCAATTGCCAGTTGCCGATGCGCTATCCCGCCAGGGGAATCCGCAACACGAGCTTCCCATCTTCTACAGCCCATTTGGCATTCCCGACGAGGGAGAAGTCCATGAAATCGGCTTCAGCCTGCTCGATCAGTAGGCGGCGCTCGGGTCCGGCGACGGGCGGAAGGTTCCGTTCCTGGACGGCGTGTGCCCTGGCTTGGAAGCGCTTGATGAACTGGTCGACGTCGAACTCTGCCATTGCATAACTCCATCTCGTTTCGTCTTGCTCCAGGCTATCGCGTGTTCGGTCGATCGGTGACCCTGCTCGTCCGACAGAGGCGGCTGTAGCCCCCACTACCCTGGTCGGCAATGTCATCTGTTCGGCTCATCATCGTCTCCGGAAAAGGAGGCGTAGGCCGGTCGGCCGTTTCGGCCGCCCTGGCCCTGCGCGCCGCCCGAACCGGCATGAAAGTGCTGGTCGTGTCGATGACCGAGTCCGTGGGCCTGGCCGAGCATTTGGGCGTAGACCACCTGGGTCCGGCGGCCGTTGAAATCCGAGCCGGCCTTTCGGCCCTTCAGATAGAACGGCCTGCCGCCCTCGACGAGTATTTGCGCCTGCAGGTCGGTCTCCCCAAGTTCGCCAGGCTCGGGCCGCTGGCAGATGCCTTCGACGCGCTTGCGTCGGCCGCTCCGGGCATCCGCGAGATCGTCACAATGGGCAAGGCGCTCTATGAGGTTCGGCGAGGCGATACGTGGGATCTCGTCGTCGCAGACGGCCCACCGATCGGGCAAATCGGGTCTCACCTTCGAGCTCCACGGACCGTCTCGGATCTCGTTCCAACCGGTCGGATCCGCGAGCAATCTGCCTGGATGGCCGAGTTCCTGGCCGACCCGGAGAAATCTGCCCTGATCCTGGTCACCCTCGCGGAAGAACTGCCGGCGCTGGAGACGGCAGAGGCGGTCACCTGGCTCCGCAACTCCGAGTTGATCACGACGCACTCAATAATCACCAATCGGGTCCTCGAGCCCCTGGAGATGTCCGCTACCACCATTCCCGACAACGGACCGGTGCGCGACGCAGCCTTGCTCCACCGGGGTTTGACCGAAGAGCAAGCACGCTGGCTCGAGAGAACGCCGGACGGACCTCGCCTGCCCTATCTGTTCGGAGCGACCGGGCCGGCGGAAGTTGCGAAACGCCTGGCCGACCTGGTGGTGCTGCCGTGACCAAAGCGATTCTGGTGACGGGTGCGGGAGGGGTCGGCAAGACAACCCTATCGGCTGCCATCGCGGTTCGCTCTGCCCGGTCCGGTCGGCGCACCCTCGCCCTCACCGTCGACCCGGCACGCAGGCTGGCCGATGCTCTCGGAGTCGGCACGCTTGGTGCCGTCCCGACTGCGAACCCGGAGCTCGACCTTCTGTGGGGAGCGATGCTCGACGCCGAACACTCATGGGATGCGGTGGCTCGCCGTCATGCCGATCCGGACGTTGCCGAACGGTTGGTTTCGTCTGAGTTCTTCCGGGTGGCGGCCAGGCATTTCCCCGCCAGCCAGTCCTATGCCGCCGCCGAGCGGATGGCCGATCATCTCGAGAGCGATGAATGGGACGTAGTGGTTGTCGACACGCCCCCGGCTGCCGGTGGCATCGAGTTCTTCACCGCGCCGGCCGAAACCCGCGACCTCGTCGGAGGACGTCTAATCCGCTGGATCACAGGCGGAATCCTCCCGGGACGGCGCAGCCTCTTCCGGATAGCCGGCCGACCCGCATTGCGAATGGCGAGCACCGTTCTCGGCTCCGACCTTCTCGAAAGGGTCGCCGAGTTCCTATTCGACCTGCGGACGACCCACGACAGCTTGTCCCGCCGTGCCGCCGCCATCGAACGGCACTTCAAGGAGGCTACGACTCTCGTCGTAACGACCGCAGATCCGACGCCGATGCGTGAGGCCGAGCGGTTCTTTCGCTACCTCCCCAAGGTCGCCAGCCCTCCCGAACTCGTCCTCTTCAATCGCTCTCTGCCCGACGCGTGGCGGACTGCCCGTCCACCGGCGGATACTCCACCGGTTCTGGCAGACAACCTTCGCAAGTGGTCGGCGGAAGCCGCCCGACAAGCCGTGAGAAGGGAAGAGTTTGCGGTTCGCTACGGCACACCGGTAGCCACGGTGCCATGGCAGCCGGAAAGCCCGACCGACCTCCACGCGCTGGA
>JAHEDJ010000076.1 GCA_024641325.1 bacterium | reverse complement strand
CGATCCCGGACACTCGGCGAAATGTGCGTTTCTGCTCAGTATCAAGTGATCGGCGCTAGTTGTAGCGCTCCCTGACGTTGTTGACCCGGGTGATGGGTGTGGGCGAAGTTAGTCGTAAGGGAGATCCTCTGGGCGGCAGTCGTGATAGTCGGGTGGAAGGGGTTCTTCGAACTGGACAGCTTTGATAGTTTCTTTCCCTTCCAACAGAGCCCGAGCGATCCGGTGCATCCCGTCCATCACACGTCCGTCATAACCGAGGATGATGGGATAGGACATGTCGACTTCTTGAATCAGCCGCACATGGTCGACCACACTCCGAACAGTCGGAGGGCCGGTCTCATCGTCGAACCAGTAGACCGTGTCCAGCTCCCATATCGAGGACAGCTCTACTTCACGAACCGGAAGATCTCGACTGAGTTGGACCAGCCGGTCGACATCCCAGGCGTCGAAACCGACATACCCAGGCCAGAAGTGATACTGCTTCCGCACAGCCACAGTGTGGTCGACCCACGGGTTCGCAGCCTATGAATTACGGATCGAGGGAATGGCCTGAGGGCAGCCTGATCGGTCGCGCGCCGAGGTGCCGTTCGGCGCTATTGGGCGATCGGAGCGTTCTTGTCCAGGATCAGGGTGATCGGGGCGGAAGGTACTCAGGTTGGTGGGATGCGCAGCAGCTTCGGTGTAGCGGGGTTGTTGTTGTCGATGAGGACCTCGGCGCTGCGTTCGGGATGCACCACCGAGATGTAGAGCTCTTGTCCTGGCAGGTATCGCTCCCGATACTGGAGCTCTGTGGCGGCTGTAGTGCCGAAGTGCGATCGGTCACGGTTGAGGGCTCGGGCCAAACTGGTCGCTGGGTCGACCCGGAGGAACACAGACAAGTCCCAACATTCCGCCAGCTCGGGTCTGAGAAGGAAGACCCCGTCGAAGAGCAACACCGTGCCGGGAAGGACTCGGGTCGGGGCTTCGTGGATTGCCTGGTCGGTACGGAAGTCGAAGATCCGGGTGCGCACTGATTCCTGGTCAGACTCGCCGAGCGGATCGAGCAGCAGGCTACGGAGGGCCGGGTAGTCGAACGAGTCCTCGTAGTAGCTGCAGGCCGGCTGGTCGGCGGAGCGACGGTGACGCACCGCAGCAGGATGATGGAACCCGTCGATCGACGCTCGCAATACTGGGACAGAAGACTTCCGGAGAACCCGTGCCAGCTCGTCGGCCAAGGTCGTCTTACCAGCGGCATCAATTCCGTCTATCGCGACACGAACCGTGCCTTCGTGCGACCTTCCTTCGATGATGGTCGCAAGACGGCCAAGCACCTCATCACGGACAACACTCTGCGTCACCACAGACCCAAGCCTACGGTTCAGGGCACCGATCCTTGAAGTGCTGTTCGGGGGCACTCCCCGTCATGCTCGTTATGGCAGCAGGTTTGGCGATCTCGGGCGGGTAGCTCAGTTAGTGCCGGGGGGCTTGTTGGCTTGACCTGCGTCTGTGCTGCCGCTCAGACGGGTGTGCGCCCTCCCACGACAGGCCCAGTACCTGCTAGTTCGGCTCTACCGAGAAGTCGGGATTCGAAGCCAGGGTGGTGAGCTGTTGCATGATCCGGCCGAAGAGGGATGGGTCGAGCGATTCGGGTTCGATGGTCGTTTGGATGATGAACCCCGATCCGAGTGCCATGGCTACTGCAGCGAGTTCCTCCCAGGTCGCGAATGACGGGTCGGGTCGGCCGCCGCTCATGGTTGCTCCGACCTCGCTGCGGGCTTGTTGGTACCGCTCGGCGAGGGCAGCCCGGGTCTGGGGGTTGTGGACTGCTTCGAGGAAGAAGTCCAGGGTGGCGAGCGCCCATCCGGTTGGGGCGATTTCGACTTGATCGGGAGTCCCTATGTCGGTGTCGGTTCGTTCTCGGTCGAGGAGTTCGAGGAATAGCGCCTCTTTGCTGGGCCAGTTCGAGTAGACGGCGCCTTTGGAGTATCCGGCCGTTTCGGCGATCTCTTCGAGTGATGCGCCTCGATATCCCCGTTGCGAAAACAACTCTCGCGCAGTGTGGAGGATTGCCTGGCGGGTGCGTTGGCGCGCTTCTTGTCTGCTGAGTCTGCGTTGAGCCACCTTTCGACCTTTCTCTTCAAGATCATGATACCATAGGTATTGACATACCTATGGTATTAAAGTACTATAGGTATGACACATAGAGGAGGTCAAGATGGAACAGCAGAAGACACGACGGATATCAATCATCGGAACATCGCTGACAGCAGCGGGTGTGGTGATGGCGGCGGTGGGCGGCACCCTCGACGATCAGACCGTGGTCGCAGTGCTTCCGGCGATCGGAGCAGCCCTCGTGGCCGCCGGCCTGGCAGCGATCCTGATCGTCCTGGTGACCGGCACGCCACGATCCGCTTTGGTGGGAGGGGCGCTGATCGCCGCAGGAACCGTGATGGCAGTCATCGGTGGCCTCAACACGGACCCAGCGGTGCTGGCCACCTTGCCGGCCATGGGAGGAGCGCTCCTGACAGCCGGATTGATCACGACCCTGGCCGGTGTCGGCGCACCCAGTACACGGGTTGACACGACCAGATCCTGACCACACAAACAATCGGCCCCCCGGGCCATCCACCCAGAGCCCACCGCCCCTGTGGCGTGGGCTCTCGGCATGGCCCACCAAGCCAATGGTACCCCTCGAAGGCGACCCCGAATTCGACGACGACAGCCGATCACCACACTGAGCGACAACCCGCCAAAGAAGAGAGCTCCTCGACGTGCCGGTCTGTGCGGGTAGGCGAAGTGTGCGTTATGGAGCGGGAACAGGGTGATCTGGGCGGATCAAACGGAGTCGTGGTCGGGTTCCAACGCCGGTCGCTCAAAAGATCGCTTGGACGACGACGATAGTGAAGCCGGTGGCGACAACGACCAGGAGCGGTATCAGGAACGCGCTGCGCAAGTGGTTGGCCCTGCGACGAATCGCCCACATCAGGATGCCGGCCGAGGCGACCACATAGGCCACAGTCGTCAGGTAGCCGGGTGCTCTCTGTGCGTATGGCGGCAGGTCGGAAACAGCGATCCTGACCAGGAGGAGAACAGCGAACCCAACCGAAATGACCGCAACCACCAAGATCTCAACCAGGAATCCCCTCCGGGTCGGGCGATCCCCGGCCGACATGCCGCTTGCCCCTGTGGGGGCGGCAACGACCGGCCAATGCCGGAAGCCCCAGACCAATGAGCCGCCTATGAGGCCGGCGACGAGCACCGATACCAGCCCCAGTCCAATGGCCTCGAGCGGGAACTCGCTCTGGGGGAGGTACGCGTCCATCCGGGTGAAGAACTGCACCTCGTAGTCAGATTCGCTGATGCCGATGTGGGACTCGAAGGCCTCGGCGAACGAGACATCGTTGCCCATGTCGAGCATCACAGCTGCGAGGTCTTTCGGCGATCTGTCTAGGCCGTCGGCGTCGAGGAGGTACTCGACGGCGAGGTGAGCCATCGGGTAGTAGTAGTTGGGATAGGAGCGCAGGACAGACTCGGAGAGCGGAAGGTCGACCTTCCAGGCGATCGGGTTGATCCGCCCGTACTCGGCGGTGAGTCCGTTCATCTCATCGAGGGTCCGAGGTGCACTACGGGTTGACCCTCCGGACAGCGCTTCGGCAGTGCCCTCGCTGAACCACACCGGCATACGGCGCGGGTCACCAACCGCAACATCGCCCACGTACCGGCCCTTCAACAAGGCCTCCACCACGTGGACCAGTTCATGCTTCAAGGTCACGCGGACGGCCCTGACTTCGGTGGAGTCCTGCCCGGTTTCGCTGTCGAACGACCAGATAATCACACCGGCGTAGTACGCCCTCGCCCCCCCGCCCTCCAGGACGTTGTACCGGTTGGCGTACAGGTCGATCTTGTCCTGATCAGCGGGAAAACGAAACATCTTCTCCGGGTCGACGCCCATCTCATCGACCACCTCAACCAGGACCTCTTCCGCAAGGCCGGCGAGCTGCTGGCGGGCCTCGAGACTGGCACCATCGCTGTACACAACGAAGTCCTCGCTCTCGAACGGTCTGCCGTCGTGGGGCCACTGCTCGCGCGCATACCAGGAGCCACTGTTCACCATCTGAGCCGGATCGGGCCGTTCCAAATGCGAAGACGAGTCAGCGCAACCCGAGGCGACACCCGCGAGTAACACCCCGCCGAGCAACATCGCCATCAACCTCGGACAAACCCGCCCCGTCATCAACGCCAACGGATCGCTCGTTCGATCGTCCATTTCAGTCCTCCCCCGCCCCACGGCGCTCGGGGGGCCAACGGAGATGTTTTCGCGGAAACGATACCAATCTGCGGGTCTCGGCGACGCCCCAATCCAGAGCAGAATCTTCGAGATCAGCGAGGTCGATCCGTCACTCAACGACACCGTTCGGTAACCCGAAGCGCCGGTCACAAAGAGCAGCGCTCACAGCCGCCCATCGCCATGGTCTCGGTCCAGTTCGGGGGCGGGTAGAGACGCAAGAACCCGACTGCGGCGTTTCTACGCGGTATGGCCACAGCCTCGATGAGCACCGATCGTGGAAGTGCCGCTACGCGCTCTTGGGGGAAACGACGATCGTCATACCCCGGAATGACGCGATCTGAGTGGATCAAGCGGAGTCGTCGCGATCAGGTTCGAGAGCGGCCGACATCGCCCTGCCACTCAGAGCAGATCGTCGAGGTTGCGGATAGCCGTGGAGGTCGGGTCACTTCGGAGACCTCAGCAAATGTCGCTAGTCAGCCCTCAACGGGGTGTGAGTACGACCATTGGGATCTCGATGCCGCCCCGCTTCACCGGGTATGTAGCGTAGGTGGGGTGGAGCAACTCGTAGCCCGCCCACAGGGCGACACCCTCTTCACCGCTGGCGATCCGGGCGTCGGCGTCGAACCGGCGACGGCCGACTTCGACCCTCACCTGGGGGTCGTCGCGGAGGTTGAGCAGCCAGGCAGGTTCCCAATGGCCTGCGTTGGACGCTGCGACCACGAACGAACCGTCTTGCTCGTCGTAGACAAGGGGAACCGTGCGGAGCAGTCCCGACTTCCGGCCCCTCGTGGTGAGGAGGAGGGTGGGAACGCCACGCATCGTGCCGCCGATCCGTCCACCCGACCACCGGTACAGCGTCCGATGTGCGGCCCCGAAGGCCTGCTTACCCCGGTGGAGGACCCTTCCCTTCAGCGAACGGCGGTCGATCGGCATGGCCCAAACCTACACCCATTTGTTGGACCGCTGCCGCGGACCAAGACCGACGGCTCCGGAGTGCGCGGCAACGGCCAGGGCACATTCACGCCCAGTGACACCACCACTGTCACGGCCTGACAATCCTGGACCCGGCAGGTCGGACGCAACAAGCTGCCGACCCTCGCCACGGGCTGCGTTTGTCACCACCATCGCTTCTTCGGCCCGGTCGACGTCGGGTGGGTCGGGATGCCAGGTGCCGTTGTTGAGGTCGACGAACATGAGAACATACCCAACTCGTTGCGATCCAACCCGGTGGCGTTCGATTCGTAGCTCAGTTTCGGTCGCCGTAGATGTGCCGCTGGTGACACCGCGATCAGCTGCTCCTCGACGCAGTACCGGTAGAACCCGGCAATGGTCGAGAGGCGCCGCCCCACCGTCGCTCGAGCCCTGCCGGCTTGTTCCAGGCTGCGAGCAAACAGCTCGATATGGGCCCGCTTCACCGCAAACACCGCCAAGTCGTGTGTTGAGCACCACCCGAGCCACTGCCGCAAATCCAGGCTGTAGGCGTCACGGGTCGTGTCGCCGTACCCGGCCAGGAACCCGGCGACCGCCTGACGCACCGCCAACGAATCGAAGTCCGGCACCACCACCGCCGGAACAAACGCAGGTTGTGTAGTTGTCATCTGCTTCTCCCATCCGGCGGGAAGAACCGATCTGCACGAACCCCACCAGCACACCACACAACGTGGCAACCTGCCAAACCGAAACACGACACCAACTAGCGCACGAAGTGCCGATCGGGGGCACTCGGCAATATGCTCGCTAGGGCGCCATATTCGGTGATCGGCGCTGCTGGTAGGGGGAACCTCTCCTCGCGATCGAGCGTCTAGCCGGAATGCGAGTTCCGGTTCGTCAAAATGTCGGTAGTGTCGGCATATGGCTGCTTTGAGTGCGGTCACAGAGCGGACTCGCAGACGCGCGATCGTTGGCTCGATCTTGGTGATCGTGACCATGCCGATCATCTTCCTGGTCCTGGCTGGAGTCTTTGGTGACCATGCCGGTTGGCTGCTGGGCTTCTTGGTCTATTGGGTCATATGGGGATTCGGTTTCCCGCTTTGGCTTCTCGGCGGCCGTCGTGTGCGGGAGTTGCTGTGGACGACGCCAAGGCGGCCAGGTCCGCTCTGGGGCTTGCTGCTGCTTGGCCCTCCTGTAGGAAGTCTCGTCATGGGGTGGGTGCCTCTGGCCAGGCTCAGCGTCGCTGCGGTTGCTGTCGCTATCACGTTCGCCTTGGTCAATGGTACGGCCGAGGAACTGCTGTGGCGGGGCGTCTTCATCGCGTCGTTCCCGGACCAGTGGTGGTGGGGTCTCATCTACCCGTCGGTTGCGTTCGGCCTGTGGCATCTAGCACCACAGATCATTAACCCAGCGGAAGGTGGACCCCTCCCGTTCGCGGTCGCTGCGGTGTTCCTGGGAATGCTCTACGGGCTGGTTGCCCGCCACACTGGCAGTGTGCGTTGGCCCGCCATCTCACACATCTTCGCCGACCTGCTCGCACTGGAAACCTTCGTCGAACTCCTTGCCTGATCGTCATCCCTGAGGCGCACACATGTGCCGTTAGGTACTGATGCTTTGGTGCTTCGTTGACTGCCGTAGTCCGATCAGCCCGAGGGCTGCGATGAGGAATGCAAGGATGCAGGCCACCACGGTCATCAGAATGTGCCCGTCGAAGTGACCGTCGATGATCTCACCGACCACCACGAAGGAGCCGTAAAGCCCGTAGGCCAGTCCCACGATGAGGTTGACGTAGCGGTTCACTCGGTCCCTCATCAGCAGAGTCATGGTTGCCATCACCACGGGGATGATCACTAACACCGCCATGAAGAAACCCGTGCCATCGGTCAGCGGCTGTCCTTCCGCCTCACCGCCCAGCATCTCTTCGACTGCGCCGGGTACGTACAGGAAGAGCACTATCGAACCGGACAGGGCAATCGCCACAGCCAACCAAAGCACCGCAGCCCGTGTTCTGAACGAAAGAGCTTTAAGGGGTTCCCCATCCGCCGACTCGAAGTCGGTGCCTTTGAGTTGGGGTCGACTCTTTTCCACTGTCATCGTGGCCTCCCTTGAGCAGCCCAGCAACGAACCGCTCCTTCTCGGATTATCCGACTGAATCCCTACGAAGACAAGGGGCTGGATCGCAATCCAACCGCCCCATAACCGGCATTCTGCGCTCCCTGCCAGGTGACGCTTTTTTTCAGAAGCGCCACAGATCGAG
>JAHEDJ010000035.1:22870-27580 GCA_024641325.1 bacterium | reverse complement strand
CAACGGGACAACGCCGCACGGGTCGGTTTCAACGTCGAGACGAAGCGACGGCCGGACGACCCCTCGACGATTGCAGATGGATTCGATGGAACAAACGCCGGACCGTTCGAGTTGGCACTCCTCGAACTAGTGAATCGATTCGAACTGGGAAGCCGTATCGTCGTGCAGAGCTTCGACCATCGATCTCTCTGGGCTGTGCATGCCACAGATTCGAGTGTTCCTCTGGCTGCGCTCACCTCGACTGACCCTGTCGACCTATCCGGCCTTGCGGCCCGCGGGGCATCGATCTGGTCACCACGGGCTTCGACGCTGACCGCGCAACGCATCGCCGAGGCTCATGACGTTGGACTCCGGGTCATTCCATGGACCGTGAATGATCAGGAAGAGATGGCCATGCTGATCTCGATAGGGGTCGACGGGATCATCACCGACAGGCCCGATCTATTGATGGAACAGGTCGGCGAGCAATAGAAGCCGACAGTTCCAGGCCCCAAACCCCGTCCATCCGGCGCGCTACGCTCCTGCCGAGTTCGGTCGATAGCCGGGTGAATATGGAGATCGCATGCGGATCAATGAGTTTCAGCGAATAATGGAGAGCACCTACGGTGACCGCGATCGCGCCCGGGGTATCCCCGCCTCTGTCGCCTGGTTGACCGAAGAGGTCGGGGAACTCGCCCAGTCGCTTCGCAAGGGCGACTCGGATCAGCAGTCCCACGAATTCGCCGACGTTCTGGCCTGGACATTCTCACTCGCCAACCAGGCCGGTATCGATCTCGAAGGCGCGCTCGACCGGTATGCACATGGGTGCCCGAAGTGCGGCCGTGTGCCGTGTCACTGTATGTGAACTAGCGTTCACCAGAACCGGGCGATTAGGCTCCCGTCGTGAAGAGTCGAATTCCATTTCTTTCCATATTCGCGGCCGCCCTCATTACCCTGATCTCCCTGCCGGCTGTAGCCAATGACCTCGAATCCGCCGTCGCAGCTGCAAGGGGTGGTTCGCTTCCAACCCTCAGCGAGGCGCAGTCCCTCGCCAACGCATCGGCGAGCGCACAGGCCGCAGCAGGGAAACCATTTCACTCGGACCTGACCCCGATCATCGGAACCTGCGACTCCGCAGGCGAGGTCGTCGGCATGGGCCCGAACGTCGAGATGATCTTCCAGGAGTTCGCCAAGAGCGGAGTGCACTGGTCCGTCATCACCTCATCGAAGTGGACATCGATCGGCGCGGCCCAGAAGCGCGGCAACGACGGCTACCTGTACGTTTCCGTGATCTTCTGTCAAGGAGACACCCCCCCGCCGCCGCCGCCGTCGTCACCCACAACCACGACAGCTCATTCACCGGAACCGATCGTCCAGCCGGTATCTCGTGCCGTCCGAGCATCCCTGAAGATCATCCCCTTCGACCGCGAACTCTGCCCGCTGATCACGGGCGAAGAAAGCACGGTCGAAATGAGCGGCACGTTCTGCATCATCTAGAGGGAGCGCGATTCGCATTTCGCGATTCGCCACTCGATTCACTTCCCCGCGGTCTATCACCGTGGACCAGTGCGAGCGATTCTCTAAATCAGTAGCTCTGCGATTTGGACTGCGTTTAGGGCTGCGCCCTTGCGGAGGTTGTCGCCAACCGTCCAGATGTTGAGTCCACCCGTGCCGTCGAGGGTTGGCCGGATACGTCCCACCAGCACATCATCGGTACCCGCCGCGTCCAGCGGAGTAGGGACCTTGTCCAGCCACACCTGAACACCCGGAGCTTCGTTGATGAGCCGCACCGCTTCTTCCGGTGCTACCGGACGTTCAAACCACAGCGCCACGGACGTGCCGTGGCCGGTCACTACCGGCACACGGACGCAAGTCGACTCTGCTTCGATCGCAGGCGCCTCGAGGATCTTGCGGGTCTCGTTCAGAAGCTTCAACTCCTCATCGGTATATCCGTGTGGATCCGCAGTCCCGATCAACGGCAAGACGTTGAAGGCGATGGGGCGGGCGTAGACGTCGCCGCCCGGATCCACCCAGGTTCCATCGTTTAAGGCAGCCTCATCAGCTTGCAGAAGACGGGTCTGGCGGGACAACTCATCGACCCCGGTCTTGCCGGAGCCCGAAACCGCCTGATACGACGAGGCGACCATCCGCTTCAGGCCTGCAGCCCGGTGCAGAGGTGCCACTCCCATGAGCATCGTCATAGTCGTGCAGTTCGGATTGGCGATGATGCCCTCGTTGGTCGCGGCAGCGTGATCGTTGATACCGGCCACAACCAATGGAACCCGATCGTCCATCCGGAACGCCGACGAATTGTCGATGACCACCGCACCGACGTCGGCGAAGGCGGGGGCGTACTCCCGGGACCGACCACCGCCGGCCGAGAAGAGAGCAATGTCGATTCCCGACGGATCGGCGATGGACAGATCCTCGACCTCAACCTCTCCCCAGACCGTCTCAATCTTCTGACCGGCCGAACGGGCGGATGCCATCAGGCGCAGTTCTCCGACGGGGAAATCCCGTTCGGTGAGAATCGACAGCATGGCCCTGCCGACGGCACCGGTCGCTCCGACAATCGCAATGCTCTTATCAGGCATCAGCTTTCCCCCCGGCCAGTTCGTCTTCGAACGCCTCGTGCAAGGTCCGGACCGCATCCTCCACCCGATCCGACCGAACGACGCAGGAGATACGGATGGTCGACGTCGAGATCATTTCGATGTTGATGTCCGCGTCACTCAACGCCCTGAACACCTTGGCCGCCACACCCGGGTGCGATTTCATGCCGGCTCCAACGAGCGAGACCTTGGCTATGTCGTTGTCGATGTCCACTCCGGCCGCACCGATCTCGGCGGCGAGTTGCTCGGTGACCTCGAGGGCGATCGCAGACATCGCTCTCGGGACCGTGAAGCTGATGTCCGTTGAGCCGTCGATGGACACGTTCTGAACGATCATGTCAATGTTGATCTCGGCCCTGGCCATGGGCTCAAAGAGACTGGCTGCAATACCCGGCCGGTCCGGAACTCCATGAACCGTGACTTTCGCCTCCGACTTGTCGTGAGCGATTCCGCTGATAATGGCTTGTTCCATGGTCTTCTCCTTGACCCACGTACCCGGCGCATCACTGAACGACGACCGTACGTGGATAGGGATGTTGAAACGACGTCCGAACTCCACCGACCGCGCCATGAGCACGCCGGCGCCGCTGGCGGCAAGTTCGAGCATTTCTTCAGTTGAGATTTCGTCGAGTTTCCTCGCGTTGGGAACGATTCTCGGGTCGGCCGTGAAGACGCCGTCTACATCCGTACAGATTTCGCAGACATCCGCGCCGAATGCCGCCGCCAGCGCGACTGCCGAGGCATCCGACCCTCCCCGCCCGAGCGTTGTGATCTCCTTAGTTCGGGGTGACACACCCTGGAACCCGGCGACGATGACAACCTTGCCTTCATCAAGAGACTCCTGGACGCGGAATCCCCGAATCTCCTCGATCTTGGCTTCCCCATGTGCCTCGCTGGTCAGGATGCCGGCCTGCGAACCGGTGAAGCTCACAGCTTCGAGGCCTTCGGCATGGATGGCCATGGCCAGCAAAGCCATAGAGATGCGCTCACCTGCGGTGAGCAGCATGTCCATTTCGCGGGCGGGCGGACTGGTGTTCACCTGATCAGCCAACGCGATCAGATCGTCGGTAGTCGAACCCATCGCGGAGACCACGACGATCACCTGATTGCCGGCGCGGCGGGTCGCAGCTATCCGATTTGCAACTTGTTTGAGGCGGTCTGCATCGGCCACCGACGTGCCGCCGTACTTCTGAACGATCAAGGCCATCTGGCCACTCCTGGATAATGTCAAAGAACGAGTGTACCGGTGGCGGAAACGTCTTCAGACGCGCCTATAGTTTCCGCCCGTGAGCCAAGAAAAACGCGATCGACAAAGAGAGAACCGCCAGAAGCGTCTCGAAGCAGAGCGGAAGGCTGCCCGAGCCAAAGCACTGCGTCGCCGCATTACTCAAGTCGTCATCCTGTTCGTGATCGTCGTCATTGTTCTCGGTATCAACTCTCTGCTCGGCGGAGACGACGAAGCGACCACTACGACTTCGACGAGTACCACCACCACCTCGACTCCGCCCACCACCACTTCCACGGCCGCCGCGACCTCCGATGTGCAGATACCGGCGGGTTATGACGACTACCGGACGTTGCCGGTTGCATGTGGGGGGACGCTGCCGGATCCCGTCGACCCGATGACCTTTGACGCTCCGGAAGATCAAGGCATCAATCCCTCCGACCGAGTCGTCGCAACCATCGTGACTTCGTGTGGAGACATAGTTCTGGAGCTCGACCCGGCAGCCGCGCCTGAGACCGTCAACTCCTTCGTGTTCCTGGCCCGTCAGGGCTACTTCACGGGGCAGGCCTTCCATCGCATCGTCGAAGGATTCATGCTGCAGGGCGGCGATCCGACGGCCACCGGAACCGGCAACCCCGGTTATCTGCTGCCCGATGAGCTGGCGTCTGCGGTGTCTCCGTATCCGAAGGGAACCCTGGCAATGGGGAACAGCGGGGTTCCGGGAAGTGCCGGCAGCCAGTTCTTCATCATGTTCGAGGATTATCCGCTCGGCCCCAGCTACTCCGTATTCGGCAAGACCGTCGACTCCGACGCCACCATGGACGCCATCGAGGCCCTCCCGAAGGAGTTCCGCGGTGGCGAGTTGAGCGTGCCCATGGAGGGCCTGTTCATCGA
>JAHEDJ010000035.1:14861-22770 GCA_024641325.1 bacterium | reverse complement strand
TGGTGATCACACGCTCACGAAGCTTCCCCTCCTCGAGTAGCTCGGCCCGATACGTTCCCGGCAGACAACCACTCGAGACCGGCGGTGTCCACCAGATTCCGTCGACCAGAACAGCCAGGTTGCCGATGGTCGTTTCGGTGACTTCTCCGGACTCATTCCACAACACAACGTCGTCGGCCCCGGGATGCCTGGCCAGCGCCTCGTTGTATACACGCCGACCCGTTGTCTTGTGGTAGAGAAGCGGGTCCCGGCGGTCGATTGGCCGGTCGTCTACCGCCAGCCTGATTGCACCATCTGAAGCCGGCAGGGACGCAACATCGATCGAGATCGATCCGGTGCGGTCGACTACGAGCCGCAGAATGGAGGACGCCGTCAAACCATCGGCGGCTTGTTGGAGGTCTCTCGCTACCTCTGCTCGATCAATGGGAATGTCGAAGTACCAGGCCGAGTCCATCAGGCGATCCAAATGCCGGCCGAGAAGCCACACTCCAGACGCCGGCTCCCACCGCATCGTTTCCAGAAGCCGGAAATCCGCAGTCCGCCGTGCCAGGACCTCGGCTTTGAGCAATGCCTCTCGATACTCGCCCTCGGCGGTTGAATCGATCGTAACCCCGCCCCCGGTCCCGTAATGGGCCACCCCGCGCCGGCGATCCAGGACGACCGTGCGAATCGCGACATTGAACGCCCATTCAGGACGACCCGTTGCGCCCGGACCGCCGAAGCCAATGGTGCCGCAATAGACCCCGCGCGGGTGTCGTTCGAGTGTACGGATGATGTCCATCGTGGCGACCTTTGGTGCGCCGGTTATCGAGGCGCTCGGAAACAGCGCCTCGAAGACCGACCGCAGCGAGGTGCTCGGCGCGGTTCGCGCCGTCACAGTAGAGGTGAGCTGCCAAACCGTGTCGTACTTCTCGGCACTGAACAGGACCGGCGTATCCACCGACCCGACAACCGCGACTCTGCCGAGATCGTTGCGAACCATGTCAACGATCATCACGTTCTCGGCCCGGTCCTTCTCAGATGCCAACAATGCGAGCCGCTGCTCCTCGTCTTCTGCCGTCAGTAATCCGCGCCGCACTGTGCCCTTCATCGGACGGCAGACGATTCGCTCCTCGCGCCACTCGAAGAACAACTCCGGCGAGGCCGACGCAATCTGCCATCGTCCGGTGTCGATGTATGCCCCGTATCCGCACGCTTGCGCGGCAATTAGGTCGAGGTAGAACGATCGAGCACTGCCGGTGAAGGGTGACGAGAGGCCGAAGGTCAGATTGACCTGATATGTATCGCCCTGCCGGATGTGCTCCAGGATTCGATGGACCGCGGACCGGTGGTCGGACTCACCGATGGCGGCATTCCAACCGCCGATGGAATAACTCCCCGCATTCGAGTCTTCTGCCGGTTCACGGTCGGGGAACACGGCGAACCACGCCGCCGGGAGCCCGTCGAAGGCGGTACCTGTGGAGGGTTCCACGTGGAGTGCCGGATCGAGGCCGGGTGCCGCCTCGTAGGAAACGAAACCGGCCACCCAGCGGCCATCTTCCACTGCCGCCTCGGCCGTATCGAGCACCCCGGCGACGTCATGTGCCGACTTCGCCACGAGAATCTGCGCTTCACCGGACATGGCGAACGACCGCCGGCTATGCGGTCTGAGATCGTCGAAGCGGACGTAGGGTGTGTGACCGGTGGTCGTCAGTGCCTCCCTAGCGGTGATGGTATCCCGTCATGATGGCCGGAACGATTGCTTCGTGTCGCTACTCTGCCCGGCGGATATGCCCGTCGACCTCCACACCCACAGCCGGTTTTCCGATGGGTCGGACACGCCCACAGAGCTGACCGCGACTGCCCATTCCGTCGGGCTGTCTGCGCTCGCGTTGACCGATCATGACACTCAGGATGGCATAGAGGAGGCACGCACCGCAGGTGCCGGACTCGGCATCGAAATCATCCCCGGTGTTGAGATTTCGTGTGAGTGGACTCCGGGAACTCTGCACATGGTCGTGTTGTTCCTCGAACCGGGGGAAGGGCCGCTCCAGGATCGATTGGCCCGCCTCCAGCGCGCTCGAGCGACACGAAACGACCACATCGTCGAAAGGCTCAACGGTCTCGGAATCGAGATCACCAACGAAGAGGTGGCGGAGGAAGCCGGCACCGGGGTTACGGGCAGGCCGCACATCGCCGCACTGCTGATCCGCAAGGGAATAGCAGAGGACATGCGCGCCGCATTCGACGAGTACCTGGGCAACGGGCGGCCGGCTTATGTGGCTCGCGAGCGCCTCACCCCCGAAGATTCCATCGGACTCGCTCTGCAGTCACGAGCACTGCCGATTCTCTCCCATCCATACACCATGGGTCTCGAGTCCGAAACCCAGTTTCGTGAAGCGTTCGGTTACCTGGCCGACCTGGGTCTGGCCGGCATCGATTGCTACTACCCCGAATACTCCCCCGATGAACGAGAGGCTTTGGCCGCGGTGACGAGATCCTTTGGAATGATCCCCTCGGGCGGTTCCGACTACCACGGGACCTACAAAGAGGGACTTCAGCTGGGAACCGGCTGGGGTGATCTGGTCGTGGCGGACGAAGTGCTCGAAGAACTGAGAGCGGCCCGAGCCGCACTGCCGTCATGAGCCGGCGAACGACTATCGGAAGGGCCGCGTTAGTCGTATCCGGCGGGATCGTGCTCTCTCGCATCCTCGGCCTGCTGCGCGATCTCCTCATCGCCAACCTCCTCGGCGCAACGGCAGCGGGAGACATCTACTTCGCCGCCTTTTTCATCCCCGACCTGCTGTTCTATCTCATGGCAGGCGGGTACATGACGATCACCTTCATTCCGATCCTCTCTCGCTACTTCGTCGATAATGATGAGGAAGGGGCCTGGCGATCCTTTGCAGCAGTCGTCCGTCCGGTTGTGGTGGTTATGACCGCACTCACCATCGCGACGATCGTCTTCGCCCGACCGCTGGTGGAGTTGCTGTTCGTCGGGCTCTCAGACTGGCTACCCGTGTCCGACGCAGCCAAACGCCTCTCTGATGTTCAACTCGATGAGGTGGCCGCACTGACGAGGATCGTTGCGCCGGCTCAGTTGTTCTTCCTTGTTGGTTCATTACTGATGGCCGTGCAATACGCCCGCAGACAGTTCCTGATCCCCGCGCTGGCCCCACTCGTCTACAACCTGAGCATCATCGCCGGAGGTCTCATCAGTTGGGCCTTTGGTAACCCTTCGCCGGCAGGATTCGTGTACGGAGCCCTCGCCGGAGCCATCCTCGGCAACTTCTCGCTTCAGGTCGTTGGGGCAAAACGGGCAGGCCTGCGCTGGATGCCCGGTACGCGCTGGCGGCATCCAGCCCTTTGGGAATACGCGGTGCTGGCACTCCCTCTGATGCTCGGGCAATCGATCGCCGTGCTCGACGAGCAGTTCGTGCGGATATTCGGCCAATGGGCAGGCGAAGGTTCGATCACGCAACTCGGTCTGGCTAGAAGACTCAACATGCTGCCGGTCGGCATGATCGCCCAGGCCGCGGGCGTAGCCGCCTATCCGTTCCTGGCGAGACTCTTCGCAGAAGGTCGCCACACCGAGTTGGCGGCAACTTTGCGAAGGGCACTCCAATACACGGTGTTCGTGGGTGCTGCCGCCACCGCAGCCGTTCTCGCTGCTTCACAACCTGCTGTTCAATTGGTCTTCGAGCGAGGGGAGTTCACGAACGCAGCGACAATCGGTACCGCCGCAGCCCTCGTTCCCTATGCGTTCAGTATCCCGGTCTGGGGAGCCCACCAGCTGTATGCGCGCGGCTTCTACGCCCGCCGGGAGATGTGGGTGCCGGTAATCACCGGAACGATCGGTACGGCTGTAGGGGTATGGCTGTACATATGGCTATTCGACGTGATGGGAACCCCCGGCATGGCATTGGCCAGCACTCTCGCCATGACGCTCTACACCTTGATGATGGCCTCGGTCTGGTACCGGAGAACCGGCGGCGGTGAACTCCTGCCGCTGCTCGCCTCAATAGGTCGCAGCGCAATCGCCGCCGGTCTGGCGGCGGCCGCAGGCTGGTGGGCGGTGTCGTCCGTCACCGGAGACATCGTCGTGTCCGGCTTCTGGCGATCGCTCGGATCTCTCCTGGTTGGCGCTTTGGTCGTCGGGGCCGTGTTCCTTGGAGCCGCCCGCCTGATGAAGTCGACAGAGCTGGAGGGTTTGCGGCGGAATCGAAGGGCGTCCGACGGGGCGAGTCAACCCGACTGAGCACGACGCCGAACGTCGCAATTCGCAATTCGCTGGTCGTCGCCGCCGGAGCCGGATACTCGCTTCGCTAGCAGGGGGAGGAGGCGCCCAAGTTGAGGGCCAATGGCTAGAAGCCAACGGCTAGCGGCTGTGAGGCCGAAGGCCTCACCGTATCTGGCCGTCGGCGATTCCGTGGGGGCTCAGAGAGGTGGACGTGTACCTGGCAGGTTTCACGATCCTTCGCTGACTCGACCGCACCCAGGCTGTCGGGATGTTGCGCGGGGCGATCATTGCCTGGGACGCAGCCTCCTCTTCGAGAAGTAGCTGGATAGCGGCCATGATGGCAGCCGCTTCCTGAGGGCCGACGCCACCGCGCACCCGGATCTCGCTATTCATGAGTTTCCACCAGTTCAATCAGCGTTCCGGCCAACTCTTTCGGATGAACGAAGGCAATCCTTGCTCCCCTTCCACCGATACGGGGCGTTTCGTCGATGAGGCGCACACCCTCGCGCTTGAGGTGGTCGAGAGCATCCTCGATCGAAGCAACGGCATAGGCGACGTGGTGAAGGCCCGGCCCGCTCTTGGCAAGAAAACGCCCGACGGGGGTCGCCGCGCTGAGTGGCTGAAGGAGCTGCACGAACGATCCGCCCACCGGAATCATCGCTTCCTCGACGCCTTGTTCCTCCACAACCTCCCGGTATAGGGGTTCGACGTCGTACTGACGCCGGTACTCGGCAATCGCCTCATCGAGGTCGGAGACGGCTATCGCAACATGATCGAGGTTGATGAGCTTCACTTGGACTGAGACTACCGGGGAAGACGCTCGGTTACCTCAGGTAGGCTCCCTTGCAGGAGGTTATGAGAAATGGGTGCTGTCATCACAGGAATCGCTCGCACGGCGATTGGTAAGTTCTCAGGGAGCCTTTCGTCGTTGCGTGCAGTCGACCTCGGCGCCAGAGCCATCGAGGGTGCGCTGGAGCGTTCGGGCCTCGAGGCCAACAAGGTGGATGAAGTCATCTTCGGACAGGTCCTCCAGGCAGGAGAGGGTCAGATAACGTCGCGCGTTGCCGCCACCAGAGCGGGTATCCCGATGACGGTTCCGGCCATCACAATCAACAAAGTTTGTCTGTCTGGTCTCGCCGCCATTGGCCTTGCGGATCGTTCCATACGGCTCGGTGAGTCGTCGTTTGTCGTGGCAGGCGGCATGGAGTCGATGACGAACGCACCTCACGTATTGCGTGAACTCCGGGCCGGCAGCCGCCTGGGAGACGCAACTCTCGTCGACGTGATGCTGCACGACGGCCTCTACTGCGCCTTCGACCAGTGCACGATGGGCGAGAGCTCCGACCTGAAGAACCGACAACTCGGCATAAGTCGTGAAGAGCAGGATGAATGGTCGGCAGTCAGCCATGCGCGCACGATTGCGGCCACTGAGAACGGTGCTTTCGCCGATGAGATCGTCCCTATCTCGATTCAGCAACGCAAGGGTGACCCCGTCGTTTTCGACACCGATGAGGGGGTACGTGCCGGAACGACCGCCGAGTCGCTCGGTCGTCTGCGACCGGCCTTCATCGAAGAAGGGACTATCACAGCCGGGAATGCATCTCAGATCTCCGACGGGGGCGCCGCAGTCATTGCGGCCGACCGCAAAGCCGCAGAGGCCGCCGGCCTCCCGATCCTCGCGGAAGTAATCGCATACGGGCAGATTGGAGGACGGGACGCCACGCTGCACGAGCGACCGGCAGAAGCACTGCAGGTGGCGCTCAAGAAAGCCGGGATGGAGGCATCCGACCTCGATCTGGTTGAGATCAACGAAGCGTTCGCCGCCGTTTCCCTGTGGTCTGCCAGGATGCTCGACATCCCCCATGAGAAGGTCAACGTGAACGGCGGAGCAGTCGCGATGGGTCACCCAATCGGAGCAACCGGCGCCCGCCTGGTCGTCACGCTGATCAATGCCCTGCGCCGGCGCGGAGGCGGCATCGGTGCAGCCACCCTATGCGGTGGCGGCGGACAGGGCGACGCCTTGATCGTGAAGGTAGCGTGACATGAGTGAGACACCAGATCGCAATCTGGCCTTCGACCTGGCCCATGTCACAGAGACCGCCGCCATGGCTGCTGCTCGCTGGCAGGGTAGGGGTGACAAAGAGGGCGTTGATCAGGCAGCGGTCGATGCAATGCGGGCCATCCTCGCCTCCGTCGACATAGACGGCGTTGTAGTCATCGGAGAAGGCGAGAAGGACGAAGCCCCGATGCTCTACAACGGCGAACGGGTGGGCAACGGCAACGGGCCGGAGGTAGATATCGCCGTCGATCCCATTGATGGGACCACTTTGTCGGCTCAGGGTATGCCCGGTGCACTCGCAGTAATCGCAATGGCAGAACGCGGGTCGATGTACTCCCCGGGTTCTGTGGTCTATATGGACAAGATTGCGGTGGGGCCGAGTGCCGCAGGCAAGATCGATCTCGACGCTCCGGTAGAAGACAACCTGCACGTGGTTGCGGATGCAAGGGGAAAGGACATCAACGACCTGACCGCCATCATCCTCGATCGACCGCGCAACGAGAAGTACATCGACGCCGTGCGGCGGGTTGGTGGGCGCATTCGCCTCATCAGAGATGGCGACATCTCAGGCGCGATCTCCGCAGCCGACGAGGCGACGGGAATCGACATCTTGCTCGGAGTTGGTGGCTCGCCGGAAGCCGTCATCGCCGCCGCCGCGTTGACCTGTATGGGTGGCGAGATACAGGCGCGCCTCTGGCCACGCGACGACTCTGAGCGGCAGTACGCATTGGAGAACGGACTCGATCTCGACACCGTGCTCACCCAGAAAGATCTCGTCCGATCGAACAATGTCTTCTTTGCAGCCACCGGAGTGACAACCGGGGAGTTCCTGCAGGGAGTCGAGTTCTTCGGCGACGGGGCTCGCACCCATTCGGTCGTCATGCGCTCGAAAACCGGATCCGTGCGATCGATGCACGCCCGCCACGACTTCACCCGCCTGCGCAAGATCAGCGCGCTGGTATACGACTGAGGGTCGCGAGTTGCTATACGCGAGTTGCCAGTCGCGAGTGTCGATACCTGGTACCTGCCAGCTCGTGCGAGAATCCGGGTATGCACCGACGGCCGCTCCTGCTACTTCTCGTTCTCGCCCTCTTCGCCTCGGCTTGTGGGGGAGACGAGAGCACGGACACGATCGCCACGCTCGAGAGCACGACAACGACGGAAGCCCCGGCACCGACCGAAGCAACCAGCCTCTCTCAGATGAGCGAGGAACAGGCACTCAAACTCACGCAGTGCATGCGTGATCAAGGTCTCGATTTTCCGGATCCGACGGTCGATGCCGACGGCAACCTCACGATGGACGATCTGGACATGATGACGTTTGGCTCAACGCCTGAGGAGATCCGCGCCAACATCGAGACTGCATTGGATGCTTGCTCCGAGTTTCTAGAAGGCGTCCAATTCGGTGGCGGGCAGATGCCCGACCTCGTCGAGTTGCAGGACACGTTCCTCGAGTTCGCCACCTGCATGCGCGACAACGGCTACGACATGCCCGATCCCGATTTCTCGGGGGACGGTTTCGGCGGCCTGTTCGAACTCGGTGAGAACATCGATCCGAACGATCCGACTTTCCAGGCTGCCATGGCGCAGTGCCAGTCGATCTTCACGCAGTTCCAACCCTGAGACGCAGT
>JAHEDJ010000035.1:0-14761 GCA_024641325.1 bacterium | reverse complement strand
ATTCAAGGAGTTGGCGAATCGTGTCAGCCTGTGATTCCGGCCAGGGCCAGTGCCTCGATCAGCGAGCCGGCCACCGGGTGACCTGAGGCTTCGAGCTTCTCGCGCGGGTGGGACCCGCTGGCGTACAGGACACATTTGATTCCGAGTCCCTCGGCGGCATCGGCGTCATCGAGTGCGTCTCCGATCATGACCACCGTCTTTGGGTCGATCTTTCCACCGATCCTGGGCGCAACGTGCTCCAGATGTTTCACGAGGCTGCCGTATTTCCGCTCGCCCCGCCCGCCTCGCAAGCCGTCAACGGCCAGGAGCCTGTCTGCAATCCCATGTCCCTCGAGAGCAACAAGCAGTTCATTGTGCGGGAACATCGAAAGCAGCGACTGCGTCCACCCGGCCTCTTCCACCCGGTCCATCGCCGCCAGAGCATCGGGGGCTAGTTCGGCATCGGCCAGCGCCTCCCGATAGGCATCGTGGAAAGTGATGTCCAGTTGTTCCCACTCTTCGTCACCTACCGGGCGGCCGAGTAGGTGCTCGTAGAAGAGCACGACCGGACGCGTATACCCGGCCCGGTAGCCGTCGGCATCGATCGGGTCGACACCCACCGACGCAAGAGCGGCATTCACGGACAATACGACCTGTTGGAGGTCGTTCAGGAGGGTCCCGTTCCAGTCCCAGACAACGTGCTGCATGAGTCCGAAACGGTAGCGCTAGAGCAGCGTCGCCAGAAGTCTGTCGTAGCGGGGGGCCAGCACCGACCAGTCGAACGCCGCCAGCGACTGCTTCAACTCCGCCGCCACCATCTTGCGTTCGGCAGGATGCGTGAGTGCCCACCGGAGGCGCTCCTGAAGGTCGCCCTCCCGATAGAGCACCAGTTCGTGGAGGGTCCCGGGCATTATCTCGGGGTAGGAGAGCCGGTCCGGCAGCACCGGGAACGCCCCCGCATAGGCAGCCTCGACAATCGCTATTCCAAAAAACTCGTGGAGCGCGGTGCTGGCCACGATGTCTGCCGAGCGAAGCAGCTGAACGTAGTCGTCCTCTGCCGCGAAACCGAAGTGAACGAGGTGATCGGCAAGCCGTCGCTCTGCCTCCGCAAATTCCTCGGGCATCTGCCGGAAATTCTCACCGCACACGGCAAGCCTGAACTCGACACCGTCGTCTGCGAGCCCGAACACGGCCCGGAAGAAGGCAGCCGGGTCTTTGTCGTGCTCCCAGCGTTGGTTCCAGAGGATCAACGGGGCGACGTCGCCCCGCGAGCCCGGCACCTGATCGAATCGTCGCAAATCAATGCCGATGTGCAACACCGCCGATCGTTCCCGGACCTCGTCAACAAGGTGCTCATGAGTGGAGTCGGGAAACTGACGAAGGAACCTGGGCAGACTCTCGAACACGACTTTCATGTGAAATGCCGAGTTGAACAAAATCAGGTCGGCCGCTTGCATCGAAGACCAGTTGATGTAGGCGTACTGGAGATCCGTGCGCAGTTGCGGTGACCAGGGATACGTGAACTGGCTCTCGTGGAAGTACAAGGCGACCGGGGTGTCTCCCAGCACCCTGCGCGCCGTTCCGAGGTAGGCAGGAAGATCCAGCATGTCGCTGGCCACTACGAGATCGGGGCGGCCGTTCTCTTCAACCCACTGCTCGGTCTCGATCGCGAGAGTGATTGCGCCACCTCGCATCCGCCAGGTCCAGAACCTTGCCGGCATCGTCAGAAGGTGGACATCGTGGCTGCTGTGCGCTGCGTAACCCTCCGCCCACACTCGATGTGACCCGCCGAAGTAGGGCTCGATGAGGAGGATCTTCATGCTGAGAGGCTAGGCGGCGCACATCGTCGGGATGGCCGATGGATAGAGTCCAATCGCCAATGGCTGCGAGCCGAAGGCTCGCCTAAATCTCCTGGCGGCCCACCAAGGCCCGGCCGAGAGTCAGTTCGTCGGCGTAGTCGAGGTCTCCGCCCACAGGGAGTCCGCTGGCCAACCGGGTCACTCGTACGCCGAGCGGCTTCAGCTCACGAGCCAGATACATGGCAGTTGTATCACCCTCGATAGTCGGGTTGGTCGCCACGATCAGCTCCTGCACGCCCTCGTTGGGTATCCGGTGCTTCAGCTCCGCGATCCGCAACTGGCCCGGACCGATTCCGTCGATCGGCGAGAGGGCGCCGCCGAGAACGTGATAGCGGCCTCGAAACTCCTGGGTCTTCTCTATGACCACGATGTCCTGTGCCCGCTCGACAACACAAACAAGGGTGGGGTCCCGGCGTAGGTCCCTGCAGATCGAGCATTCCTCTGCACCGGTGACGTTGAAACACCGGTTGCACAATCGGACCTGTGTGCGCATGTCGACGATGGCGCTGGCCAGACGCTGCGCGTCGGCATCCTCCGCGTTCAGGAGGTGGAAGGCAAGACGCTGAGCCGACTTCCGGCCGATCCCGGGAAGTCGAGCGAGCTCATCGATAAGCCGTTGAATCGGCCCTTCAAACATCAGCCGAGCAAGCCACCGAGATCAAGACCTCCGGTGAGCCCGCCGAGCGACTGCTGGGCGGCATCGGCCGCGTTCTTGATTGCCTGGTTGACTGCTGCCACCACCAGATCGCCGAGCATCTCGGGATCCTCCGGGTCGATCACCGACGGGTCTATCTCAACAGAGACGATCTCGTTCGATCCCGTCACCGTGGCCTTGACAACGCCGCCGCCGGCGCTCCCCTCAAACGTGGCTGAGGCGAGTTCGTCCTGAGCAGCGGCCAGTTGTTCCTGCATTTGTTGCGCTTGCTGCATCAGCTTGCGCATGTCTTGAGGTCGCATTCCCATGCCGCAGAGAGTATCACCGCCGGAAGCTTGAGCTAGGCCTTAGGCCGTAGGCCGTAGGCAATGGGCCAGAAGCCAGAGGCCAAAGGCCAGAGGCGTCGGAGAGGTGGAACATGTCACGCCCATCGCCCATCGCCTATCCGCTAGTCGTTCTCTACCTCTTCGACTACCTCTGCTCCGAGGAACTCGGACATCAGGCTGGTCGGATCGGTCCCTTCCTCCGGGGCCTCAGCGAGGTCGTCTTTATTAGGGATCACCGGGACCTCACTGACCACCGGGAGCTGCGGTTCCCCGTCCGTCCGGAACTCGACCGTGACGTCTACGCCGAGGAGTTCCGAAGCCTTCGTTGCCACGATTGCCGCGACTACGTTGTCGGAGTTCAGTTGTTGCAGGTGGAAACTGCGGTGCTCGGGCAGATGCATCACGAGGACCGAGCCTTCAACCGCTCCCGGGCTGGATTCCCGAAAAAGCGCATACCGGCGCGAGCCGAGAATGTCCCGAACACCGGCCACCAGCGCAGGCCAGACGGACTGAAGGTCGAGAAAAGTGACCTCTCCGGCGGCGGCGGGGCCGGGCGAAGCGGCCGCTTCCTCAACCGGGATCAGCTCCTGAGCCGAATCCTCCGGGGCCTCATCGATCGCGCCGTCCTCGACCGACGCTGAAGGAGCCACCCCTTCCGCCTTGGTCGCTTCCGGTTGGCCGGCCGGCGCAACAACCGGCTCCAGCCGGGCCGGAGCGGGTTTCGGAGCGGGAATCTGTGGCGCAGCCGTCGCACCTGCGGTCATCCGCTTCATGCGCTGTTCCAGGTGTTCGAGTCGCGCGGCGAGCGAGGCCGGATCGGATGCGACCTCCGGGCGGGTCATTTTCAGCAGAGCCAGTTCGATCATCAATCGCTCTTCCCGGCCTTCTCGAAGTTGAATCAGAGCCTCGGACATAATGTCGAGCACTCGGAGTACGTCGGAAGCAGAAAGCTCATCGGCAATACGCCGCCAGTCGTCGATTACGTCTTCCGATTCGTCCACGACTTCCGAGAGATTCGGCGCATATTTGACGAGAAACACACCACGGAAGAACGCGATCGCCTCGGCGACAAACCTGCGGAGATCCGCACCCTCTGCCGACAGCGTCGCCACCATCTCCAGAGCAGACCGGGCATCCAGGTCTGCCACCGCCGATCCGAGCCGGCTGTAGACCTCCCGGTCGGCGAGTCCTAGAGCCCGATTCACGCCGGCGATCTCAACGCTCGATTCTCCGAGAGCGGCGACCTGCTCTAGCAAGCTCATCGAGTCGCGAACAGACCCGCGCGCATGCCGGGCCACCGCAACGAGCGCTTCCTCGGATCGTTGATAGCCCTCGCTGTCCGAGATGGAACCAAGGTGCTTGACGAGCGAACCTATCGATACCGGGTGGAAGTCAAAACGTTGAGCCCGGCTCCGAATCGTATCGAGCAGCTTGTAGGGCTCGGTTGTCGCCAGAACGAAGTGGACGTGTGCAGGAGGTTCTTCGAGCGTCTTCAGCAGAGCGTTTCCGGCAGCCTTCGAAAGCATGTGCGCCTCATCGAGGATGAAGACTCGTTTCGCGCCACCGGCCGAGGCGACGGTCGACACGCTCACTCGCATGTCGCGGATATCGTCGACACTGTTGTGCGAGGCGGCATCGAGTTCGATCACATCGAGGGACGACCCTTCTGTGATCCCCACACATGAAGAGCACACATTGCACGGCTCTCCGCCGTCCTGGCGATTGGTGCAGTTCAGCGACTTAGCGAGGATTCGCGCCGCAGTTGTTTTACCTGTTCCCCGCGGGCCGGCGAAGAGGTAGGCATGGGCGACCTTGTCTTCCACGACCTCCCGGGCAAGGGTTTCGGTCACATGGCCCTGGCCGATGATTTCCGAGAAACGCTGGGGCCGGTACTTGCGATATAGCGCCTGGTATTCCACCTGAGCGAGCATAGCGACGCCGGGTTCCTCAGCGATCCGGAGCCGCCCGGCCACGGGTGATCGTCGATCAGTTCTCAATAGTGGCGGCAAATGGCCGATACTGGGTTCCTAGGTTGCTCGCGACAGAAGACAGATAACCGATGGCGACAAACTCAAAACCGGCCGTATGGGCGGAAGGCCTGGTCAGGCATTTCGGTAAGAAGACCGCTGTCAACGGGGTCGACCTAGCGATCGAACCCGGCGAGTTCTACGGCCTGCTCGGTCCCAACGGGGCAGGAAAGACAACGACGATCAAGATGATCGTCGGTCTACTTCGACCGGACGCCGGGCATGCCGGGATCGGGGAGTTCGATACATGGTCGAAACCGATCGAGGTAAAGCGACGTATCGGCGTACTTCCTGAGGAGTTCAACCTCTACGAACGGCTCACCGGAGCCGAACTGCTCGATTTCACCGCCGCCACCCACGGTCTTTCGAGACACGAGGCGTTGCGGCGAAGGAACGAACTGCTCGAAGCCCTCGATCTGGCGGACGCCGCGCACGGTCTCATCACCGACTACTCGCGTGGAATGCGAAAGAAGGTGGCGCTGGCGGCCGCCGTCATACATGCCCCGCCGGTGTTGTTCCTCGACGAACCCTTCGAGGGCGTCGACGCGGTCAGCGCCCGGCTGATCCGCAGCCTGCTGCAGGGCTACACGGAGCGAGGGGCGACCGTGGTGTTCTCGTCGCACGTGATGGAACTCGTCGAGCGCCTGTGCTCGAGAATCGGAATCATGGTCGACGGCGCCCTCATCATCGAGGGACCCCGTCAGCAGCTCCTCGACCACTACGCAGCGTCGAATGTCGAGGACGCCTTCCTGGCCGCGGTCGGCGCCGAAGAGACACCGGGAGGCCTGGATTGGCTCGACGCCTCGTCTGGCTGAAGTGGAGGCTGCTGGTCAACGGCGTCCGCCACGACCGGCAGCGAGCCATCGGGCTACCGCTCGTTCTCGCCTTGATCATCTGGGGCGGGTGGTCTCTGTCCCGTTGGTACGCTTCGACGGCAGCCGATCTATCGGGAGTCCACCGCGGCGAGTTCTCTATCTGGGTGATGGCGCTGTTGTGGATCTTGTGGACCACAGTGCCGGTCATCGTGTTCCCGCTCGACGAAACGCTCGACCCCAACAGATTCTCTCTGCTGCCATTCGAGCGACGCCAGCTGCTCGGTGGGCTCCTCTCGGCCGGGCTCGTGACTCCACCAATCATCGTCCCCCTGATGGTTCTCACGGTGACTGCCTTCACCTTCAGCGGCTGGCTCGCCACTCCGGTGACGATCGTGTCCGGCGCATTGATCCTGGCCATCCTCATCGTGAGCGGGCAAGCCTTTACCGCCGTCGTGAGCGCTCTGGTGCGCAGCAGGCGCGGCAGGGACCTGATCATGGTGATCATCGCCGCATTGGGACTGGCCGGATTCCTGTTGCAGCGTTCGATCGCCACCGCCGTTGGGGAATACGGCCTGGTCGGGGCAGTTGAGAAGTATCCGCTGTCACCGTTCCGGATCCTTGTCCCACCTGCGGGTGCGCAATCTGCGATCGTGTCCGCCCAAGCCGGTGACCTCTGGGGGGTCGTGTTCGGACTGGTGATTTCGATTGGATGGCTGGGGGCACTACTCGCGTTCTGGTACTGGATAGTCCAACGACTACTCACCACACCCGAAGTCACCACCGTGTCCCGCCGATCGTTCGGCAGGGGCTTCGCCGAGAGCTTCGGATGGTCGACCGTCCTGGTGGTCGCACGCAAGGAACTCAGGTACTACTTGAGGGAGCCGCGCATGCGTATGGTGTGGACCGGTGCCGTCATCTTCCTCGGATTTCTGGTTGCAGCCACGTTCTTCGGGGATGCCCAGCTCGCCCGGGTCAGGGAGCAGGAATGGATGCCGCTCCTGGCGCCGATCGTCGTGTTGTTCGTCGGTTTGCCGATTGCGTTGAATCAGTTCGGGTGGGAACGGAGGGCGGCTAGTTTCCTGTTTGCACTGCCTGCCAGCCCGCTCCAGGTCGTAGTCGGCAAGAACCTGGCGACCGGCCTCGGGCTGATGCTCGAAGCATCGGCCGTATCAATAGCGTTCTCGTTCTACGTAGGCACGGCCCGATACTTGCCGCTGCTGCCGCCTCTCATGCTGACGGCAGTTCTGGCCCAAATGGCGGTCGGGAACGTCGTTTCCGCCGTGACCCCGCTCCGCCTCCCCGACCCGGGCACCGACGTCTTCTCCCAGGCCAGCGAGCAAGGTTGCCTGGCCATCGGATCGCAGTTGATCGCCTTCTTCGTGATCGGGCTCAGTCTGGTCATACCGGCCTCGGCGATGACCATCGCGCTGTTCTACACGGATGCCCTTTCCCCGATGTTGATTGCCTGGCTGTCGGTCGTATGGGGTCTCTTGCTGTACGGAGCGGGACTGGGAGTGTCCATCTGGGTGACACGCCGGCGCCTACCGGAAATCCTGGCGTGGGTAGAGGTTTGATTCGTCGGCAAGCCGACGAATCAAATTGCAGTTCTCTCCGACGGCTCCGCCGCCGGCGAGAACTGCCGTTATCTGGTACCTGAGACCTGGAACCCGATACCTGGAACCTCGCGGGCCTAGCCTTAGACCATGCACTTACGCCTTGGAATCGATCTCGACGGGGTAGTCGCCGACTTCAACAGCGGTTGGATCAACCGCTACAACTCCGACTTCGGTGCGGATATCCCCTTCGACGCGGTGGATGCATGGGACGGCATACCTTCATTGACCCACTTCCGGCACATGGGCGAGTTCTGGACCTGGGCGAAGGATCACGGTGGAGCGACGATGTTCCGGCACCTCGAGGTCTATCCAGAGGCCCTCGAGGCTCTACGAAGGCTCGCGCGGTCGGGACACGAGATCGTGATCCTGACGCAGAAGCCCGATTGGGCGATCCACGATACGTTCGCCTGGATCGCAGAGCACGAGCTTCCGACCAGGGAAGTCCACATGATCGACGACAAGTGGCGAGTGGCGTGTGACGTCTATCTGGACGATGCCCCTCATCAGGTGGTTTCTATCCACAGGGCCCGACCGGAATCGTTGATGTGCCGGTTCGTCCGACCCTGGAACGGACCTGTGCCGGGAACTCGCGATGTAGATAACTGGCCCGGGTTCGTCGACATCGTCCGGGAACTAGCCACCAGGTAGCTGCCACCGTCCTCAGTGGCTAGATTGTGAAGAGACGGGCAATCTCCGATTGTCCGCGACAGGAAGGGAGTTACTCCAACATGAAATCACGTGTTTGGATCGCGCTGGCACTTGCACTGATGCTCGTACTTGCCGCGTGTGGTGACAGCACGTCTGACACCACCGAAGAGCCAACTGCGACAACAGCCACAACGGCTGCACCGGAGCCGACTACGACGACGGAAGCACCGACGACGACGACCACTGAAGCCATGGCCACGGTTGGGTCGGCAGAGAACCCCATCAAGGTGCTGTTCGTGCCTTCGGTGAGCGCCGAGGAAATCATTGCCGGCGGTGAGCTACTCGACGAGACACTCACAGCAGCGACCGGCCTCGAGTTCGAGGTGAGTGTCGGATCGTCGTATGCCGCAACTATCGAAGAGATGTGTGCATCGCCTGACAGTACGATCGGGTTCATCCCCGCCAACGGGTATGTCCTCGCCAACGACCTCTGCGGCGTGCAGATGGTGCTCAAGTCGGAGCGGTTCGGCTACGACGTCTACTGGACGCAGTTCATCGCTCCCCGCGATAGCGACATCAACTCGGTTGAGGATCTCGCCGGCAAGAAGTGGGCCTACCCAGATGCCACCTCGACGTCTGGATTCCTCCTCCCGTCCGGCCTGTTCACCTCGCTCGGCATCGACATCACCGACTCGTTTGCCGCCGGGGGTCACTCTGAGGTGGCCCGGGCCGTGTACAACGGCGAAGCCGATTTCGGAACGACGTTCTACAGTCCGCCCATCGACGCTGACGGCAACAACGCCTGGGATGGCGATGCTGCCAACGCCGACGTCACCGCCGACGTCGCCGCCACGTGTGGTGTCGTAACGGCTGATCAAGCCACCGGCGCCTTCGGTGAAGGCGACCTGGTGTGTGGTGATGTCGAGATCCGCGATGCTCGCCGCAATATCCGCGAGGAAGCGCCGGACGTCATCGAGAAGGTGAAGATCATCGGCCTGTCCGACCCGATCCCTAACGACGGCGTTGCTTTCGGTCCGGATTTCCCCGCCGACCTCCAGGACATGATCGTTCAGGCACTGCTCGACTACGCCGCCAACGACCCCGACGGGTTTGCGACGGCATTCGACGCGTACAGCTGGGACAACGTCTTGCCAACGAACGACTCGGAGTTCGACTCCATTCGTGCGCTGCTGCAAGCTCTCAACTACGGAATCGACGACTTCTAAGTCGAATCCTTCGATCACGACGCCGATTCGGGCGGGGTTGCGAAAAACCCCGCCCGAATCGCATTTGGGATCACTATCCGACCAGAATGGTGCCGCACATCGTGGAGGTACTGAGGCAGTGCAGTCGTGTTGAAAGTCGAGCATCTAACCAAGATCTACGACGGGGGCGTCCTTGCCCTTGAGGATGTGAGTTTCGAAGTTCCGGATGGTCAGTTCCTGGCGGTGATCGGACTGTCCGGATCGGGCAAGTCGACGCTCCTCCGCTGCATCAATCGGCTCATCGAACCGACCGATGGGCGGATAACCTGGAACGGTGAAGACGTCACGACGGCCTCCCAGGAAGACTTGCGCCGAATCCGTCGCCGTATCGGCATGGTGTTCCAGCACTTCAACCTCGTCGAACGGTCCAAAGTCCTCACAAACGTTCTGTCCGGGCGCCTCGGCTACACCAACCCGGCCCTCAGTCTCATCAACCGATTCTCAAAGGAAGACGTCGCCCGCGCCTATGCCCAACTCGACAGAGTCGGTTTGCGTGAAAAGGCAAACAACCGGGCCGATGAGCTGTCGGGCGGTCAACAACAGCGGGTCGGTATCGCCAGAGCGATGATCCAGGCCCCGGAGTTGATTCTCGCCGACGAACCTGTGGCGAGTCTCGATCCGGTACTGGCACACAGCATCATGCAGTACCTGGAGACGATCAACGACGAAGACGACGTGACGGTGCTTTGTTCGCTCCACTTCCTGGATCTCGTCCATCGCTACGCCGACCGGGCCATCGCGCTGAATGAAGGTCGGCTCGTGTTCGAAGGGCCTCCCTCAGAAATCGATGACGAGAGATTCAAAGAGATCTACGGGAAGGAGGCTGAGCGTGTCGGCTAGCAACGCCAGCCCCGTCCCGAAGAAGGAGAAACGCCGCACCAGGCGCTGGTTGGTCATAGTTCTCGGAATCACTTTTGCCTTCGTTGCGTATGCATTCAGCGTTCAGGCCACCGAGGTCGACCTTTCGCAAATCAAGGACGAGACACGGCGGGAACAGCTGTTTCGCATTCTGCGCGCCCTTGCGCATCCCGATCTCGTCCAGTTCGACACCGAAGATATCCTCGTCAACTTCGACCTCTACGTTCCTTGCTCTGACGGGCCGACCGAGAACGACTTGATCGAGCCATACATCGTGGTCACTCCGCCATGCGGGAACCCCGGCGACACGGTCAGGGTGGAAGGATACGGTTTCCAACCCGAGACATCGGCCGGACTGGATTTTGTGCCCGACTCGGATTTCCCCATCACGCTGACGCTGGCCCGCTTCGACACCGACGCCGACGGGTTATTCACGGTCGACGTCGAGCTACCGGCCCGGGAGTCGGATAGCCCTCAGCAAATACAGGCTCGAACCAAGACGGAAGTCGGTTCGTGGACAAATCGGGTTTCAGTATGGACCGACGCCAATGCGAACGGTGTCGAGGACGATGGGATCATCCCCCCCTCAGCGGAGATCGTGATTGACGTGACCACCGGTCGAGTGCAGTCAATTGGGGCGGTGGCACTCGTCGACGCTGAAGACAATCCAGTTCAGTTCATCTCCTTCGGCAATGAGAACATCCCGCGATCGGGGCCCGCGCAGGGCGAGATTCCCTTTGTGGTAGGTGCAGACCTCCAGCAGACGTTCGCCGGAGATGTCACAGGCAACAGCTCCGAGATCGTTCTCAGTTCGACCGACCTGGCGGCCGAGACGCCGCAGGTAACCATCTCGGGCGATCCGGGAACCGACCTCAGCGAATGGGAGGTGGTCGTCTACGACACGACGGAACTCAACCGATTCGACCGGACGCCCGTCGGTGACCTGTTCGCCCTGTCGCCGCGTCTCTCCGAGAACGCACTCAGTACGTGGGACAAGATCATCGAGACGGTGGCCCTGGCGTTCCTCGCCACCACCGTCGGTACGCTGCTGGCAATTCCGCTGAGTTTCATGGCCGCCAGGAACCTAATGCGCGACATCAGCACTCCGGTGACGAACCTGTCGCTCAATCTCCTCGCCATCCCGGCCGGGCTGTTGGGAGGCGCCGCCCTGGCCGGGTGGGCAAGTGATATCGCAGACCTGTTCGTGGACAACTGGCTCTTGCTGCTTGCGGGAGTCATCCTGATCCCGGCCGCCATCCTGTATGCGGTCCGGTGGGCAATCCCCGAGGTCGAGGACGAACCGCCGTCCACCAGGATCAAGGCGACAAGGGGCGGCGTTCTCGGGGTCGCCGCCTTTGCCGGCACGATCGTGATGTATCTCCTCTCGGAACTGTCGATGAATGTTGGGGGTTGGCTGGCGGACCATCTCGGCGTGTTCGCGTTCCTCGGCAGATTCATTTCCACGATCGGCGAGTTGCTGGCGGCCATCCTCGTGGTGATTGCCGCTCTGTTGGGTGCCGGAGTCCTGGCCAATCTGGCAGGCAGACTCGGCTACTCGCTGCGCACTCGACTCCCGGCGGGCGTCGTTCGGACCATCAACCTGCCCCTGGCGGCTGCAGCAGGGGGCGCCGTTGCGGTGATCATCGGGGCCGTCATAGAGTGGTTCTACGAAATCGGAAACCCGACCAGAACCTTCTGGATTCCGCTGATTATCGGCGCGGTCATCGGCCTCGGCCTGGCTATCCGGGCCTACAGCAAGGAATCCGTCAGCGTCGGGCTCGTGATCTACTACGCGGCCCGTACCTTGTTCAACACGCTGAGGTCGATCGAACCGCTCGTGATGGGCATCGTATTCGTGGTGTGGGTCGGTTTCGGGCCGTTTGCCGGCTCGCTAGCGCTTGCCCTCCACACCACGGCGGCACTGGCAAAGCTCTACTCCGAGCAGGTCGAGAGCATCTCGGCCGGCCCACTCGAGGCGGTGCGGGCCACAGGTGCGACCAGATTGCAGACCGTGGTGTACGCAGTGGTACCGCAGATCGTTCCCCCATACATATCGTTCACGATGTATCGGTGGGACATCAACGTGCGCATGTCGACGATCATCGGTTTCGTCGGTGGTGGTGGTATCGGCTTCCTGCTCCAGCAGAACATCAATCTGCTGCAGTACCGGGCGGCGGCGGCACAGATGCTCGCCATTGCCATCGTCGTTGCCAGCATGGACTACATCTCTGCACGATTGCGTGAAAGGCTCGTCTGAGGTTTGTATGCCTTCTTCGGACCAGCCGGTTCCAGGTTATGAGTTCTAGGTTCTAGGTTTACCGGTATGCGGTTGATCAAGCGAGAAGAGCGTGAGGCGCGGGAGCGGGAATTGCTCTCGCCCGAGGCGACGCTTTCCTCTGAGTCGAAGGGTCGCGCAGTCGAAGAGGAACCGGATGAATACCGGACGGCATTCGAGCGCGACCGGGACCGCATCCTCCATTCCAAAGCGTTCCGGCGCCTGAAGCACAAGACCCAGGTCTTCCTCAACCCCGAGGGTGACCACTTCGTCACCCGTCTCACTCATACTCTGCAGGTGACTCAGATCGGCCGGGCAATGGCAGTACCGCTGGGTCTCAACGAGGCCTTGACCGAAGCGATCTGTCTCGGGCACGACACGGGACACTCGCCGTTCGGACATACCGGCGAGGACGCGCTCTCGCCGTATGTCGATGGGGAGTGGCTGCACTCGAAGCAAAGCGTGCGCCTGCTCACCGTGCTCGAGCCTCTCAACTTGACCTGGGAGACCCTCGATGGAATCCGGGCCCACTCGTGGAAAGTCGATCCGCCTCCCAACACGCCGGAGGGGTATTTGTGCCGGTTTGCGGACCGTATCGCATATCTCACTCACGACGTCGACGACGCTCTGCGGGCAGGGGTCCTCAACCAGCGCGACCTTCCGAAGGAGGCCATGGACACCTTTGGAGAACCCGGCTCGGAGTGGATCGACTCGATGGTGCGGGCAGTCATAGATGAGTCGCTCGAGCAGGGTCGGGTGGCAATGCGCCCGGAGGTTCTCACGGTCATGGGCCGGTTCCGGGACTTCATGTTCGAACGGGTCTACCTCGGAGCGCACGGCGAACGGCAGAAACACGCGGCGATCTGGGTCATCCGCGATCTGGTCGACTACTTCGTCGAGCACCCGACCGAAGTTCCGGCTACCTATCGGATCGACGACACCGACTTCACGGACCGCGCCATCGACTACGTCTCGGGAATGACCGATCGCTTTGCACTGCGTCTCCACGACTCGCTGTTCCGGCCGGAAGGCATCGCGTAGGAGGAGCCTCGCCGACGGAGCCTCTGCCGGAGGAGCCCTGAGTTTGCAGCTCCTGCGCGATTCGCGGTTCGCAGTTCGCGATCTCCCGTGTGCTCTCATCGGCGAACCGGCCCACGCATTCCTCCTCCGGCGCCAGACCCGGGAAGGTGACGGCAAGCTGATGCTTGCCGGCGGAGGGGGCAACCAGGCCACAAGACCATCCATGAAGGTCAGCAGGCATCTCCGCGCCATAGAGAGGCGGCTCGTCCGGGTCGAGAGATCGTCTACCGGAGCACTTCGGATAACGCCTTCGGCAAGCTCAACTCGAAGACGCTCTCCCCGTTGTGCACGTAGGTGAGGTCCCCGCCCATACGCCGGGCGAGTTGACGCGAAACGGCCAGGCCGAGACCGACCGAGGCGGGTTGCTGGTCTTTGCCGTTCTCCCGTTCATAGGGCTCGAAGATCCGTTGCCATCGATCCCGCGGGATCCCTTCGCCGTCGTCACACACGCGCACATACACACACTCCGGCGCTCCATCGATCTCAATTCTCACCCTGTCGCCCCCGTAGCGGAGAGCATTGGTGAGGAGATTGCGGACGACCTGTCGCAGCCGAGCCGGGTCGGCGAGCGCTCTGACATCGGCCGTCGAATCAACGTCGATCTTCTGGCCGATGCTCTGCTCCCAGCCCTCCAGAACCTGGGCGACCTGTGCCCGAACGTCGACCCGGACCTCGATGACGGACAGCTCACCGATCTGGTCCCGCGCCGCTACCAGCAGATCGTCAACTATGCCGGACAAGTCGAACGCTTCCCGGGCCAGCGCGGCGATCAGATCGTCTACCTCGTGCTTCGAGAGATTGCCATCGCGCAGTATCTGCGAGAACCCGACGACCGCGGTCAGCGGAGTCCGCAGCTCATGGCCGACGCTGGCCAGCAACTGGGTCCTCGCCCGGCTTTCTTCAACTGCACCCTGGAGGATGATCTCCTGCCTGGCGCGTGCCGCCCGGATGGCGCCACCGGCGACAGCGAGAACAACACCGAGCGCCGCGAGGAAGATCAGCGCCGCTCCCATGCTCAAGTAGAGACGGGCCGAACCTTCGGCCGACGTGATGGCCGAGAAGTACACAGCGGCTATCCAGGCGGCGAAGTAGCCAATCAGCAACAGGGCGCGCTGAAGAGGAAGAACCATCAAGGCTGCGGCCAGCAGGTAGGCAAACGGCCCGGCGATCAGAGCCGGACCGCCGATGACGATCACCGCCAGGGACAGCACCGTCGCATCGAATGCCAGCCTGAGGACGGGTTTGCCGGTCCCCCTTCGCCTTTGCCACAGAGCATCCACCGTTGCCGCAACAGCGAGAGCAACGGCCAGCCAGGCTCCGCTCCGGAAATCCCAGGAAGAGGCAAAGATCGCGAGCGC
>JAHEDJ010000034.1:21545-27734 GCA_024641325.1 bacterium | reverse complement strand
GTGGTCGGGATCGTCACGTTCCTGGTGCTGATCTACATGGTGTCCAACCTGTTCGTCGATGTGATGTACGCAGTTCTCGACCCACGGATTCGCTATGACTGACGATCGGAAATTTCCCGAAATCGACCCCGCGATAACGGAACTCGAGGTGGAGCCGGTCGGCAAGCCGGCCAGCCTGTGGAGCGATGCCTGGAAGGAACTCCGCACAAGTCCGATGTTCGTCGTCTCGGCGCTGCTCATCTTGGTGTTCATCGTCATGGCCATCGCCCCTTCGCTCTTTACCAGTGTCGACCCGGAGGCCTGCAATCTCCGCCACTCGCTCGAACTGCCGAGTGCCGAGCACTGGTTCGGCTACGACCTGCAGGGCTGCGACTACCTCGCCAGGACGGTATACGGAACGCGAGTATCGATTTCCATTGGGGTCATCGTCACCGTCTTCGCGGTGCTCATCGCTCTCGTGCTCGGATCCCTGGCAGGTTATTACGGCGGAATCATGGACACCATCATCGCCCGCATCACCGACATCTGGTTTGCGATCCCGACCATTCTCGGAGGAATTGTCATTCTCAGCCTTCTCCAGCGGCGCGGCTTGTGGCAGGTCAGCCTCGTTCTAGTTTTGCTCGGTTGGCCGACCATGCTGCGATTGTTGAGGTCTGCCGTGCTGTCGGCCAAAGAGCAGGATTACGTCGACGCCGCCCGGGCGCTGGGAGCCAGTGATTTCCGGATCATCGTCCGCCACATACTCCCCAACGCCATCGCTCCGGTGATCGTCTATGCCACGATCACCGTAGGAGTCGTCATCTCGGCAGAAGCCGCACTCTCGTTCCTCGGGGTGGGTTTGCAGCTGCCCGCAATATCGTGGGGGTTGATGATTTCCGGCGCCCAGACGCGAATCCTTAACTCTCCCCATCTATTGCTCTTTCCCGGTGCCTTCCTCAGCATGACCGTCTTCAGCTTCATTCTGATGGGCGACGCCCTCCGTGACGCTCTCGATCCGAAGTTGCGGTGAACATGGCCACCAGAGCAAACCAAGTCATCGCCGACGACCTCTTCGATTCAACGGCACGATTGCTGGAAGTCGACGACGTCAAGGTCGAGTTCCGGTTGCGGGCAGGTGTCGTCAAAGCAGTTGACGGAGTTAGCTACACACTCGACAGAGGTGAAACCCTGGCGATCGTGGGGGAGTCGGGTTCGGGAAAGACTGTGAGCGCCCAGGCGATCATGGGCATAATCGATTCACCACCGGGCTTCATCACCAACGGCGAGGCTCGATTCCGCGGCGTCGATCTCTTCTCGCTTCCGGAGGCCAAGCGCCGCAAGGTGCGTGGCGACAAGATTGCGATGGTCTTTCAAGATGCTCTCACTGCCCTCAACCCGGTCTTCAGTGTCGGCTGGCAGATCGGCGAAATGTTTCGGAAACATCGCGGAACCTCCAGGGCCGATGCCAAAGAATTGGCGATCGAGTTGATGGAGCGTGTGCGGATACCGGATGCGCGCCGGCGTGTCAACAGTTATCCGCACGAATTCTCCGGAGGGATGCGCCAGAGGGTGATGATCGCAATGTCGCTGGCCCTCGACCCGGATGTCCTCATCGCAGACGAGCCGACCACCGCACTAGATGTGACTGTTCAGGCTCAGATAATGGAGTTGCTCGCCGAACTGCAGCAAGAGACCGGGATGGGGCTGATCCTGATCACACACGATCTGGCGGTGGTGGCAGAAGTCGCAGACCGGGTAGCGGTCATGTATGCGGGCAAGATCGTTGAAACGGGCGACATCGGCCCCCTCTACCACCAACCCTCCCATCCGTACACGCTGGGCCTCATGAAATCTCTGGCCCGGCCGGATGTGAAAATCGGCGAGAGCCTCCAGGCAATAGTTGGATCGCCTCCCGATCTGCTCCATGTTCCCTCTGGTTGTTCGTTCCATCCCCGTTGCCCCTATGCCAAACCCATTTGCGTCACCGACGATCCGACTCTCGTGGAGGTCGCTCCTGGACGCAAGAGCGCCTGTCACTTCGCAGAGGAGATCTTGCGTGGCCAATGAGAACTCTGTGATCCTCGAGGTCGAGAACCTCGTCAAGCACTTCCCCATCACCCAGGGGATCGTGTTGAAGAGGCAGGTAGGGACCATCAAGGCCGTCGACGGAGTGAACTTCGAACTGCGGCGGGGAGAGACGTTGGGACTGGTCGGGGAGTCGGGGTGCGGTAAATCGACCGTCGCTCGGACGCTCCTTCGCTTGGAGGAGCCGACCGGCGGCAAGGCGTTCTTCAAAGACCAGGACATCTTTGCACTACGCCGCCGCGACATGCGGGCACTCCGGCGCAACATTCAGATCATCTTCCAGGATCCCTATGCGTCTCTCAATCCCCGCATGACTGTGGGTGACATCGTCGGCGAACCGTGGGCGATTCATAGCGGCGTAGTCCCCAAGAACCAGCGACGAACCCGGGTAGCAGAACTGCTCGAACTGGTTGGGCTCAACCCAGACCACATCAACCGGTTCCCTCACCAGTTCTCAGGTGGGCAAAGGCAGCGGATCGGAGTAGCTCGCGCCCTGGCTCTGAATCCTGAAATCATCATTTGCGACGAACCCGTGTCCGCTCTCGACGTCTCCGTTCAAGCCCAAGTGGTGAACTTGCTCGAAGACATACAGAGTGAATTCGGCCTCTCGTATATCTTCATCGCTCATGACCTGTCGATCGTGCGACACATCTCCGACCGAGTCGCGGTGATGTACCTCGGCAAGATCGTCGAGTTCGGCAACGAGGCTGAGATCTACGAACACCCAACCCATCCTTACACCCAGGCCCTTCTCTCGGCGGTGCCGATTCCCGATCCGGCTCTGCGTCACACCGGCGAAGGACGGATTCTCCTCGAGGGTGACGTGCCCAGCCCGGCCGACCCGCCATCCGGATGCCGGTTCCGCACGCGCTGCTGGAAGGCACAAGACATCTGCGCGCAGGAAGAGCCGGCATTGATCGACCGCGGCACCGGCCACCTCAGCGCCTGCCACTTCTCCGAAGAACGGGAAGTCTTCGAGCACACGGAGACCTAGCCATCTGTTCATGAAGAACGGGGCCAACCGTCCGCCGCCGGGCAACGCCGTGTCCTTCCCTATGAAGCGGGTCCGCGTCGCGCGGCATACGGCAGGTTGTGGCTTCTGAGTTCATTAGTGACCGCTTGGAGCATCGGAATGGACCGACGAGCCGACTCCAAAACCTCATGCTCTGGTCGATCTCGATCGAGCCAGTTCAGGGGTGTGGAATCGCCCAGATCCGGGTTCGGGTGAACCAGCCAGTCAGATATAACTGCTCCGGTGACATCGTTCTGAAGTAGTAGCTCCACAACGTCCGCCACATCCTTTCGTACCTGATGATGGTCGAACTGAAAAGCCGGATAAACCTCTTCGGATAGCCGAGCCCCGATCCGGAGAACATCGTCGCGGTGCAGAAGGCAGTCGGCATCGCACCGCAGTTCCTCGGTCGCCTCCAACCTGGTCCAGAATGGTCCGACGAGGACGATATCCGGGTCCGTTCCGCTCCCTGCAGATTCCGTGCCGCCCGCCTGCCGAACCGGTTTGCTCTTGTCGTCCACGAGTTCGATGGTACTCGTCAGGAAGAACAAGGCCTTCTGCTCGAGCCGGTCACCGCCGCTACTCCGAACCCCGAACTTCCTGTGGATTCGTTCAGGCGATGTGGCTCCACCTCATCCGGGTCAGTCGGGCGGATCTTCGGTGATGATCCGCTCGACGAGCACCCGGATCTCCACTGCGACATCGTTCATAGGAAACGAAAGCAACGTCTCCGATGAGACGGAGTCGAACCCGGGTCCCAGGGTGATGATCTGACCAGTGTCCGGATCCGCTGGAAGCGGCCCGGAGGCCGCGCCGTCGGGTGGGCACCAGTCCACGGCAATCGTAACTTCAGCCGATCCATCGACCTCCGCCGGCACCAGCAAGCGGTCCACCGAGTTGCCTACGTATGTTGACTCGCAGCCTCGACCGAGATATGTGGCCACCGGTCGGGCGGAGTACGTATACCAGTAGCCCAGAGCGAGCTGCAGGATGTCGGGGTTGATGAAGATCGGGATCGGGGTCAAGTCGACGGTCCCGATGACCACGAGGGTCGGGAGTGGCGAATCGGAGACTGTTGTGGTCGTTGTTGTTGTGGTGGTAGTGGTGGTGGTCGTTACCACCCTGGGCCCTTCGACCAGGGAGACCCGCATGCTGTAGTAAGGAATGGACGTCACGCCCCCGGCGACGGCATCCGCCACATCGGCCCGTGAAGCCACGACCTGCCACTCGACCGGGCCGCTGGATTGATCGGCGAATTCGAGGTGATGGACGGACCTACCGGTAGAGGTCTGTTCACTCGCCCTACCGATCAGTGAGACCGAGACATCGGCAGCCTGGTTGGTGATGACGTCGACCAGCAGCATCCGCCCCCGTACCTCCGTCTCCACCGTCTCGATGCTGAGACCGACCTCGAAGAGATACTCCGTCGCGGCAACCGAGCCGTCCGCCGCCTCGCACGTGAGCAAGACGATATCGCCCGTCTCACCGCACACTTTGCGGGAATCCTCGGAACTCACTTTCTCCATGCCGCCGCCCGGAAGCGTCAGAGTCACCACAACGGCGTCGTCTACCGCCCAACCAAGAGTGACGCATCCGTCGAGGTCGGGGGCATCGATTGGCCCAAACTGCCTGATCACTACAGCCGGTGTGGTGGTACTCGTAGGGCCTTCGACGGCGATCGGTTCTGTGGTCTGAGATTCGTCGGTCGAACCGATGAGCCCGAACCCGGCTACCAGGCCACCGGCCGCGGCGGCCAGGACCACGAGAGCAGCGACCGGCTTCCACCAACTGGCTTTCGAGGCTTGCCGCCCTGTTGACGGTGGCGGGGCGACTCGCGGCGGCGCCGGGGCATCAAAGGCTTCGGCAACCCTTCGGCGAATCCCTTCGAGATGGCGGTCGATCGGGCCGGGAAACGCGTCGGTCCACTGTGCGAGCGCCAGCAGGTACTCGAGGTTGCCAGACGGTTCGATCTCCACGATCCGCACGGGCAGCAGGATCTTGTCGTTTCCTACCGCAAGCTCGACCTCCTTAGAAACGTGTGTCGATGCGTTGGACGCAGCTGATACGAGGATGACCATTGCGTCGCACGCCTTGATTGCTGCAACGATCTGCTCCGGCCAGGAACGCCCGCCGATGACACTGTCGGGTGCCATCCAGCACTCGTATCCGTTCTCCTCGAGGGTCAAACGAATCGTGCGCGCCGCTTCCACATCCCCGCTGTCGTGACTGAGGAACACTCGCCGGCTCACGCTGATCCTCTCCCCGCAATGTCGGAACAGCAGTGCGTTCTCAAACCCACAGCCCCACAGGAGGATCGACTAGGAGCCGGCACAGTAACCCCCTCCGTCGGTGCTCCAACCGCACGTCCACCCGAACTCCTCATACTCTGATCCTTCGGGTGACTCAATGAAGAGGACATCACAAGCCTCCATCTCACCGTTTGCGCAAGCGTCCCACAGGTCATCCAGACGCGGGCTGTCACCATATGTGAACACACACGGCCGGTTGCCGTCTGTCCGTCCACCGCAGGTCAATCCGAAGGCTTCGGATTCCGAACCGGACGGTGACACGAGGTAGAGGTTCCAGCAAGCCTCCATTTCGCCCGACGCACAGGCCCCCCAAAGGGCATCGATCTCGCCGGCCCCGGAGAAAAGGGGTTCACACACCTGGGGAAACTCCGTGCGCCATCCGCAGGTCCCACCGAACTGCTCGTACTCGGATCCCACAGGGGAGAACTCGTAGAGCTCCCCGCAGGCTGCGAAGTCCTCTGCGTTGCAGCCATCCCACAGTCGATCGAGGTAGGCGTCGTCTCCGTAGGTGTATGGAGAATCCGCACCGCCCCTGGAAGAACACTCGCCTCCACCGTCGGTGCGTTCCCCGCATGTTCCGCCGAACCATGAGTACTCGGTGTCAGGCGACGCCTCCGCGAAAAGACTGTCACAAGCTCCCATGTCGCCGCCGTTGCATCTGTCCCAAAGTTCGTCGAGCCCTGGATCGTCTCCATAGGCATGTGGGGGTTCGTCGCCAATGCCCCTGGCCGCGCACTCTCCGCCACCTACCACGCGCTCACCACACGTCTGTCCGAACAATGAGTATTCGGTGCCGCCGTCCGA
>JAHEDJ010000034.1:0-21445 GCA_024641325.1 bacterium | reverse complement strand
GATCGTCTCCATAGGCATGTGGGGGTTCGTCGCCAATGCCCCTGGCCGCGCACTCTCCGCCACCTACCACGCGCTCACCACACGTCTGTCCGAACAATGAGTATTCGGTGCCGCCGTCCGATTCCGCCACCATGGCATCACAGGCCGGCATGTCCCCCGAATCACACCGATCCCACAACCAGTCGAGCCTTGTGTCGTCACCGTAGGTGAACGGCTCACTTCCGCCGACGATCAACAGAGTGGCCACCACACCTCCCGCCACGACCAATACAGCCACAGCCAGCACGACCCACATCGGCCACCGTCGCCTAGCCGGCCGAGCCACCTTCTCCGGTTCCTCCTGGACGTGAGCCGGCTTCGGCGGCTCGGGCGAAGCGGCGCCCTCAAACCCGCTGGAGTCGGGAGGCGCCGTATCGTCGGGCGATACAATCGCAGCCACCCGTCGCTTCACCTCGTCGGCGTGTGGGCCGATTGGTCCGGGAAAGGCGTCGATCCACTGGGCGAGTGCCAGCAGATACCGGAGCGCCCCGGATGGCACCACATCCTCGATCCGCACCGGCAGAACGGCCTTTCCGTGCTCGATCGCCAGGTCGACTTCCTTAGACACGTGACTCGATGCGTTTGAGACGGCCGACACCAGCACCAGCATGACCTTGCAAGCCGCGATGGCTTCAACAATCTGCTCGGCCCATGACTTGGCACCGGCGACGTCGTCGGGAGCCATCCAGCAGACGTAACCGCCTACCTCGAGATGTCCGCGAATCTCACGCGCCAGCGCCATGTCGCCGCTGCCGTAGCTGATGAACACATCGACCGCGCCCGTCGGCGTTTCGTCGACGAATGCACCCGAAACATTTCCAGACGTGTTCCCGGAGCCGCCCTCGATATCAGGCATCGATGCCATCCCTATGGAAACAGGGCCTATGCCCATCGTGTGGTCCACCCGGTGCGACGTTCAAGAGGAGAAGGACCATTCATTCCTCACTTATCGCCTGGCGGATTGCCTCAATCCATATGCCCTCGTTGGCCGGATAAGTCCCGTCTTCGCCGTGCAGGCGTCGCATGTCGCTGCGTCCCGCATGGTGAAGCCCCATTACCTCCCAATCCCGGTTGAAGACCGGACTTCCTGAGCTCCCATGCTCCGTCGGAGCCCGGTAGTGGAGCACCGAGTCGTCGTAGTCGAGCAACAGGTTGTCATCGATCGAGTATGAGAGTTCCCGTCCCTCGGGGTGCCCGATCACATAGACCCGCTGTTTGCCGTCGAGTCGAGGCCGGAACGGCGTGATGGGACACGGTTCGATATCCCGGTCGGTGCCGGCAACACGTAGCACGGTGCAATCGAGTGAGCGCGGCGGCGAAGACCAGAGCGCCTCTTCGACAGATGCCTCGCCGGATGCCGAGCCGTCGGCCGCAGCTGCCTGAAACGAAACCAAAGCCTGCTCCGGAGTGAGGGTGTCTTCGGCCAGCGGCGCCGGTGACACAACATGACTGTTGGTGACCAGCACCGTGCCGTGCTCCGACCAGCGCTCATTGAGATCTGCGGCCCGCAGGAGAAACCCGGTGCCCACAGGCCGTCCGCTCCTATGCCGCAGCAAGGCCACAGCCCTGCTGCGCAACAATCCCTGGCGGTACCAGGAGTGTGTGACAACACCGGCATCGCCGAGCACCTTTTCAAAATCCGAATCGGGTTCGGCAGTGGCAATCGATCCGGAATCCGCAGGAGTCAGCTCGAGCGATGTCCCCTCCTGCCTGGTCAGCATGTGCGCGCGGAGAATCGGCAACAGCCGGTTCCCGGGTTCGGTGGAAGCATCGAGTTGCCACACCTCCAACAACTGTCTCAAAGTGCTGGCCAGTTCAAAAGCATCCACCCGACCGTCTGCCGCATATCGCTGTATCCAGCACACGGCTTCCTCAGGCATGTCGAGAATCAATCCGGCCTCGGCCGCCAGGGCGGCATCCCACGGCCCGGACGGCGAAGCCATATCGAAGAAGCGGCCTTCCATCTCCTGGAGCAGTCGCCGGGCGACTGCCGCAGGCTCGAACGGGGCTTCGACATCGACTCCATTGCGTTGCGCGTACCTGAGCAGGGCGGCGGCATTGACACCGTGCCATGCACAACGGCTCGGGTCGGAGAGGTACGTCCGCCCGTATGCATCGACCGCAGCCCTGAGAAGGTCACGTTGGCGGGACGATCCCGGCAACGCCAGCGTCACGCTCATCTGCTTGTAGGCGCGTCCCAACATACCGAGAGCCTCGGCGCGTATCCCGGGATCGTCGGTCTCGTCCACTACCCCGGCCAGCAGCTCCGCCGCAGCACCCGGCATTCCCCGGTCGGTCAGTGCCTGGGCATACTCGCAGCGCACAATCGGATGGCGCTGCCCGGATTGCAGCAGCGCGTCGGCGACCCCGGTCATCAACGCGAAGAAACGTTTGCGACGCAGTTGCCGGAGCACCGTCCGGGCATAGTCGGGAGCGTAAAGCTCATCTGATGCGCGGATGTGCGCGATCAACTGCTCGCAGAGATCCTCAGCGTGACTCCGGTCGTATACGTCGACCGCGGCAGCCAGCCGGCGATTGAAGGAGAGGGCATCCCAGTCCATCGTCAACCGCTCAGGAGATCGACAAGGTGTTTGCGGAGCTCCGGCCCACGCAAGTACTTCGAGATGTTGTGCCTCCATTTGCCCCAGTTCTGCTCATTGAGATCGAGAACGACCTCTTCACCACCCTTCATGTAGAAGCGTTTCACATGAGGCAAGGATCCGACGACGGGATCAAAGTGATCGAACACGTTGATCCAAGGCCCATTGAGACGTTCAGTGGGAAATCCGCTCTGGGGCTCCCATTCAGGTTGGAACTCGTCAGGAATCTCCTGCCGGGCCAGTGGGCTACCGATCGTCATGAGTCCATCTACTGGAGGGCAGTCCTTGACGCGCTTGAGCGCGTCGTAGGCAATGACGGTGCCCATACTGTGGCTGACTACGACGTGTGGCCCCGGCTGTCGGGAACCGGACTCGAGGGCTTCGATCATCCTGCACCGGATCTCCTCCTGAACCCGATAACGTTCACCGGGTCTCGGACTGTGTTCGGCGTCGAACAAGTAGTGGTGCACATCTCGCAGGAGGCTGGCCATCAATCGCTGCTTGAGCCAGTGCGGAAGGGGAATCCTCTCGAACTCGGCGCCGATGGTCTCATCGGCCGGTTGCTGCGTTTCAACGTCGTCGATGCCCAGCTCGCCCGCCAATTGTTCGACAAACCGACCCTCACGACCTTCGAGTGAAGGCCGCCATTCCAGATCGATATCAGCCTGTTCGGCCAGGGGAACTTCTTCTGCGGCTTCGAACTCGGCCTCTGCTGGTTCCGGGTACATCACATCAGCCCAGTAGACCATGGTCGAAGTCACCCCTCTCGTGCCGAGGTCGAAGCCTTTGTCGTAGGCAAGGGCCCGCTCCCAAATTCCGAGCAGCTGATCACGCGGGGGCTTGTTACCGATTCCGTGAACAAATGTCACATGTGGCATAAAGGCCTCACACCAGGGGACTGAAGAAGGTCCGCGTATCTGCGTACTCCCCCATCCCCAATGCGTTCAGGTAGGCCTCCATGTGCTGGTAGGACACTTGCTCAGCGAATAGCGGCTTGTCGAGGTTGACCTCGCCATCGAGCAACGTGATGTCCTTGCCGACGTGCCGGTAGTCAAGTGGTCGGACATCCCGGGCAACCGCCCGGGCCAATGCTCCCAGACCCTTGATGGCATGCACCCCTGACCCGTAGAGCTGTGGTATGTCTTCGACATAGAAACCTTCGGCGCTTCTTCCGCCGGGTCGCACTTGCCAGGCGTGCGGCACCATGTCAAGTCTGTTCGAGATCCGGTGGCAGTAGTCGCCGATCACGGCGTCCGACATTGCCGCGAAGTCGGCATTTCCCGCGGTTGGCCCGGCGAAGGACCAACAATTCACACGGACCTTTCGATCCGGGTCCCACCTGTGCAGTGGACGTACACCATCTGATCCCTGTGTCTGAGCGAGCCAGAGGGCCAGCGTCGAGCTGAGTGCACCCCCCTTGCTATGGCCGGTTACGACTACCTCAACCTCGCCCGCCTCCGCTTCGATCGCTGCCCGCAGGAAGTGGGTCAGATCAACGCCGGGCGCGAGCCGGCTCCGCAGGTGGAAGCTCCCCTCCAGCAAACGGACTAGATCCCGCTGGGCATCGTCGGTCCGCCCATCGGCAGATCGACCGACCCGCTCAATAATGCGGGCCGCCGGATCCGAGGACCGGGCCGCGAGCATCCCAGCGATGCGCTCCTCGATACTGCCCGTCGCCACGATCGAGCGCATGGCCCGTACTTCGCTCAAGTCAGAGCGAAGTTCCATCCTCATCCGGCGCATTCCGGCTGAAAAGGGTCGACCGAGCGGACGCAGAATCTTCCGGGCGTTCCGCCGGATGACTTCGCCTGCCTGTTCATCCACCAATCGCCAGACTCGCTCGACCGATGTCGGACGCGGTCCGGAAGACCGCATATGGCGGAGGATATTGATGGCAAGGTGTGAACTCAGGGAAACCCGTGCGCCGGGAAAGCCGGCGCTCTCTCCGAACGGCCAGCCGATGTCAATGCCGGCCCACAGATCACCGAAGACCCAATCGACGATCGAGAACGGATTCGTTCCGCGGACAACCACGATGTAGCGCGGGAAGCTGCGTTCTTTCACGACATACATCACGTTCTGATCGAACACAGTCATCGGTGCGCGATAGGCGGCCGGACCCCACACGAGATCGAATCGCTTGGCGATCGGTGGCACATCTTCGAGGCCATTCAGAATCGACCGGCGCAATCGAGCAAGCCGCAGTTCTCCAGGCCTGAGATCGTGGAACGCCCGGTACGAGAGCATCGCCAGAGCGAGCATTGTCTGAGTGTCGGGCGGGGCGAACGACTCGGTCTTGCGGTCGAGTGTGCTGACAGCCATGGCAGTCCCCTTCAACTCGTCTCCACCCTTGAACGTGCCTCATGGAATCGGTTTGCGGTAGAGCCGAAGGACACAATCAACCGACAGGGCCCAAGGGCTCTAGCCAGTTGCCCGACCAGCGCGTACTTTGGCGGGAGAGAATGCCGACACACGATGACCGTGCTCAACGGGTCGCAGCGGGCGAAACAGATTGGGACCAGGACTTCGTCACTCGACTCGCCCGCGCTCTTCACGAGCTTTACCGCCGTGAGCGCGCCGAGGCCGGGGATGCTGCCGCACGTGGATGGGATGAACTACCGACTGCCTTTCAATCCTCGAGCCTTGATCATGCAAGGCACGTTCAGGTGAAGCTGGCAGCGCTCGGATGCCGCGCAGTGCGGGAATCCTCTCCCGACGCTCGTGCCTTCGAATTCACGGACGAAGAAGTGGCTCACCTGGCTCGGATGGAACACGATCGCTGGGTTGAGGAACGCCGTCGCGGAGGCTGGACAACGGGCCAGCGCGACCCCGAGCGCCTGATGACGCCGTTTCTGGTGAGCTGGGAAGACCTCAGCGAAGAGATGCGCGAGGTCGACCGATTGTTCGTGCGGGCCATACCCGAGGCGCTCGCCAAGCTCGGATTCTCAATCGTTCGAGATTGATACCGGAATCGCTCCAGCACCGCGTTCCCCTCATTATCTCTGTAGTGGATGAACCCCGCCCTCAGCCGTCCACAACTGCCCACTTGTGACGAGCGACTAGATAAGACACCGTGTTGATTGCAGCGTGAGCCAGCCACGGTGCAGCGACGGTGCCCGACCGCTCACGGAGGGAGGTGAAGCCGATACCGGCCAAGCCGGTGACCACTGCACCCGTGAGGGCCGCGACGCTCCGCTCCACAACCGAAGGCGTCGAGCTACCGGCCGCACCCATCTCTGCGTACTGGCGGTACGTCGGGAGGATGTGCCAGATTCCGAAGCCAACGGCAGTGACGATCCGAGCGGTGCCTTTCCCCGACCGTTGTCTCCAAACTGCGTCGAGCACTCCACGAAATGCAACTTCCTCGAAGAGCGCCGTTCCCAGAGGGAAACGGGCGATAACCCGGTAGACCGCTTCGGCACTCCCATGTCCGCGTGCTCGTCGGTCGAGTAGCCAACGGTCGAAACGGCGAGTCGAAGATACACCGATGGCGGCGACAACGGCGACAGCCCCGACCGCGCCACCCAGCCTCAGGCCCTCCTGCAGCCGGTCCCGCCCCAGTCCAAGAGAGTCGAAGGGCGTTCCGGACCGATGGGCCAAAGCAACCAGGCCGGCAGTCATCGCCAGGTTGGCCGGCACATACGCCCGTTCGGGGATGATCAGATTCTGAACGAGGTTGTAGGCAGCGAGTGCGCCTACGACGGTCACACCGGGATCGGCAGGGGCCATGCGTTGAGACTACGCGGAAGAGCTACGGATGCCGGTCGCCGGGACCGCGCCCGGGTCGGTTCAAGACTTGCCGGGCGTCGACTCCAGATCCATCGCCTTCCCCGGGGTGAGCATCTCATAGAACTCGATCCACGAGTCCACGGTCAGGTCTCGCAGTCGGGCCCCAAGCTCAGCAGCCTCGGGGATCGAGGGCTCGTTGCGGCCATACGGCGAGCGGATCGCCTCGTCGGTCCACTCCATATAGACGACATCGGTCTCGCCGGGCAACGTGGTGCCGTTGAAATAGACCGTCACCTCCGAGCGGCGGCCGGCCTCGTGATATAGCTCGCCGATGCGTGCCGCGATGGTGGCCGCCTCGCGAGCCGATCTGGGCTTTACCTGATAAACGCGCCGTATGACGTACATGGTGCCCTCCGTCGTTGGGTAGTCCGACGCTACTCGCACGTTCTCGCACTTGCATCGGGGATGACCGGTCATCGTTTTGTCCGGCCAACCCAGAGGAAGCGCAGGAGTCCGAGCTGCGTCTCATCCCCCGCAGTGCAGGGAGATGGTTTCGTCGGAGAGGGAAAACAGGGGGGCAGGCGTTCTGCCTCCCTCGACCGCTGGGCGGTGGGAGAAACGCGAGTTGCCTACATGCCGGGCGTCTCCCAGCAGGGTTGGACGTATCCCGGGTTCCCGAGACATCTCCGGAAGCGAGCTTCTATAGATGCACCGGGCAGGTCAGAGTGCGGGTCACACCGTCGACTGCCTGGATCTTGCCCACGACCAGCTTCCCGAGGGAGTCGAAATCCTTCGCTCCAACGTGAGCAATCGCGTCGTAGGGGCCTGCCAAAACGTGGGCGCCCGCGACACCGTGGATCTTCCTCAACTCCTCAACGATCAGCGGGAGTTTCTTGATGTCGGTTTGGATGAGTACGTACGCCTCGATCATTTCCCCTCCTCAGACTTCTGTGTGCAGCAACCGTACTCGTGCCGGCATCGACACGGTGGGCAAGCAACCGATGCGACGGGCCACAGCCGGCTCTCGCGGGGTCTCCGCACCACGTTCACAACTTCTCCACATCCGGGCGAGAAGCTGTGCCATCGAATCGAGAAAGGAATCGATGATGGTAAGGAGTCGGAGCCCCTTCGGGCTGCTATTCGTGGTGGGATTTGGTGTCTTGATAGGGGCCGTTCTGTTCGGCGGCGCGGAGGCAATCGGGACGGTTTTGGCCGCACCCTTCGTGGCGCTGGGTTTCATCCTCAAGATCGTCCTCTTCTTCATGCTTTTCGGCCTTTTGACCAGAGTGTTCGCCGGAGTAGGCGGAAGCCGGCGGGGCAGGTGCTGGTCCAGGACGTCACACCACCAGTGGTCGGAAACGACCCGCCCCCGCAGGCGCGGGCGGGGCAGCGGGGGCCGGATAACGATCAAAGTGAAAGTAGAAGACGAATCGGTTGTGACCGAGGTGATCGATAGCGGCCCCGGCATCGAACCTGCCCAACTGGGAGAAGTCTTCGACCGTTTCGTGAAATCCGATGATTCTCCGGGCAGCGGATTGGGTTTATCGATTGCACGTAGCCTGCTGAGAGCACACGGTGGCGACCTGGAGATCGCCGCCAGCGGGCCAACCGGCACGACCGCCTCGATGTGGATACCCCGCCGACCCTGATGGCCGCCAACCAGACGCGTGACGCCGGCGGATGCGGTTCGAAAGCTAGAAGGGCGGGGGGACCTCAACGAACCGGCCGTCCTGCTCTGCGAAGTCCCAGACATCGATGAAAGGGGGCTCGACTCCGATCGTCGTGAGAGCCGTGCAGACCTGGCTTCGATGATCTGTCCCATGGTGGAGTGCCTGGGCCAGGCGGATACCCAGTGGGGCATGGCCCTCCGACCCATCATCACGGCGCCGGATAATGACAGAATCCGGGTCGAGGTCCCTGGCAATGATCGACGCCCACGCCGGTCCGTTGCCCTCCATGATCGCCCGGAGCTCATCTAGATCCATTAGCCCGGCATCGACTGCCGGAAGGCGCCCTTCGGTCAGGGCAGACAGATATGCGGAGTCAGCGCCGACGAGGTGGCGGAACGTCTCGATGATCGAGCCGAAGGTCCCGGGGACATCGGCTGCCAGTTGATCGGAGTCGACGGGCAGGCACGCGTCGATCAAGCGCAGTGTTGCCCACACGTGATGCGCGAAGGCGTCGGCCAGAACTGATCTGATCATCCGTTCACCTAACCAGGATGGAGATCGTCCGGCGGCATCTGCCCTACCGCCGTTCTCAGTGTCTCGACGAACTCATCGAGCGGCACACGATGAACCCGGGCGGCCCACTCGACTGTGAGGGCTTTGGTGATGAACTTGCGGATGTTGTATCCCGCAACTCGCTTGACACCGAATACTTCCATCACTTCGGCGATATCACCGTATTCCTGCAGTATCTCGGAAACCTTCGTGTCCCTTGTGATCTCCATCTCGACCTCTTCCCGCCGGACGACGGGGCCGGCCATGGAGACCCTAGGCCTGTACCCCTTCCTAAGTCCGTTCGTCCCGCAGATGTGGAGCGATCGCTCAGGTCGCAGACTCAACCGATGTCTCCCGTCGAATGAGCTGACGACAGAGGGCCCCGGAATCCGGGGCCCTCTGTCGTCGGAGGATTGTGTGTCTCAGGAGACGAACTTGATAGTGAAGGGGTATCGGTAGTTCTCGCCGTTGGCTGCCTTCACCGACGCCACGATCACCAGCACAAACCAGGTGACGAAGACTGCCGGAAGGGCAAGCAGACCAATCAGGAGAATGATCGAGATCGCAGCAGCGATGCCGTAGATCAGAAACGAGATGTTGAAGTTCAGCGCGTCTTTGGCCTGCTCTTCAACGAACGGATCGTCCCGATTCAGAAGCCAAACGACCAGCGGGCCGACCAGTGACGGAATGCCCACGAAGCTGATGAACGCCGACAGGTGACCAAGCATCGCCAGCTTGCGCGATTCGGATGACACCCCGTATGTGGTGGGATAGGTATCGGTGGTCATGGACAGTCTCCTTGTAGTGGTTTCGTCTGTACATCCACACCATCCCGCATTCCCCTCGACGGGTCCATTGGGTATTACCCCCGAAGATCCCTGACATCCGCCTTGCTCCTCAGGGGATTACCCGAGTAGATCTAACCTCCCCACGGGCGCCCCCAGCTGCCCCGGTCGGCAAGGCGCGGAGTTCCCACCGGCATGCGTCACTGAAACGTGGGTCACCTCGAATGGAGAAGAGGCCATCCGCTCCACCTGACAGCTCCCAGCTACATGCACGCTCTACGAGCGGTCCTGTGCACGGGCGTAGCGTTTGCCGAAAGGATAAGGTGTCGCCAGGGGCGGGAATCCACCCTGCCCACGACTGAGGAGGGGATGAGTGGGATCCGCGCAAGCCGATGTAATCGTGCTCGGATTGGGGACGGGCGGCGAGGACCTCGTTCTGCGTCTCCTGGATGAAGGTCTCGATGTCGTCGGAATCGAACCCAATCTCGTAGGCGGCGAATGCCCCTTTTGGGCTTGTATCCCATCGAAGATGATGATCCGCGCATCGAACCTGCTCCAGGAAGCCCGACGGGTCAACGGCATGGCCGGTCACGCAGAGGTGACGCCCGATTGGGAAGTTGTCGCCAGCCGGGTGCGGGATGAAGCTACCGGTAACTGGAACGACTCCTACGGCGTGGCCCGATTCGAAGGCAAGGGCGGCCGGCTGATCAGGGGCTACGGCAAGCTCACGGGCCCGAAGACGGTAAGCGTCGGCCAACAGAGCTTCACGGCAACCAGGGGCATAGTCATCGCCACCGGTTCCCACCCCTTCGTACCGCCGATTCCGGGGCTGGCGGACGTCGATTACTGGACGACGCACGACGCCATTCAGGCTGTCACCCTGCCCGACTCGCTGATCGTTCTCGGCGGAGGAGCAGTGGGCTGTGAACTCAGTCAGGTCTTCTCCCGATTCGGCGTCGACGTGACCATCGCTGAAGGATCGGATCGGCTCCTTGCCCTCGAGGAACCGGAAGCGTCCGAAGTAGTCACTCAAGCTTTCGCCGCAGAGGGGATCAGCGTCCGTCGAGGAGCACGGGTCGAGCGGGTCGATTCCAAAGGCGGCTCGATTGTGGCCACACTCGCCGGAGGGACACAACTGACCGCCCAGGCGATCCTGGTCGCAACCGGCCGTGCGGTCGATCTCGATGGCCTCGGCCTCGCCTCGGCCGGGATACGCACCTCCACACGGTTCATCGAGGTCGACGAGTACCTGCGGGCCGCGGACCGAATCTGGGCTATGGGTGACGTCACGGGGAAAGGCATGTTCACCCACATGGCGCTCTACGAGGGTGCCATCGTGGCGGGCGCAATCCTCGGCGAAGAAGTCCGTCCCGCCGACTACACGTCTCTACCCAGGGTCACCTTCACAGATCCCGAAGTCGGCGCGGTCGGGATGAGCGAGGCTGCTGCGCGGGCGTCCGGACTCGACATCGCCGTATCTGTGAAACAAGTCCCGCTTTCATCCCGGGGCTGGATCCACGGGCCGGGCACCCCCGGGATCATCAAGTTGATCGTCGACCGCGGCAGCGACCGACTGATTGGCGCCACCTCGGTCGGACCCCAGGGTGGCGAGGTGCTGAGCATGCTCAGCCTGGCGGTCCAGGCCAAGGTCCCGTTCAGCACTCTGCGGCACCTCATTTACGCCTATCCGACCTTCCACGGCGGCGTCGGTGAAGCCATCGGCGCCTACGGCCGCGGGACAATGAAGGTGATCGATCCCGAGTTCGAGCCTCTGATCCTGGATTGACGAACTCCACAGTCCCGCTTTGAAAGGAACACCGATGCCTCTATACATGGACCGTCACGACACGCCGGGCGCCACCGCAGAAGATGTCGCGCAGGCTCACGCCGCCGACCTCACCGTCGCTGCGAAGCACGGCGTTCAGTTTCTCTCCTACTGGTTCGACCCCGACAACGACGGTGTCTTCTGCCTGGCCAAGGCGGCAGAGGCCGGCGATCTGACGGCAGTCCACCGCGAATCGCACGGTCTGTTGCCGAACGAGATCATCAGCGTATCGGAGAACGACGTGTTGCGATTCCTGGGCGGAATCCACGAGCCGGTCGACAAGTCGGAACAACGCAGCCCTTTCCGGGCGATTCTCTTCACCGACCTGGAAGGATCGACATCGCTCCTCAACGAAGTGGGCGAGTCTGCGTTCATGGTCCTGCTCCAGGAACACGACGCCGTCATCCGGCGGGCGCTGCTGGCGTCGAAAGGACGCGAGATCAAGCACACCGGCGACGGCATCATGGCCTCTTTTGAGTTGGTCGCCAACGCCCTCGAGTGCTCGCTGGCCATTCAGGCAGGCTTCAGGAATCGAGCCGCCGAGGAAGGGAAGCGGGAGTTGAGGGTACGGGCGGGGCTGGCGGCAGGCGAGCCGGTCGACCACAACGACGACATCTTCGGAGCAGCGGTGAACCTCGCAGCCAGGATCTGCGACGCGGCCGATGCAGGCCAGATCCTCGTTTCAGACGTGGTTCACAGGCTCGGCACCGAAAGTGGGTTCCGCTTCGAAGCTGCCGAGGACCTGGCGCTGAAGGGCTTCTCGGATCCAACTGAGGTCTTCCAACTGGTTGACGCGCCGATTTGAGCGGCTTCGACTACCAGCGGTAGAGCAGCCGGGCGAAGTTCCGCCAGTAGCGGGGTCCGAACCGGCGCGGGTTCCACCGGCCACCCAGCAGTATCCGGGAGGTCGAAGCCCAGCGGGGAGAAGTGAAGCTCTGCGCGTAGCAGAACGATCGGATCCCTTCTGGGCCGAGTTCCATCCCGTATCCAGAATCTTTGACCCCACCGAACGGGAGATCTGGAACGTAGAGATTGATCATGTGGTCGTTTATCGCCACGGTGCCGGTGTGCAGCCGAGATGCCACGGTGGCCGCCCGGCGCTTGTCCTTCGACCAGACCGAGCCGTGTAGCCCGTAAGGCGAATCGTTGGCAAGGCGTATAGCGGATTCCTCGTCGGGCACTTGCATGACTGCTACAACCGGACCAAACGTCTCCGCGCTCATCACCTTCATCGAGTGGTCTACGTCGGTGAGCAACGTCGGCTCATAGAAGGAGCCCGAGGTGGACGTGACCTGGTGTCCTCCACGCCTGAGGGTTGCCCCCCTGGCCAGAGCATCGGCGACATGGCCGTCGACGATCTCGATCTGCTTTGGGTCGATGATGGCACCCACGTCTCGCGAATCACCAGAACCGGCCGTGATCTCGCCCCAAGCGCGTTCCATCTCGTCCAGGAATTCCTCATAGATCGCTTCCGATACGTAGACGCGTTCGACACTGATGCAAACCTGGCCGGCGTTCAATGTGCCGGCCCAAACTGCTCCACGCGCCGCTTGGACGATGTCTGCGTCGTCCAAAACGATCATGGCGTCTTTGCCGCCCAGCTCCAGAATTGTCGGAGTCAGCTTCTCAGCGGCTTCTGCGGCCACCTTGCGCCCGGTCCTCGGTGATCCTGTGAACACGACCAGGTCGACATCAGAGCCGACGAGGGCGGCCCCGGTCGCCGCGGCGCCGTGGATTACCTGAACCAGGCCCGCGGGCAAACCCGCCTCCTGGACGAGGTCGCCGATCAGCTGACCGGTGAGGGGGGTCAGTTCGGAGGGCTTGAAGACGACAGAGCACCCGGCCGCCAGCGCAGGGACAATCGACACCATGGTCAGGATCATCGGGAAGTTGTACGCCGGGATCACTGCCACGACCCCGCGGGGGTGGTATTCGGTCCAGCCGCGGATCAGAAACGACATAGGCCAAGTCGAAGCCCGGCGCGGGCGGAGCAGCCGCTCGGCCCGCCGGGCGTAGTAATCGACCACACCAATAGCCGGGCACACGTCCCCCAGGAAGGCATCGGCAAGGTCCTTCCCCGCCTCCTCGTGCAGCAGCGTCGCCACCCGATCCATGTTGCCCAACAGTGTTCTCTTGAAGGCCTTCAGGTACTTGCGCCGCTCGGCGTGACTCAGCGCAGACCACTCATAGAAGGCTGCCCGGGATTTATCAACGACCATCGGGATTTCGTCAGGCTCGGTGACCACTACAGACCCAACGAGCCCACCGGTTCGGGGGTTGAAAGAATCGAGCTTCTCCACGAGTAGCTCCCCTCCTGGCAATGGGCTCAGCGTATCGATCGGCTGAACGTCACCGCTAGAGGATGAGTGCCCTAGATACGCACGGGGCTCGCCAGCCCGGCTGTGGGGCGATCATCTGCGCTCATGTCGGCAGATCGGAGGCTGCGGTCAGTGTATGAGCCCGCGCTCCAGACAACCTTTTCTGTCAGATTCGAGACGGATACCGGGAGGTGATCGAAGATGGCGTCGAGGATGAGGTCGCCGCAGCCGAACTGGTAGAGCGGTACGCAGGGATCCTCGAGGACCCCGACGAAGGCCCGGTCTTCTGGAGGCGGATTCAGGGGCGCCGACCGCCTGGGCCGCCCCCAAGAGCGGTCACACTAGGCCGGTGACGCAACCACAAAGATCGCAACGTTGCCGCCGGCGACGATCTTCTCTCGCTCGATGTCGAGACCAACTCCCCCGGTCACACCGGGGACGCCGTCAGACATCCTGAATGTTCGATAGTGCGAGTAATGGCCGGATAACCGTTCCATCACAATGGATATCGCTCTGGCCGCCGGCCCCCGCCAGCCTCGTAGCGGCCCGATGCGAAAGTCGATGAACAGCAATCGGCCGGCCGGCTTGGTGACACGGGCCATCTCTGCGACGAACGGCACCCTCTTGTCCGCGGGGACCTCGTGAAGCACCATCGAGGTCGTAACGAGGTCGAACCGATCATCCCCAAACGGAAGACCATCGCCGTCGGTGTGTATCAACTCGGCCCGATCCCCCATTCGACTCGCAGCCTGCTCGAGCATCGCCGCAGACACATCGACTCCGGTAACCGCGCAGCCTGCCTCCACATAGGGAGCCATCCCCGTCCCCGTTCCACAGCCGACATCGAGCACCTGCCAACCAGGCCGGGGCGAAACCAATTCGACACTGGTCCTCCGGACTCCCGCCTGAATCGGCTCGATGAGGCGATCGTAAAACCGGGCGATTTGCTGATACGGATCCGTATCCCTCATTCGAGAAGCGTATCCCAATCGGCGCCGGCTCGAGCAATCTCCCATGGACCGTGTTGCCTCCTCCCCCAATTAGCCAATGAGTCACTCCTTTGAGTCGGCAGTGGCCGCTCGTCGTTTCTCCACGATGGGCTTCCCTGCAACAGGCGGGCCGAAAGCGGCGATCGTCGGGCCCAACTCCTCTAGCGGACCGTAAGGCCGTTTGACGCGATGGGATGAGGAGGTCGCAATAGTGTCATCATTCACTCCCGGCCAAGCCGAAGAACTCGGTCGCCGGATCGGAATCGACTGGGATCAGGCACGTTTCGACGTTGAACAGTTTCGGCAAGGTCTCGACGTTGAACTCGAGCACGGCACCAGGGACCCGGAAACGAACGTTTCCAACGACGACCCATTGACGACGGCCAGAATCGCTCTCGCGCACCTGAACGAGTTCCCCGACTACTACACACGCCTCGCCGTCATGGAAGGCGAGGCAGAGGCTTATTGGGAAGACAAATGAGCAGAAGGCACCGGCGCCCCATCCCAGTTCTCGAGTAGCTCGATCACCGCCTCAGGGGCATGGACCACCATTGAGTGCGGCGCGTCCAGTTCCACGATCTCTGCATCGAAGTGACGGGCGGAGGCGAGCTGATGCGCGGTATCCAGGACGCCGTCACGGGTGGCGACAACCCAGGTCGTGGGAGGCAGCGGGAGATCGGTCCACTCCCGGGCGTCGAAGTGGCGCAACGCGGTGGCGGTTTCATCGAGCAGCCTGCGACCGGGCCGCCGTGTATACGACCAGGCGATTTGCCCGGCGATGTGCGGAGCGAGCCGCAGCTCGGCACATTCGGTGCGGATGAGAAACGGGGAACGTGGAGCCATGGCGTAGGGGGCCATGGCCATCAACATCCGCAGTTGCGGTCTGACCCAGTAGGCAGAAGTCGCCAGAGCGATCAGACCCGAGAACACCGTGGTGCCCATTTGCCGAAGGGTTGTCAGTGCCACCGGACCTCCCATCGAGTGGCCGACGAGCACGGGATGCTGGACGCCGGAATGGGCAACGGCCCGATGGACTGCCCCGGCGGCCATCGCGAAACTGAATGGCTCGTGAAGTAATGACCTGCCGTGCCCCGGAAGATCGACCACCACCATCGTTCGATCGCACCCGGAAATCACCGGCCACCAGGCTGAATCTGATGTCTTGCCCCACCCATGAACGAGTACCAACGGCGGGCGGTCCGGATCCCCCTCGACCCACCGGTAGGTCACCGAACCCCACGAAGCATCGAGCTCACGTCGATAGCCGGGGAGCGGAGGGGCCTGGGCCGGATGGGCACCGACGGCACGAAGGTTCCGCCGGTGCTGTTGCCATGCGAACCCGGCTGCTGCCGGCACTGAAGCCAATGCAAACGCCCTCGTTCCGTTCATGGTCATGTATCGACAAGACGGTGCCCGCGCATTGAGCCGGCCGCGGGATCATCATGCTCCATGGCCGAATGACTAGACCCTCGATACTCCCCCCTCCACTCCCGATGCTTTGAACCGGCGAACATCCTTCCCACGCTGCGGTGAGGGAGGAACACAGATCCCTATATGCTTCTGAGGCCGGCTACAGAGAGATGATTCATGAGTTTGTTCGCCCGTCGGATCGACGACCTCGGCACCGAGAACGCCTTTACCGTCGGTGCCCACATCCGGCGCGCAGAGCGGGCAGGTGTCGATGTGATCCACTTCAACCTGGGCGAACCCGACTTCGACTCGGCAGAGCACATCAACCGGGTGGCCATTGAGCAGATCCGGGCCGGAAACAGCCACTACACCGATCCGCAAGGGATCCTGTCCTTGCGGCAGGCGGTCGCCCGACATGTGGCCGATACCCGTGGCGTCGACGTGGACCCGGGCCGGGTCGTCGTGATGCCCGGCGCTAAACCCCCCATCGGTTACGCCATGGCCGCGTACGTCGACCCCGGCGACGAAGTGATCTACCCAAGTCCCGGCTTCCCCATCTACGAATCTCTCGCCGTCTATACCGGAGCAACGCCCCGGCCGCTTCACCTCCGCGAAGACCGATCCTTCGCTTTCACGGCCGCCGATCTGGCCGAGATGCTCACCGACCGCACGAAGCTGATCATCCTCAACTCCCCTTCCAACCCGACGGGGGGTGTTCTCGACGGGCGTGACCTCGACGAGATCGCCGACTTGATCCGCGAGCGATGCCGTCCCAACGTCCGGGTATTCAGCGATGAGGTATACGAGCACATCCTTTTCGACGGGCTGGTGCATCATTCGATCATCAGCCGGCCGGGGATGGCCGAACGCACGGTGTTGGTGAGCGGCCACTCGAAGGGATTCGCCATGACCGGCTGGCGGTTGGGTTGGGCCGTCCTCCCAACGGTTGAAGAGTCTGAGGTGTTCACCAGGCTCAACATCAACACGATCTCCTGTGTGCCTCCTTTCATTCAGGAGGCTGGACGCGCCGCATACGAAGACCCGGCCTCGGGTGCCACCGTGTCGGGAATGGTCGAAGCATTCGAAGAACGGCGGAACTGGGTGGTCCCGGCCCTAAACGCCATCGACGGCATCCACTGCGCAATGCCCAAAGGGGCGTTCTACGTGTTCCCAAACATCGGCGGAGTCTGCGAACGACTGGGGGCGATCCAAGCGTGGGAGGCACTCCCGGCCACCGAACGGGAGATGACCAGTCCTGCCGGCCTCGTGCAACTCTTCTTTCTATACCGCTACGGAGTGGCAACCGTCGACCGTAACTCGTTCGGTTCGATAGGCGCCGCGGGCCAGCACTACCTCCGGATCTCAGTGGCCGCCGGCCTCGATTTGATCCAGGAGGGTGTCCGGCGCATGGGTAGCGCCGCCGGAGATGAAGAAGGTTTTCGAGCTTTCATGCAAGAGGAACGCCCGTGGACCGAATGAACGCGGCAGGCGCGGCAACTGCCCGGCTCTACAGTGCCGGCGAACGTCACCGGACCGCCTGCTCACAGGCGGACCCGAGCCGATCGTGACAGGAGACACAATGGACCCCAAGCGGATTGCAGCCGAGGTGTTCGCATCGGTGGCCGGCGAGCTGGAGGACATCAGCCGCTGGATGTATGAGCATCCCGAGCTATCGATGGAGGAGTTCGCAACATCGGCCAGGCTCGCCGCCTTTCTCGCCGGGCGCGGCTTCGAGGTCGAATACCCCGCTTACGGAATCGAGACGGCCTTCGCCGCCCGCGCCGGTACAGAGGGCCCGGAAGTCATCGTTTGCGCCGAATACGACGCGCTGCCCTCCGTCGGACACGCGTGCGGTCACAACCTCATCGCCACCGCCGCCCTGGGCACCGCCGTGGCACTTCACCCGCTCGTCGGCGAGTTGGGATTCCGGCTCACTATTCTCGGCACGCCTGCCGAGGAAACCCATGGGGGCAAGGTCGACCTGATCCAGGCCGGCGCCTTTGCAGATGCTGGGGCCGCCCTCATGGTGCACCCCACCCCTGAGGATCTGGCCGACCCGGCAGCGCTGGCCATACGGCACATCGACGTCACGTTCCTGGGCAAGGAATCCCACGCGGCGATGGCTCCGCAGCTCGGCATCAACGCCCTGGACGCTTTCGTGCAGGCTTACGTGAATATCTCCACGCTGCGCCAGACCTTCCTGCCCACCGATCTAGTCCACGGGATCATCACCCACGGCGGCGAGGCCCCCAACATCATCCCGGCACGGACCCGCTCATCGTGGTACGTGCGAGCGGCCACAGCTAGACGGCTCGCGGCCCTTTACGAGCAAGTCCTGGCCTGTTTCGAAGGGGCTGCGATCGCCACCGGCTGCACCTTCGAAGTCGAGGAACCGGGCCATGCCTTCGATGATCTCGACAGCAACCCCCTGCTGATAGATCTCTTCGTTGCCAACTGCGCCGAACTGGGCAGGACGATGCCGCGCCGCGCAGAACTCCTACCTGCGCCTGGAGGGTCCACCGACATGGGCAACGTGTCCCACGTGGTGCCGGCCATCCAACCGACACTTGGCCTGAACTCGGGCAACATCGTGAACCACCAGCCTGAATTCGCCGCATACACCCTCACCCCAAGCGGAACCCGGATGATGCGCGATGGAGCCCTCGCAATGGCATGGACGATCATCGACCTGGCGGTCGGCAACCGGTGGGACGAGCTACGCCTGCATCGCACAGCGCGAACGTGACAACGGTGAACTGAGCCGCTTGGGTTGGCAGCTGCGGAAACGGCTATCCGCCATCCACCGTTGGCCATGTTCGGGACGGTCGCAAATGCCTCAATTTCGGCCTATCGCCAACAGAACTCGGACTAGATTCGCAGTAGGTTTTTGTCGATAGAAGAGACCACCGAACGCCCGGCTGGGAGCGGAGCCGCACCATCTAACGGGCCTACATGAGGGGGTTCAATTTGGACGGTTCGACTCCTCGGACTCCGGTGCTAATCGCTGACGATTTGCGCAAGTCCTACGGGAAGAGACCGGCATTGCGTGGTCTGTCGTTCGCACTTGAGCCGGGCAGGGTGCTCGGGTTCCTCGGACCGAACGGCGCCGGCAAGACCACCGCTATTCGCATCCTCACCACGATCCTCGAGCCCGACAAAGGCAACTTCAGCGTCGACGGCATCGGGTCCGATCAACCGAAACTCGTGCGCGGAAGGATCGGCGTCCTTCCGGAAAGCCTTGGCCTTCCGAAGCATGTCACAGCTCTCGAGTATCTCGTCTTTTACGGCGGTCTTTACGGGCTGCCGCCCAATGAGTCGAAGGCAAGCGCTCTTCGGCTGCTCGACGATGTCGGGTTGCGCAAGCGGGCCAGGTCGTTGATAGGCAGCTACAGCCGCGGGATGCGTCAGCGGCTGGGAATCGCCCGGAGCCTCATCAACGACCCGGCAGTCGTGTTTCTCGATGAACCCACCCTGGGACTGGACCCACGCGGTCAGCAAGATCTCCTCGCACTAGTCAACCGGATAGCCCGCGACCGCAACGTCGGCGTAGTTCTGTGCAGTCATGCCCTATCGGAGGTTGAGACCGTTTGCGATGACGTTGTGATCCTGAGCCTGGGCCAAGTAGTCGCCAAAGGATCGGTGTCCGACGTCATCGCGCAGGCACGGGGCAATGCCAAGCGGGGAGCAGGAGTGAGAATCCAGGTACCCCCCGAATCCACCGCCGACGCCTTGGAGAGGTTGGACGGGCTCGCTTTCGTCAAGGCAGTGGAAGCGCAAAGCGATCGGTCCGGTTGGCTGAGGGTCGACCTGGAGGAGACTCAGGATCCGGGAGCGGATCTCCGCAATGGCAACAAGGCTCTATCCGAACTACTTGCCGGGTCTGTCCCCGTCATGAGCTTCGAAACCCGGGGCGGACGTCTTGGTGACGTCTTCCTGCAGCTGACCGAAGGGGTGGGCGGATGAGCGACGCACCCGCTATCAACGAAGGAAAGCAAGGGTCATACCGCAAGGCCAGGCCTGCCTGGTGGCTGGTGTTCTCCAGAGAAATGACGGACCTGTGGATGGGAGGGAAGGCTCTGAACCTGGTTCTCGTGTTCTCGGTGTTGTTGGGGGGTGTGGCATTCCTGCTCGCCACCAATAGCGAGCTCAGCCTGATTCCTCCGAAGGAGATGGTCTTTGAGATGCTGCGACTATCGCTCGCCGCGGCCGGCTTCATCTGCCTGATCATCGGTGCCGACAGCCTCAGCGGCGAGCGTGAACGGTCTACGCTCGAGGGCCTCCTCCTCACTCCCGTCGGCCGACGGCAAATCGTCGTCGGCAAGTTCCTGGCTGCCGTTTCTCCGTGGCCGGCAGCGCTGGTGCTCAGCCTTCCGTACTGGGCGCTTCTTTCACAGGGCGACGAGGCCTTCGGGCTGGGAGCGCTGTGGGGGTCGATTCTGGGCAGCCTGCTCGTACCGGCCCTTGCCGCCATCGGAATGCTCGTCAGTTCCCGCTCCAACACCAACCGGACAAGCATGTTCGTGAGCCTCGGCATCTACTTGTTGATCCTCGTTCCGACACAGCTACCGGGGTCGGCGCAAGCCGGATCGGTTGGCCAACTCTTGAAGAAGGTGAGCCCGATGGAAGCCACGTACCACTTCCTGGAGAAGATCATTGTCAACAGCCGGACGGTGGGCGAGCTGACTGTGTTTCTTATTGCACCCGCGATGCTTGCGGTGCTAGCGATTGGAACGCTGCTCTTGTACTACCCGCCGCGCCTGGGCCTGGAAGCGGGCGGATCGGGCAAAAGGTCGTCACGAGGAGCCGCGGTCGTCGCGACCCTGCTTGCGGCGTCGCTGCTCGCCGTGGGACAGGCCGACCCGGCGACGGCGCAAGAGGCCCAAGATGCCCCATTCGAGATCTCTATCGACATGGAAGTCGCGACGGTCAAGACCGGTGATCCGGTCTTATTCGATACATCCGTGACGAACAACTCCGACGCCGATTCTCCACCGCTGATCGTGGCCATGAACATCATCAACCTCGATTCCGAGGGAGACGTCGTCGATCCAGAGGATTGGTCGCCCGAGAGAACCCAGTATGTGACTCCGATGGCATCCGGCCAATCCGTTCGCCTCTCCTGGAGGGTCAACGCGATCCTGGAGGGCGACTACATGGTCTACATGGTCCTAGTCCCCGAGCCCGACGGCACCAATGCAACCAGCCACCCCGTCGCCAGTCCCGGCATCCATCTCACCGTTGATCCGTTCACCCGCCTCAACCCCGGTGGCGTTCTTCCCCTAGTCATTGCCATCCCGACCTTGTTGATGGCGGCCGTAGGTTTCGTCATGTGGCGCCAGCGCCGACGAATCAACCAGGTTGACGCCGATTGAAACCTTGTGAGTGGCGCAGCCGCTTGGTGCGGACCGTCCCCACTCCGGGTGTTCGATGCGAGCTCAGTTCTCGTAGTCGACGTTGGCGCCGCCGCTGATGTCGATCCGGGACTGATCAGGGTCACCCGACACCGTCAGGTCCGCTCCCCCCGACGC
>JAHEDJ010000075.1 GCA_024641325.1 bacterium | reverse complement strand
CCGGGAAGCGCCCCGGCCGGTGGCTGAGCAGCATCGCCGTGCGTGTCGTGCTCGGGCTCCTGATCTTCGGTGGATTCAACATCTGGAATGCTTTCACAGCGGCAGATCGAGACAACACAGGCGCGATCGTTGACGGCGGCGATCTGGACCCGAATGACCTGGCCGTAGGAGACTGCCTGCTCGACCCGGGAGAGGACTGGTTCGACGAAGTGCGCGGTGTTGCTTGTTCCGACCCACACGATTTAGAGATCTACCACCTGGCAACCCTGCCGGGAGGCGGGTATCCGAGCGATGTCCAGTTCGAGGACGCGTTCATCCAGTATTGCCTTCCTGCTTTCACTCCCTACACCGGGGAAGCGTTCGACACCTCGGAGCTCTGGATCGGCTTCTTCTTCCCCGACTCTGCTGCCTGGTCGGCGGGCGATCGCTCGATGCAGTGCTATCTGTATCTCCCCGAGCAGATGTTGACGAGATCCAGGGCCGGCTGATTCGCCTACGGTTCGGAGAGAAGGCTCTCGGCCGTGGCGTCGAGCAAGTCGTGCTCCGACACCACCACCGAGTTGACACCCACGCGTGCCAGCGCCCGCTCGGCGACGATGGCTCCGGCTAGTAAGACGGGAGCTCGCGCGGGGTCCAGGGATGGAATCGCGGCGGTTTCGGGGATACTGAGCCGTCGGAGTCGATTGATCGCAGAGGTCAGGTCCGGTGCCTGCAGACGAGACCTGTGCACCCTGGAGCGATCGTATCGCTCGAGGCCGAGGACGATCGCGGCGAGACTCGTGAACGTACCTGCAACCCCGATCACTGAGTTCGGGGAGGACGGCAGGCGAACATCCTCGAGGAGACGATCCACAATCGCGCGGCCCTCATCGACCATCCGCTCAGAGGCCGGGCGGGAGCGAACTGCACGCTCGGTGAGCCGGACGGAACCAATGTCCACACTCCGGGAGTAGTCGACTCCGGTTTCCCCGAACGCGAACTCCGTGCTTCCGCCCCCGATGTCGATGACGACGTATGGACCTGGATCCTCGGCGGCCCCTACGGCTCCCACGAACGTCAGCTGTGCTTCCTCGCCACCCGAGATGACTTCGGGTCGGGCTCCGAGTGCCTTTTCGGCCCGGTCGAGAAACAGATCACTGTTGTCGGCGTCACGACTGGCTGATGTCGCAACAACCCGGATTCTCGATGCATCGAACGATCGTATGCGATCACCGAACTCGCCGAGAACCTCCACCGTGCGGTCCATTGCTTCTTCGGACAGCGACCCGCTCCGATCGACCCCGCGGCCCAGTCCGACGACCGTCACGATCCTTTCGAGCTCCCGGCCGTTCTCGTCCAGCACGAGCAGACGGACGGAGTTGGTGCCGATGTCTACTGCGGCGACGGTCACTTCGGTTCGCGCCACGCCGGATTCCGTGCAACATCTGCACCGTCTCCGACAACACAGGGCAGGGCACAGTCCAGCGGCTCCACCCACGGCGCCACGAGAGCTCCGACTGGATTGTCGCCACCCGCCGCAAAGTCGCCGTAATGGGCATGAAGGCACTTGACCCCTCGTCGCAACCCGGCAACTCCCCCTTCAGGTCGGAGCAGCGCATCCGCCGGGACAAGGGCATCGCGTTCTGCTGCGTAACTCTCGTGCCGCCGGGCGAAAGCGGCGGCGAGTGCCTCATCCGACTCGAGCAGTCGCTCCATCTGCTTGACACCGCCGACGGATTCCAGGCGCCCGATCCGCCGCAAAGCCAGCGGGCAGGTCAGCCAGTAAAGAGTGGGGAACGGAGTGCCGTCATCGAGCAACGGTGGCACTTTCATGACCACGGGTAGCGACAGATGGCACCGGGCTACCACCTCGCCGGTTGCTCGTAGAGGCCGGTCGAGTTGGACGGTTGCGGTAGCCTGGTCGTTGATCAAGTCATCCGCCCGCCGATTGGTAACTCAAGAATCGACCAGGTCCTTGCCGGTTAGGAAACTCCAAATGCCCTCATACCAGGCATCCGGCTCGGCAGGCACATCCACCGGTTCGACCGGCACCGTAGTCGCTTCGGTGGCTGCGGGTTCGAGCACGACATAGGCGTACTCACCGGGTCGTACGTATCCGAGATTCTCCCTGGCAAGTCGCTCGATCTCGCCGTCCGTGGACAAAGCGATTGCCTCCGCCTCCAAACGGTCGTTCTCGGCAGTCAGGAGGCCCAACTGCTCTTGCGCATTCGCCACCTGCTGCTGCTGGGCCAGGATCTTTCGGTACGGAAAGACATTGGTCAGCAGCACCGAGGCCACCAGAACCACCAGTATCGCCACACCCAGCAGCACACGCGAACGCCTTTGCGTCATCCGGTTCTCCCCAAGATCGACCAACCTGCGTATCGAGCCGAGGTGCCAAGATCTTCCTCGATACGGAGAAGCTGGTTGTATTTGGCGGTACGCTCGGCCCGTGCCGGAGCGCCCGTTTTGATCTGGCCCGCATTGGTGGCGACGGCGAGATGCGCTATGAAGGAGTCTTCGGTTTCGCCGGAGCGGTGGCTCACCATCCGGCCGTATCCGGCGCTGTCGGCCGTCGACATGGTGTGAAGGGTCTCGGACAGAGTCCCGATCTGATTGACCTTGATGAGGATGGCATTGGCCACACCTTCATTGATGCCCCGTCGCAAGATCGACTCGTTCGTGACGAAGAGGTCGTCACCCACGATCTGGATCTTGTCGCCGAGCTTCCTGGTCATGAGGGACCAGCCGTCCCAATCGTCTTCAGCCATGCCGTCTTCGATCGAAACGAGGGCGGGGAACGTGTTTACCAACCCGGACAGGAACTCGACCATCTCGGCCGAATCGAGGTCTCGCCCTTCAAGCCGGTACCGGCCTTCGCGATAGATCTCGGAGGCGGCGACGTCGAGCGCCAGCCCGATGTCCGACCCGACCGTATAACCGGCGCTCTCGATTGCCTCGGAGAGAAGTTCGAGGGCTGATTCGTTGGTGGGAAGATTCGGAGCGAAACCGCCTTCGTCGCCGACATTGGTGGAGAGTCCACGCCCGCCCAGTACCTTCTTGAGGGAGTGGTATATCTCTACTCCCGACCGCAGAGCGTCGGAGAAACTCGGGGCTCCGGCCGGGACCAGCATGAACTCCTGGATATCCACCGAATTGGCGGCGTGCGCACCGCCGTTGAGGACGTTGAGCATCGGAATGGGCAGCACCCTGGCTGCCGGTCCACCCAGGTAGCGGTACAACGGGACGCCCAGTTGGGCGGCTGCTGCTCTGGCAACGCCGAGCGAAACGGCGAGAATCGCATTCGCTCCCAGTGAAGCCTTGTTGGGGGTGGCGTCGAGGTCGAGCATGACCTGATCGATCGCTTCCTGGTGCGTGGCGTCCATGCCCATCACAGCAGGGGCAATCGTCGTATGAATGTTCGCAACGGCCCGCGTTACGCCCTTGCCGCCGTAGCGGTCTCCACCATCCCGAAGCTCAACCGCTTCGAGTGCCCCCGTCGATGCCCCGGAAGGAACCGCTGCTCGACCGAAGCCACCGCCAGCGAGACGGACCTCGGCCTCAACGGTCGGGTTCCCCCGGGAGTCGAGGACTTCACGGGCCCGGATATCGCTTATTGCGGTGACCACGGACCCTCCTTGTGGAGTCGAACCTACCATGGCTTCTCCTTATCGTCTTGCATCTCAACGCGCTTTGCTTCTTCCCAGCGCGCATCCATTTCTTCGAGAGTCAGGCCCGTGAACGGACCGGACTCTTCCATTCGCCGGAACCGCATTTCAAAGCGGTCGCCCGCCCTTCGCATTGCAACTTCAGGATCGACGTTGAGATGGCGAGCCAGGTTCACCACCGCAAACAACAGATCTCCCAGTTCGTGAACGGTCGCCGCTTCGTTCTCTGCTCCGGCCAGTTCGGCGAGTTCTTCCTTCACCTTGTCGAATACCGGTGCCGGCTCATCCCAGTCGAAGCCGATCTTGGCGGCACGATCCTGGAGTTTCTCAGCACGCGTCAGGCCGGAAAGCCCGGTCGGCACTCCATCGAGCTGTGACGTCCGGCCGGCCTTCTCCTCATTCTTGATGCGATCCCAGTTGGCGAGTACTTCGTCGGAGGAACCGACCTCTACATCGCCAAACACGTGCGGATGACGGCGTACCAACTTCTGCCGAAGTACTTCGGCAACATCGTCGATGTCGAACGCTCCCGCTTCAGAGGCCATCGTCGACTGGAAGAGGACCTGCAACAGCACGTCCCCGAGTTCTTCTTCGACGTCCGCATATGCCGCGAAGTCGGGCTCGCCTCCTGGAGCTTCCGGGGGCAACACCGACAGGGCGTGAGCAAGCTCGTAGGACTCTTCGACCAGATTCTTCACGATGCTTTGATGGGTCTGCTTCTGATCCCACGGGCACTCGCGTCGCAGCTTTCGCATCGTTTGGATTGCGCCGATCAGACCGCCGGGTGCCGCATTCACGAAGAGGCTCGTCCTGTAGCCGGCCAGTTGCGGATCTATGGCCTCCACCGTGGTCTCAACTACTCGTTCGGTCGACGACCGAAGATCGACGAGGACCTTCACGGGTGTCCCCTCAGGAAGACCCCGTTCGAGCCTGGCAGCAACGTCGGCCAGAACGACGGGAAGGTCCACGTGGCCAATGATCGTGGGCGCATCGAGCACCAGCGGATCCGGCATGTCCCGGCCGTCCATCACCCGTAGTCCATCACGAAGCGGGTCCACTCCGACCTCGGCGATTACGGCGTCGACGAACGACTCGGCTCCGACCACGAGCACGTCGATTCCGGCAGCAGCGGCTCGCTCCCTGAGAAGCCGCACCGAGGACTCCCCCACATACGGGCTCCCGGGAACGGCAAAGGTCACCGGGCCATCGTCGGCCAGTGCCATGGTTCGTGAGGCAACTCCCTCGTACACGCTCTCGAAGTCGGTAGCGGCGCGATATAGGTCGTCGCAGCTCTGCACTTCCCGCACGTCGGCAAGTTGCGCGGCAGCCGGATGGTCGATCGTGCGCAACAGCACGGTCCGTCCAGGGTCGGTCAGGTAGGCGTGCGCTCGGTCGTCGGTGTAATCCAGATCGCCGGGCCCAAGTCCGACGATGACGATGTCCGGGGCTACAGCGCCGGCGGAACGACCGTCGGGAAAGGTTCGAGCTCCCACGTGCCGTACTCCTCTTCAACGGTCACGTCGGCGCCGCCGATCACAGCGAGCATCCAATCACTCAGCAACGTGGTTCGTTGCTGATCGCGGAGACCGGCCACGATGTCCCCGCGGACATCCTCGAACGCCGTCTCTGTGCGTTCGCGTACCAGAATGACGTGGAAACCGAACTGCGACTGCACCGGTCCGGTAGGCACCTGTAGCTCGGCCTCGATCGTCGCGATGGCAAACTCGGCAACGTAGTTCGATGCCGGTGCACACCCGAGGTCACCACCCACCTCGGCTGTTCCGTCCGTCCCCAATTCGGCGGCGACATCCTCGAATGGCTCCCCACCCTCAATTCGATCGAGTGCGGCCTGCGCCTCTTCTTCGGTCGGCACGAGGATGTGGCTCGCACAAACCTCGGTCAACGACTGAAGCGACGAGTTGTAGGCGGCGAGTACTTCCTCCTCGGACGGATCGGCCTGAGACTCACTCAAGGCTTCGCCGATCGCCTGCTCCGTCAGGTCTTCCTCAACGATGAGTGGCACCGCGTCCAGGCTCAGACCTTGCTGGGCAGCAGCCTCCTCGAGGGTTCCACCGCTCACCTCGATCTGAGCCGTCAAAGCGACAACCTGCTCGTCGATCTCTTCAGGAGTGATGGAAATCCCGAACTCGGCCTCCGCCGCATTGGATACGACCTCATGAATGATGAGAGTCTGAATTAGCTGGGCATAGAGATCGGCCGGTGCCGTGGCAAGATCGGCCGCTATCAGCTTCTCCACGTCGCCGGCGCTGATTTTCACTCCGTCGACGGTGGCGACCAGCGAGCCGCCGGAACAGGCAGAGACAACGACGGCGAGCGCCATGACCAACCAAACGATGCGTTTCAAGGAATCACCTCACGAAATCTGTCCGGACGATGGTAGGCGAGATGTGCGCCAAGGCGGTATTCGAGTTGCTCGGAATCGGGGGGGCACGATGGCCGCCGGCACCTGTCCGCGTTCAGCCGGTCTGCCGGGTGTCCCCTCCCGTCTACGGGGGAGTCGTCCACCGCCCGGGATGGCCGGTGGCTGATGCTTGTTGCAGAGGCGCTAACTCGCTTCCTCCCGCCGAGCGCACGGGGCCCGCTGCCACAGGCCTACTGGCTCCACAGGTTTCTTCGATTTTCCTTGTCAACGGTTGTTTAAGGCCGTTTTCTGTCATACCCGGTTGATATGTTGCATGAATGGAACCGACGTCAACGACTGACCTGACAACCGATGGTTTAGAGCAGCAACTCATCGAGTTGGAGTCGATCAAGGCTCGCCTGACTGCCCGCCAGATCAGTCTGTTGCGGGAAGCCGACCGACGTCAGACCCCACTTGGGGATGGATGTCGGTCGTTGGGTGAGTGGACGGCCGGTCGGTTGGATGTCGCACCTGAGACGGCCAAAGCTTTGGTGACTGCTTGCCGGGTGTTGGAAACCGTTCCAGACCAGGAACAAAGATTGGGGTCGGGGTTGGGTTCGTTTGACCGGATCATCGCCACCGCCCACCTCACCGTTGCCGGAGCATCTCCGGATCGGGTTGAACAAGCGGCTGGTCTCGATATCCCTGGTGTCCGCCGTTTGACCGCCATGCACAGACGTATGGCCCCTATCGATGAACAGCAAATGTTCTCGGACCGGTATGTGTCTATGCAACCCACTTTGGACCGCACCGCATACCGTCTGTGGGGACAACTCCCCGGATTGGACGGACAACTGGTTGAACAAGCACTCCTCACCAGAGCAGATACCTTCCCCACCCTGCCAGACGAAACCAGAAGTTCACCGGGTCAGCGGAATGCGGACGCTCTGGTCTCCATCGCAGCCGATTCGCTCACAACCAGCTCAGGAGACCAGAACGACAGTGGTTCTGGCCCGGTGTTGTCGGTATTCACCAACCATGACCTAGCTGCCGGGTCGGACGGGCAGGCCGGTTCGGTCACCTCGACAGGTATCTCGGTCGGACGATCAACGATCGAGGAGATCTTCTGCACCGGATCAACCGAACACATCAGCTTCCAAAACGGACAACCTGTAGCGGCGGGACGAACCACACGGGTCATCCCACCCAAACTCCGCCGGGCAGTCCTCTACCGGGACGGAGGATGCACAGCCGACGGCTGCACATCCCGTTACCGACTCCAGCCACACCACAAGATTCCCTGGTCACAAGGTGGTCGAACAGACCCAGCCAACCTCACCACGTTGTGCTGGTTTCATCATCACGTGGTCATCCACAAATCGGGCTACACCATCCAGCCCGACTCACCACCAGGCAGACTCCGCTTCCAAAAACCACCAGGCAACGGCCCGCCCTGATTGGATCCGTTGACCCCTCATCGACGCCGACCATCCACCCACCTATTCCTATACCACCCGATACGGGCGGCTTTCACGCGCCCCTGAAGGTCGTCCCTATTGGGGCCAAGTGACTATCAGCTCTTCGAGTGCCTCAGCGATACCGGCGACCAGATCGATATCGACCTGGTCCGGGGTGTCGGCGGCGGAGTGGAACAGCTCGCCGAGCATCTCTTGAACGTATTCGGTGGTGATTGCCAGAGCGGGCCGACCCCGCATGGCAAAGATCGCATGATCGCTCTGATACCAGTCGGGTCCATTCACGAAATCGTCGAGGGTATCGAAGACGCGCTGCACGTGTTCGGCGACGTCCCCATCGACGTTGTAGGTCGAGTAGGCCGACTTCCCTCTCCGGTATCCGGCTCCGTCGATGTTGATCGCCAGCGTCACCTCTTCGAGTGCATC
>JAHEDJ010000033.1 GCA_024641325.1 bacterium | reverse complement strand
TCGTGTACACGATTGACCTGGGGAAGACGGATCGCGTCGAGTGCTCTTGTTAGGCCGTTGCGAACCCGGCTCGTCCACAGCTTTGCCGTTGTGAGGGCTATACCGCTGAATAGGGCGAGCGCGCCGGCGGCGCCTGCCAGTGCCAGCCAACCGGCTCCAAGGATGCCGAGTACGACGCCCAGTACCACGGACAATCCGGCGCCGGCCGCTAGAAGTCCTTTGGCCGTCTTGCCGATGATGCTGGTATCTGCGTCGAGGGTGACGAGGTGCTTGGCCGGCTCCAGACTGTGTATGTGGTGGGTGACCGGGCCGACCGCTCGCATCGCGCCGCTGCCTTTGCCGACTCCGAAACCCATTCGTAGCGATGCCACCGGGGAGGGATCCTTCTCCCAGACCACACCGTGACCGTGCAGACGTCGTTTCTGAAGTCCTTCGTGTTTCTCGAGCCACGTATCGACCGTGTTGGTGACGTCGGTGAGGCTCCCCTCGACGATGGTGCGCTCCTTCATCCTGACCGGGGCGAGGAACCGATCGAGCGGCGTCATTTCGACTTGTTCGGAGGCGGTCGCTTCTTCGAAAAGCGCCCGTCGGACATGAGGAGCACTGATCCCGATCTCCTCCGCGATGCGTTCGATGTGCTCGGGGCTCAACCTGTCGGGGCCGAGCTCGTCGTCGAACTGAAGCTCGATCGCGCGTCGGAGCACCCGCTCAACAGACTCCATGTTGAGAGAATCGAGACGGTCGGCTAGATCGGACGCGCCGTCGTGTTGATCTGCCGGTTGTTGAGATCCGAACTCACGCACCTGCCAAGTATGGCGCATCGAGGAGGCTGGTGGATGCCGGCCACCGGCCAATGGCGGCGGCTCGCATAGATTCGGTGTCTTGGCAGGGGCAAATCCAGGGGAAGAACCCACTCACCCGGATGCGACTTTTGCCTGCCGGGGTTCAGGGCTTCAGAACCAGGGTTCCTTCCGCATCGGCTGCGATAGCAGCGTGCTCCCAGTGCATCGGGTGCAGATCGTTGACCACCCACGATTCGGCCATGTCTATGTAGTGATCGTGATAGATGTGGCCGGATTGTCCGGTGGGATGAACCGAACGTGAACGTTCGAAGTTGGAGAGGTCGATGATCATCCGCATGGATGGAACCGCTACGACTTCGTAGCTCTCGGAGGCATCCCAACTTGTGGCGTTGACGATCGAGGAACCTCCATCGACCTCATACGGCCCGCGGTTGAACAGCCATTCGAGGGGTGCGAAACCGGATTCACCAAATGTGGCGTTGCGGAAGGTCGCGGTGTGCAGCTCTCCCCACCGCCACCCGGCAGGATCATCACCCAGCTCGTCCGACAGTTCCGCCATGGCTGCCAGCAAGGAGAGTTCGAGGATGTCATCGCGACGCTCCACGTCCGAAGTTGAAGCGATGTCCCACCATTTGTTGCCCGGCTGCTCGAGCAGGTCGACGATGACCTCCGACCAGCGGCTTCCTCCGGCCGGCCAGAATCGCTCGGGGAGCTCATCGTGGAACGTCAATCGGAGGATATGACGCCAGACGGAGGCATAGAGGGCGGCTCCCGGCAGGTCGGCGCGTTGCTGGAATGCATCCTCACCGCGGGCCCAATCGCGAAGCAGATGCTGAGCATCACCGACAACCGGTTTGTCGGTCGCTAGAGACAGGAGTGCCGGGACGACTAACTCCGCATTGAGGTTCCGGCTGTCCCTCTGCAACTCCGCAATGAAAGCGAAGTCGATGTCGACGGCGCCGTCCAGAACGTCGACGATGCGATCGCCGCGGTACCCGTAGGCAAGATCGAATGCCAGGAAATAGGGGAAGGAGGAATCGACGACGTGCTGGTTGGCGCTGTGCAGGAATCCCTCCGGCGGGTTGAATACTGTCGGCATGCTCTCGAATGGGACGAACCCCGTCCACTCGGTTGAGCCGTCCCAGCCAGACGAGGGCCAGCGGCCGTCGCTGGAGGAGCGGATGGGAACCAATCCGGAACTCTGGTAGCCGATATTGCCGTCGATGTCCCCGTATACGAAGTTCTGACCGGCAATGTCCCACATTCCGACGGCCGTTCGGAACTCGTCCCAGTCGCCTGCCTGGTTGACTCCGAGTACGGATCGAACCAGACGGCCGGGCTCCAGCGCCGTCCATTGCAGAGTGACTGCATAGTTGATCGGGACCTCGATGCCCGCTTCGGCTCCGAAGTCGTCCAGCGGGCCGTATCGATCGGAGATGATTGGGCCGTGCCTCGTGGACCTAACCTCGATCTGTCTTGGGTTCGTCCCGGCGATCTCGATCGTTTCGGTGCGGATCTCGAGATCAACCCAATCCCCCTTGAACTCGTATTGATCCGGGTTGTCCGGGTTGATCCGCTCGACGTAGAGATCCTGGGTGTCTGCCGCGAGGTTGGTGACTCCCCAGGCGATGCGATCGTTGTGGCCGATGATGACGCCGGGGACGCCTGCGAATGAGAAGCCCGCGACATCGAACGGGCATTGTCCGTTGCAGTGCAGGCCGACCTCATACCAGATAGAAGGCATCTGGATGCTCAGGTGCGGGTCGTTGGCCAGGATGGGTAGGCCCGTCGACGTCTTCGATCCCGCCACCACCCAGTTGTTCGAACCGATCTCCGCTCCCGGCTCGCCGACAACCTTGTTGAGTGCTGCAATGCGGTCTGCGGTCGGGCTCAACAACGCAGCCAGTTCGAAACCAGCCACCATGGCGGTCGGATCTGCACCGACCGCCGGCCCGCCTCCATACGGAGAAGACTGCGGCAGGATGAATGGGCGATCGGATGGGTATGGAGGAAACAACTCGTCGACCCGACTGCGGGGAAGGGACCCAGCCAGAATCGCTCGCTCGATCTCACTGCCCATGTTGGCACCAAGATCCCAGGCCATCATTCGCGCCCACGAAAGCGTGTCTACCGGATCCCACGGCTCCGGCTCATACCCCCGTTTCTGCAGGACGAGTGTCGCGTATTCGAATGAGAGCTTCGTGCCGGAGTGATCGGCCAGGTAGGCATTGACCCCCTCCGAGTAGGCCTCGAGTATCGCTTTCGATTCATCGTCCAGTTGTTGGAACTCGACGTCCGAGAGGCCGGTGAACCCAAGCGAGCGAAGGAAGATGTCGTTGTCCACCTGGGACGAACCGAATAGCTCTGCCAGACGACCCTGTCCGATATGCCGCCAGAAGTCCATCTGCCAGAAGCGGTCCTGCGCATGAACGTAGCCCTGGGCGACGAACAGGTCATGTGTCGTTGATGCGTAGATATGCGGAATCCCGTTCGTGTCTCTGATGATCTCGACGGGAGCATCGAGACCCGAGAGGCGCACCTCACCGTCCACCACAGGGAATGATCGGCGGACGAAGTAGAAGCCGATCACGCCGACGACAAGTCCGGTGATGAGAAGGAACGTGATCAAGCGGAACAGAGTTCGACCTAGAGCGCGCATGCCGAGCAGAGTAGACGCCCGAACGCTTCCCCCGCGTTCAGCCGGAAATGGAATCCGCCAGAGCTGTGATCGCTCCAAGATCGGAGATCGGATCTCCACGTTCCAGTCCGACCGACAGCGAAGCGGCGGAGACGGCCATCCGGAGCGTGCGGCGAGGATCCCAACCGGAACCGACGCCGAATGCCACCATTGCCGCGAGAGTGTCGCCGGCCCCGGTCGGGTCGATCGGATCGACTTCAGGTGGCCGTACTTCGAACAGGACGCCCCCGTCGGAACACCATGCCGCAGCCTCACCTCCGCTCGTGAGCACAACATCTGGACCTGAACGGGACAACGCCAGCGCGTCCTCCCTGTCATGCTCATGACTTGACCATACGCAGACTTGCAGCGGTGCCGAGGCGCGGCCTGCCACATCGATTCCCACGACGGGAACCCCTGCTTCGGCTGCCTGCCGGATGACTTCAGCTCCCCAACCAGCCGAATAGGCGTCGACGACGGCTACCGACCGTCCAAGCCAGGCATCAGGAGCAAGGGATTGCCAGATGGCGTCTTCATAGCCGCTCGAGATGATCGTTCTCTCACCGTCTTGCCCAACCAGCACGACGCAGTGGGGGGTTGTAGCTGAAGGCGATACGTCGATCATCGAGATGTCTACGCCCCGGGCGGCCAGGTCATCGATCAACCATCGTCCCAGCGGATCATCGCCGAGCGTGTTGCCGACAACGGCGGTTGTCGCGCCCCAGGCGGCCAACGCAACTGCGGGATTGGCACCACCGCCGCCGTAGGTGATCCGGGAGGCGATCGAGCGCAGGTCGTCTCCAGGCTCGGGAAACTTGGCTATCCGGTGGGCGAGGTCCGGATTGAGCGATCCGTAGCAAAGGGCAGAGATCATTGATCCTCAGAGGTTCTAGGTTCTAGTCGTGGATTGTTGTTCGGTCCAGATTGGCACAGATCTAGTGCGGCGGCCGCAGCCAAGGTGAGTCCACTCCACTATCATCCCGGCTTCATGAGCGAGTTGCTGTCCGCGGTTGCGGCCACCCTGGGGGCCCCTGAAGAGTTGATACGACGTTCGGCCGACGCCCGTGCCGCGGCACAAGGTGTCGAAGCGGAGCAGGTGTTGCAGGCGTGGGCGGGTGGTTCCGCGCCAATCGCCGCTGTATCACCGGCGCCTCAGCCTGTCCCTGTTGAGGAACCAGTGTCGGCCGTGGAGGCCGCGCCGGTCGACGAGGAGGCCCAACCAGAACTATCGGAACCCGTTGTGGCTGTTGCTACCGCAGTGCTCGAGCCTGAGGCTCCGGTTTTGCCCGGGTTCGAAGCAGCGCCGCTAACGAAGCGGATAGGCCTGCCGGCCGCGTTTGGTGCAGCACTAGGGATCGGATTCGGTCTGGTGACCGCCGCATTCTCCGCTGTGTTCTTCGTCGACAACGCTGCTTCGGTTGAGCGCGCGGATGGGTTCGGAGCGGCAGTGGAGGTGGAAGTCCTGCCGGTAGTGATCGGGATGGCGGCCCTGTCGGCCATCTTTGGTGGTTTTCTCGCTGTTGTTGGCCGGCGCGCTCCGGCGTTTTTCCGCGCCGACCTGGCTGTTGTCGGAGGGGCGGGAATCTGGCTTGGCGCGGTGATCGGGTCGGTCCTCGGGGCGATCGGTGGGGGATTGCTGGTGGGTGTTCTCGGGATCGAGACGATCAATGAGGGTATCGTCGCCGTCCCGGTCTTTCCGGCTCTCTGGTGGTTGGTGATCGGCGGCGCCTTTCTTGGAGCCGAAACAGCGGTGCTCTCACACGTGACCGCGGTGCCTGTGGGCCTGACCGCAGGAGATCGTGCTGATTCGAGTGAGGTACGGACCAGGCTGAGTCAGTCCTTGATGGTTCCGCTGGTCTCGCTACTCACCCTTGTTGCAGTGATCGCGGTGATCGCAACACTGTTCGTGATGTTTCACGAGGCGGCCGCGATGCTGGCGATCGTTATCTCCGCCGGGATCCTGCTGTTCGCCTTCCTGGGCGGCTACCGCCCCAGCATCAAACTGCGCTACACGGAGGTCATCGCCGCACTCGCGGGGATAGCGACCGTTGTAATAGCCATCGTGATGGTTGTCGTAGTCCGTGAGCACTGAGCCGTGGGCTGTGAGCTCAAGTCTGTGAGCTTCGCGGGTGCCGTCCCCAACGGCTGCCGCCTAACGGCTCAGGCTTCCACCCGCATGATGTCGAACTCGTTTCCCTCGGGATCTGCGAACGTTATCCACGAGTACTCACCCCATGTTTGAGAAGCCAGCTTGCTGCCACCCATTGAGAGGATTCGCGCTTCCGTGGCCTCGAGGTCGGTGACCGCCAAATCCAGGTGCACCCGGTTCTTAACTGATTTGTCCTCAGGAACCTTCTGAAACCAGACCGTCACCTTTCGATCCGGGGCATAAGCCAGGAAGGCCCATTGTTCGTCCCGGTGGGTGATCTCTACTGACAGTAACGATGCCCAGAAATCTGCCAACTCCAGGTCGCGGCAATCGACGGTGACCGCGGCAAGAAGCGGTATGTCGGGGCCTTGGAACGCCGGCACGCCGCTCAACCACTCATGGCGGTCAGCACCCCGAAGGTGCCGAGCACCACTGTGTACAACATCAGTGCCCCGAAGAAGCCCACGGTGAAGAATCGAGCGATGATCCCCTTCTCGTACCGGATGTGCATGTAGAAGGCGACGACGATGATGAACTTCAGGATCGCCAGGATGATCAAGGTTGGATAAACGATTCTTCCCGAAACCCCGGCTTGCTCTATGTAATAGAGGGCGACTTCAACAGCGGTGAGGATTGCCAGGAGCACAGCAATCTGGACATACTGTTTGGGTGATGGTTGCGCCTTCGTCTGTGCCTCTGCCATTACCGCTTCCTACTTGATCAGGTAAACGACCGTGAAGATCACGATCCAGATGATGTCGACAAAGTGCCAGTAGAGCGCGACATTCTCGAGGTTGAGGCCGGTCGCGGTCGACAGTCTCCCCTTGCGGAACGAGATGCCGATCAGGGTCAGCAACATGATCACGCCCACCAGCACGTGTGTGCCGTGGAATCCGGTAAGCGTGAAGAAGGCTGATGCCGCGGGGTTTGTGGAGATCTTCATGCCCTCATCCACCACGAAGGTCGTGAACTCAAAAGCTTGCCCGGCGAGGAACACCATGCCGAGCAGGGCAGTGGCGATGAGCCACGTTCGAGTGGAGCGCTGGTCGTCACGGTGGATTGCATGGTCTGCGAGAACCATCGTCAATGAACTCATCAGAAGTACGAACGAACTGACCGACGTAAACGGGATGTCGAAGATTTCGGCCGGGTAGGGCGCCGTGTAGCCGACCCGCCCTTTGAACAGAAGGTAGTTGGTGATGAGGGCGCCGAAGAACATGAACTCGCTCGACAGGAAGACCCACATGGCGAGTTTCCTGGTTTCAACGCCGGTGCTCTCGTGCACATGCTCTTCGTGAGCGACATCGCTCATGCGTGCACCTCCTCGTGTTCTTCTTCGAGTGGTTCGAGTGACCAACCGATCAGCGAGGAGAGCAAGAGGATCACGCCGAAGATCAACAGTGGCAGTCCCCAACCCCGCGTGTGATAGATGACCCCGTATCCGACGGCGAGAAATGATGCACCTGCGAAGAACGGGAAGTACGAAGGCGTTGGCAAGTGGATCGGTGCCGGCGGGTTCACACCTTGATCGTGGAACTGGGCGATCGTGGAATCTGCATCCGGCCGGCGCACCGGCCGCCCGTCCTCGTCCTCGTCGTACTTGCGGTGCCACCAGTCATCGAGTGATTGCACGTCAGGGCTCACGCCGAAATTCCACTCGGGGGTGGGGTTGGGAATGCTCCACTCGATCGTGCGGGCATCCCATGGGTCCATCCCGGCTTCGACGCCTCTCCGCTTCGACTTGGTCCAGTTCACCATGAAAATGAGGATCGACGAGGCGATGATGAAGGCACCGACTGTGACGACCATGTTCCAGGTTCCGAAGTTGTACTCAGCCGGGTACTTCCAGGTCCGTCTCACCATGCCCTGCAGTCCCAGCCAGTGCATCGGACCGAAGGTCAGGTTCATTCCGATGAACATGAGCCAGAAGTGCAGCTTGCCGAGCTTCTCGGACATCATGCGGCCGGTGAGTTTCGGGAACCAGTAGTAGAGCCCGGCGAAGATCCCGAAGATTGCGCCTCCAAACAGTACGTAGTGGAAGTGCGCGACGATGTAGTAGGTGTCCGTCTGCTGCCAGTCGGCCGGAACGATCGAATGGGTTACCCCAGACAGGCCGCCGATAACGAACAGGGCCACGAAGCCGAGTGAGAACAGCATCGGTGTAGTGAACTTGATCTTCCCCATCCACATTGTTCCCAGCCAGTTGAAGATCTTGATGCCGGTCGGCACTGCGATCGTCATCGTTGCCAATCCGAATGCGGCCTGGGCGACCGGGGTGATGCCGGAGGAGAACATGTGGTGAGCCCACACACCGAACCCGAGGAAGCCGATCGCGGCACCGGCAAAGACGACGGCCGGATAGCCGAACAGCGGCTTGCGTGAGAAGACGGGCAGGGTCTCCGACACGATGCCCATTGCCGGGAGGATCAGGATGTAGACCTCGGGATGGCCGAACAGCCAGAAGAGATGTTGCCAGAGAATGGCGTCACCCCCCTGGAACGTATCGAAGAAAAGCGTTCCCAATTGACGATCGAACGTGACCATGAACAGAGCAACGGCGATGATCGGCAAGGAGAACAGGAGGAGGAAGGCAACGACCAGCGTCATCCAGATGAACACCGGCATGCGCAGTAGCTTCATGCCCTTGGCTCGCATGTTCAGGATCGTCGCAATGAAGTTGACCGCCGATATCAGAGACGCCAGGCCGAGGATCTGAAGACCGATTGCCCCATAGTCGAGCACCGTCCCGGTCGAGAAGCGCGGTCCGGCATTGGGCTGATACATGAACCACCCGCCGTTGATCGTGCTGCCCAGCCAGGAAGCATCGGTGGCGCCACCAGGGAGATTGCCACCGGAAGGGGGTCCGGTCGTGCCGAACAGGAAAGATGAGTAGAGGAAGATGCCGCCGAAGATGAAGATCCAGAAGCTGAGTGCATTCATACGGGGGAACGCAACATCCCGTGCACCGATCATCAGCGGCAACAGGTAGTTGAAGAACGCCGCGCCGACGGGCATCACGAACAAGAACACCATGGTGGTTCCGTGCATGGTGAACATGGCGTTGTATTCGGCTGCATCGAGAACGGTCCCGTCGGGGCCCGCCAGCTGCAACCTGAGAATCAGGGCCTCGAGGCCGCCGAGGATGAAGAAGAAGAAGGCCGAATAGCCATACATTATGCCGATCTTCTTGTGATCGACTGTCGTGATCCAGCTCATCCACCCGGAAGTCTGCTTGGGCCGGCGGAATATGGTCGACGTGGGAGATGCCGCGCTCGCCATCAGTTCTCCTTTGTCGGATCGAGGCTCTGGAGGAATGCCACCAGCTCGTCGATTTCATCGGCAGTCAGGTTCAGGTTCGGCATGAACGAGCCGGGTTTGATGGTTGGCGGGTCGGCCAGCCACTCGGCGAGATTCTCATTCGTGCGCTCGAGCGAGGCGCCCGCGAAGACGGTCCGGTAGGGGTCGGCGAAATGAGTGAGGTTTGGCCCGATCGGGTTGTCGAGCTGGTTCACGCCGTCGATCACATGACAGGTGCTGCAGATCCCCTGGAACTGATCCAAACCCGCTTCTGCCAAGTGTTCCTCCGACGGCTTCCCTTCCTCGGGGAGATTGGCCGGCTGTTGCATTCTGGCCACCCAGGCGTCGTAGTCTTCCACGTCTACGGCGCGCACCCTGGCCCGCATGAGGGCGTGGGACAACCCGCAGAACTCTCCGCATTGCCCCCAGTACTCGCCTGGTTCGTCGGCCTCCAATATCAGAAGAGTCTGCTGGCCGGGTACGAGGTAGCGCTTGCCGTTGAGTTTCGGAACCCAGAAGTTGTGGATCACGTCCTCAGAGGTCATGTTGAGGCAGACCTCTTTGCCAGCCGGAATCACCATGACGTTGGCCGTCGTTATCCCTTCATTGGGGTACTGGTACTCGAACCACCACTGATGACCGATGACATCAACCTCCATCGCGTCGTCGGAACACTCGGTGAGGTCGAAGATCGTTTGCACGGTCGGCACTGCAAGTCCGGCGAGCAGCATGATCGGAATGGCGGTCCAGACGACCTCGAGCACGGCGTTGCCGTGGATTTGCCTCGGTTCTGCCTGACCACGATCGCGGAAGCGGATGATCGAGAAGATCATGCCGCCGAGGACGATGGCGAGGATTATGCCGGCGATCAAGAAGACCGGATTAGAAAGTTCATCGATCTGCCGGGCCGCCGGCCCTTGCGGATCCAGCGAATCGAGTGGTGAGTCGGCAATGCAAGAACTCAGGCTGAGAATGAGGCCCGCGGAGAGCGCGAGCTTCAGCGACAGTCGTGGTGCCCCAGACGACACGGTGCGTTACCCTCCCCGAGTTCTGCTGTAGTTCCGGTGGCGACACTCTAGACGTTGGGACTCGCTGACCGCAAGGTAAGGACTTTCGCCTCTAGTAGAGGCGGCCAACCAATGAATTGACCTGAAAGCTGCCTCTTGAGGTTGGGGGCGATTGGCGATCGGCCCTATGCGAACAACGATTCAGATGTCGTAGCGCGTCGCTGTGCTCCATTCGATTCAGTTGTTCCCAGCGGGGAGCCAATCACCAATCGCGTATTGCCTTTGTTGGAACCCCATTTCGACCACATGCTCTTCCAAGTAAGCTCGGTGCTTCATGGATTCTCCGTCTGTTTCGATTACCGACCCCGACGCGCACCGTTCCGGCTGGCGCGAGATAGTCGGCGCGTATGTTGCCTTGACCAAGCCTCGCATCATTGAATTGCTGCTCATCACCACCGTTCCGGCGATGGTGCTGGCTGCCCGGGGATGGCCCGGGACCTGGCTGGTGTTCGCGACGCTGATCGGCGGGACCCTCTCAGCCGGCGGGGCCAACACTCTCAACAACTACATCGACCGCGACATCGATCAGCAAATGAAGCGGACCTCGCGACGCCCACTGCCCCGGCATCGGGTCGAACCTCATAGCGCGTTGTGGTTCGGGATGATTCTCGGCGTCATCGGGTTCTTCATGTTGTGGGTCACCTCGAACCTGCTGGCGGCCTCGATCTCCACCGCCGCCTTGTTGTTCTATGTGTTCGTCTACTCGCTCACGCTCAAGCGCATGACGCCGCAGAACATCGTGATCGGCGGGGCGGCGGGGGCTGCGCCGGTTCTGGTCGGTTGGGCTGCCGTGACCGGCACGCTCGACCTGTCGGCTTGGATCTTGTTTGCGATCGTTTTCTACTGGACCCCACCTCATTTCTGGGCCCTGGCCCTGAGATACAGGGACGACTACGCAGCCGTGGAGGTGCCGATGCTTCCGGTGATCGTCGGGCCGCGAAAGACTGCGCAGCAGATCATCGTCTATTCGGCACTGCTGGTATTCGTGACCTTCTGGTTGGTTCCGGTGGCGGAGCTAGGTTGGATCTATACCGCCTCGGCCGGGGTGCTGGGTGCCTGGATGCTGTTCGATTCGGTCCGCCTGCTACATAAACCGGACACGGCGATGAACCTGTTCCGGACTTCAACCATCTACCTGTCGCTTCTCTTCGCGGCGATCTGGGTGGATGTGGTCGTCTGAACTCGAAACGACGGATTCCAGATTTCGTCGTTCGGATTACAACCGGCTCCGGAGCGAGGGCCCGTAGTTCATAGGATCCGAAGACACGGCGTGGCCCTGCGACGGCAGCCGGCGATGGGTTGCGCATCGGTCTCGGGTGTTGGACGATGGTTACGTGCACATCACTCTGTTCACGATGGGGTCGCGGGGCGACATCGAGCCGTATGTCGCCCTCGGTTCAGGGTTGATGGCGGCGGGGCACAGGGTACGACTGGCCACACACCAGCGGTACGAATCCGAGATTCGGTCAGCGGGTATGGAGTTCAGCCCGGCCAGCGGAGATCCCCGGCAAATGATGGAGGGCGAGGCAGGCCGGCGATGGCTTGAGAGCGGCCGTAACCCCGTCCGGATGATGCGCCGTCTCCTGGATCTTTCAGGCCCAATCCTTCAGCAGTATCTGAAGGACTGCGAAGCGGCCATGGCCGGTACCGATGCCGTGTTGTTTTCGGTGCTGGCTTTCCCGGCGTACCACCTGGCCGAGGCCGCCCGCATTCCTGCAATCGGTGCGTACTTGCAGCCTATGACCCGTACCCGGGAGTTCCCCAGCCTGTTCATGAAGACGCGTGGACTCCCGTTCCTCAACCTCTGGTCTCATATAGCGGTTGAGCAGATCACCTGGCAGCCGGTTCGGAGAACCGTCAATCGGTGGCGACAGGAGCTGGGGTTGATGCCGCTTCCTCGGTCGGGCCTGTACCGGTCCGTCTACCGATCTATGCCGATCCTGTACGGGTTCTCTCCTGCAGTCGTACCACCGCCCTCCGACTGGCCCGAACGGATCAGAGTTACGGGTTATTGGGTGCGCGGGGCGGCCGACGATTGGCGTCCCGGTGAATCCATCACCCGGTTTCTGGCCGGCGGTCCGGCGCCCGTGTACGTCGGATTCGGCAGCCGCCCGGAGCGTGAACCGAAAGCTCTGGCCGATCTGGTTCTGGGCGCCGTTAGGTCATCCGGACAACGGGCCATTCTCTTGACCGGTTGGGGTGGGCTCACAGTCGCCGACTCGGGCGACGATGTGCTGGTGGTCGACGAAGTTCCACATGATTGGCTGTTTCCACAGATGGCGGCGATCGTGCACCACGGCGGAGCAGGCACAACGGGCACGGCTCTCCAGTCGGGGACTCCTTCGGTGGTGGTCCCATCGTTCGCCGACCAGTTCTTCTGGGGGGAGCGGGTGGAGGCTCTCGGAGTAGGAACGACGCTGCCAAGGCGCCGGCTCACCCTGGAGTCTCTAACCGAGGCGATTGTCTCTGCCACCGATGCGAATCTGCGGCGTGAGGCGAAAACGCTGGGAGAGCGGCTTCGAGCAGAGAACGGTGTCACGCGAGCAGTGGATGAGTTGACCGCCCTGCTCGGTACATGATCGATCAGTCTCAGGACGAGCCGGGGAGCCGTTTCGCACCGGATACGAACTTGGTGTTGTGGCTCTGCACGTCCACCGATCGGTGTCGTGGAGCCAGATGTCGGCGTTATCGTTACCTGATGGATCCTGCCCTCGTCGAGCGGCTGGTCGAAGCCTTCCCTCAGTGTTCGCCTAGTTCCCTGAGATCCCTGGGCGAAGCCTCTTGATGCCGGCGCCGAGGAGAACCATCCCGAGCCAGGTCGAAATCAGGGCCAGCCCGACATGGACGATTTTGAAGGCAGCGCTTTCGTCACCGGACAGAGTGGACACCGAGGAGCGGATCCAGATCACGAGCATGAGCACCGCGAAGCCGATGAACGCTTTGGCCATCCACCTCGAATACGGGCTGCCTCTAAACAGAGAGACGGCAATCACCGTGAGGGCGACTCCAAACAGCAATGATCCACCTACGCGGATCCACGTCCACGGCTCTGAGGCCTCATCCCCGGTGAGAAGACCGATGCGGTTGCCCCAGGTGATGAAAGTCCAAACGGCTGCCGCAGCGGTCCACCAGGCGGTCCGGCGTTCCGTCACTTCTCTTCCCAGCTGAACAGACGAACGGCCAGCATCGGTGCGACGACTGCCCAAAACATGAGGACCCACACACCGTGACCAACCGAATCGGAGTAACCCGTGGCCCATCGGAACGCCTCCGACAATCCGGCTGCGGGCAAGATGTCGGCTACTGCGGCCAGCGGGCGGGGGAGGTTTTCGATTGCGAACATCACGCCACCGAGCCCGAAGAAGGCTACGAACAAGCCGTTCACAACGGCCAGCGTTGCCTCCGCCCGCAGGGTCCCCGACAGCAGGAAGGCAATTCCGCCAAAGGCACAAGTTCCGAGCACAACAGCGAGGGTCAGCGCCCACCAGCTGACAGACGGCCGGTAGTCGAGGATGAGCACAGCGGCACCCAGGATTATCAAGAGTTGGAGAATCTCCAGGAACAGCGTGGCGACTGCCTTCCCGGCGAACAGGACCCAGCGGGGGAGAGGGGTGGCCCCCAGACGCTTGAGCACCATGTATTTGCGCTCGAAGCCGGTAGCTATCGCCAGCGCGACCAGAGCCGATGAGATCACCGAGAGCGTGAGAAGGCCCGGAACCAGGAACTCGAGTTCGATGTCGAACAACTTCGTTGCGCCGAAGAACAACAGGAGCGAAACCGGGACTATCAACGTCAGCAACACGGCTTCGCCGCGTCGCAACGTGAGCCGCAGCTCCATCCGTCCTTGCTCGAAGAGCATTCGTCCGATCATCGATTGTTCTCCTCGGTCAATGCGAGGAACACTTCCTCGAGTCCACCGGCTCCAACCCTCAACTCGGTGATCATGGCGTCATGACCGGCAAGCCACGCAGTCACCTGCGCCACGAGAACCGGAGTCGGTGCATCGGTGGTCACGACGTAGAAACCGGTGCGCACCTCGCGAACATCTATGCCGATCTGTTCTGTCAACTCCTGGACGGGGAGGTTCGGGTAGGAAACGAACGACACGTCGCCACGCGCATGGATCAGTTCCGTTGGTGACCCTTCGGCCACCAGCTTGCCGTGATTTACGATTCCCACCCTGTCGGCCAGTCGTTCGGCTTCGTCCATGAAGTGGGTGGTCAGCAGAATCGTCGATCCATCCGCCTGGAGGCGCTCGATGATCTCCCAGGTGGCGCGCCGTGCGACCGGGTCCATGCCTGCGGTTGGCTCATCGAGGAAGACGAGCTCGGGCGAGTGAACCAGGGCCATCGCCAGCGACAGCCTTTGCTTCTCGCCTCCCGACAAGCGCCTGTGCAGTGTCGTCGCCTGCTCGGTCAGCCCCACGAGTTCGAGAAGCTCATCGGCCTTCCGGGCACCGGGGTAGTAGGCCGTGAATAGAGCCAGAACTTCACGGGCCTTGGCTCCTTGATAGACGCCGCCTTCTTGCAGCATCACGCCGATTCGACGTTGCAGCCGGGTCCGATCTGAGATCGGGTTCAATCCGAGGACCTCAACCGTGCCGGAATCCGCGGTACGCAGCCCCTCGAGGATCTCGACAATGGTGGTCTTGCCTGCTCCATTCGGGCCGAGCAGCGCATAGGTCTCGCCGATTGCGACATCGAGGCTGAGGCCGTCGACGGCCGTGAGCGCGCCGTAGCGCTTCGTCAGATTGTCGAGGTGAATGGAACCGGGCACAGCGAACGATGCTAACGGAGCCCCGATGCCACAAATGCGACCTGAAGCCGGGGCCAGTTGCCGGTAGCCAATTGCCGCCCGGTTCAATGTGACCGGATGCAGGCGTCCCAACTAGCACAGAGCACTCATACAATATCCCGATGCTCAAACGTGTACTCCTCCCCGCGCTGCTCGTGATGGGCGCAGTCAGGCTCATGCCTGAGGTCCTCAAGCGCACCCTCGCGCCGCCGCAACGGGAGCAGCCGCATACGCCGGCAGATCTTGGCCTCCCGGAAGAAGAAGTTGAGTTGGTGAGTACCACCGGGACCCGTCTCAAGGGCTGGTTCCTCCCGGTCGGCGGCAGGTCGCCTGTCGTGATCGTTCTCCACGGATGGGGTGCCAATGCCTCTCTGATGTTGCCGCTTGCGCCGCACCTCCACCGTGCCGGTTTTCATGCCTTGTTCCTGGATGCTCGCAATCACGGTCGAAGCGAGCATGATGATTTTGTTTCAATGCCGAGATTCGCCGAGGATCTCGACGTGGCGATCGAGTGGCTGCGTGGCAGGAAGGACGTGTCATCCATCGGTGTGATCGGCCATTCCGTGGGAGCCGGCGCCGCGATCCTCGCGGCGTCCCGGACCGATCAGATAAACGCGGTGGTTTCCGTTTCGGCGTTTGCGCATCCCGGGGAGGCCATGGCCGAAGGGCCCCCTTTCAGCTTTCTTCCGGGCCCGATGCAGCGAAGCCTGTTTCGCACCATGGAGAGAACGATCGGGTTCCGATTCGATGACATCGCCCCGCGCGAGCGGGTTGCCCTGGTTGAGGCGCCGGTCATGCTGGTACACGGTGGGGCAGACACGACCGTCACCCCCCGGCATTTCGAAGAACTCGTTCGTCGTGCTCCCGACGCGGAGACTCTCTTCGTCGAAGATGCAACGCATGCGTCGTTGGACGCATTTGAGCCTCATATACACCGGATCCTGGGGTTTCTCGCCGAACACCTCAGGTAGATGCTTCGAGGCGTTCCGGGCTCCGGGTCATGGGTTCTTGTGGTGGCGGACACCGGTAACTCCAGGGTCCCTTTACTTATCGGTCGATGTCGGATACTGTTCACGCCACATGACATCTCGAGTCTTCTTTGCGTATTTCGGTTTTGCCGGGCTGAGCGTCCGGGCCGAAGGTGCGCGCATCTAGCAAGACTGCAACACCGACACCAGGCCCGGAGCTCAAAGGCTCCGGGTTTTCTCATATCTGGAGCCCTTCCGGCGGAAGGAAAAGACATGATTCGCAAAGCTGAACGCAGTGAAACAGGCTCAACCAACACGATCGTGAAGGTTGGCGATGTGCGGTTCGGTCATGACCCTTTCCCCGTCATTGCCGGGCCCTGTGTCATTGAGAGTGAGGCCCAGATCACGGAAACCGCGGAAGTAGTCGCGGCGGCCGGCGCCTCGGTTCTACGAGCAGGGACCTCGGTGGCAGGAGCTTCTCCATATGAATTCCGCGGCCTCGGCAGTGAAGGGTTGAGAATGCTCCGTGCTGCCGGTGACGCCGTCGGGCTTCCTGTTGTGACTCAGGTGATCGAGCCGGCCGGTGTGCCGGAGGCGGTTGAACTCGCCGACATGATCGAGATCGGTGCGGGCAACATGCAGAATTTCGAGCTGCTTCGTGAAGTGGGTCAGCAACGCCGCCCCGTGTTGTTGAAGCGTGGCCCGTCGGCAACAGTCGACGAATGGCTGTGGGCTGCAGAGTACGTTCTGGCCGAGGGCAACGACCAGGTTGTGCTGTGCGAGCGCGGGATCCGCACATTCACCGATGACGACACTCTCGACATCAGTTCCGTTCCGATCGTCAAGGAACGCACGCATTTGCCGGTGATCGTGCTGCCGAGCCATTCGGCCGGTAGCCGGGCGCGCGTCGTCCCCCTGGCGCTCGCCGCGCAGGGCGTCGGTGCCGATGGGCTGTGCGTAGAAGTACACCCGACTCCAGAGCTTGCCCTGGTCAATGCAACCGGCCAGTTGGCAGCTCCCGAGTTCGCGCAATTGATGGAAGCGCTGGGAATCAATCGGATGAGGAAGGCGATCGACCTCGTAGACCGCGACATCGTCCGAGCCTTGTCACGGCGACGTGATCTTGCTCTGGAGATCGGTCGTGTCAAAGCCGAGCGCGGGATGTCGGTGCGCTCGCCCGCTCGCGAGGCGGAACTCATTGAAATCATCCGCGAAGAGGCAGTCCTGCAGAACCTGGACCCGGAACAAGTCGAGGCCGTCTTCCAGGTGATACTCGCCGGATCTCGCGCCGAGCAACGCCGGCTGCGCTCGGTTGGCGAGCTCTAAAGAGACGGCCATTGGCAGGTCGCGAATCGCGAATTGCGCCTGCTATCTGACTGCCAGTACCGAGCGGCAGGAATGGTGCGCAATTCTCGGCGTGACTGAGCCCATCAGGAATCGCTCGATGGCTCCTTTTCCCTTGTGGCCCAAAACGATGAGGTCGGCAGCGAACTCATCACCGGCGGCGAGGAGGGCATCGCTGACATCAGCGGCCTCCGTCAGTTCGGTCGTCACGTTGGCGATGTCATGGTGGACCCGATCGGCCGCAGCTTCGAGTGCCGTCTTCTCCGACTCCTTCTTCTTCTGCCAGATCCAATTCATCTCTTGTCGAATGTCCTGACGGAACATGTGCACCATCGGGAGCACTGTCAGCAGCCTCACCTCTGCCCGATCGTCGAGTTCCAGGTTGGCGCAGAAATCGACAGCTTTATCCGACGGCTTCGAACCGTCGTAGCCGATCAGCAATCGCCACGGATGGCCGTCTGGAGCCGGCGGGTCGATGTGGCCTCCCTCACATCCTTTTTCTGGTTTTCGAACGATGAGCACGCTCCTCGTTGCAGATTGCAGTACCTGGTTCGAGACGCTTCCGAGCAGGAACCGTCTGAAACCGGTCGTTCCGTGTGATCCGACGACGATGAGGTCGACGTTCTGAGCGTCGGATTCGTCGATGATTTCGTCGGCTGGATGGCCGGAGCGGAGTTCAGTCGAGACCGTCCAGCCGGCGCCGGTCAGCACGGCTGCAGTTCGAGTGAGGGTCTTTGCGGCTTCCTCGGATTCGTCGTTTCTTGCAGTCTCGAAAGTGCTCCACTGTTCCGGCGTGAGGGTGGCTATCTCCTGGTCACGGAGCACGTTTGTAATCACCGTGACTATTCGCACCTCGGAACCAACGGGGAAAGGAAATCGGGCGACGAAATCGGTGGCGGCCTGTGCCGTCTCCGACCCGTCGGTTGCCAGCAGCACCTTCATCGCACACTCCAGTTCAATGTGCAGCTCCAACGTTCAAGATGTACTGCAGCGCTACATATACACCGTACACCCCGAGCAACCATGCTCCTTGCCAGCGACGAAACGTCGACTTGTTCATGCTGATGAAGAAACGGAACGAGATCAGGATGATCATCATTGCCGGGAAGTGGAAGAAGTAGAAGTTGTCGGGGATCTCCAGCGGTGCAGCGACGGCTGCCGCCCCGATCACGAACAACACGTTGAGAACGTCTGCTCCAACGATGTTGCCGACTGTGATTTCCGGGTGACCCTTACGGATGGCTGCTATTGCCGTCATCAATTCCGGCAGCGATGTTCCAAAGGCGACCAGCGTCGCGGCGATGACGTCCTCCGGCACGCCGGCCCGGATGGCGATCTCCGAGGCGCTCGGCACAAGCACGCGCGCCCCGGCCACCACCAGCGTGAGGCCGCCGACGACCATGAGCCACGACTTCGTGAGAGGCATTGGTTCCTCGGTTGAGATCTCTTCGTTATGACCGAGCTCCCCGCCCTGGGTCGCCCAGCGATAGGTGATGAAGAGGTATCCGGCGAGCAGAACGAGAAAGAACACACCCACCCAGCGGTTGAGGGTTGGTTCCCCTCCGTTTCCCGTCGTCATCAGGGCGACGGCGGCGATGCCTACCAGCAGAGCTGCCGAGCCAACCTGAACCCAACCAGTCCGGTTCAGTATGAACCGGTTGACCGGGACCGCAACCAGCACACACGTCATCCCGAAGATCAAGCCGGTGTCGGCAATGATCGACCCAACGCCGTTCCCGAGAGCAAGGCCCGGGTTCCCGAGAAAAGCAGCCATCACAGAGACGAACGCTTCGGGGAGGGTCGTGCCGAGCGAAACGACGGTGGCACCGATGACGATCTTGGGCAAGCCCGTTCGGCGTGCAAGATCCACGACACCGTCGATCATCCAGTCCGCGCCTTTCGACAGCAACGCAACCGATATCACAATGATCAGCAGCAAGGCGAGGATGGGCAGGCCGGCAACGAAGTCCTGCAGGACCGCCTCGTCAACGATCCACTGAAAGATGCCGTTATCCACCTAGCTTCGCTCCTGCGCCGTGCAAATCATTCGCTCAGGAAAGCGTCTAGACGATCCTTCTCCCGCAGACCCAGCGAAACCATTGCCCGCTGTAGCTCGAGTTTCTGTGAGAGGGACTTGGCGGCGACGGGGAATCCCGTCTCCGCGAAGAAAGCCTCAACCCGTCTTGCCAACCCAGGCTCAACCATTGCCGGCAGGCTGTGTACGAGGTATCTCTGGGTGGCAGGTGGCAGGAGATTCGTCAGGGTTGCCCACTGTTCGGTGACCCGATTCCAGATGTGGTCTGTCGTCGACTGGTTGGCCAACAGGCCGGCGATCACCCATCCGCCATCCTGTCCACGGATCCGTCCGTCGATTGTCATCTCGAAAGTGCGGTCGGCGGCGTCGAGTCCCGGGAAGTAGCTGAGCGCCCTCAGGAATCGAACCTGAAGTTGCGGGTTAGAAGACGATTCGTAGGCTTTGACGACGGCCTCGTAATCGTCGACATCACCGAATGTGGCCGATATAGCAAGAACGGCAAGTGCCACTTCGGCGTCGACGGCCGCCGGATCGGCGAGCACCTCGGAGAACAGACTCCTGGCCCTCCTGATCGTTTCAGGGTCCTTCCCGAGGCAACCGTACGTGGTGAGAACTTGGCCACGCAGCCGACGGGCCAGATCGTCCTCCCCTTCTGCCGGTTCCCAACCCAGCCGGTCGGCAGTCGGGCCGACGAGGCGCCGAATGAAATCCGTGAAGCGATCGTCGTTCGGGACATATCGCCCCAACTCGAGGAGATGGGTCGCCAGCATCTGCCACACGGCATGTTCCTGCTCATCTCGGAATGCAGCGGCAAGGACGGCGAACCCACCGATCGGAACGGACCCTTCGACGGCGAACGCCCACGTGTCGTCGAGGAGGGTGAAGCGTTCGAGCGGGTCCAGTTCCGTGAGCCGCGCCTCGAGCGCACCTAGCAGTGAAGCCTCATAGCGGACACGGTAGAAACCGTGGCCGCCCGCGTTGGCAATTACCCAATTGATCGGGCCGTCGAATGGAACCACCTCCGATTCCGCCGTGAGCAGATGCTTGATGATCGACTCACCGTCCGCCGTCCCGACCCGGATCTGCATCGGAATCCGCCAGAGGTTCATTGCCTCTGCATCCTCAACGTAGCGGAACTGCTTTTGGGTGATTCGCAGACCTCCACTGACCCTTTCGGCGATGACCTCCGGGTAACCACCCTGAAGGATCCATGTGTTCATGATCTCGCCGACGCCACCATCGGAGGCGCTGTCGAGCCCTTTCCATAGATCCTCGGTTTCGGTATTCGCGTAGGAGTGTTCTCGCAGATAGGTCCCGACACCCTCGCGAAAGGCATCGACGCCGAGATACTGCTCGATCATCCTCAGGAGTGCGGCTCCTTTGCCGTAGGTGAGAGGGTCGAACATCTCGTTCGCTTCTTCCGGGGATCGGACTTCGAACTCGACTGCCCGTGTACTGGCCAGTGCATCAATGTCCATCGAGTCGGTTCGTTCCGCGCCCGGGTCTACGGCGAAGGCCAGCCAGCGTTTCCAGTCGGGTTTGTAGGCCTCGACGGTCTTCATCTCCATGAACGAGGCGAACGCCTCGTTCAGCCAGATCCCGTCCCACCACTTCATGGTGACGAGGTCCCCGAACCACATGTGGGCGAGTTCGTGGGCGATAACGTCGGCGACGCGCCGCTGCTCATACTGGCCGGTCGTGGCAGGGTCGATGAGGACCGCGTTCTCCCGGTAGGTGATCGCTCCTAGGTTCTCCATTGCACCGAAAGCGAAGTCGGGAATGGCGATGAAGTCGACCTTGTCGCCGGGATAAGGAATGCCGTAGTAGTTGGAAAGCCAGCGAAGGGCGTATGCGCCGATTTCCAGCGCGAAACTCGTGAGGTGCTCGTTCCCGGGTGGGAAGACGATACGCAGCGGAACTCCATCGACGTCGACCGGGTCGGTTACGTCGAGCCGGCCGACAACGAATGCGACAAGATAGGTGGACATGATGGGCGAGTCGGCAAACCGTACGACAGATTTGCCGTCCGAGCGGACGGTGCGGCCAACCTCGGACATGTTTGAGATGGCAACCAATTCGCTCGGGACGATCAGGGTGACCGAGAACGTCGCTTTGAACTCGGGCTCATCCCAGCATGGAAACGCCCGCCGTGCATCGGCGGCCTCGAACTGTGTGGTCGCGATCGTCTGCTCGTTGCCGTCCTCATCGGTGTAGGTGCTCCGGTAGAACCCGCGCAGCTGGTCGTTCAGGACTCCCGCGAACGTGAGGTTGAGTTGCCATTCGCCGGGATCGATCGGTCCCCCGGGTGTGAGCGTGATCCGTTCGTTGGGTTCGTCGTAACCGATCGTTGCCGGATAGCTGGTTCCGCGGTCGTCAACCAGAGACGCCTCACCTATGTCGAGCTCGATAGCGTTCAGGGTGAGGCTGGTGAGCGTCTCGCGAACGTCGATCGTGACGGTCTCGGTCCCGGTGAATGACGCGGTGGGGATGTCTGGTTCAACGGTGATTCTGTACCGGCGCGGAACGGCGCTGCTGGGAAGTCGGTGTTCGGTCGACACGGTGCTCCTGGATGCGAGTTTGCGGACCTCGATGGTAGCTGCAGGGGCGTCCGCTAATCCAGATGGGCGTTCTCGCGCGACATTCGGCCCCTATGGGGTTGAAATGTCGCGCGAGAACGGGGTTCTGGTTGTTTAACGCTTCCTTAACCGGTGCTTGCGGTTCTGTTTGCCGGCCATGGCGTATCGTTCCGGTAGAGGTTGTGGTGTGATGCCGCAGGTTGGGTGTGACCCCCCGCTTGATACCTCATGGAACGTTCGATGGCGGTGGTCCCCAGCCTCCCCAAGTTGCACCGCCGTCGAACGTTCCGGAAACCCTCCCCGCGACTACTCCCTGAGTAGTCGCGGGGAGGGAGTCAGCTTTCTTGTCGCGGTTCCTCAAATCGAGGAGCTGCGCCTCACTGGGATCCCGATACGAGTTCCCGGCACACAGAACTCGATCCGGCCGGTTCGACATCAATGGTGTCGAACCGGCCTTCAGCATTCGGCCATCAGAGCCATTGTTCCGGGGACCATCGGGATCCGCGCGGAATGGGGCTCCTCACACCTCGTAAGTGCCGGCCGTGGTATCGCCGCCCCTTCCGGTCCAGTTTGTGTGGAAGAACTCGCCGCGCGGCCTATCCGTTCTTTCGTAGGTGTGGGCGCCGAAATAGTCACGTTGTGCCTGGATCAGATTGGCCGGCAATCGCCCGCTCCGGTAGCCGTCGTAGAAGGCAAGTGCCGATGAGTAGGCGGGGACTGGAATCCCGTGGGAAACCGCGGTCGTGACGACGAGACGCCATCCTTCGTCTGCCTTTGCGAGAGCCGAAGCGAAGAAGTCATCCAACATCAGGTTGGTGAGATCAGGAGAGGAGCGATAGGCCGAGGTGATGTCATCGAGGAAGGCGGCGCGGATTATGCAACCCTCGCGCCATAGAGAGGCGATCCGCCCGTAATCGAGGTTCCACTCGTATTCTTCTGCGGCAGCCCGAAGAAGCATGAATCCCTGTGCGTAGGAAACGATCTTCGACGCGTACAGAGCGTCCCGGATCGCCTCGACGAAGCGACCCGCGGGGGCGGCGGACGCCACATCATCGATGGCCCGCGTGCTCGAGCCCAGCACGTCTTGTGCAACAACTCGCTCGTCCTTGAGAGCTGAGAGGATCCGGGCGAAGACGGCTTCGGCGACGAGCGTGACGGGCGTACCGAGATCGAGCGCGGAGATGGCCGTCCACTTACCCGTGCCCTTCTGCCCGGCAGTGTCGAGGATCTTCTCGACCAGAGGGTCTCCCGCCTTGTCTCGAAAAGCGAGGATGTCGGCGGTGATGTCGATTAGGTACGAGTCGAGGTCTGCCGCGCCCCAGGTGCGAAACACAGAACTCATCTCGTCGTGATCCATTCCCAGGCCGACCTTCATGAGGTTATAGGCCTCTGCGATCACCTGCATATCGCCGTACTCGATACCGTTGTGGACCATCTTGACGAAGTGTCCTGCTCCGTCCGGCCCCACCCAATCGCAACACGGTGTCCCGTCGGCGACCTTGGCGGCGATCGATTGGAAAATGTCCCGCACGTACGGCCAGGCCGCGCTGCTCCCGCCCGGCATGATCGATGGGCCGTTCCGAGCCCCTTCTTCTCCTCCGGAGACGCCGGTGCCGACGAAACGAAGACCCCGCCCCTCGACGTAGGACGTCCTCCGAATCGTGTCGGTGAAATGGGAGTTCCCCCCATCGATGATGATGTCGCCTTCGTCGAGCAGTGGGATTAGTTCCTCGATGATCGCATCGATTGCGGATCCTGCCTTGATCATCAACATGACACGCCGAGGCGCAACCAGTGACTCAGCAAATTCCTCGAGTGAGTGCGTACCGATCACTTTCGTTCCCTCGGCAGGGCCCGCGATGAACTCGTCGACCTTCGAGATGGTGCGGTTGTAGACCGCCACTGTGTAGCCGTGATCGTCCATGTTGAGCACGAGGTTCTGCCCCATGACGGCGAGGCCGATGAGGCCGATATCTGCTGTACCTGGCATGCTGGCTCCCTGATTCGGCTCTGTACGGCAGGCTAACTGCATCAGGTACAGTCTCGTCCGTGGAACGTTTCGTGATGGGCATCGACATTGGTGGTTCCGGGATCAAGGGTGCGCCTGTTGATCTAGCGATCGGTGAGCTGGCTCAGCGGCGACATCGGATAGATACGCCCGTGCCATCGACCCCGGAGGCGGTCGTCGGCGTGGTTGCAGAGATCGTATCTTCTTTCGGATACGAAGGGCCCGTCGGCTGTGCCCTGCCTTCCGTTGTCAAACATGGCGTGATCTTCACTGCAGCCAATATCGACGATGCGTGGATCGGTGTCGATGGTCGGCAGGAGTTGGAGCGTCGACTTCGCATGCCCGTCGTGTTGCTCAACGATGCAGACGCGGCCGGAATCGCAGAAGCTACCTACGGAGCGGCGAAAGACATGCCGGGGCTAGTTTGTGTTCTCACATTCGGGACCGGAATCGGCAGTGCGGTGTTCGTCGACGGAGTACTCGTTCCAAACACCGAGTTCGGTCACCTCGAGTTCAAGGGCGGAGACGCCGAGGACTATGCGTCGGCTCGGACTCGCAAGGATGAAGCGCTGTCATGGGCAGACTGGGGTGCGCGGGTCGGCGAGTATCTCCGCCACGTAGAACGAGTGATATCCCCCGATCTGTTCATCCTCGGTGGCGGTGTGAGCAGGCGACTCGAGAAGTTCGAGCAGTTCCTCGAATGCTCCACACCGATCGTCCCTGCTGAACTGCGCAATGATGCAGGGATAGTGGGGGCGGCGTTGGCGGCAACGAGCCATTAGCCGTTGGCCCTTGGCCGGTGGCGCGTTCCTCGCTCCGTCGGTTCTCTTGGTTGCCGCTGCTCACAGTCCTGGATGTAGCTCGGAGCCCGGGTTCGTCTGAGCCGGCCGGCAGCCATTGGACATCCACATAACCCGCTGCCCTTTCTTACACACTTCTTACCTTTGTCCAACAGCCACCTGATTCTTTCCACCGATGCTGTGAGCACACAGACATGGAAGGAGCGCAATGAAACCAATCCTGGCCCTGGTCGCGGTCGTAGCGCTGACCGCCTGCGGTGCGTCCGGCCGGTGGGCTGTGCCGGGGATCGACGAGTCGGCGGCGGCCGCCCCGGTTGTCCCGGGGTCAATCGATATACCGGACGAACCCGGTGATGACACCGTCACGACCACCCGGGCTGTCGCGGCGGACACGACCCCGACGCCGGTAACGGTGGCGGACACAACGACCACAACCATTCCGGCGGCCGCTCCGCCATCAACTACCACCACGACAACCTTTCCCGAGATTGACCTCGATCTCTCCGATCTCGATGCACTGGTCGGCGAGCTCGATGGACTACTGGGCAATCTCGGCGCGGCAATGAATCAGACCGAAGGAGAGTTCACACCATGAAGAAACTATCGGTAATGCTGGTAGCCCTGCTCATCGTGAGTTTGGTACCGGCGACGGCCCTCGCCCAGGACGCTTCGGCCGAGTCGGATGCTGCCGCTGAGCGCACCATCGAGAAACTGAAAGACCGTGCAGAACAAGCCATCCAAAAGCGGCTCGACACTATCGACAGGGTGACCGAGGCTTTGCAGGATGCCGGGCATCTCACGGACGACCATGAGCGGATCTTGATCGGCGAACTGGGTTCATCCGCCGACGGATTGTCCGCGCTCGGTCGCGAGATAGAAGCAGCCGGAACGATTGCGGAGCTGCGGGAACTCATCCCGTTGATCTTCGAGGACTTCCGCATATACGCCGTTGTTGTTCCGAAGGCGCATCTGGTCGCGGTAGCCGACACTGTTGTCGCGGTGGTCGACCGGGTCGGACTCGTCGCCGGGTGGCTGCAGGATGCGATCGATCGCCTGAACAGTGCCGGGTTCGACACATCGGAGGCCGAAGAGGCCCTGGCAGAGATGGTTGAGTCGCTGGGCCAAGCAGACTCGTTGGCAGGTCCCGTGCCCGACTCCGTCCTGCCGCTGTTGCCTGCCGACTGGCCGGACCCTGCTCAAGGGATTCTCGAGGGCGCCCACGCAGACTTGCGGTCGGCGCGTGAGCACGTGGCCTCTGCGGTCCGGTCGGCGCATGAGGTGGGGAGGATTCTGAGAGACCTCCTCAGCGAGGGATAGGCGGGCCGAATAGCGAACTACGCAGCGCGCTACTTGGACTGCTCGTCTTTCACTATCCACTCAGCAAACTGAGCTGCCATGTCGCCTCGCAAGCGGGCATCCACAAGGGTGCCCGCTTCGGTGTGCGATTCGTCCAGCACGGCGCCGCTTCTGTGCAACAAAGCCATCAGGTCTCCCCGGTCGTATGGAATCTCGAGAGAAACCCGGTAGTCGGTAGAAGTGAGGGTCCGCTCGATCACCTCGAGTAGTTCCGTCAGGCCCTCGCCGTCGCGAGCAGAGATCGCAACACCATCATGCATGCCGACGAGCCGGCCGATCGCAGCGGAGTCGGCTTGATCCTGCTTGTTGATGACAAACAATTCGGGAACCTGCTCTGCGCCGATCTCCCCGAGCACCGCGCGGACGGCTGCTATCTGCGAGTCGGCGTCGGGGTCCGATCCGTCGACTACGTGCAGGAGCAGGTCGGCGTTGTGTACTTCGTCGAGGGTTGACTGGAAAGCCTCCACGAGCTGGTGGGGGAGGTCTCTGATGAAACCGACGGTGTCCGAAAACAGCGAGGGTGTTCCTCCAGGCAGCTCGGTTCTTCGTACCGACGAATCAAGGGTTGAGAAGAGCTGATCCTCCACGAGAACGTCGGCGTTTGTTATCTGATTGAGAAGGGTTGACTTCCCGGCGTTGGTGTATCCGACCAGCGCGACCAGGGGTAGCTCGGATCGAACCCTTGCCTTGCGTTGAGTCTGCCGGGTAGCGGAGACTTCCTTCAGCTCTCGCTTCAGCCGGGCTATCCGCTGGAGGATGCGGCGTCGATCGGTCTCGAGTTTCGTTTCACCCGGACCGCGTGTGCCGATTCCGCCTGCCTGGCGGCTGAGCTGGACACCCTTGCCTCGCAATCGTGGGAGGTAATACTGGAGCAATGCGAGCTCCACCTGGAGCATCCCCGCCCGGCTCGTTGCGTGTTGGGCGAAGATGTCGAGTATCACAGCCTGGCGGTCGACGACGTCGCATTCGAACAGTGTCTGAAGGTTGCGCTGCTGTGCCGGGCTGAGGGAATTGTCGAACACGACGACGTCGATGTCGAGTGTGTTGCTGAGCTCCACAGCGCGCTCTGCCTGGCCCTTGCCGATGAGCAGCGCGGGTTCTAGTTCCGAACGGACGAGCAATTCGGTGAACACTGGATCTGAACCCGCTGTGGTTGTCAGCCGCCCAAGCTCGGCGAGTGAACGGTTGGCAGACTCACCCGCGGCGGATGAGGTGGCTACTCCGATCAAGTAGGCCCGCTGCCGTTGGACCTCGAGATCCGTGACCGTGGCGGTGAGCCGCCGGCCGCCCCTACCCGTCGTCACAGGTAATGGCCGTTCTCGGCGTGTGTTTCATCAGGCTGCTGCTCGGCGATGATCTGAGATTCGCGGACGGCCACCACAACTTCACCTGTTGCCGGCCACAGGAAGCGCCACGCTCCAGAGGGAACCGCCCAGAATTGGAGTCCAGAATCGACGTCGACGAGAGCCAGGGCATCGTTGGATTTCTCCGACCCGGCCGGGACCAGAAGCCCCGAGCGCGTTGCGGATTCCTCCAGTAGATGTCCAACCCGCCACCCGGACATCACCTTATAGCCGTTGTCGTGACTCCTCGTCATTACCCCATGGTGCCATTCATGAAGCCTTAATGGAACTTGATTAATTGCGCCTTGAGCCTCCGGCTGTGATCTTCAGTGCTCCGAGCATCTAGCCATTGGCAATTCGCCGGTGAGTTGGGCGAGCGTGGTGCCGAGTGTTCGGTCCTCGATGTCAATGGGGGGGCAACACAGCAGCTGCCGGAAGCATCGGATCTACACGATCCACCGGCTACGGGCCATCTGTCAACGACAAGGGGTCAAAGGCCTTTGTCCAGATCTCAAAGGCCAACATATGCTGGATTGGTCGCACAATAGGATGGGGTTATGTTGACAACCAACGAGCTGCAGGTCTTCATTGCCGCCGCCGAAACTGAGAACTTCTCGGAAGCCGGGCGCCGACTGGGTGTGTCTCAGCCGGCGATAAGCATGCAGATCAAGGCGCTGGAGGATCGTCTCGGCTTGCAGCTCTTTGAGCGCGCCGGTCGTCATATCTCCTTATCGGAGGCAGGACGGGCACTGGTACCGATGGCCCGTGAGACGATCGATCGGGTGATCGGGATTGAGGAAACGATGGCGTCTCTCCAAGGCGATGTGGTCGGTCTTCTCAAGCTGGCGTGCAGTACGACCGCCGGCAAATACGTTCTGCCGTCTCTGTTGTCCGGTCTGATGGCCCGTCATCCCCAGGTGGAGGTCATCTGTCAGGTGACCCAAAGAGCGGCCGCCCTCGATACGCTGCGCCGCGGCGACGCGCATATTGCTCTAACCAGCCTGCGGGTCCCTTTCAAAGATGTGGAGTACCGTCCGTTCTTGACCGACAGCATCGTGCTCGTGGTTCCTCCTCAACACCGATGGGCGAACCTCTCGGAACCGATCCTCGCCGAAGATCTGCTCAAGGAGCATTTCATTGTGCGCGAGTCGACATCGGGCACGCTCGACGCTTTGCGGCAGGGACTCGAGTGGCACGACTTGAGCCTCGATCATCTGCACAAGGTGATGACGCTCGGAAATGCCGAAGCCATTCGAATGGCGGTTCAGGAAGGCATCGGGATCGCGTTCGTGTCGGCCATGGTGGCGCTCGAAGCTGTTGAGACGGGCAAGCTCTCCGTCGTCGAGGTCGAAGGCCTCCAACTCGAGAAGACCCTGTACATGGCGCGCGACACAGACCGACCGGCAACGCGGGCACAGGCCGCCTTCTGGGATTGGGCATTCGATCCCGCCAACGAGAACATTCGTCAGCGGCCAACACTGCGAAAGGGCGAGCTCTCGACAAACGGGGCGGCCTCTAACCCGCAGCCCTCGGCCGGCGCCGCAAAGCTCTAGCGGTGCGCGGCTTTCACCGCCTCAACGGTTGTGAGAACTGATATCCAGAAACCGGCAAGTTCCGCCCGAAACCGGT
>JAHEDJ010000074.1 GCA_024641325.1 bacterium | reverse complement strand
CAGCATCCCACAGCACGCCCACCGCACATAACGGCGCGTCTGCGCTCGACATGATCCCCGTGTTCCGAGAAAAGCGTCACTCGACAGAGCGCGCAGAATGTCGGATATCGGACTGTCAAACCACGACGTTTACGGTATCGCTTGGCGTCGTTATGCGCTGCACTGGCTTATCCAGGTAGCGGTAGGGCGAGCGCCGTGTGCCGGATGGTTCGGGCGGATCTGAATGGGCGGACTCGCACCGGTCATGTTTCAGTGTGGGTGATCGTCGTGTGATAGCTCGTTCATCGCCATACCGAGTTTCTTGGCGCGGCGCAGGCTGAAAACGATGGCGGCGATGAGTATCGCGACGATGATGGTGAGCGATAGGTAGGTGTTCATGTGGTACCAGTGCGAGATTGCCATTTTGATTCCGACGAAGATGAGAATGCCGCCCAGGGCGTGCGAGAGGTAGTGGAATCGTTCCTTGGCGTTGGCGAGCAAGAAGTACATCGCTCGTAGACCCAGGATGGCGAAGGCGTTCGAGGCGAACACGATGTAGGGCTCGTTGGAGACTGCCAGAATGGCGGGCACCGAGTCGACCGCGAAGATGATGTCGGTGACTTCGACGACGAACAGGGCGGCCAGGAGCGGTGTGGCAGCCCGCCGGCCGTTGAGCTTGGTGAGGAACTTCTGACCGTCTAGCTCCTTGGTGACTGGCATTATCCGGCGAAGGATGCCGAGACCTCGGGTGGCCTCCGATTGGCCCTCGTCGGCGCGGTGGCGGATGATTTTGGCCCCGGTGTAGACGAGGAAGACTCCGAATACCAACAGTATCCACCAGAAGCGGCCGATCAGTGCGGTGCCGAGCAGGATGAAGATCGCTCGCAGGGTGAGGGCACCAAAGATCCCCCAGAACAGGACACGGTGCTGGTATCTGAGGGGGATCGAGAGGGTGGCGAACAGCATTGACCATACGAACACGTTGTCGACGCTGAGCGACTTCTCGATCAGGTAGCCGCTGATGTACTCGCCGAAGGCGTCGCCACCAAACATGATCGCGATCACCACCGCGAAGGTGAGTCCGCACATCACCCAGATGATCGACTCGGTGAGCGCCTCTCTCGGGGAGGGAGCATGCGCGTCACGATGCCGGTAGAGGTCGATTGCCAGCAGGGCGAGTATCACGACCAGTAGCCCGATCCACGCTCCCAACGGGACGTCGAGTTCGACAAACGTCGACCGGTCGGCTTCGGCGGCTAGGAACATCAAGGGGGACCTTTCGACTACCTGAACTGTTGACATCGAAAGTCTGGCTACCGTCTCAACCGACGGTCGGGGGGCCGGACAGCGAACTGTCGAACTGACGAACCGATCCCGTGGGGCTACTCCCCTTCGACCCGTGAAGTATGGCGAATCAAGGATCGCTAGGCAAGGCCAAATCCGTCCTGCATTTCTGCCGCCGTCCGCCGTCCGCCGTCCGCGTAGGGTATCGTTCCGACCACGCCGAGCCTGGTTCGAGGAGCCGGGGCGGGGGACCCGATTCGTTGGGGCGAATCCCGGCTGAAGCCGGGTAGGGCAACCTTCCAGCCCGAGTCCGTCAGCTAACCCCGTAGGCGCCACGGAAGGAGAGTGTTAGTGGACGTTCTGATCGCGCCCCCGTCACACGCTGACGTGCTGCAACTCGTCATCCAGTTAGCCGTCCTGCTGGGGGTTGCCCGCCTCCTCGGCGAGCTGGTTCGCCGGGTCGGTCAACCCGCTGTGGTCGGCGAGATCCTGGCAGGTGTGATCTTGGGGCCTTCGGTGTTGGGGGCGCTGACGCCTGGCCTAGCGGCCGTCTGGCTGCCTGCTTCGCCCGTCCAAGCCCAGTTGCTCGAGACGGTGGCTTTGATCGGGGTCATGCTGCTGATGGTGGTCACCGGGTTCGAAACCGACCTGGGCCTGATCCGGCGGAGAGCCGGGACGGCGGCGGGGGTGGCCGTGGGTGGGCTGCTGCTGCCCTTCGGGGCCGGGCTGGCCCTGGGGTGGTGGTTCCCGACGGACCTGCTCGGTGATCCGGATCAGCGGTTGGTGTTCGCTCTGTTCCTCGCCACCACGATGGCGGTTTCGGCGATCCCGGTGCTGGCCTCCATCTTGCTCGACCTACGAATGATGCGACGGGACATCGGCCAGACGATGCTGGCGGCCGGGATGGTGAACGACCTGGTCGGCTGGGCGGTGCTGGGAGTCCTGATCGCTCTGGCGGAGGGTGGTGGGGGCCTGGGAACCATCGGGGTAACCGTGCTCACCGTCCTGTTCTTCCTGGTCGTCACCGTCGTCGCGGGTCCGTTCATCGTGAACCGGACAATCCGGTTCGTGCACAAAGCCTCGGGCACCTCACACCGGTTCCTGACGGTCACGCTGGTCCTTGTGTTCGCCTGGGCAGCGTTCAGCCAGGCGTTGCACCTCGAGCCGGTGATCGGAGCATTCGCCATGGGGATCCTCCTGGGTCGGGTGCGCCGTCTGCCCGTCTCGGTCGCCGAATCGCTCGAGTCGCTGGCGCTTGGACTCTTTGCCCCCATCTTCTTTGCTGTGGCCGGATTGAAGGTGAACCTGGTCGCCCTTGCCGAACCCCGTCTGGCCGGACTCACCCTGGCCGTGATCGCGGTGGCGATAGTCGGTAAGACGGCGGGGGCCTATGCGGGAGGGAGATGGCTGGCGGGAGCAGACCACTGGACCAGCCTCGCCTACGGGGTTGGTCTCACCGCGCGCGGCGCGATCGGCATCGTGGTAGCGACGGTCGGCCAGTCACTCGGGATCATCACACAGGACGTCTTCTCGATCATCGTGGTAATGGCGGTAGTCACCTCGCTGTTCACCCCGCCCGCTCTCAAAGCCACCCTGCGGCGGGTTGCCCCAGCTGCCGATGAGGCGGCCCGGCTCCGCCGTGAGGAAGCTGCCGCCGGAGGTCTGACCCGGCGAGTCGGGCGGGTCCTGGTCCCGATTCGGCCTCCCCGACATCCCGGAGACAGTCTCGCCGTGAAGGTAGTCCTACTCGGCCGGCTGGCCGGACTCGAGCGCCTGGCGGTCACCTTCATGTCGGCGGCGGACGGCCTGGAACGTGCCGAGGCTGAGCAAACCGTCCGCAGCGCCGCCCGGGACATCGGGTTCCGGTCCGATGTGACCACCCGAGTGGTCCCGGGTGATCCGGTTCAGGCGGTCCTCGACGAGGCAGCCAAGGGCTACGACCTGGTGCTGCTCGGTGCCACCGATGTGGCCGCCAATCTGGAGTCCCTCTTCGGGAGCGTTGTGGACGACATCGTGCGGATGGTGTCGATCCCCACGCTGGTCGTGCGGGGATCCCCGGCGTCCGCCGGGTGGCAACCCCAGCGGATCCTGGTACCCACCGACGGGACCCCAGCCTCCCGACGGGCCGCCGACCTCGCCTTTTCTCTGGCCGGCCCCGACACCACGGTCACCGTCCTCCACGTCGTTCCGTCCGTGTTGAGTCCGGTGGTTTCCATCACCGACACCGGGCCGGTGCAAAGGCTCGACGTCGCCCACGAGATCGTCAGCGAGGTCCGCGACCGGGGGATCGAACTGGGAGTGGCCACCGCCACCATGGTAGAGCTGGGACCCGAACTGGATGAAGCGATCCTGCAGGCCGCCCGACAAATCGGAGCCGACCTGGTCGTACTCGGCACCTCCGCACGAACCGGCACCCGACGCCTGTATCTCGGGCCGCGGGTCGAACGAATACTCACCGGCTCCCCCTGCCCAGTCGCCGTCCTCAACAGCTGACCATCCAACCCCCGCAACTGGGTGGGCGGCCCCGGCCCCATTGGTTGAATGGCTCAACCTATTGGACTTCGAGAAGCACACGCCGGTTCCCACGCAGATCGAATGACCGAGGTAAGGGGGGCCTTAATGGTCGCCAACTCCCAAGAGCTGCGGCGCATCTGCGAGGTCCCACAACTCGCCTGCGACGTCGCACCCAACCCGGGTCAAGTCCAAGTCATTGCTGACTTCCCGATCCTGGTCGAACCCGCGGAGCGTCTCGCCGACGCCATGTCGGCCGTAGCCGCTGGTGAAGGGGTTGCCATTTGGTTACCGGCGCCGAAATACGGAGAGGAGAAGGCATCGCTTTCTACAACCCCCACACCGATAGCTGGGACCTCCAATTCGGCGTACCCGCAAACACCCACGCGTCACATTCGCCTGGACAGGAGATTCCCCCGTCGCACTCACCGACGAAGGTTATGTGATGTCCACGCCCTAGGCGCATCGGCAATCGTCGCCGTCGGAGGTGCGATGATCGCCAGAAAGCGACGCACAGATCGCCAAACATGTTGTAGAAACGAGCATCTCTAAGGGTGCGCTGTATCGGCACATCTGCGACCGACATACGTTCGCCTTCCGAGAAAAGCGTCGACCCGGGGGAGGCGGTTTCCATGAAGAGCGTCACCGCGAATTAGACGCATCGACCTCGAAGCGTCACCGTTTGTGGCTCCCTTCCACCGTCCGCAGTAGGAATACCCTGCTCGAGACCGGTCGAACGCTGCCCTCGCCGTATTGACGAAACCAGCGGGGCAACCGAGCGGTCGGGGTGGTGGCCAACTCTGCCGACTCGTTTCCCATCGCGGACGGGTGAGATCAGCCTTCACCGGATTCGTCCTGGGAAACCTTGAGAGCGCCGCCTTCCCACTCGGCCCGGAAGTCAGAGGTATGGCTCTCGCTTTCGAATCGGATTCGGACTTCAACGGGGCCTGTGGCTTTACGATCGGTGCTGTATCCGGGTTGAGGGATTGCAGACACGAACGTAACCACACCCGGCGAGTAACTGATGGTGACCACGCCGCCGGCCAGCGTGTAACTGGAGGTTCTCGTTGGTGCCGTGGAGGAGGTAGTCGTCGGGGTTGTGGTGGGTGATGACTGAGATGTGGTTGTTTGGGTGGTGCCCAGGGTTGTCTCTGCGGTCGTCACTGTGGTCGAGGTCGATGAATCGATCACTTCGGGTTCAAGTCCGATGACCGAAGGGGCTGACGTGCTTGTCTGGCTCGTTGGAGCCGCACTGGAGGCGGAGGCCGCCGCCGTTGGGATCTCAGCGCTGGGCTGGATGACGGTGTTGCGCACCCGGGCAACCGCTCCCCAAGACAAAGCGAGGGCGATAGTGACGGCCAAGGCCCAACCCGCTACGAGCTTCATCCATTTCGGCATGACACAACTATCGCAGGTCTGCCGTTAGGACTCTCTCCGAGAAACGTTAGGGAATTCCCAATTCGACTGGATCACGTGGTTGTGGGTCGCGATCCAACAATAGGATGGCTGTCATGTCGTCGATCCTGATTATTGAAGATGACCAATCGATTAGGCAAGGCCTTGCCCGCTTCCTAGCCGGCGAGGGCCACTCCGTCGAGTCGCTGTCCTCGGGGATGGAAGGCGTCCAGCGCGCTACCGAAGGTGGATTAGATGTCGTGATTCTCGACCTCGGGTTGCCCGATATCGACGGGGGTCAAGCACTAAAGATGATCAGATCGATCAGCGCCGTCCCCGTCATCGTTGCGACCGCCCGCGACGAGGAGGGGGAGATCGTCCGGATCCTTCGTGACGGCGCCGATGACTACGTCGTGAAGCCCTTCTCAGGTGCTCAACTGCAAGCCCGTATCGAGGCCATCATGCGACGGGTCGAGAGCGGGACCATTCGTGGGCCCATGATCGTGGGCGAGCTGACGGTTGACGTTGAGCAGCGGGTTGCGACTCTTGACGGCACGCCCCTCGACCTGACGAGAAAGGAATTCGACTTCCTTTCCTATCTCGCCGATCGGGTCGGCGTTGTCGTTTCTAAACGTGAACTCCTCGCTGAAGTGTGGAGGCAACCGTACGGCGGTGCGGACAAGACCGTTGATGTTCACCTGTCGGTGCTGCGCCGCAAGCTGGGGGAGAGTGCGGCTGAGCCTCATTATCTCCAAACCGTTCACGGTGTCGGTATCAAGCTTGTGAAACCTGATTCGTGAGGCGCTGGCTCTCCCTGTACGCGCTGTCGATCACATCGATCGTGATCATCGCCTTCTTGGTGCCGCTGGCTGTGCTGATTCGTGATCTGGCTGTGGACCGGGCAATGAATGCCGCCGAACGCGAAGCACAGACCGTGGCTCGCTTCGCGTCGACCATCGATGATGGGCGAGATTCGATCGCGGCGCTGGAAAGGACCCTGGCGGCGGCACCCGACACTGCCGTGATGCTTTCCGACGGGACCGTGCTGGGGGCATCACTGCCGGCCGGAGTCGATCTGGCGGCGGCCCGAGAGTTGGGCCAGGCCTACCGGCAGCCACTCGATGGGAGCGAGGCGGTGGTGGTACCGGTGTTGCGAGGAGCCGGTGCTCCCTGGGTCATTGTCATTGCCGTTCCCTCCGCGGTACTCACCCAGGACGTCGAGTCGGCCTGGGTGATACTCGGCGCACTCGGATTGGGATTGATCGGATTGGCGTTCGTAGTCGCCGACCGAATGGGCAGGGCCGTTGTCAACCCGATCAAAGATCTTGTTGAAGCGACCCATCGATTAGGCAAGGGTGAGCTGACGGTGACGGTGGACCCGGGCGGCCCGAGCGAACTGGCTGAGGTCGGAACGGCCTTCAATACGCTGACCGGGCGGGTGAGCGCGCTGATGGATCGGGAAAGGGAGACGGCTGCCGATATCTCGCACCGGCTTCGGACGCCACTCACTGCTCTGAAGCTCGACATCGAGGCGGTGGGCAAGCACGTTGACGTGAGCCGCCTCCACCAAGACGTGGACGAACTCGAGCGGGTCGTGAGCCACGTCATCAACGAAGCCCGCCGATCGGTGCGAGAAGGCGGGGGCGTCGTTGCCGACCTGGTCGAGATCGTCGCCGAACGGTTGGAATACTGGGGTTGGCTGGCAGCCGATCAAGGCCGTCAATGGAACCTCGATGTTGGGATCCGTGATTGTGCAGTTAACGGATATCCCGGCGATTTCGAGGCGATGCTGGATGCACTGCTGGGCAATGTGTTTGCCCACACCCCGGCCGGCACCGGATATCACGTCACTCTGCGCGAGTCGGAGCGAGGGCTGATTGAGCTGGTGGTCGCCGACCAGGGACCCGGGATTGCAGACGACGGGTTGCTCGAACGAGGGGCAAGCGGGAGTCGGTCGACCGGCCTGGGCATCGACATCGTCCGCAGAACCGCAGAGGCAGCCGGTGGCGAGGCCCGCTGGGAGTCAGGAGACCCGTCGGGGACGTTAGTTCGGGTGGTCCTGCCGCCGGCCGGCGGCGGCCCGGTTCCCGTCCGCTAGCGAGGCCTTTTCGACCCGATCCACAAAAGAGGTTTCCCTAACCAACCGCGGAGGACCCTCAAATACCAGCTCAGACATTCTGACTCCAGCATCGGCTATATGAAGGAGACAGACGAATGTCCAGACGAATCGCAGCAATCCTCGCCACAATCGTGGCGGGTCTCATGGCAATCGGAATCGCAAACGCAGCTATCGGACCGGCATCGGACGACTCGATGGCGACGACCTCGATCGCCTCATCAACCGCTCCGACCGCCACCGTCGGCGTCGAAACTGGCGTCGCTGAAGGTGCTGATGACAACGCGGGCACCGCTAGTACGACGCATACGTCGACTACGACCCCTGATGATTCGAGCAGCACGTCGACTACGACCCCGGAGGATTCGAGCAGCACGTCGACTACGACCCCGGAGGATTCGAGCAGCACGTCGATCACGACTCCTGATGATTCGAGCAGCACGTCCACTACGACCCCGCCGGCCGGTGACGACGGCGCATCCTCGGTGACTTACAACGCTGGGGACGGTGGCACAGTGACGATCGCTTCGAACGGTTCGAGCCTCAAGATTGTCTCGGTGGATCCGGCGGCCGGCTGGTCGTTCGAGATCGAGATTGCCTCCGGCGTCGAGGTCGAAGCCGACTTCCGCAACGGTACCCGACGCATCCAGTTCAACGCCCAACTCGAAGACGGCGACGTTCGCATCCGGGTCCGATCCGACAACAACGGCTAACTCGCTCGAGCGAGTTTCCTCCCACCGATCGCCCCGGACCGTCGGCTACCACGGCCCGGGGCGATGCGCGTTGGCCG
>JAHEDJ010000032.1 GCA_024641325.1 bacterium | reverse complement strand
ACGGCCTACCGCCTAATGCTGGTCCCGCTCTACTCCCACCCATTAGTGTTCATTCCGACTCATTGGAGGAACACGCGATGGCCACGTGTAAGAACTGCAAGGCAGAACTCACGGCGGGATACGACTTCTGCCTCGCTTGCGGTATGCCGGTCCCGACCGACATAGCGGTCCCGAATCTGGGCGAGCGACCCGAACCCGAGGTGCTCCCTCCACCACCGCCGGCCGAGCAACCCCCTTTCATGCCGCCACCACCACCCACCGGCCAGGATTCCCCGCCGGTCTATGTAGGCGGTGGCATGCGTGCAGAGGACGAGCGCACCTGGTCGATGGCCGCCCACCTTTCGGCCTTCGTGCAACTGGTCGGCGTCCCGTCTGTTATCGGCCCCCTGGTGGTCTGGTTGATCAAGAAGGACTCCTCGCCGATGGTCGACGCACACGGCAAAGAGGCAGTCAACTTCAACCTCTCGATCATGCTGTACGGGGTGATCTCGTTCCTGCTGCTGTTCGTGCTGATCGGTTTCCTGCTGCTGCCGATCATCGCAATCGCCTGGTTCGTCCTGGTGATCGTCGCCACCTTGAAGGCCGCCAACAACGAGTTCTATCGCTACCCGTTGACGATCCGCTTCATCAAGTAGTCGGCTACATCCACCCGATAGATCCGCTCGCTGAGGCGGGAACGATCGGCGCGTTGGGCTGAATGGGGTCGATCCTCACATATCCAGCGCCCAGGTCGGGCCTCCGATCCTCCTCACCCCGGTTGGGCCACAGCGCTACCGCCCGCTCGGCCATCGCGGTGATTGAGAGCGAAGGGTTCACCCCCAGATTGGCACCAATGGCCGCACCGTCGATGACGTGCAATCCGGGATATCCGTAGACACGGTGATAGGGATCGACGACGCCCTCCGCCGCAGTCGCACCGACCGGCGCCCCTCCGAGGATGTGGGCAGTCAGCGGCACGTCGAGAAGCGCCTCGTTGATGGAGCTACCGGGATCCCCGCCGATGGCGGCTGCCGCTGCCCGGGCCGCCTCATTGGCGATTGGAATGTAGGTCGGATTGGGGTTCCCCTGGTCCGGGGCCGTCGTGAAACGACCATTCCGGCGCAACAACCGCAAACTGTTGTCGAGACTCTGCATGACGAGCAGAATCACCGTCCGCTCCGACCAGCGCCGGAGGTTCATGGCGCGAAAGACCTTGAGCGGACTCGCCAGGGCCGCACCGATGAATCGCATCCAGCGGGGCATCTTTCCACCGCCGTCCACGAGGATCGTCGTCAGCAATCCCATCGAGTTGCTGCCGACCGGATAACGCACCGGTTCCACATGAGTATGTGGTTCGGGGTAAATCGAAGAGGTGATCGCTACTCCCTCGCTGTAATCGATCGATGTGTCGCGCGCGCTGGCCCCGAGGATCGCTTCGCTGTTGGTACGGAACTGATATCCGAGGCGATCCGACAAACCGGGAAGGCTCCCCTCCTTCAACCGCAGCAGGAGCTTCGACGTTCCCAACGCTCCGGCCGCGAACACCACCTGCTCGGCTGTCAGAGTCTTCGGTTTCTTGTTGAACCAGGACCCGGGTTTCTCTGCGACAACCGAGTATCCGCCGCCGGCCAAAGGAATCACGTTCGTCACCTGGTGGAGCGGATGTATCGCGGCACCGTGTCGTTCTGCCATGTAGAGGTAGTTGCTGTCGAGGGTGTTCTTGGCGTTGAAACGGCAGCCAACCATGCAACCGCCGCATTGCCGGCATCCGGTCCGGGTCGGTCCCTCGCCTCCGAAATATGGGTCGGGAACCTCGACCTTCTTCTCGCCGAAATAGACGGCCACCGGCGTGGGATGGAAGGTCTCTTCAACGCCGAAGTGGGCAGCAACATCCTTCATTACCCGGTCTGAATTTGTTTCCGTGGGGTTCTCCTCGACACCGAGCATCCTTTCAGCCTGGTCGTAGAAAGGATCGAGTTCTTCAGCCCAATCGGTGATGTCACCCCACTGTGGATCTGTGTAGAAGGCCTCGTGCGGACGGTACGAGACATTGGCCCAAACCAGAGACCCACCGCCAACACCCGCACCCGAGAGAATCATCACATGTTTCAAAAGCGAGATCCTCTGTATGCCACGCATTCCCAGGCGCGGGAACCAGAAGAAGCGCCGAGAGTCCCAGTTCGTCTTGGGAAGTGTGTCGGCATTCCACCGTTTGCCGGCTTCGAGTACGCCTACCCGATATCCCTTTTCGGTTAGTCGCATGGCTGCGACACTGCCTCCGAATCCGCTACCGACAATGAGGACGTCGTAGTCGTGGCTCATGTGCCGAATCCTAGGAGCACCGCGGCGTCGGGACCGTTCGGAACGCTGTTCAACTCAAAGGCCATTAGCAACCGGCCGCCGGCCGGAGGTATAGACATCCAATCTGTCGAGCAGTACCTGCTTCTCCTCTTCCGGCAAGAAGGTTGCCTTCATCGAGTTGCGAGCAATGCCGGCCAGTTCTTCATCAGACAACTCGAGGGCGGCCTGAGTTCTCTCGTAGTTGGCACCGATATAGCCACCGAAGTAGGAAGGGTCATCGCTGTTGATCGACACGTTGAGCCCGAGTTGGAGCATGTCACGCAAAGGATGGTCTTCGAGTCGCCGGACCACCTGGAGTTTCAGGTTCGAGAGAGGACAGACGGTTAGTGGCACCTGATCGACGACCAGTCGATTCACCAGTGCTGCGTCTTCGAGTGCACGATTGCCGTGATCGATCCTCTCGGCTCCGAGGATATCGAGCGCCTCCCATACGTACTGAGGAGGACCCTCCTCGCCGGCGTGTACTGCCACTCTCAGGCCCTCGTCTCGAGCCGCCGCGAACACATCGGCGAAATCTCCAGGTGGATGACCGACTTCCGAAGAATCGAGCCCGACGCCCAGCAACAGATGCCGATAGGACAGGGCAGACTCGAGAGTTGCCATAGCCTGCGCAGCAGGCAGATGGCGAAGGAAACACAGGATGAGCCCGGACGACATTCCGAGACGTTCCGTCGCTGCATCCAGTGCGTCGGATATACCACCTATAACAGTTCCGATCGGCACTCCCCGCTCTGTGTGGGTTTGCGGATCGAAGAAGATCTCGGCTCTTGCCACTCCGTCCGCCGATGCTCGTTCGAGATACTCAAAGGTCAAATCGAAGAAATCCTGACGGGTGAGCAGCGTTCGGGCGGCCTCGTAGTAGACGTCGAGAAACGACTGGAGGTTCGTGAACTCATAGGCGGCCTCGACTTCGGAGACGCTCGAGTAGCTCAACGGCACGCCGTTGCGTTTGCCGAGCGCCAGCATGAGGTCCGGCTCGAGAGTACCTTCGATATGCAGGTGTAGCTCGGCCTTGGGCAAACCCTTCACGAACTCAGTCACGATACCCCTTTCTGTTTCGTTCAAGTGAGACTATCCGCCCGGGCGCGCCCAATGTCTCCTTGACTGCCGCGCAACCGGTCGTCGGGCCACTAACTTCGAAGCTATGAGCACACTTCTTGTCCGCAACGCTGCTGTCGTCGCCACCATGGACGACGAGCGACGAGAGATCGCCGATGGCGGTCTATTCGCCAGAGATGGGTGGATCGAACAGGTCGGCCCCACCGATCAACTTCCGGCCACGGCCGACGAGATCCTCGACGCCCGCAACCATGTCGTTCTGCCGGGTCTGATCAACACCCACCATCATCTGTACCAGACCTTGACCAGGGCGATCCCGGCCGCGCAGGATGCAGGACTCTTCGACTGGCTCAAGACCCTATATCCGATCTGGGCGCGAATGACCGCCGCCGACGTGTTCGTGTCGACCCAGGTGGGACTCGCAGAACTCGCTCTCTCCGGGTGTACAACCGCCTTCGACCATCTCTACCTCTTTCCAAATGACGCACGTCTCGATGATGAGATCGAAGCAGCCGGCACCGTTGGTATCCGTCTTCACGCCTCGCGCGGGTCGATGAGTCTCGGAGAAAGTGAGGGCGGTCTTCCCCCGGATTCCGTGGTCGAGTCTGAAGCGAGCATCCTCGACGACACACGTCGCGTCATTGAGTCCCACCACGACTCCGGGCGCGGTGCCATGGTGCGGATCGTTGTCGCTCCGTGCTCCCCGTTCTCGGTCACCAGCGCCGGAATGCGTGAGTCGGCCGAACTGGCCAGGCAGTACGGGGTTCATCTCCACACCCATCTCGCCGAAACGATCGACGAGCACGATTTCTGCCTCGAGATGTTCGGGTTGCCTCCTCTCGCCTACGCGGAGAGCGTGAACTGGGCGGGGCCGGACGTATGGTTCGCACATGCGGTGCATATCGACGAGCCGGGGGTCCAATGGATGGCGGCCACCGGGACGGGCGCAGCGCACTGCCCTAGTTCCAACATGCGGCTCGCCTCGGGAATCGCCCCGGTTCGCTCCTACCTCCAGGCCGGCGTTCGTCTCGGCCTGGGCGTTGATGGTTCGGCATCAAACGACGGATCGCATCTCCTCGGGGAGGTTCGCCAGGCGATGCTCTTGAGCAGGCTGGCGGCGTCACCGACGCTCGAGGGCGGCCCGCTCCTGGCCGCCCGAACCGCGCTCGAGGTGGCTACCAGGGGTGGAGCCGAAGTTCTCGGCCGCGACGATATCGGATCCCTGGCACCGGGGATGGCCGCCGACTTAATCGCCATCGATCTGCAATCGCTCAACTACGCCGGGGCACTACACGACCCGATTGCAGCAGTGGCGTTCTGTCAACCAGGCACCGTGGACTACTCGTTCGTGCACGGCCGCCGCATCGTCGACCAGGGCCGGTTGACCACCCTGGAACTCGAACCGGTGATTGAAAGCCACAACGAGGCGGCCCGACGTCTCGTAAACGGCTGAGCATCCGCGAGTCGCGACTACAAAGCTATGTCCTCCGGGCGCACCGGGACCCTGGTCAGAGCTTTACCGGTTGCGTTGCGAATCGCCGCAACGACTGCCGGCGTAGAACTGATGGTTGGCAACTCGGCAAAGCCTTTCGCTCCGAAAGGCCCCCAGCTAGAAGGCTGCTCAATCAGAACCGCCTCGATCGGAGGAGCATCGAGGAACGTCGGCAGTAGATAGTCGGTGAAATTGGGGTTTCGTACGATGCCGTGGTCGACAATCAGTTCTTCCATGACGGCGAGGCCGATGCCCTGCATGGTCCCCCCTTCGATCTGCCCGATCACGGACATCGGATTCAGGGCGAATCCAACGTCCTGTGCTGTGTCGATCTTCACCACTCTGACCAGGCCCAATACCGGATCGACGTCGACGACGGCCCGGTGTGCGGACACTGCGAAGTCGACATGTAGGTTCCCCTGTCCGTTTTCATCGGGTTCCTCGGATCCTTGATGCCGGTGACGGACATGGGCGGAGAAATCCCGGTCGAGGCACGCTTCCGGCAATGAGGCTACGAGTTGGCTGCCACGCCACATACCTTCGCTGGAGAGGGCGTCGGCACCGAAGTATTCGAAAAGCTCATCTCTGAGTTTCTCCGCTGCTTTCAGAACGGCACCACCCGACATCTGGGTCTGCCGGGAAGCAGACGTAGATCCGGCCGAACCGATCTGGGAGGTGTCATCGAATATGACCCGCACATCCTCGATACCGGTCACACTCCTGGCAATCTGCTCGAGCACGGTAACCATTCCCTGCCCGACCTCGATGGCCGCCGTATGGATGTCCAATCCGACGGGAGTAAGCGTGATCCGCGCCTCCGCGTAATCATCGAAGCCTTCCGAAAAGGCCAGATTCTTGAAACCGACGGCATAACCGACACCGCGGACAACCGCCGACCGAGGAGTTGTCAGCCCGGTACCGCCCGGCAGTTCTCGCGCGTCGGTCGATGTCTCATCGTCGGGAAGCGGCATCGCACGCACCGACTCGATGACCTCGCGGGTGGGGAGCGGTTCCGTGATCAGCTGCCCGGTTGTCGCGAGTACGTCGCCCGGACCGATGGCATTCTTCAAACGGAACTCGAGCGGATCCATTCCTAATTCTGCGGCGACTCGATCCATCTGCGATTCGACGGCGAAGCCCGTCTGCACGGCACCAAATCCCCGCATCGCTCCAGACGGTGGGTTGTTCGTCCGCAATGCGTAGCCGTCCACGAACACGTTCGGGCATCGATACGGCCCGACTGCGAAGCCCACGGCGTTGGCCACCACCGCCGGGCTCGTCATCGAATAGGCGCCTCCGTCGAGAAGCAGCTTCGCGTCAACACGTATCAGATTCCCGGCGCGGTCTGCCTCATGGCGGTAATACATGCGTGCCGCGTGCCGTTTCACGTGCGCCGCGAAGCTCTCCTCCCTCCCGAACACCATCCGCACGGGTCGGCCCGTCCGCAGTGCCAGTAAGCACAGATGAGTTTGGAGGCTCAAATCTTCTCGGGCACCGAATGCGCCGCCCAGGCCGGTCGGGTGAACGCGAACTTCCTCGGGTCGCAGCCCGAGACAGTCGACCAGCTGCTCGTGATCTACGTGAGTCCACTGCGTCGGCCCGTATACGTCGACGCCTCCGGCTCCGTCGGGCACCGCTATACCGGCTTCGTTACCGAGAGGTGCCTGATCCTGCGTTGCGGTCTCGTAGGTAGCTTCGACCACAACTTCTCCGTGGACTTCCCGATCCCCGCGATAGGAAACTGCCTTTCTGAGCACCTCATCGCGGGCCAACGCCTCGTCGACGTCCGTCAGCGGGTCGAGCGGTTCGTAGGCAACTTCAATCGCCTGCGCGGCTTCTGCGGCAGTCGTCGGATCGTCGGCTGCGACGATCGCCACCACTTCGCCCCAATAGCGGATGGTTCCATCGGCCAACACCGGCTGGTCGGTGATGATCTGGCCCTGAAACCGCTTGGCGGGAAGGTCGTCGTAGGTGAGGACTGCGTGCACGCCGGCCATGGCAAGTGCCGGGGCGACGTCAAGATGAGTCACCCCGGCGTGTGCAACAGGAGCCCGCCGAGCTGCACCCCACAACATGTCCTGTGCGTAGAGGTCCGACGCGTAAGCGAAGTGCCCCGTGACCTTCGGAATCCCATCGGGACGAGGAACCGACTCTCCGACCCCTTTACGAACCTTGCTGCCGGTCTGAGTGCGCGCTGTCATCGCTCCTCCACCTCGATCAGGCTCTGTATCGCCCGCTCGATCCCACCGTATCCCGTGCATCGACAGAGGTTCCCCGACAGTGCTTCCCTGATCTCGCCGGAAGTAGGTGAGGGATTGCGCTCGAGCAGATCAGCACCGGCGACTACGAAACCGGGAGTGCAGAACCCGCATTGCACGCCTCCGTGATCGATCAACGCTTGTTGCAGTGGGTGAAGTTCGCCGTCGGAGGCAATCCCCTCGACCGTTGTCACCGGCAAATCGTGAGCGTCGGCGGCCATGACCAGACAAGAACACACTAAGTCACCATCGAGAAGCACCGAACAGGAGCCGCACTCCCCCTGCTCGCAGGCATCCTTCGTGCCCAGCAGATGGAGCTCATCTCGCAGCACTTTCAACAGGCTGATCGGTGTGGTCACTTCCGCGTTGAGAACCTCTCCGTTGACGATTAACCGGACGTTCATGCCAGGCACCTCTCTAGGGCCCGGCGGGCGAGCACGCCGACGGCCATCCTTCTGTACTCCTCTGTCGATCGATGATCGGTGATCGGCCGCGCTTCCTCCGAAACGAGCCGTTGGAACTCATCGAGTGCCGCCTCGCTGGGTGCAGCCTCTCCCGAAATCATCTCCTCGGCCCCCCGGGCACGGAGGACCGTAGGTCCGACGGCGCCCATCGCAACCGTCGTGATTCCCGCTCTATCCCTGGTGACACACACCGAGGCAATCGAGATCACCATCGCCTGTCTGACTCCTATCTTGGCGAACGCCGTTCGCTCCGGCACGACGTCCGGAAGGTGCGCGCCAAGGATCAGCTCACCCGGTTCCAAGGCGTTCTTCTTCGGCCCGGTGAGAAACTCATCCCAGGCCATCACTCGAGATCCGGAGCCCGAGACCAGCTCGACGGCGGCATCGACTGCAGCCAGAAACGGCAGAGCATCTCCTGCCGGGCTGGCGGTTCCGAGGTTGCCCCCGAGGGTGCCGACAGCTCGAATCTGAGGTGAGCCGACCGTCCGGGACAACTCGGCGAGGGCCGCTACATCACTGTGCTCGAGCCGTGCGTAGGTGACGCCGGCACCGATGAATCCACCGTCCCAGATCTTCAGTTCCTTCACATTTCTGAGTGAGATGACGTTGTCCGGCCGCAAGGCTCCAGCATTGACGAGAACCATGGAATCCGTGCCGCCGGCGAGGAGCAGGGCATCCGGAGACAACTCGAGTGCATCGAACACGCCGGCCAGGTTTTGGGGTCGAACGATCTCCATGCGTGTCACGCTAGTGGCCGGTCGGAGCGACTGTGGAACAGGACCCGTCCGGCACCGGCTAGCTTCGTATCTAGCGATTCGGAGATGATGCATATGACCGACATCGAGGCAGTTCTAGAAACATGCGAGAAGCGGTTGGAAGCCGGTTCACCTGTTCAGCTCGGGGCTGAAGGATTCTGGAGGGTGATCGGACAAGTCAAGCGGGATCCAACACTCATAGACAGGTACGCGGATCGGATCGGCCACATCGACAGACTCGCCTTTGAGGCCTGGGTGTTCCGCAGCTATTCAATACGATTCGGCGAGGTCTTGCTCTGGTTCGGATCGATCGTCGGCCTGGCGGTCATCTCGGCCGGCTATTACGTCGACGAACCATGGAACGCTTTGCTACTCCTCGCCGGCACCGGAATACTTCTGGCCACCACACATGGACTCGGCCACCTGATCGTCGGCCGGATGGTCGGTATCCGGTTCACGCACTGGTTCATCTCAGAAATCCGCCGTCCGCAACCTGGCGTCAAAACCGACTACGCGAGTTACTTGCGGGTCGCAGCCAAGAAGCGGGCCTGGATGCATGCCTCGGGTGCACTTGTCACCAAAGCGATGCCTTTTCTGTTGCTGGGTGCTGCCTGGGGCATGGAAGCCCCCGGGTGGTCGTGGATAGTGCTGATCGGACTCGGCTTGCTGCTGATCACTACCGATGTGACATTGTCGACGAAGCAGTCGGATTGGAAGAAGTACGGGCGAGAAATGGCGATCGCACGGGAACTGGAACTCCGCGGGTAACAGAGAGGGCGGGGGTCAGACTATCGAGCTCACCGGCTTGTCGACGACCACATTCTGCGACACCAGCGGCAGCGCCAGCTCAAACACAGAGGTGTCGTTGACCCGGCGATAGCGAAGATCGCCGCCCATCAATCGGGCCAGCTTGCGTGCCACCGAGAGGCCAAGACCGACCGACGCGGGCTGCCCGACGGCGTTGTGGGCCCGCTGGTAGGCCTCGAATATCGCGGCTTCCTGACCGACCGGAACGCCCCTGCCGTCATCCATGACCAAGACGACAACCCGCCCGGCCTCACGGTGGGTTTCTATCCACACGTTGTTCCCTCCGTAACGCGCCGCGTTGGTCAGCAGATTCCGAACGATTTGACGGAAACGCAACGCATCGGCCCTGGCCGCGTTGGCGTTCATCGTCACTGGGACATCGGCATGGCCATCGGAGCCGAGCAGAGCATGTCCCGCGACGACCGCCTGGATTTCTTTGGCGAGATCGATGGACGCGGGTTTTATGACCAACGTTCCGGCGTCTGCCCTGGCGCCGACCAGCAGGTCCTCGACGATGTTGGACAGTTCAGAACTCTGCTCAGAGATCATCACCAGGAGGTCGTTCACCTCTTCATCTTCGAAATACTCACGGTTGGCTACCAACTCGTGCGAGAGACCAACGATCCCGGTTAGAGGGGTCCGCAACTCATGGCTGACCGAGGCGACAAACTCGTCCTTTGATTTCACCTCTTGCTCGAGCTGATCCTTGAGACGCGTGAGTTCCTCGAGTGAATCTTCCAAACGTCCGTTTTCGAGAGAAACGGTGACATGACCCGCCAGGGTGGCGAGCAGCCTGGCATCTGCGTCGACAAAGGTCGATACGTCGTCGAGGCGATTGGTGACCAGCAGATAACCGAGCGCCCCGGCAGATCCGACCAGCGGAGCCGACACTCCATCTTTGATCTCGTAGTCTGACGAAAGGCCGTATCTACTCAGCCCCTCCAGCACACGTGCCGGTGATTCCGCCAACTCCCCGGCGATATCCCGTTCGCCTTCGGTGAGAACCACGGGGAACATCGTCATTTCGGTCGCTTCGGTCGTCAAGACCGTTCGATAGGCAAGGCGGCTGCCAACTTCCGAAAACAGGACGATCTCGGCCCGTTCGGCATCGAGCATCGAGATCGCCTCATTGCAGGCAATCTCGACGGCACGATCGATCTGTGGAGCACTATGGAGTCTCCGGCTCGCCTCATAGAGAGATTGCAGCCGCGCACGCTCGAGTCGTTGCGAAACATAGGCGCGGTATGCGACGTATAGGACCACGGGTGGTGCAACGGCCAGCCAGAAGGCGCTCGGATTCGTCCAGAGGATCATAACGAAGATGAGGCCGAGGAACGTGTTGACTATCGCTCCCATCAACGTGAAGGTCAGGACTTCGCCAACCTCCTTCATCGTGTTGCGGCCGCCCGAGATACGGATGGCAAGGTGCACGAGAACATTGGCGATGGATACACCCGCCGTGACTGCGATCAGGGCAGCGAACCATCCCACGTAGTTGAGAGCATTCGCTTCCGTGGCGAGGCTACGAAAGATCCAGATTGTGGTCGAGGTGACGATGGCACCCTGTCCAACGTTGAAGGCGACTCGAACCATCGTTTGTTTCCGGTGGAGCGTGTAGGCGAGGAAGCTTCCCAACGCCTGGGCCACGATCAACCCGAGCGGGAACGTCGAGAAGAGTCCGACGATCAGGGGGACTTCACTCATCGAGAACGAGTGTGCGTTCTTGCGGAATCGAAGATGAACTACGGCGACTTCGCCCAATGTGAATGCCGGAGCCAGCACCCAGAATGGAATCTCGACAAGACCACCCAGCCTGCCCATCGGTGCCATGATCCAGGCGAGGAACGCGCCGATCGCAAGCAGAGGCGCGGCCAGCATCCACACGGAGGCCAGCCGGCGATTGGATCGCCTCTGGGCTCGCGAACTCGACTTCAACTGGACCATGTCGCGCTTTCTCCGGACAACACCAACTCCCGTCGGCCGGGAGGTCGATTCCTTCAGCTCTGGAATGGCTGTTGCGGTCATATCCGTTGGTGTCTTCTCATGTCTCCGGGTCTGCCTCCGGCCCTACATATCTCATCGGCAGCTCAGCGCCTTTCAGTAGTCCCAAACGCTCGCTACTCATAGTGACTAGTTACCACCTGAAGTCAACAACGTGGCTAGACCCGCTGGGCGCAGTCTCCGGACCGTAAGCGCCCGACTTAGCCCATCAGCAAGACGGCAGTACCTCGAACCGAGCCGGCCTTCACCGCGGCCAGTGCCTCATTGGCTTCGGCCAGCGGAAATCCATCCGTTGCGGTGACAACGGGAATCCGGACCGCCAGATCGAGGAATTCCAGGGCATCGCGCCGCGTGTAGTTTGCAACGCTCCGTATCTGCCGCTCCAACCACAAGTCGTCGTAGTCAAACGCAGGAATCTCGTCCAGGTGAATGGCGTTTATCGCCACGACTCCTCCCCTATCCAGCGCCCGGAGCGCTTGGACGATTACGGAACCAACCGGCGTAAAGGTTATCGCCGCGTCGAGCTGTTCGGGTGCCGGGTCTCCGTAACTCCCCGCCCACACCGCACCCAGTTCAAGGGCCCGCCTTTGCTCGGCTTCAGATCTGGTAAAGACATACACCTCACAACCCCAATAGATCGCCACCTGGATAGCCAGCGAGGCGGAAGCACCGAACCCAAACAGGCCGAGCCGCCCTCCAGGCTCGATCCCCGAGATCCGAAGTGACCGGTAGCCGATCACGCCGCCACACAACAGAGGTGCGAGTTGCCGGCCGGTTGGTCCGTCGGGAAGTGGAAAGGCGAAATCGGCCCGCACATTCACCTGTTCGGCGAACCCACCGTCTCGATCCCAACCCGTGAAGCGGGCAAATGTGCAGAGATTCTCACGTCCGGCTGCGCAGAACTCACATTCCTCGCATGCCCCGGCCACCCATCCGACGCCGGCACGATTACCGATCTTCCAGCCCGCGACACCCGCCCCAATAGCTGCGACGGTGCCGACGATCTGGTGGCCCGGCGTAACGGGTAGGCGATGTGCGTCTATGTCGCCCTCGACCAGCTGGAGATCCGTCCGACATACTGCGCAAGCTTCGACCTCGATCGTCAGCTCGAGCGGGGCGGGCTCTAGATCTGGCTGCTGGACGAGTTGGAGAGGCGACTCTTCGACGTATGCCGGTCGGGCAAGTCGTATGGCGCGCATACCCTGAGTCTGGCACGACCAAACCGATCTCAGGGGAGGAACGGCCGGACATAACGCTACCGGAACCGACTCCCGACGCGGCAAGGCCCGGCGATACCGAACGCATCGCCGGGCCTACAGTTGATTTGGGCCGTTACAGAGTGAAGGCTCGGAGCATCGACGACTCGGCCAGAGCATGCCACTCCTGCACCGAGTCACGGAACTGACGCCACGGACCGAGGATCTCGTTGAACCGACCGTCACTGGCGGCAACCTCGTCGAGCACGCCCTCAAAGTCAGTCTTGAAGGCAGTCAAGACATCGTCGGGGAACTCCCTGATCTCGGCGACCTGCTTGACCTGGGCCAGGACATCGGAGTTGAGCACGTCGTAGTTGGCCATCGTGCCGAGGTTGGCTGCTTTGGCGGCGTTCTCCACGGCGGCTTGATACTCCTCAGGCAGTTCATTCCACAGAGTCAGCGGCATCTGAACCTCGAGCGTGGAACCAGGCTCCCACCACCCCGGGTGGTAGTAATAGAGCTGGCTGCCGAGTTCGCCCAATCCAAGGATCAGGTCGTCGTATGGTCCCACCCACTCAGCCGCGTCGATTGCGCCTGTTTCGATCGACGTGATGATGTCACCGCCGGCCACAGTCACCTGTTCGGCTCCAAGATTGTTGAAGCTGCGTCCTGCCAAACCGGGGATCCTCATCTTCAGGCCCTGGAGATCGGCGACTGAGTTGATTTCTTTGGTGAACCAGCCGCCCATCTGCACGCCGGTATTGCCGGCCGGGAACTGGATGAGTCCGAACTCTTCCGCGTAGTACTCGCGCAGCACCTCCAGACCACCGCCGGCGTAGAGCCATGCGTTCTGCTGGCGTGAAGTGAGGCCGAAAGGCACCGCCGTTCCGAACTGTGTCGCCGGACTGAGACCGACGTAGTAGTAGGAAGCGGTGTGACCTGCTTCGGCGCCGCCGTCGCGCACCGTCGGCAGAACTTCGAGGCCGCCGACTAGTTCGCCGGCCACGCGCGGAGTGACCGTGAACTTACCACCCGTCATCTTCGCCAGTTCGTCGGAAAAGATCTGCGCTCCAGCTCCGATGGTCCCGATCAGCGAACCGGGCCAGCTGGTCGGCATCTGCCAGTTGAGGACCGGCAGGTCGGATTGCGACAGAATGACTTCCGTGATCTCGGTGGTGTCGTCTGCCAGGGTGGTGCTCACCGCGGCGTCTTCATCGCTGCTGCATGCTGCCAAGATCGATCCGGCAGCGGCGAGTCCGGCCACACCGATGCCACCTCTGATGAAGTGACGTCGACTTACACTTAGGTCTTCGGTTCTTTCCTCGGTCCCCTGGGGAGATACGTGCTGAGACATGTCGCGGTCCTCCTCCGATCGCTCGGACCGTTTTACCACGCCTCAGAGATCAATGTCGCCCGATCGAAGTTAATTGATCCGGCGTCATCCGCTCGGTACGAAGAGGTTGAAGGATGCCTCGACGATTCCGGGGAAGAAACCCAGGACCACGAGAGCGAGACCTTGCAGGGCCATGAATGGCAGAGCCCCCTTGTGTATGTCGGCAGTCTTGACTTCCGGTGGAGCGACACTCTGCAGGTAGAACAAAGAGAAGCCCACGGGCGGCGAGATGAATGCCATATTCAAATTCACCGCCATCATCACCGTGAACCAGATCTTTTCCTGGATGGTGAATCCGAGCGTGTCCATTGCCGGCAGGAATATAGGGACGACTATGAACGTGATCTCGAGGAACTCCAGGTTGATGCCGAGCAAGAACACGGCGATCATCGCCACAACCACAAAGCCCGTCTTGCCTCCACCGATACCGGCTAGGAAATCGGCCGTCGCGTCGGACCCTCCGAGTTGGAGGAACATCAGCGAGAAGAAGGAGGATGCGAAGAGCAGCGTCATTACGAGCACACTGATGTTGGCGGTCGATCTGGCAGCTTCCCGCAGGGCTTTTGGCGTCAGCCGCCACCGTGGCGTGATGTGCTGTGCACCGGCCTTGATGAGAATCTTGTCGAACAGGTAGGCAAGGGTGGCGAGGAGGAGGGCGCCGAAGACACCGACGGCTCCGGATTCGGAAGGTGTCGCGATGCCCGCAAAGATCGAGTACAGGACTCCGATGATCAACAGGATGATCGGCACCACGGAGAAGAGAACTTCGAGAGCCAACACCTTCCCTGTCAACGTGCGCTCCTCGACCGGCATAGCCGGACCCACACCGGGACGGAGATAGGAGATACCCACCGCGTAGGCGATGTACATACCGCTGAGGATGAGCCCCGGGACCAAAGCACCGGCAAACAAGCCGAGAATACCGACACCCATCTGCTGAGCCAGCAAGATCAGCACCAGGCTTGGGGGCAGCAGCTGAGCGAGCGTTCCTGACGCGATGATGACACCGGTTGCCAGCTTGTGGTCGTAACCGAGACGGATCATCGTCGGCAATGAGAGCAGGCCCATCACGATCACCGTGGCGGCGACTACACCCGTTGCCGCCGCCAGCAGAGTCCCGACCAGCACCACCGCGGCGGCAACCCCTCCCTTGAGGGGTCCGAGGAGCATCCCGATTGCATCGAGCAACCGCTCGGCCAGTCCCGACCGCTCGAGGATCGCACCCATCAAAACGAAAAACGGCACCGCCAGGAGGGTGGAATCCGATACAGCGCCGAACCACCGGCCGGGCAGAACGTTGAGCGTGCCCGGATCGAACGTCCCGGTGAGGTCACCAATGAAGGAGAAGAGGAGTGCGGTCGAGGCGAAAGAGAACGCCACGTTGTAGCCAATGAGGATCAACGCCAAGAAGACGACGAACATAACGAGTGAGAGGACGACGCCGAGGTCCATCATTCCACCCGCAGCGGAGCTTCGTAGGCGGCCACGCCGGCTAGTTCCTCGTGGCCCATCAAGACCAGTATCTGCTTGATCATCTCGGCAACGATCTGGGCGGCCATCAAGAAGAATCCAACAAGGATAAGCAGCTTGATCGGGCCCCTGGGAAGCCCACCGGCATCGGTCGACTGCTCCCAAATCTCCCACAGCTTCCAGGTAGACCACGATCCATCGAAGGACCGCCCCATTCCGGACAAGGACCAGGCCCACAGGACCTTCATCGACAGAACCAGGAACGGGAAAAAGAGAAAAACGTGGATGAACAGATCGATGATGGCTTTGGTCTTGTTGGAAAAGTCGGCCCACCAGAAATCGATTCGGGGATTGACTCCTTCGCGGACGCCGTAATTGAGCCCGAGGAGGAAGAGGGCACCGAACAGCATCCACTGGAGGTCGAAAATCTCGCCGACGATTATGTCGCGTTGGATGAACCGCGCCACATAACGCGTGACCACGTTGAAGAGACCGAGAAGGAAAACGACCCAGACCAGACCCAGCGATACGCTTCCGGTGAAGGAAGTCACTGCCTCAATAGCGCGCCGCAATCTAAATAGCAGTCCTGCTATCCCGCCGGGGATCTCCACAGGTTCCGCAAGGTCGCGATGCCTGGTGAGCCCCTCTAACAGATCCTCAGCGGCCTTTGTAGCGTCGGATTCCGAACCCGTTTCGCTCAATCGACTCTCCATGCGTTGTGATACGTTGGATTTCTCACGTTACAGCAAACGGTTCTCCGGAGCGCTCGAAAGTGGAGGGACTCTCTCATAAGCACGATGCGAGTAGCTGCAGCCTTAGCGGTGACGGCGATGTTCATTGCAGCGAACGGCTGCGGATCAGACACCCCAACCGGCTTCGGTGAGCCCACTCCGAAACCATTTGAGGCCAACCGGCGAGCTGTTCGAATCGAAACGACCGGATGCGGTCTCGCCCCGGGCCGGACCGGATCCGGAGTGGCGGTCGGCGATGGTCTCGTGATCACCGTTGCCCATCTGGTGGCTCAGGCCGACAACATCGAGGTGACGGTCGGGAATGGCAAGGCAGTCGAAGCCGCAGTTACAGCCATCGATCTGAATCTGGACCTGGCGGCCCTTCGGATACCGTCCAACGGGATGCCGGAAATCGAAGTGTCGGAGGTAGGTAGGGGCGCCGCTGGGCTCATTGTCGGCGGCGCGGCCTCGGGCACGGTGCCGTTCGAGGTGAAGGATGTGGTCAGTCTGTCGATTGAAGAGGTTCTCGGCAGCGATCGGCATAGCCGATCGGGCTATGAGCTCCAGGCTGCGACAACCACGGGAGATTCAGGAGCCGGAGCCTATGACCTCGAGAACCGACTGATCGGCATCGTGTTCGCAACAGGCCGGGAGGGTGAGTCCACCTGGATTACATCCAGCGTCGAGCTCGGCGGCTTCCTCACCAATAACACTCGCAACCTCACGCCGATCATCTGCGATGCTGAAAGCTCACGCCTCGACCTTCCGTAGGGTCAGGCCCGGGCGGCAATTCGGTTGATGGCCTGTTCCGACGACCTGGGCACCGTGTAAACCAATCCGGCTACCTCCCAATCGGCGGCGAGCACGGTGCCTCCCGCGGGCTCAATGGCGACATCCGGAGGCAGCCTTTCGAGCATTCCGGTGGCCGCTTGTCGGATCCGGCTGGCCTGCAGTAGAACTACCCCAGCCGAGGTCAGGGCCACCACCTTGTAGTCGGTTGATGCCGCCACGGCGAGCGCGGCACCCGCCAGACCTATCACGATACGGGTCGGCCAATCATCCCAGCCCACCCAATCAGCCACCATTGCCAAACCGAGAAAGGAGGCGATCCCGAACGGAAGCATCAGCCGATGACGTCTCCACATGTATGCCGCGTCGATCACATAGATTCCATCGTCGAGGAACCGCGCGATCGATCGAAGAAGGTTTGCCTTGCGCACCGTGCGGTCAGGTTACCGCTGCGGCAGGCCTCACATTTCTTCGACTTCGCCGAAAGACTCATGGCGGACGACGACCCGGCCCCCTTCGTGGACGATTTCCGGTCCGATCCTCGGCGGAGTCCGGCCGGCGGCCCATTCCACCGCAGCGCGAGCCGTCGCATGTCCGGCGAGTTGTTCGAGGTTCTTGCGAGTAGGGAGGATGACCATCGCCCTACCCTCCGCGGCCGCCGCCAGCGCTCTGTGTGGCGTGGTCCAGACGGAATGCACGGTCTCGACCTCGTCGTGCCAGGCCTGTTGACTTTCTGGAGCCACCGCTACGAAGAAACGGGTATCGAATCGGCGGTGAACGCCGACGGGAGTCACCCACCACGACCACCAGGCCAGCGAGCCGAGATCCAGGGTCAGGTTCTCCGAGCGAAGCCAATCTGCCCAGTCCCAACGCGCTTCCCTCGTATTGAGACGCTCCCTTGCCCCCACGTATGACACCGACGCCAGATCTTCAGCCACCAATCGCTCCCCACGGCGGGAGGCGAACAACAGCCCGGCTTCTTCGTAAGTCTCGCGCACCGCCGCCACGTACAGACGAAGAGCTAGATCAGGTGCGACGCCCATCCGCTCAGCCTCGGCATCTAAATCTATCCCGTCCCACAAGTCGGCGTCGAGTTCGTCGGAAGCGTCGAGTTTGCCCCCGGGAAACACGTAGGCACCTCCGACGAAGTCCGAGTCGAGGTGGCGTTCCAGCATCAGAACCTCGACACCGTCCGCTCCATCTCGCAGCACCATCACAGTTGATGAGTCCACGGCGGGAACGGGCGGGTTCAGATCGTCCATAACCCGGCAGTGTATAAACAGTCCGCTTGGTGTGACGCGGACCCAGAACACAGATCGGAATGGATGAGGTCGACGGCTGGTTGAACGCACCGGACCGACAACACCGGAGGAGAGCGATGACATACCCCACCCTGACAGACCGATCACCGACGGTCGCCTCGATGCACGCATACAGCAGGATTCTCGGATCCATCCGGGGCGCGCAAACGGAGCCCCATCCACGCTGGTGGCACGCCTCCCTCCGTGTCACGCAGGAAGGTCTGACGACCGGGGACTTCCCGCTGGGAGGATCGACCGGCAGCCTCGTGCTCCGGCCCGGCGACCAGGTGATCAGCGGAACGGGAATAGACGGCGATTTCACCGTCGAACTGACGGGCTCTGCCCCAGCCGTGGGCAGACAGGTTCTAGACAGACTCGGAGCAAAGATCGACGTCGATCCTGAGCGCTGGAATGCTATCGAAGTCGAGGGATACGTTGCCGCCGCCGCAGGGCAATTTCACCGGGCGCTGCTGGCGGTCTGGGAGACGTTCGAAGAGTTCGCCGGTGGGATCATCGGAGAAGTTGGTCGGCTGAATCTATGGCCCCATCACTTCGACATATCTTTCGAATGGTTCAGCGATGCGGTCGAAGTATATGAAGAAGAAGACGGTCCGAAGGAGTACAACAAGCAGGTCGGCTTCGGTTTCAGCCCCGGAGATGAAGGCGACCCGCAGCCCTATTTCTATGCCAACCCGTGGCCGTTCGACGAGGCGTTCCGCGCGGTGGAGCTTCCGGGAGAGGCTTCGTGGCACGCGGAAGGGTGGTCGGGTGCGTTCCTGCCCTACTCGTCCGTCGTCGAAGGTGGGTCGGAACTCCTGGCGGAATTCCTCACCGCGGTCTTCGACGGAACCCGTGAGGCGTTGAGCTAGGACCGACGTAGGTTCCGGGTTTCAGGCTCTTAAAACGGGGCCGCCGGCAGCCCTCACACGATCCTACGGTCGCTTGCCCAGCGGGCCAGCTCGTAGCGGCTGGACAGCTGTAGCTTTCTGAGCACGGCGGATACGTGCGATTCCACCGTCTTGACGGAGATGGACAGCTTCGTGGCCACTTGCTTGTACGCATAGCCGCGGGCGATCAGGCGCAAGACCTCGCGTTCACGAGAGGTCAACTGATCCAACTCCGGATCAGTTGGCGCAGGCACAGTGTCGGCGAAAGCATCGAGCACGAACCCTGCAAGGCGCGGGGAGAAGACGGCATCACCGTCGTTGACGCGGCGAATGGCGTCGGCCAGTTCCGACGGCGCAATCGACTTCGTCACATAACCCCGGGCACCGGCCCGGATCATGGCGATAACGTCTTCGGCTGCATCGGAGACCGACAAGGCGAGGAATTTGATGTCCGGGTTGGTCTCGAGCACTGCGTTGACGACGGCCAAACCTCCGCCGCCCGGCATGTGAACATCGACCAACACAACGTCGGGCAGCGTGGAGCGGATCTGTTCGATTGCGTCGTCGACGTCTGACGACACGCCGGCAAGCGCGAAGACCTCGCTCAACTCGGCCTTGACTCCCGACAGGAACAGCTGATGGTCGTCGACCAGGAATACGTCGATCACGTTATCCTCACAGACATATGCACTTCGGTTCCTTCCCCGGGGCCGCTGCTTATTACGGCTTCACCACCGGCTCTCTCCATCCGACCGACGATCGACTCTGAAACACCTTTCCGATCGGGGTCTGTTCCGTCGAGGACAAAGCCGCACCCCTGATCAGACACAAATACGTCTGCCGTGCCGTCGGCGGCTTCGGCAAATACCGAGATCAGTCCGGCTCCCGAGTGTTTGGCTGCATTGGTTATCGCCTCGCCGGCGGCGGCCACCAGCGCCCTCACCGCCTCGTCCATCGGGGCGTCACCAACCACCACGACATCGATCGGAACCTGATGGGCCGACTCGAGCCGCGCTGCCGAACTCTCGAGAGCCGACCGCATCGTCTCGCCGTCGGCCGAAGGCTCCGGGCCGTACAGCCAACCGCGCAGTTCACGCTCCTGCTGACGGGCGAGCATCGACATCGATTTCGGGTCATCCGTTCGCTGCATCAGAGCAAGAGTCTGCAGCACCGAATCGTGAAGGTGAGCGGCCATTTCGGCGCGCTCTTCAGACCTGATCCGCTCGCCACGCTCTGCTCCCAGCTGACCGACCAGCCTCCACACCCACGGCCCAAAGATGAGCAGAATGCCGGCGATCGTCAGCCCAACTGCCAGGGAAACACTGCCCACCAGTGCGTAGGCATCAACGGAGTTGAGATAGATGGCCAGACCACCGGTCATGAAGACTCCGCCCGCCATGATTCGAAGCGCGACCGATCGCCAGTTGCCGCCTTCCCCCACGAATGTCTGTGTGGCCCATCGACTCCGCCGTGACGGATCGACCCGCGACCAGGTCAAGGCAAAGCCGAACGAGATAAAGGTCGCCGACCACACAAGCGAGTCACCGAACCAGGAGCCCATACTTCTCAACGTCAGAAAAACTCCAGCAAAGAGTATCCACAGCGCCAATCGCTGCCGCGGGAGCCGCGCCGCGAATCGTTCGCGCATCACGTCGACCCTCTCGGCGGGGATCTCGTCGAGTGACAACACCCACAAGACGCCGTACAACAGCAACCCGACTCCCCCGGCAAATGCCAGCGAAACAAAGGCAGCCCGGACGTAGACGACTTCGATTTCGAGCACGTCGGCGATACCGCCGCTCAGGCCGGCCACCATGCGGTCGTCGACACTGCGCACGAAGCCGAAGCGCCGGCGTTGCGGTTGATCGACTGTCTGATCGGAGATCGAATCCTCCTCGGGGTTACGCGAGAATGATCCCACAGCAGAGATCTCCACCCAACAAGGGATCACCCTCACAAAACCCTGACGTCTCAGGGATTCGGTGGGGCCATACCTCATAGACGGGACCGACGCAGTGCAGGACGATGAAGCCATGTCAAACGAAACGAATCTCCAGCAGCCACCCGCCGGCGCCGAAGGGCAGCCGGTTGGTGGCGGTGTAAGGGGTTCCCGCCCACCCCTCCGTCGAACCGACGGGATCCTGGGCGGGGTCGCGGCGGGCATAGCTCGCTACTTCGACGTGGAACCATGGATCATCCGGCTGCTCTTCTTGCTGCTGGTGTTCCCTGGTGTTGGGATCCTGCTGTACGCAGCCGGGTGGCTTCTGATTCCGGCCGACGGAGCCGACCATTCGATCGGCGAGCGGTGGCTGTCGAAACTCGGCGGCGACAACGTGGTCGGGACCATCCTGATAGTCCTCGCCGCCATCTGGTTGGTAGCCCTGCTTTCCGACGGGATCGGCGGGTTCGGCCTTGCGGTTGCTTTGCTCATCATCGGCATCCTCCTCTACAAGGGCGAAATTGGGCTGGGCAAGGGTGCCGGAGACCCGGCGACGCCCACCTCTCCCGGGACCCAACAGACAACGCCGAACGTTGAAACGAGAGAGATCATGCCTCCACTTCCGCCAACAACTACATACCAAACGCCTACGCCTACGCCTCCTCCTCCGCCCAAACCGAAAAGGCCGCGCTCGATGCTCGGCCGGTTGACGTTCGCGGCGATTCTGGTCGGCGTCGGGATCATGGCGATCTTCGATACCGCCGGGGCCATCGAACCCTCCAGCCGCCACTATCTGGGACTTGCTCTCGCGATAACGGCCGCCGGGCTTCTCGTAGGAACCGTCTGGGGTCGGTCGCGGGCGCTGATAGCCCTCGGTCTAGTGCTCCTGTTCGCAATGGGTGGTGCCGTGATCACCGACGTGGTGACCGACATCGAAGCCACCACCGAGGTGTATTCACCGGACTTCATCAACGAGATCCAGGCGAGCTACCACCTCGATGCGGGCAAACTGGTGCTCGACTTCACAGACCTGGACCTCGCAGGCGAGATTGTCGATGTCAGAGCGGACATCGGAGCCGGACAGATCGAGGTCAGATTGACAGCCGACCAGGGAGCCGACGTTGAAGCCCGCACGGGCGTCGGACGGGTGGAGGTCTTTGGACGCTCGAGCGAAGGTCTCGGAGTCGGTCGCAGTGACGACGTCGCCGGTACCTCCGGAACATTGATTCTCGATCTCGACGCAGGCGTCGGCGAGATCGTCGTGACGCAGGAGAGATGACGATGCAAGAACGACACCGAATGGACATCCTTTCACTCGTGTTTGGCCTTCTGTTTGCAGCCCTGGCGACCCCGGTTCTAGTGACCGATACGCCGTGGGACTTCGACGCCGGCTGGGTAGTACCGGCCGTTATCGTCGCCATAGGCCTCGTCATCGGCGCCAGCGCCTTCCGTAGACGTCCGGATGAAGCGGCGCTCGAGGCGTCGGCCGACCCGGCTGTGACCGCGGCGATGGGCGAACTACCCGAGTCACCCGAGTTTTAGGTAACACGCAGCAGATAGCAGGAGCCGGTGCCCGATGGCGCCGGCTCTTCGCATTGCTATCGTCGCACCCATGCGTTTTGGAGCTTTCGTACCCCAGGGCTGGCGTCTCGACCTCGTCGGTATCCCAGTCGAAGAACAATGGCCGGCGATGGTCAACACGGCGAAGACGATCGAGCGACTCGGGTTTGAGTCTGCATGGGTCTACGACCACTTCCACACAGTCCCGAAACCGACCCAGGAGGTGACCTACGAGGCGTGGACCCTCATGGCCGCGCTGGCAGCCGTCACCGATACGGTCCGGCTCGGCCAGATGTGCACCTGCAACTCCTACCGTCCGCCGCCCTACCTCGCCAAGATGGCGGCCAACATCGACGTCATCTCGGGCGGCCGTCTGGAAATGGGCATAGGAGCCGGATGGTACGAGCACGAGTACGACGGCTACGGGTACGAGTTCCCAAAGGCCTCAGTCCGTATCGGGATGCTGCGCGAAGGCGTCGAGATCATGCAACGCTTGTGGACTGAGGACGAAGTCACATACGACGGCAGCTACTACAAGCTGAACGGCGCAATCAATCGGCCTCGGCCCATTCAGAACCCCCACATCCCCTTCTGGATCGCCGGTGGCGGCGAAAAGCTGACGCTCAACGTTGCCGCGCGCTACGCCGACTACACCAACTTCGGCGGGACGGTCGAGGGCTTCAAGCACAAATCCGAGATTCTGGCCGGACATTGCCGCGATGTCGGACGCGACTTCGAGTCGATCACACGGTCAACGAACTTCAACGTGATCATCGGTGATACGGAATCCGACGTTCAAGAGAAACTCGACAGGCTCCACAAGCATTACGCACCATTGGTCGGCGAGAACCAGGCTGAACGAACCCTTCGCAACTTCACAGGACCCGGCGGTCTGACGGGAACGCCGGAACAGATCGTCCAGAGCCTGCAATCCTGGGAAGCAGCCGGTATGAGCTACTCGATCGTGTACTTCGCCGATGCCGCGTACGACACCTCCAGCATGGAACTGTTCATGCAGCAGGTCGTCCCACATCTGCGCTGAAGGATCCCATGCCTGACCATGAAGAGATAGTCGTCAGGGTGGCGCGGCCCGAGGACGCCGACGGAATCGTCGCCCTGGTCAACGACCGGATCGGCACGGAGGACGGGCCGGAAGCTCGCATCACGCTCGACGACCCGCGCTTCGGTCCCGGCGGCTGGACGGTAGCCGTAGACGACGACCGGATAATCTCGGTTCTTGGACTGTTTCCTGCATTGACGCGCGTAGGAAGCATCACCGTGCAGTCGGCATTCATCGAGTTCGTAGCCACGGCCAGAGAGTACGAAGGCCGTGGACTCGTTCGGAAGCAAATAGAACTGGCTCATCGGATATCGGCAGAACGCGGCGACCTCATCATGTGGATGGTCGGCATTCCCTACTTCTACCGGCAGTTCGGATACGAATACGCGGTACCCACCCCACATACCGTCGACCTGACGGCGCCCGTGGGCGCGTCGACCGATCTTTCGTTCAGAGAGGCCTCGGTCGACGACATCGACGCCATCACAGCTCTACAAGGCCACATGGCGGCCTCGGCCGTGATCGTGGCAGAGCACGATCAACTCCTGTGGTCGTGGTACATCGCCTCACCCGTCTATCGGGTGGTGATCGCCGAACGGGAAGGTACGCCGGTAGGAATGATGCGCATTTACGACGATGACGGAGATCCGCTCGTCTTCGACGTAGCGGCCGGCGACCCGGCCACCCTTCTGGCGTTGGCGACGGAAGCCGCCGGGCCGGACGGCACAGCCACGGTGGCGCTGCGACCGGGACTCGAGGACTTCGTTGCCAACTTCGGCGAGACCGACCACGACGGCTACGCCTACTACGTGCGGGTTGCCGACCCTTGCGCGCTCTTCAAAGCAGTGCTGCCGGAGCTCAACTTCCGCATGGCCGACTCCGGTGTCGAGTTCGAGGATGGTGAACTCCTCATCTCCCTGTACAGGGAATCGATCACCGCGCAGATTCGCAACGGACAACTCGAGTCCGTCACAAGCGGCGGCACCGTTCAGGCACCCGTGTCGCAAGGAGGCTGCGGTGTTCCACCAGATCTCGTCGCTCATCTCATCCTGGGACCGCTCGGCGCGTTGGAACTCGAGCGACGCCACGCCGACGTCCTACTGGGAAAACGACGCGCGTTGATGGATGTGCTGTTTCCGCCGCAGACGGTCGACGTTCAATCGTGGGTGTGGCCGTAGCAACAAGCCATGAGCAGTCGCGAACACTGCGATCGAACTTCTGCGTCGCTTTCCACCGCCCTCACTCATCTCGGAGAGTCTCACGGGCAACAGGGTTCCGGGTTGAAGAACCTCAGATGGTGAGAACGACTTTGCCTCTGGCCCTTCGCCCGGTCAGCGAGCCGAAGGCCTCTTCGTAGTCCTCGAGTCGATAGACGTCGGTGACCCTTGGATGCAACTTGCCCTCGTCCACCATCGAGAACAACTCGCCGAAGTTCTGCATGGAGGCGGCCGGGTCCCGACCGGCCCAACTCCCCCAGAAGACGCCGACAATCGAGAGACCTTTTAGAAGAGCCAGATTCAAGGCGATCTCGGGGATAGGCCCTGCTGCAAAGCCGATTACCAGGAACCGACCGTTCCATGCAGTGGAGCGCAGGGCGGGTTCAGAGAGATCTCCCCCGACCGGATCGTAAACGACGTCAGCTCCGGCACCGCCGGTGAGTTCCTTGATCCGGCCACGCAGATCCTCGGTCGTGTAGTTGATGCCCTCGTCGGCACCCATGTCGGCTGCGAAAGCGAGTTTCTCGTCTGTCGAAGCGGCGGCGATCACTCTCGCCCCCATCGCCTTGCCGATTTCTACCGCCGACGATCCGACACCTCCGGCTGCGCCCAGCACAAGCAGGGTCTCACCTGGTTGTAGATCGGCACGCTGCTTGAGCGCGTAGTAGGAAGTCCCATAGGTGAGACCGAAGGCGGCGGCCTCTTCGAAGCTCAACTTCTCCGGTTTCGGCATCAGCGAGTGAGCCGGGACCTTCCACTTCTCGGCGAACGCCCCGACGAGGCCCATTGAGATGAATGTAGATCCGATCGGAACTCCGGCCACGCCCTCGCCGACCGCCGAAACAACTCCGGATGCCTCACCGCCCGGGATGAACGGCAACTCCGGCTTCATCTGGTACTTGCCTTCTATGACAAGCGTGTCCGGGAAGTTGAGGGCAGCCGCCCGCACGTCCAGCACGACTTCGCCGGGACCGGGAACCGGATCCGGCAGGTCGACGAGAGAAAGTTTCTCAGCCGGGCCGAGCTCTGAACAGACGACTGCCCTCATGAGTTATGCAACCTCGAACAGGCCGGCTGCACCCATACCGCCGCCGACACACATAGTGTTGACGACATACTTGGCGCCACGGCGCTTACCTTCGATGAGCGAGTGTGCGACCATCCGCGATCCACTCATGCCGTACGGATGCCCGATCGCAATCGCGCCACCGTTGACGTTGTAGATCTCGTTGTCGATACCGAGTTCGTCGCGGCAGTAGATCGTTTGCACGGCGAATGCCTCGTTGAGCTCCCACAGATCGATGTCATCGATAGTCAGATTGAAGCGCTCGAGTAGTTTCGGAACGGCGAACACAGGGCCGATTCCCATGATGTCGGGATCGGTACCGGCCACCGCGATTCCCCTGTAGTAGCCGAGTGGCGCCAGGCCACGACGCTCGGCCTCCTTGGCCTCCATCAGGACACATGCCGATGAGCCGTCGGAGAGCTGGCTGGCGTTGCCGGCGGTGATGGTTCCGTCTGGAAGGACGACCTTCAGAGAGGCAAGACCTTCGAGTGTCGTATCGGCGCGGTTGCCTTCATCCTTGCTCAGTGTGACTTCATCGATGCTGATCTCGCCGGTCTCTTTGTTCATGACCATCTTCTGGGCCGTCATCGGCACGATCTCGTCATCGAACTTCCCGGCTGCCTGGGCGGCGGCTATTCGCTGCTGGCTCTGCAAGCCGTATTCGTCCTGCGCTTCGCGGGCGATGCCGAAGCGCTCTGCAACTACCTCAGCCGTCTGCAACATGGGCATGTAGGCGTGCGGGTAATTGGCGATGACGTTCGGATCGACGAACCGATCGAGCCGCATGTCGTTCGTCTGAACGAGGCTGATTGATTCGACTCCGCCACCAACCACGATGTCCATTTGGTCGTGGATGATCTGCTTGGCAGCGGTGGCAATCGCCATCATGCCCGAGGAGCACTGGCGGTCGATTGTCATGCCGGGAACGGTTGACGGGAACCCGGCCGCCAGGACTGTCGTCCGGCCCAGGTTGTATCCCTGGGTGCCCTGCGCCTGCGCACAGCCCATGATCACATCATCAACCTCGCCCGGTTCGATGCCTGCCCGCTCTACAGCATGACGGAGGCTGTGGGCGGCCAGCGTAGGTGCCTCGGTGTTGTTGAAAGCGCCCCGATAGGCCCTCCCAATAGGTGTGCGTGCAGTTGAGACGATTACGGCTTCTCTCATGAAACTCTCCTCGTTTTCTTACTCGTAGATCTCGTCGTTATCCGAGAGGAATGCCCAGCTTGGCGGCGGCCTGTCCGAGGAACTTCTGCGTTTGCAGGCCGCCCATTTCCAGGGCCAGTTGCCCTTCTTCATCGGCGATCTCACTCCAGTGTTGTGCGACACCTTCAGGCGTGACCTCATCCGGCAAGAGGCTCACCCCGGTTGTCTCGTGGATCCTGGCGACTGCGAAGGAGCCTGCGCCCGCCGAGAGAATCGTCCGGTTGGGCGCGTCTTCAGAAACAAGGTAGACCAAACCCGCGGAGACCGACTCGGGATTGAGAAGAGGTGCAACCGCATCGGGAATCAGGCCTTCCAGCATCCGCGTAGCGGCCGCCGGCGCCAGGCAGTTGACCCGAATGTTGTACTTGGCCCCCTCGAGATGAAGCGTATTCATCAGGCCGACTACGCCCATCTTGGCCGCCCCGTAGTTGGCCTGGCCGAAATTGCCGTACAGGCCGCTTGAAGATGTTGTCATGACGACGCGCCCGTAACTCTGTTCGCGCATGAGGGGCCAGACGGCCTTAGTTGCGTTGACCGAACCCATGAGGTGCACATCGACGACTGTCTGGAAATCAGAAAGCTCCACGTTGGCAAACGACTTGTCCCGCAGGATGCCTGCGTTGTTGACCAGGATGTCTACGGAACCCCACTTCTCTTTGGCCTCTGCCACCATCGCCTGCACCTGATCGAAATCAGTGACGCTGGCTCCGTTCGCCATTGCCTCGCCGCCGCTCTCCGCAATGAGAGATACGACTTCCTGCGCGGCGTCGCTGGATGAGCCCGTGCCGTCCAGAGAACCACCAAGATCGTTGACAACAACCCGGGCTCCGCGCTCGGCCAAAGCCAGCGCGTGGGCGCGTCCCAAGCCTCGTCCCGCCCCTGTGACTATCGCTACTCGTCCGTCGAAATTGAGCATTGCTATTTCCTCCATTACTGAACTACGAACAGTGAGAGCGTTTCTGCGACCAGGGCGGGTTTGTCGGAACCCTTGATCTCGATGGTGACATTGGTCTTGAAGAGCAACCGGCCGGGCCCCTTCGGCGTTACCTCGGCGAGATGGATCTTGGCGCGTACGTCACTTCCCACCCTCACAGGTTCGAGGAATCGCACTTTGTCGGATCCGTAGTTGATAGCCATCACCAGTCCCTCTGGAATGATCCCGGCGGCGGCCGTGAGGTAAGGGATCAGTGAAAGGGTGAGAAACCCGTGTGCGATGGTCGTGCCCCACGGCGTCATCTTGGCCGCTTCCGGGTCGACGTGAATGAACTGGTGATCGTTGGTAGCTTCTGCAAACGCGTTGATACGATCCTGATCCACGGTGAACCAGTCGGACTCTCCGATGTCTTTGCCTACGTAATCGGCCAGTTGGTCGACGGGTACAACCTTCATCCTGATACTCCTATCTCGAATTCTCTTAGCTTGGTGGCGGCAGTTTCGGCGAGCGAGACGGCCTGGGCGGCGAACAGCTGCTCGGTAGCCGGGTCCACTTCGCCGTAGGCGCCCCCCGCGTATCTCGTGTAGACACCCTCCATGATCATCGCCAGCTTCCAGGTGGAGAAGGCGATGTAGAACCCGATTCGACTCACGTCCAGGCCCGAACTCTGCGCATAGCGCTCGATGAGCGCAGCGCGCGGCGGGAAGCCCTCGATGCGGCTCGGCGACGGAGGGAAGGGCGCCGGCGGATCGTCTGCCTCCTGCCAGGCCGACAGGACGGTCCCGAGATCGGCGAGCGGGTCACCGAGTGTGCACAGTTCCCAATCGAGAACAGCCAGGACATTGCCTTCCGCATCCACTCGGACGTTGTCGATCCGGTAATCGCCGTGAACGACCGAAACTCGCTGCTGGGGAGGGATGGTGGCGGCAAGAATGTCGTGGGCCTCCTGGGCGCTGCGCAGCTCTCTGGTCTTGGCCACCTGCCACTGATGATGCCAGCGGCGAAGCTGTCGTTCGAAATAGCCATCGTGGCGACCGAGATCTCCGAGTCCGACTTCGTGAACATCGAAAGCATGCAATTCCGCCAGCGTGTCCATGAGCTGCATCGAGACACGGTGCCGTGACTCGAGAGGCAGGTCGCGCTCGGCATCCTCTGCCAGCTCGACGGTGAAACCATCCACGTATTCGGTCACGTAGAACTCCGCACCGGTGACCGACTCGTCGTCACAGAAGCCGATGGTTCCCGGCACTCGATAGCTGCTGCC
>JAHEDJ010000073.1 GCA_024641325.1 bacterium | reverse complement strand
ATTGCCTACAATCTGCATAGATGCAGCTACCAATCGCCGTGCTCGTGTCTGGTTCGGGCTCAAACCTCCAGGCGATCATCGACGCGGCGGCTGCCGATCCGTCGTTTGGCGCTCGCATCGTCACCGTCATCTCCGACCGCCCCGATATCCGTGGCCTGGACCGGGCTACTGCAGTCGGGATTCCAACCAGAGTCGTGCCGTGGGGGGAGGCGCCCGACCGGGTTGCCTTCACCAATGCGGTTTGCGACGCGGCCGAGGAAGCCGGTGCCACCGCCCTGGTCCTGGCCGGGTTCATGCGCGTTCTTTCCAAGGAGGCGGTCGATCGCTTCCCGAACCGGATCCTCAACATCCATCCGGCGCTCATCCCTTCATTTCCGGGCGCGCACGGAGTGAGGGAGGCGCTCGAGCATGGAGTCAAGGTGACGGGCGTGACGGTGCACTTCGTGGACGAGCACGTAGATCACGGCCCGATCATCGCCCAGACTGCGGTCCCGGTGTTGGCCGGCGATACAGAAGAGTCGCTGCACGCCCGTATCCAGGTCGAAGAACATCAGTTGTATCCAAGAGTTGTGAAGGCATTCGCCAACGGGCGGCTGTCGGTCAACGGCAGAACCGTCATCTGGGAAGGAGAGACATTGTGACCCGTATACCGGTCCGGCGTGCGTTGTTGTCGGTTTCGAACAAGCACGGCCTGCTGGAGTTTGCGCACCGGTTGGTCGATGCCGACGTTGAGCTGGTGTCCTCTGGTGGAACCGCCGGGATTCTCAGCGAGGCAGGTCTTCCCGTTACGAAGGTGTCCGACGTCACCGGCGCTCCGGAGATTCTCGGCGGGCGGGTGAAGACGCTCCACCCGCGGGTGCACGGCGGCATACTCGCCAACCTGTCCGAGGAGCACCACCGGCGGGAGTTGGAAGAGCACGGGATCCTGCCCTTCGAGCTGGTCGTGTCGAATCTCTACCCGTTCGAGAAAACGATCGCCAACCCGGATGTCGGCGAAGCGGACGCGATCGAGGAGATCGACATCGGCGGGCCCACGCTCGTGCGTGCCGCAGCCAAGAACCATGCCTGGGTCGGCATCGTCACATCGCCCGACCAGTACGACGAGGTGGCGGCGGCCGTGGAGGCGGGTGGGCTCGACGACGCACTGCGACGGCGCCTGGCGAGGGAGGCGTTTTTCCGCACTGCTGCCTACGACGCCGCCATCGTCGGCTGGTTCGAGCGGACCGATGATGGGCTGCCCGAGCGGATCGTTCTCCCTCTCGAACGCACCGCCGAGCTGCGGTACGGGGAGAACCCGCATCAGCCGGGGGCTGCTTTTCGAACCGTCGGCGTGAAGGCCTGGTGGGAGGATTCCGAGCAGCTGCAGGGCAAGGCGATGTCGTTCAACAACTACGTCGACGCCGATGCGGCCTGGCGCCATGTTCAAGAGTTCGACGACCCGGCCTGTGTGGTCGTGAAGCACACGAACGCCTGCGGGGTTGCGATCGCCGCGGAGCTCGAGACGGCGTTCCGGCTGGCATGGGACGCCGACCCCCTTTCCGCTTTCGGCAGCGTGATCGCGGTCAACCGTCCGCTCGATCTGGCAACGGCCGAGGCGATGGCTGCCGCAGGGTTCATCGAGGTGGTGGTCGCTCCATCCGTCGAAGACGTGGGACCGCTCGCATCCAAGTCCAACGTGCGGGTTATCGTCGCCCCGCCCCCTGGGCGGCGGGGTGTTGACCTGCGGCAGGTCGACGGCGGGTTCGTAGGGCAGGAGTGGGACGCCGTCACGATCGACGACGAGTGGACGGTCGTGTCCGCACGGGCACCTTCCCCTGAGGAGATGCGAGACCTGCGATTTGCCTGGCGAGTTTCGTCCCACACGAAGTCAAACGCCATCGTCATCGCCCGCGCAGGGCAGGCTGTCGGTATCGGCGCCGGCGACCAGAGCAGGGTCGGCGCTTCGGAGAGGGCGATTCGTCAGGCCGGCGACCGGGCCGCCGGCGCGGTCGCAGCCAGCGACGCCTTCTTCCCGTTCGCCGACGGGATCGAAGCGTTGGCGGCCGCCGGTGTGTCCGCAGTAATCGAACCCGGCGGGTCGAAGGGAGACGCCGAAGTGATCGCGGCAGCAGATAGATTTGGTGTTGCGCTGGTGTTCACCGGCCGCCGCCACTTCAGACATTGACCGACCGGGGGCCAATTGCCATTTGCCACACCAATCCACGGGGCACATCGCCTCACGTGCTCCATATCGAAAGAAGAGTCAAGATGATAGAAACCCAACTGCTGAGCGGCACAGTCGTGTCGGCCGCAGTCAAGGAGGAAGTGGCCGAGCGCGTCGCCAACCTCGGAGCGCGAGGCAAAGGGGTCGGATTGGCGACGGTGCTGGTCGGCGAAGATCCTGCTTCGGAGGTCTACGTTCGTAACAAGCGCCGCACGGCCGAGAAGCTCGGCATCACCTCGATCCATCACCAACTGGCTGCGGACACGCCCCAAGCCGAGATCGATGACCTCATCATCCAACTCAACGAGGATCCAGCCGTCGACGGCATTCTCTTGCAGTTGCCGCTTCCCGAAGGGCTCGACGGTGAGAGGGCGGTGAAACTCATCGATCCGACCAAGGATGCCGATGGGCTACATCCGAGCAATCTCGGCATGCTCATTCTCGGCCAACCCGGCCTGACGCCCTGCACTCCAACCGGCGTTATGAGAATCCTGGATCACTACGGAATCGGCGTATCCGGCAAGAACGTCATCGTGATCGGCCGGTCGTTTCTCGTCGGGCGTCCTCTTGCGATGCTGATGAACCAAAAGGGCGTGGACGCCACGGTGACCATGGCTCACTCTCGCACGCCTGATCTTGCCGCGATGGCGCGGCGGGCGGACATCGTTGTGGCCGCGGTCGGTGTGCCCAAGCTGGTCGGGCCGGACTATGTCAGACCCGGCGCCACGGTCATAGATGTAGGCATCAACCGAACCGAAGAGGGGCTGGTTGGTGACGCCGACTTCGACGCTCTCCAGGGCATTGCAGGCGCCATAACGCCGGTGCCGAAGGGCGTTGGTCCGATGACCATCGCCATGCTCATGCACAATACGGTGAGAGCTGCCGAAGCCTCGATGGCGTAGGCGCGAATCGCGAATCGCGAATCGCGACGCTTTGGGGTCCTTCGGCCCCATGAAGGACTACGTCGGGCTCCGCTACCCTTCAAGCACCGAATAAGAGGAGATATGCCATGGCGACTGCCATCACCATGGGACCTGAAGGACTCGTAGTCCCCAACGACCCCATTCTGCCCTTCATCGAGGGTGACGGAATTGGACCAGACATTTGGGCAGCTTCACAAGCTGTCTTCGACGCCGCCGTCGAGAAGGCCTACGGCGGCGAGCGCAAGGTCGCTTGGAAAGAGGTCCTGGCCGGAGAGAAGGCCTACAACGAAACGGGCGAGTGGCTGCCCGACGAGACGGTTGAAGCATTCCAGGAATACCTGGTCGGGATCAAGGGACCCTTGACGACTCCGGTCGGCGGAGGCATTCGCAGCCTCAACGTCGCGCTGCGGCAGATCATGGACCTGTATGTGTGCCTGCGCCCGGTGCGCTGGTTCAGCGGCGTGCCGTCACCGGTGAAGCGTCCCGAGTTGGTCGACATGGTGATCTTCCGTGAGAACACCGAAGACGTCTACGCCGGCAAGGAACTGGAAGCTTTCAGCGATGAAGCCGTCAAGCTGCTCGACTTCCTGCGCGACTCATACGGCTGGGATATTCGCCGTGACAGTGGACTCGGTATCAAGCCCATATCCGAGACGGGCTCGAAGCGCCTCATCCGCGCGGCGATCAAGTACGCGATCGCCAACGGGCGCAAGTCGGTGACGTTGGTCCACAAGGGCAACATCATGAAGTTCACAGAGGGTGCTTTCCGCAACTGGGGTTACGAGGTCACCCGTGATGAGTTCGAAGGCCGGGCCATCGGATGGGACGACTGCGGTGGTGATCCGGGCGACCAGGTGCTGGTCAAGGACGTCATCGCCGACGCCATGTTGCAGCAGATTCTCACCCGTCCGGCGGAGTACGAAGTGCTGGCGACGATGAACCTCAACGGTGACTTCATCTCCGACGCACTGGCCGCGCAGGTGGGTGGCATCGGGATCGCCCCCGGAGGCAACATCAACTACGAGACCGGTGTTGCGGTATTCGAGGCCACACACGGGACTGCACCCAAGTATGCAGGCATGGACAAGGTAAACCCCGGGTCCGTGATTCTCTCGGGTGAACTCATGTTCCGCTACATGGGATGGCCCGAGGTCTCGGATCTCATCGTCAAGGGACTCGAAGGGGCGATCGCAGAGAGGATCGTCACCTACGACTTCGCCCGTCTGATGGAGGGCGCCACCGAGGTGAAGACCTCGGAGTTCGGCCAGGCGATGATCGACCGGATGTAGTCCGAGCATTCTCCCCCCGCTCTGCGGGGGGAGTGCCCGAGTCTTCGAGGGCAAGGGGGGAGCGAATTGCGAGTCGCGGGCCTGCTCCGCCCGACCGGATGGCTATTTCCCCCCTCTATCCTCTTTCTCATGTCTTTCGACCTCGACCACGTTGCCATCGGCCTGCATGATGTGACAGATACGCTGTTTGCCCTCGTCGGCGACCTCGGGGGTACTCCGATTCGCGGGGGAGAGGTGGTCGGGTTCCGTGCCATGCAGGTGCGGCTCGGCGATGCCGAGCGGGGCATGACGGTCGAGTTGTTGGAACCGTTCAACGTGCACATGGACGATTTCCTGGTGAAGTTCCTCGAGCGACATCAGCAAGGCCCGCATCACATGACTTTCAAGGTCGACGACATCGTCTACGAACTCGACCGGCTCGAGAATCTGGGTTATCACCCTCTAAACGTCAACCTGGATAACGAGATCTGGCGCGAGGCGTTCTTGAGCCCGAGGGAGGCGCACGGAACGGTCGTGCAGATAGCCCAGCCCGGCGTGAATCCCCCGATGGCGGAGCTGATCGCAGACTCGCGCGCCGGCCGGCCGCATGCAATGAAGCGCTGGTGGCCGGAACCGCCGTTTCATGCACCCAAAGCGGCCGTCTTGGAGAGGGTGGTGCTGAACACGCCTATGCCTGAAGAAACACAGAGGTTCTTCATCGAGGTGCTCGGCGGTTCACCCGACCCGGAATGCGCAGACGAGTGCCAGGTGGTCTGGCCGGGAGGAGCTCGCATCGCGCTGGAGCACCACACCGGGGCGGCGCCGGGCATCGACCGATTCGAACTGACCGGCCTCGAACCGGGCGACCGCTACATAGGCGGAACTCTGTTCAGGTTCCTCGACTAGGACCAAACCAACCCCGTTTTCGCGCGACATTCGGAACCTACAGGTTCCGAATGTCGCGCGAAAACGATCTTTGGATGGGCCGGCGCCTCTTAGAAGCCCATTGCCTTTTGCAGCGCGGTTGCCGTTCGCTTCGGCAGCTTCTTGAGAGGCTTGCGGGGGACGCCGGGCTGGAGTCCGCCGGCCTCGGCGGCTGCTTTCACGCCGGGGATCCCGTACTCTTCGATGGCACGGCTCAGCTTGGTCAGTTGCGCCTGGGCCTCGGTGGCCGAAGTTGCTGAGCGGCGAGCCTTGCGAACGAGGCCCTGTACGAGTTCGGGTGCGTAGTTGCCGGATGCGGTGATCGATCCGTAGGCGCCGGCTGCGATGGAGAGGGCGATGGCCCGCGATGACCCCGCGTAGACCAGGAAGTCGTCGTGCGTTGCCTCAATGATCTGAGCCTTGCGGGCCGGATTCCCTCCGGAGTCTTTCATACCGACGATGTTGTCGAACGCGGCAATCCGGGCGATCGTGTCGATCGACGGTTCGTATGCGCTGTAGGCGGGAACCGAATAGATGAGGACCGGAAGCTTCGATGCCTTGCCGACATCCTTGAAGAAGCTCTCCACGTATTCGCCACGTCCGCGGGTCAGCGAGGTGGGGGTCAGAACTAGCACTGCGTCCGCACCGCCCTCCTCAGCTTCCTTGATCTGGACGACGGCGCCGCGCAGCGACTCCGACATGATCCCTGCGATGAGGAAGGGAGCGTCTCCGATTGTCGACCTGGCCGTGTCGAGCAGTGCCCGGCGCTCTCCCGGTTCGAGGTATGGGCCTTCGCCGGTGGATCCCCCCAGGAGAAAACCGGTTATACCGCGCTCGTTCATAGCCGTGAGATTGAAGGCGTGGGCATCGAGGTCGAGGTCGCCTTTGGTGGTGAACGGCGTGACGAGGGCGGGCATCATTCTTGGTGGTGTTCGCATTCGCATACGGTAGCGGCTCACCAGATAGCGACGTAAGTCAGGACCGCCTCATCTTCATCGCCATCACCGGAGAAATCCCATAGCTCCACGAGAAACACAACGCCGTCCGGGCGGACGAACGTGCCCTGGTATCGGGGGAACGTGCTGTTGCCGACCAAGCCGAGAGTCCCCTCGAGGCCACGCTGCCGGAGTTGTGTCTCGACGGTTCCGACGACTTCGGCAATCAGAGGCTTCAACAACACGAATGAGGCCGGTTCGATGTGCGCTGCAGCGCGGTCCGACGCAAGACCGGCGGCCAGCGGCTCATCGAAGAGTGGAGTTGGCGAGAACACTTCCTCGGCGCCGACTGGAATCCACGGCATACCCTCCGTCAGCTCTTCCGTGTCGGTGTTGAGCCAGTTGCCGATCCAGGTGAGGCGTGCCTCATCGATCCAGTTCGTCCTGCCGACGGCGGCGAGAGCGATCGTGTCGGCCAGGTCTTCTACCGGGTTCGTTGCTCCGTATGCGGTCGGAGAGATTCCTTCGGCGAGCCGCCAGGTGGCCTGGTCTGGATCGGTGGACTCATCGATCCATCCGACGGCGGCCGCGAAGTCGCGCACCAGGCTCGACCCGGTTGCGAGTTGGACGCTGGGTACCTCACCGGCGAGGACACGATTCACGTAGGTGGGGTCCAGAGCTTTCCATTGCCCGACATGGGCCAACTCGTGGGCAAGCGCATAGGTCAGATCGAGCCGGGAGGTTTCCCGCACACCATCTGTGAAAGTCCGATCGAGGAGATAGATGTCCGGTCCGAACGTCACGGTCAGGGCGGCGGCCAGAGTCTCAGCGCCGGCAATGTTGGCCACTCGGACCACGAACCGCGGTTCGCCGGCAGCCAGCAGGCTTGGCGGGAGGTCGGACAAGGCGCTGTTGACCAGTTCGATCTCTTCCGGGACTGCCGCGGCGGTGCGACCGACGATTGTGAGTTCACCGACGGGCCTCTGCCAGACGATTCCTTCCGGCTGTGGAGAGCCCAACGCACGCTGAGTAGCCGGGTCGTTGAGGTCGACGGCGATCACCGGGACCGACGAATCTGCCGGCCCGGCGGCGGGTTGGGAAGGGGAGCAGCCCGCAATCATGGTCAGCAGGGCACACATTTTGAAGACAGAGGTGGGTCGCACGTCCCCTTCATAGCATCCGAAGGACCCGAGTCAGGGGAGTGGCCAATCGCTACGCTTTGAAAGACCGACCCCATCGGAGGAGTAGACGTGCGCAAAGTTACAGTTGTCGGCGCCGGGAAATACGGTTCAACGACTGCTGAGAAGATCGCCCGGATGGATCTGGTCGACCAGGTGGTCATGACCGACATCCTCGAAGGAATCCCCCAGGGCCTCGCTCTGGACATGAACCAGGCTCGTCCGGTAGAGAAGTACCGGACGCTGGTTGTAGGTACGAACGACTACGCGGACACCGCCGGCAGTGAGGTCGTGGTCATCACGGCCGGATCGCCCCGCAAGCCCGGCATGAGCCGGATGGACCTCCTGACGGTAAACGCCAAAGTCGTCAAGAGCGTCACCGAGCAGATCATGAAGTACTCGCCTGACGCGGTCCTCGTCGTTGTGACCAACCCGCTCGATCATATGACGACACTGGCCGCCGAGACTTCGGGTCTCCCGAAGAACAAGGTGATGGGCCAGGCCGGCATTCTCGACAGTTCCCGGCTCGCCCATTTCATCAGTGAGATGGCAGACGTGGACATCTTCGAGGTTGAAGCGCTGACCCTGGGCAGCCACGGACCGACGATGGTGCCGGTTCCCTCGCAGTGCAGTGTCGGCGGCAAGCCGCTCGACGAGGTGTTCTCGGCCGAACAGATCGAGGCACTGATCGACCGCACCCGCAAGGGTGGCGCCGAGATCGTCGGCCTGCTGAAGACCGGTAGCGCCTACTACGCGCCGTCGTCGGCAGCCGCGGTGATGGTGAAGGCAATCCTGACCAACTCCGGTGAGGAACTGCC
>JAHEDJ010000031.1:23429-30507 GCA_024641325.1 bacterium | reverse complement strand
GCTGATCAGATCCTCGTGGGTCCCGACGGTGACGAGCACCGTGTCGGGGACCTCTGGGCCGAGCATCCCGAGGTGATCCTGTTTCTCCGCCACTTCGGCTGAGTGACTTGTCGTGAGCGGGCCGGTCAGGTCCGCGACAGATACGAAGACATTCTCGCCACCGGTGCGGGTGTTACTGCCATCGGCACGGGCGGTCGGCGCTACGCGCAGGCGTTCGTCGAGGACGAACGGGTTCCTTTCCAGGTCCTGCTCGACGAGGACGGAACGGCGGCCGAGATAGCGGGCACGAAGAAGTTGGGAGTCGGAGCGATCGTCTCCCCGTCGGCCTGGGCGTCGGCAGCCAGAAGTGTGGCAAAGGGACATCGCCAGCGGCGCACCGGGCGCCGGCCGTTCCAGCTCGGCGCAACGCTCGTGATCGGCCCAGGCAATGTGGTCCACTACGCCGACTATGAGGACTTCGCCGGCGACCACGCCGACATCGACGAGGTGCTGTCGGCCATCCTCGAGGCAAAAGAGGCGTAACTCCTCCCCGGACACGGCTACGTGACCGAAGTCACCGTGAAGACCACTTGGCGATGCACCAATGAGAGCGCCTGGGCGGTTGGCCGAACCAGCGGTGACCGGATGACGTCGCCTCGTCCGTGGCGTACGATCTAGGGCATGCTTACCACCACCATCGCAGGAAGCCTCCCGAAACCCTCCTGGCTCGCCCCACCCCAAGAACTGTGGGCGCCCTGGCGCCTCGAAGGTGACGACCTCACCGAGGGACAACACGACGCCGTCCGCATCGTCGTCCGCGATCAAGAACAAGCGGGCATCGACATCGTCAGCGATGGTGAGCAAACCCGTCGCCACTTCGTAACAACCTTCATCGAAGGCCTCGGTGGGGTGGATTTCGAGCACCGGGCCACCGTGAAGATCCGCCAGCGCTACGACGCTTCGGTTCCGAGGGTGGTAGCCCCGGTCGTCAGGACCGCACCGGTTTACGTAAAGGACGCCCGGTTTCTTCGTACGCAGACCGCGCGGCCAATCAAATTCACGCTGCCCGGCCCGATGACCATGGTCGATACGCTCGCCGACGAGTACTACCGGGATCGTGAGCAGCTGGCCATGGCCTTCGCAGAGATCCTCAATGCTGAGGCTCTCGAGTTGGAAGCAGCCGGCGTCGATGTGATTCAGTTCGACGAACCCGCCTTCAACGTCTACATGGACGATGTGCAGGCGTGGGGAGTGGCGGCACTCGAGCGGGCCGCCGCCGGGATAAAGGCGAAGACGGCGGTACACATTTGTTACGGGTACGGCATCAAAGCCAATATCGACTGGAAGGGCTCTCTGGGCGAGGAGTGGCGCCAGTACGAAGATGTCTTCCCTGTGCTCGCTGCCTCAACCATCGACCAGGTCTCTCTGGAGGTAGCCAACTCGCACGTCCCCGTCGAATTCCTCGGACTACTCGAAGGTAAGGACCTGCTCGTCGGTGCGATCGATGTAGCGACAGATGTGATCGAGACACCGGAACAGGTAGCCGCAGTCATACGCACGGCGCTTCAGTTCGCGCCGCCGGAACGGATCTTCCCTTGTACCAACTGTGGCATGGTCCCGCTGAGCCGTGAGGTTTCCCGCGCCAAGCTCCAGGCACTCGGAGCCGGCACCGAGATCGTCCGCCGGGAACTCAAAGGCTGAGGACCACGTTCGCCACCGAATGAGGGGATCTGAACCGGAGCGCGTCTACAGCAGCCCATTCTTGGTTGCCCAGACGATGGCCTCGGTCCGGCTCGTCACGCCAATCCGCTGGTACATCCGTGCGAGTACTCGGAACATCTCACGTTCGGAGTAGCCGGCTTCGCCGGCGATTTCAGGTACGGTGACCCCTTCCATCAGAGCGCGCAGCCATCCCAATTCGGTTTCGCTGACCCATGCCCTCGGATCGCTAGGTGGTGGAACCCGGGCCGCCATGGCCCTTGCAATCTCCGCAGGAAGCACTGCCAGTCCCTCCATGGCCGCCTCTAGAGCGTTGACGAGGTGCTCCGTTGGATCCTCCTCTCCCACCGCGGTTACCGCGCCGAGACGGATCACTTCGGCGATCGCCCCGATGTCGGGATCTGGCGAAATGCCAACGAGGGGAATGTGGGGATGCTCATCGCAGAACGTCCGCACCGCATCCTTCATCGCGTCGTCCCGAACAACAACGACGATACCGACACCGCCGACTCCAGGCGTCCACGCGTCGAGGTCATCGATCGGGACCGGCCTGAATCCGGCGTCCTCGAGTACAGAGAGGAGTCCTCTTTGTACGGTCGGGGTTCTCGCCACGACTCCGATTCGCTTTCGCATGAAGGCAGCGTACCTGCCTGGCAGGGCCCTGCCAGGCGAACGGCGGGGCCCCGCCCCATTTAGGCAGGCTCTTCCCATCGCCTGTCATGGACCGGCGGGTACTGCGCGGGGGATGATCTCCTCAGCGCCTCGACGAATCGGGGTTGGTGACCGAGCGGTCACGCGGGTTCGATAGTCGGAACCCCGCATGCTCAAGAAGAGGAGGAGCAACATGTCCGATCAAGGTCTCGGATCCCGGGTGCAAAACGGCATCACCGGGTTGCTGAATGGAACGGGAAGCATCGTCAAGGGTGCCGCGGATGTGGCGCGGGATGCAGTCGTGACCACCGTCAAGGGTGTTGGGGACATCGGCGGAAGCCTCTCCGGCACCGTCGGTCAGGTACTCGGTGGCGCTCTCGATGCTGTGAACGAGGTAGGCACAGGCCTGGTTCGTACGGTGAAGGGTGTCGTCGTCGGCGTCGTCCAGGGTGTTGGTGAAGTGGCAACGGTCACAGTCGGCGTTATCTCCGACACGGTGCGCGCCGCCATCAAGGGCACAGGCGCCATCGGCTCGGACGTCGCCAGAACAGCATCGGCCATCGCAGAAGGTGTGATCACGGCAACCAAGGACACCGGTGTAGGACTCGCGGAAGGTGCGGTTGCTCTCGGCCGGTCGGCCATCGGAGGCGTCAAGGAGATAGGTGGAGACGTCATCGCCACGGCCAAGGGAACGATGTCCGGTGCGGTCACCGGCGCCGCCGAGGTCGGAGGCGACGTACTCGACGCGATCCGCAACACAGCCAGAGGCCTGGTCCAGGGCGCAGGCGAAGTTGGAGCCGATGTGGTCGACGTCACTACCGGCGCAATCACCGGCGCCATCGAAGGGGCCAAATCCATCGGCATCAATGCTGAAGATGCCGCCCTGGCAGCCGCCGCAGGTGCTCTCGAGGCCGCAGAAGTCATCGGTGAGAAGGCTGTGCACGCAGTAACGGACGTTGCAGCCGGCGGTGTCGGCGGCATCAAGAACATCCTCAAGAACGGTTCGGAAGCGTAGGCATTCCGGCCTGACACATCAATGCCGGGTGGATCCTCCTACAGTGGGGGATCCACCCGCGACCCCGATTACGGCGTTCGATGGGGATTACTACTACGGCCTACAAAGGAGCCGAATGAAACTTGCCATCCTTTCCCGGGCGCCGGGCGCCTACAGCACCCAGCGGCTCGTCGCAGCAGCCCAGGATCGTGACCATGAGGTCCGGGTGTTCAACACCCTTCGGTTTGCCATCGACCTCGCAGGAGACGAACCCGATCTCCAGTACCGCGGCAAGCCAATCAGTGATTACGACGCGGTGCTGCCCCGGATAGGTGCTTCGATAACGTTCTTCGGAATGGCGGTCGTGAGGCAATTCGAGCAGATGGACGTCTACACGCCGAACACGGCACACGGCATCGCCAACTCGCGAGACAAGCTCCGTTCCATACAGATTCTCTCCCGCCACGACATCGGCATCCCCGCCACAACGTTCGTCCGGGATCGCGCCGATGTGTTGGCGGCGATCGATCGTGTCGGCGGCGCCCCCGTGGTGATCAAGCTCCTCGAAGGAACGCAGGGAATCGGGGTGATCCTCGCCCCTGATACGAGGGTCGCCGAGGCAGTTATCGAGACGCTCCAGAGCGCCAGGCAGAATGTACTCATCCAGCGGTTCATCGCAGAGAGCAAAGGCCGCGACATCCGGGCTCTCGTGGTCGGAGACCGGGTCGTCGGCGCAATGCGGCGTACCGCCATCGGTGATGAGTTTCGCTCGAACGTTCACCGGGGTGGAAGTGCTCAGGCCATCGAGATCGATGCCGATTACGAGCGGGTCGCCGTTCAAGCCGCCCAGATCATGGGTCTGCGGGTGGCCGGTGTCGACATGCTGGAGAGCAAAGACGGACCGCTGGTGATGGAGGTCAACTCTTCCCCAGGCCTTGAAGGAATCGAGGGCTCCACCGGCCTCGATATCGCCGGGGCGATCGTCGACTACATATCCTCCCAGGTGAACTTTCCCGAACTCGACATCCGTCAGCGGCTGACCGTTTCCACCGGGTACGGCGTGTCCGAGATACACGTGAAAGAGGGCGCCGACGTACTCGGCAAGGCCATCAATGACTCGGGTCTGCGTGAGAGAGACATTGTGATTCTCACTCTGACAAAGGGAACGAAGGTGATTCCGAATCCGAGAGGCGACCGCGTGCTGGCAGTGGACGACCGCTTGCTCTGTTTCGGGAAACTCGAGTCCATGAAGGAACTGATCCCTGCCAGGCGTCGCCGTCGCGCCCAGCCGAAGGTTCAGCCGTTGCCCGAAGATCCGCTGCACGAACACGAAGAAGTCTGATGCCCCCGAAGCGAGCACCCTTCAAGATCGCCGGCCACCAGGTGAGCGGCGGTCGCCGGAAGAAGATCGAGATTCCCATTGCCAAGCTGATGTCGGGTACTTCGGTCTCGCTGCCGATAATCGTCTGGCACGGTAAGACCAAGGGTCCCACTGCCTGGATCAGTGCCGCCGTCCACGGAGACGAGATCGAAGGTGTCGAGATCATCCGCAGGGTCGCCAATCGGATAAGCGCTCAGCGGATGCGGGGAACCGTCATCGCTATCCCGGTCGTCAACGTGCACGGTTTCAATACCGGAGATCGCTATTTGCCGGATCGTCGAGACCTCAACCGGTCCTTCCCCGGTTCCAGACGCGGGTCGCTCGCCTCCCGCCTTGCCCACCTCGTGATGGACCAGGTCGTGAGTCGGTGCGACTACGGGATCGATCTTCACACCGGATCGGATCATCGGACGAATCTCCCGCAGATCCGTGCGGACCTCGACGACTCTGTGACCCTTCAGCTTGCTCAGGCCTTCGGCGCGCCGATTGCTCTGCACTCAATGACTCGGGATGGATCATTGCGCCAGGCCGCCACCGAGATGGGCGCCAAGGTCCTCCTCTACGAAGGTGGAGAGGCATGGCGGTTCGACGACGAATCGATCAAGGCGGGCGCCGCGGGAGTCTTGCGAGTGCTGGCCGCATCCGGGTTCATCGATCCGGTCGCTCCCGATGTTGAGCCGTCTCTCGTGGCGAGGTCATCGAAGTGGATCCGTTGTGGTCGGAGCGGCATCATCCAGCGCGATGTCGAGTTGGGGGCACGGGTCAACGCGGGTGAGGTCGTTGCCCGCATCCATGACACCTTCGGAAAGAAGCTCGGAGAGGTCAAGTCGGGAACCACCGGAGTGGTGATCGGTCACACACAGCACCCGCTCGTCAATCGCGGCGACGCGATCGTGCACGTAGCGGAGGTCGATCCGGGGTGAATCCGTCCTGTCGATTGGCGTTATAACGACGATCAGGGGTTCACGACGCTGGCCCGCTGGGTGTTCGCATTGAGAATCTGGACGCGCAAATCCACCGACCCGCCCAACTCATCGGCCAGGCTGACGGCCAGATCACGAACAGGCGGCAAGGCGCCGTCGCTTGCCAGCACCAGGTCGATCATGGTGACGCCATCTTCCACATCGACACCGATGTCGACGATATCTGCGCTGAAGCGCACGGATTCGGCCCAGGCATCGACGGCTTGCTGAACCGCCCCACTCTGCTCGGTGACCGGAATCAGGGTGGCCCGTCCAAATTGGATGGGGATGGCTACTGCCAGTACTGCCACGGCTATCCAGCGAAACGTCGGCCAGCGGGCAGCTACCAGCGGCCGGCCGGGCACAAAGCCGCTGATGACGAAGGTGAGCGCACCGCTGAGCGTGATACCCGTCGCATTGGCCAGGAAGAGAAACCCGGCACCGCGAGCCAGGTCGATCTCGCCGCCGGCAAGCGACATTCCGATGACGGCGAGCGGCGGGACCAGCGCAACCGCGACGGCGGCGCCGGCGAGGGCGTCCCCGTCGCGTTCTCGCACATGTCCGTATGCGCCGGCAGCTCCGGCGGCGAGCGCCACCGCCAGATCGACCAGATTCGGAGAGGTACGCGCCAGCAACTCACTCGAAAGCGGGTCGGTGCGTCCAGGCAGTAGGAGGGCAATGGCGAAGGCCAGAACGACTGCTCCGATTGAGGCGGTGACTGCAAGTCCCAGGCTGACGAAGAACCGCCGGCGCCAGCCCATCACGAGTGCGGCGGCGACGGCTAGAACCGGCCCCATTAGCGGAGCGACCATCATCGCCCCGATCACAACCGTTGGTGAGTTCGCTCGAATCCCCAGCACTGCGATGGCGACCGAGAGGGCCATTGTTGTGACGTAGCGTCGGACGAAGGGCAACATCGCCTGTCCCTCGTGGAATAGGCCGTTGATGACCTGTCGCCGCTCCCCGGGACTGAGTTCGCCGTCGCTTTGCAGCAATTCGCCTATGCGCCTCCAGGCACGCATCACAAATGGGCCGAGCAGGTTCGGAGTTCGCCGCTGCGATGCGTCTACCTGGATCATCTGCCGTCGAGCCAAGCCGTCACCCTATGGGCGGGTTCCCTATCTGGAGACCACGCCCGGGTTAAAGGAGGGCAAAGCTGCCGGGCTCTCGAATGTAACGGTTTCGTTACCCGCGTGTGACCCGGGCGAGACTCCATCGAGAGATGATGGGGGTGAACAGAGAGGCGATGGAAAGAGACCTGCCATGAAGAAGACCCGGTCTGCTCTCGCAATAGTCGTCATCCTCGTGGTTGCCGGCTGTTCGTCAACGTCCGACACGGATACAGGCGCGCCTACGACGGAATCGCCGCTCTCGACGACCACCACTGCGGTA
>JAHEDJ010000031.1:19960-23329 GCA_024641325.1 bacterium | reverse complement strand
GAGGAGCGGGAGGCAGGATACGACAGCTGGTTTTCCTCTGATACCGGCTGGACGCTCCGGTCGGTCACGATTGTGGACGGTGTTGCGTGGATCGACTTCAGTGAGGACTCTCCGCTCATCAACAATGCCTCGACATCGTGCGGGAGCGCAGGCTTCCTGGCGCAGTTGAACTCGACGGCGACCCAGTTCCCGACCGTCGATCGAGCCGTCTACTCGTTCGGTGGCGACCCCGTTCCGTTCTATGAGTGGCTGCAACGGGACCCGCCGGAGGCTTGAACCCGAATGACGCCCGGAATCGAGATCCGTCTCCGGGCCAGGTGACGGGATTGATGCTTAGGCGGAGCCGCTTGACCCATGGGCCTTCCTAGCCGGGGTCGGCCTTCTGTTCGTTTCCCCGTTGCTCAGCGGCGCGAACGATTTCTCGTGCCATTCGCTTGAAGATCGCCGCGTGAAAAGGCAGCAACGAATACCAGTACAGACGGCCGACGATGCCTCGCGGTACAAATCGGGCGGACTGGGTCAGCCGGGAGCCTTCCGGCGTTTCTTCGATCGACCAGCCGAGCCAGGCGGTCCCGGGCACTTTCATCTCGGCCTGCAGAAGGAGCCTTCCTCGCTCCGGGTCCACCTCGGCCACACGGAAGAAGTCGACCGCCTCTCCAGGTCGGAGTTCTTCCGGATCACGGCGACCCCTCCGTAACCCGACTCCGCCGATCAGCTGGTCGAACCAGCCCCGAATGATCCATGTCCAGTTCATCGTGTAGTAGCCGACATCTCCACCGATGCGGCTCACCGCCCAGAAAAGGTCGGCCTTGGAGGCGACCGATGAAACAGCTTGCCGATCGACATCCATCCTGGCTCCGGACCAGGCCGGATCGTTCGGCATCGGCGCAGCCGGGGTGGTCACCGCATCCGACCACCGGGTCTCGACCTCGGCATGCGAGATTCTCTCCAGCGCCCGCCGGACTCCTTCTTGATAGGGAAAGAGCGTTGACGGCTCGAATCCGGGCGGCGAGTCATGAGTGACAACCACGTCGTTCAGCAGGCTATCGATGAGCGAGCTGCTGATTCCGGACGGAAGCGGAGTCGCCAGAGCAACGAACAGCGAGGAGAGGCGGGCACTGAAAATCGGTAGCGGAATCACAATGCGCTTTCTCAGGCCCGCAACTCTGGCGTACCCCTGCATCAGTTCCTCGTAGGTGAGGATGTCCGGCCCACCGACGTCGTAGATCCGGTCGACGGGCTCCTGGTCGTTGATTACTGAGACCAGGATCTCGAGAACGTTGCGGACCGCGATCGGTTGACAGCGTGACCGCATCCAGGGCGGCCGCATGATCACCGGGAGGATCTCGGTGAGGTGCCGGATCATCTCAAACGACATCGAACCGGATCCGATGATTACCGCAGCCCGCAGTTCGGTAACGGGTGTGGTCCCCGAGGCAAGGATCTCTCCGACTTCCTGGCGACTGGCGAGATGGGCAGACAGTATGTCTGTGTCGGAGCCGAGGCCACCCAGATAAACGATCCTGCTCAGGCCGGATCGCTCAGCAGCACTTGCGAAGTTTCCGGCTGCTTCCCGGTCGAGCTCGGCGAACTCGCCCTCCGATCTACCCATGGCGTGAATCAGGTAGAAGGCCGCATCACACCCGGCGAGAGCAGCTTCGAGCGTCTCAGGAGCAAGCGCGTCCGCGGCCACCACCTCGACCCGATCCCGCCAGGGGTCCAAGGTCAGCTGGTCCGGATCGCGGGTCATGCAGCGAACCTCGAATCCACTGTCCAGGAGCCGGGGGACCAGCCGGCCGCCTATGTACCCGGTAGCGCCGGTTACGAGAACCTTCATGACAGGAACCTACTGTCGGCACCGTGCTTCTGGTACCCGGTCGGCGAGGAATCTCCTGTGGATGCCGTCCGCTAGAGGCCCAGGGACCGGCCGATCAGTTCCTTCATGATCTCGGTCGTGCCGCCGTAGATCGTCTGAACACGGCTGTCGGCGAACATCCTGCTGATCGGATACTCCGTCATGTAGCCGTAGCCGCCGTGGAGTTGCAGGCAACGGTCCATCACCTTTACTTGCAGTTCGGTGGTCCACCATTTGGCCATGGCGGCGGTGTCGGCACCAAGCCGGCCTTCGTTGAGTTCGGTGATGCAGCGATCAACGAAGGTCTGGCCGATCTCGAGCTCGGTGGCAATCTCGGCCATCGTGAACCGGTTGTGCTGGAACTTCCCGATAGGCCGACCGAACGCCTGGCGCTCCTTTATATAGCCCATCGTCACCTCGAAACCCCGGCGCACCGCGGCCATCGCCATCACGGCGATCACGAGCCGTTCTTGCGGCAGGTTCTGAACCAGATAGAAGAACCCCGCGCCCTCGGCCCCCAGCAGGTTGCGGGCCGGTACCCGTACATCCGTGAAAAACAACTCCGACGTGTCCTGCGCTTTGAGGCCCAGCTTCTCGAGGTTGCGGCCCCTCTCGAACCCTTCCATTCCACGTTCGACCACGAGCAGGCTCAACCCGCTGTGCGGATCATCCGAAGTACGGGCAACGACGATGACCAGATCGGCAAGCTGACCGTTGGTAATGAAGGTCTTGGCCCCGTTGAGGACGTAGTCGTCACCGTCTCGCACGGCTTTGGTACGGATGGCGGCCAGGTCGGAGCCGGTGCCCGGCTCGGTCATCGCGATCGCTCCAATCGTCGTGCCTGCCACCATCGCCGGCAGCCAGCGCTGCATCTGCTCGTCGGTGCCGAGCGCAGTCAGATAGGGAACCACTATGTCGGAGTGAACACTGAAACCTGGTCCGCTGGCCAGGATCCGGGCCTGCTCTTCGATGAGAATCGCCGGGAAACGGAAGTCGTTGACGCCCGGTCCGCCGAATTCTTCAGGAACGGTGTGGGCGAGATGACCCTGGGTGCCGGCCATCTCCCACAACTCCCGGGGAACCATTCCGGCCTTGTCCCATTCATCGTGGAATGGCGCCACTTCCTTTTCGAAGAACTCGCGGGCGGCAGTCCGGTAGAGATCGTGTTCCCCTGTGAAGATCGTGCGCGGCAGCATGGGTTGATCCTCGCAGATCTGGAGGAACCTCGACCCGCTCCGCCGCTCTTGGGAGCACATCTCTGCTCGATTCGCCTCTATCCATCCGAAACGGTTCGTGATGCAATTGAGCAGAAGGAGTCAGAAACCGACGCACATTCGAGGTGCTGGCAAGGTCGGCATCGGCGCCCTTGTCCTGGGCCTCGTCGTTGCCTGTACCCCACCTCCTCCGCCCTCGGCGGTGACGATCGCCCTGGAGGGGCGTTTGCTGACCGAGGCAGATGTCGTCGGGGGCGACTTCGTTGAGGAGAGCCGGGGCGAGGCCGGAATGGGCGGAGG
>JAHEDJ010000031.1:18395-19860 GCA_024641325.1 bacterium | reverse complement strand
CTCCCTGCCGAAGCCGGCTACAGCCTGGACGCCGATGGGCTGGCCGGCAGCATTCCAGAAGAGGGGGATGGAAGCGGCCGGCTGTCCGGTCAGGTTGAAGAGCATCGTGTTGGGCGTAGCCGCCAGCGCCTCGGCAGCGAGTTGATTCAGTACGAGGTCGAGCAGTTTCTTCACCGGGAGTCTCTGAAGCGTCTTCATGGCGTTGCGTTCCGCCGGCTTCGGCTGCAACTCACCTATGAGAACGGGTGGTCTGGCCAGTGTCGGGGTGAGCAGGAGGTCGTATTGCTCGAAGAACCGGGCCATACGACGGGTTTCCCGGCCGATCAAGGCCAGGTCGGCGGCGAGCACCGAAGCATGTGTCTTTCTGCCGATGGTCGCCAGGAGCCATGTCTCGACCTCGAACTGATCGGGAGTCGGCTTCCTCCCTGTTGTGGCCGCATATTGGGCGATATCAGCCGCCAGCGAAGAGGCAACGATCCGGAGATAGGCGAGCGTCAGGCCTTCCTTGTCGAAGGCGGGGGTGGCTTCGGTGATGTCGTGACCGAGATCCTCGAATAGTGCCGCCGCATCGTCAACGGCCGCCGTGCAGTCGGCATGGGTCTCCGTCCCGAAAAGAGCAACATCGGTGAAGGCGACGCGCAGCCGCGCCGGGTCCTTGCCCACCTCGTCGGCATAGGGGCGTTCCTTGGGTGGGGCGGCGTACGGGGCACCGAGGTCGGCGCCGTCCACCACGTCGAGCAGAACCGCTGAATCGCGTACCGACCGGGTGACTGCGTGTTCCTGCACGAGGCCCATCCATGATTCACCCAGGTCCGGACCCAGAGGCACTCTGCCTCGTGTCGGTTTGAGGCCGAACAATCCGCACGCCGCGGCTGGAATGCGGATCGAACCGCCACCGTCGGATGCGTGGGCAGCGGGGACGAACCTGGCCGCCACCGCAGCGGCGGCCCCTCCGCTCGACCCGCCGGGAGTTCGATCGAGTGCCCACGGGTTCCGGGTCGGGCCCCACAGTTCGGGCTCCGTGATGCCCAGCAGCCCCATTTCTGGGAGGTTGGTCTTCCCGAGCACAACCAGACCGGCGGCGCGGTAGCGCTCCACCAACTCAGAATCGTGATCGGGAATGAAGTTGCGCATGTACCGGCTGGCGGCGGTTGTCGGCACTCCCCCGTAGTGGGCGAGGAGGTCTTTGAGGAGGAACGGCACACCGCGCAACGGACCATCGGGAACGCCGTCTTCTGCGGCCTCGAACGCCCGGTCGTAGATCTTGTGGATCACCGCGTTGAGCCGGGGATTGAGGCTCTCGATGCGGTCGATGGCCGCCGCGATCAGCTCTCTCGGTTGGGCTTCCCCGTTGCGGACCAACTCGGCCAGGCCAACGGCGTCGTGACGGATGTACTCATCGGCTCTCATCGTGCCCTCCTGCCATCTGAACCTACCCCGGGAGCGGCGTACCCACCCGGTTTCT
>JAHEDJ010000031.1:5380-18295 GCA_024641325.1 bacterium | reverse complement strand
TCTGCCGGTTTTCTCGGCAATACTGTCGTTCCCTACGCGCAACAGCATTGCCGAGAATCTGCCGGCGAGTCCAAACGCCGGGAACCGCACGCCCGGCTGCGACGTCAAACAGGAGTAATTGACAGATATTGAAGGGATCGATCGTGAAAACTCGTTGGTTGCGTATTCTTGCCTTCGTTGCCGTCCTCGCACTCGCCCTGGTGGCGTGTGGTGATGGGACGGTTGACGAAGCGCCTACGGCATCATTGCCACCTGCCGACGGTGGTGACCAACCACCGGCCGCCTCCGGGGCCTGTCTCGAAGGAGAGCCCGACTGCGTTGACACGGGCGTCATCGGAGACCCACAGTCGCTTCCGAACGACGAGGAGCCGACCACCACCGACGGCGGAGACGTAGTCTCCGGTGGTATGACCGTCGACGGTGGGCTGGAGGTATCCGAGGCTCTGGCGACCGACGCTACCGGCATCATCGCCGTTCAGGGCTACCTGCTCGACGACGGCACCGGTGCAAGGTTGTGCGAAGTGTTGGCCGAGTCGTATCCGCCCCAGTGTGGAGGTGCCTCTATCCCGGTCACCGGCTATGAAGAGGTCATCGACGTTCCGCTCGCCAACGCTTCGGGTGTGACATGGACGGACGATCGAGTGACGTTCTTCGGAGAAATAGTCGACGGCGTCTTCGTTGTGGATCCGACCGTCGCCGGCTAGGCCCGATTTCTCTCCGTAATGCGGTTATCAACGGCGATACACCGCATTACGGAGAGACGATGACTAGGCGTCCTCGGTCTGCCAGTCCACCTCGTACAGCGGGACGGGGTCCGGGAAACCTTTCAACCCGATGGAGCCCTGCGCCACGAACCGGTGCGTCTTCCCGATGGCGAGATCCCGTACCGGTCCCGACACGAGGGTCTGTCCTCCAGCCGCGTGGGCGCAGATGCGGGCAGCCAGGTTGACGGATGCGCCGAACAAGTCTTCGCTGTCTTCGACCGGTTCGCCGGCGCTGATTCCGATTTTGATTGACATTGGCGGTCCTTCCGCCGACTGCTCGGCACAATCGCGCTGGATAGTGTTCGAAGCGTCTATTGCTCTCGATACCGATACAAAGCTGGCGAGAATGCCGTCGCCCGTATGTTTCACTTCTCGACCGCCGAAGCGTTCAAGGGCGGTTCGGACGAGGCCGTTGTGACGCTGGATCAGGCTGAATGCCGCCTCGTCACCTTGGGTCGTGCTGACGTTGGTCGAGCCCTGGATGTCGGTGAACATGATCGCCCGGAGAGCTGAGTCCGGCCGCCCATCAACGAGAACGCGGTCGTTCGTATCCGTGTCGGTGCTACCCATGAACTGCGACAGGGTCGGTGCGCCGACCTCGATGACCTCATGAGGCATGAGACCGTGAGCCGCTTTGTGGCAAGCGACGAGTGATTCGATATCCGGCGATTCGGCCAGGCAAAAGGCTTTGCCTTGAGGATCCGAGAACCAGTAACTCAGGAACCGAACACCGAACTCGCCCTGAACCTGCAGGTCATGTCGATGGGCCTCCGCAACATCCTCAGGCGTCGCGTCGCCCAGGCCGGGGTGGACATCCATATAGATCGGCATGGAGCGAGTTTAGGAGCTGAGCCGCTTTGTGAGCTTGGCTGTGCTTTCTCCTCAATCAGATTCAATCGCGGCGTAGGCTCGGTGGCAGTCTCAACGAGGGAGGACACAATGGCTACGGAACAGCCCGATGCGAGCGCAAGTCAGACAAACTCAGGAGACAACTCGGGGATTGCTCTTGTCTGGATCGGTGCGGGGCTGGTCATTGCCTCGTGGATTATCTTCGAGATCATCGCCGGTGAGTATTTCGTTGCCAACGTCTCCCTGGTACTGGCGGCTGCCTTGCTGGTGCTGCCGAGGATCGCGCCTAAAGCGATAGGAGCAATCGCTCCATTGCCCGCTTTCACGAAGGTCGGAGGATATGCGCTGGCGTTCTCAGGCGTCATCGAGTTGCTGGACGACCTACGGTTCGATGGGCTCGAGGACTTCGTCTCTGTGTTGGGTGGCCTGGTCGCCTACGCCGGCTACGTGGTCGCCTTCATCGGGGCGCGCGCCATCAAAGACTGACGTTCATCGTCCACAAACAACCTCGACCAGTCTGTATTCTGCTCGCCTATGACCTCCGGACATCTGTTCGACGCCGCCATCAAAGCCCTGGATGACTGTGATGCAGCGCTCGGCAAACTCGACAAACTCTGTTGTGAGCCGGGCCGCAGCCCGAGCATGAAGGCTCTTGCACGGACCCTGGCCGCGGCACGCGCCGACCTCGATCGGACAGGCGCCGACATAGACGGCACATTGGCACACCTCGAGGATGCCGGCGCGCAGGTGGGGAGACTCCAGGTGGGATGCTGTACGCCGGTCCGGTTACCTCTGTATGCAACGTTCCTGGAGGGTCTGACAACCGCTCAACTTGCCATCAACCGGTCAATGGGACTGGGTCACTAGGCGCCTGAGCGGCTGTCCCTGTTTCTCAGCAATACTGTTGCGCGTGGGGAACGACAGTATTGCTGAGAAACCCCGGGCTATCCGGCTTCCTCGGCTGCGGCCGGCGTCGGGAGGCCTGCGGCCCACGCCGCCATCAAGCCATTGCTGCCCGTTTCGATGATCCAGTCCAATGCTGCTTGGGCGCTCTGCGCGGCGGCCGGGTGATCCTGTCCGACCAGCATTGCGTAGGTCGTACGTACCATGGCCAGGTCGAGGCCAAAGACGATGGGTTCGAAGAGAGCGAGGAGCTCATCGAAGAGTTCGATTGCTTTGGGCCGGTCGCCGCTCAACGCCGCCCGGGACGCGGCAATCATCAAACCGACTCCGTCGGGCAACCGTCCTTCGTAGGTGTTTTCTTGTGCCGCAGCCGCGACCTGTTCGACACGATCGAGCCGGCGCGTCCACGCCGCGGCCTGGATGCCCTCGTACAAACCCGCGCCCGTGTTGGCGTGATCGAAGCTCATCGCCAGATCGAATACTTCATCCCAGCGACCTTGGACTTTCAGTGCTCCGCACTTTGACTGGTCGATTCCTGCGCGAAGCTGTGGATCGGCCTCATCATCGAAGAACGAGAGCGCCTCTAGTGCCCGTTGCGGTGCGTCCGGATCCGTCCCCCGGAAGATGTCGACGAAGGCTCTGGTGTAAGCAAAATTCGCCTTCCAGAAGTCGGTGAGCTGGTCCTCTTCAAACACATCGAGCCGATCCAGGACGCTGTCATAGAGCCCATCGGCCATATCGCTTGCTGCTCTGTCGGAGGCGGACCGGACTATCCAGCCGAAATCACCTATGCGGGCCACCAGCTCCCCGACGTTGGCGGCATAGGCGGTCGCTTGGCGGGGATTGTCGAGGTACTCGATTGAAGCCAGGTTGTTGAATGCCCGCCCGGCCGTGCGCAGGTACCCGAGGTCTTCGGCCACGACGGCCGCCCCTCGAAGAAGCGCCTTGGCCTCCGTCCCGCGATGTTGCCACGAGAGTGCCGTCCCCTTGGTCACGAGCGCCTCCAGACTTATCTCGTCCAGGGCCAATGCCGCCGCTCCGGGCAGTAGTCGATCCACGGCCGTGACCGCCTCCGGGTCATAGTTCAGGGAGAAGCTGCGAGCAGCCTCGGCTGCCACGCGAATGGCCACTGGATCTTCGATGGTCTCGAGCGTCTCGTAGACCGGTTTGATCACTCCTAGTGCATCATCCGAGCGGTAATGGCTGTTGAGAATCGCACTGTGCGTCGTGGCAGCCTTCCGCTGCCCTTCAACGTTTCCAGTGGAAACGAAGTGGTCCCAGGCGCCTTCGATGTAGGCGATGCCGCGTTCGACTGCCGATTGGGATCCTGCCGACTCGGCCGCCCGCAACCGGCACAGGGCGATCTCGTCGTCGGAAGTCGACAATGCGATGGCGTGGTCGAGGAGATCCATGGCCTGCAAGTGCGAGCCGAGTTGGGCGGCGCGGGCCGCCGCATCGGTCAGGCCGCGAAGTGCTCGCGACGCGAGCTCGTGCCGGCCGGCTCCTTCGGGACTGGCGTTGTATGCGCCCATGTAATGGCCCGCTACGACGCCCGCCAGTTCGGGATCGTGGAGGCTTTCGAAGTAGGCGGCGGCCGCGATGTGCTTGTCGCGGCGATCGTTGCGGTTCAGCCGCTGATATGCGACCTCGCGGATCAGTGATTGAACGAATCCATGGCGGCCACGCTCAGGTGAACGGGGGTCATCTTCGACCCCGAGGATCTCTAGTTGGACCAGGCCCCTCAAAAGTTGCTCGAGGTCGTCGCCGGCCGTCTCCCGAAGTGCGGCCAACGCGGCAACGGTGAATGTTTGCCCCAGCACCGAACCGTCTTGCAGCAGGCTGCGTTGGGCGGGGTCGAGCCTATCGAGCCGGGCTCCGATCACCGCTTGGAGCGATTCGGGCAGGGCAAGATGGTCGGCCTCGCCGTGGAATACCCACTCACCGGCCGTCTTCTCAAGGTCGCCGGCGGCCGTCAGCATTCGCACCATCTCGACGGCATAGAGCGGGAACCCGGCAGAGCGTTCGACGATCCTGGAGATGACGTCTGCCTCGACGCCGGGAAGGTGCTCGGCGATCATCTGGCGCATGTTGTCGTCGGTGAGCGGTGAGAGGCGCAGGGCCAACGAATTCCGATGTTGCGAGCCCCACGTTGGGAATCGTTCGAGAAGATCGGGACGAGCGAGCGTGATGACGAGGATCGGGGAGTTGCTCGACCGTTCGACGAGTTCGGTGATGAAGTCAATCAATCCGGTGTCTGCCCAGTGCATGTCTTCAAATACGAGGACGGTTGTGCCGCGCAGCGCGATGTGTTGGAAGAAGGAGCGGAGCGCCGAAAACAACTCCTCGCGACGACCCGGGGGCATCTCCGCCAGGCCGAGGAGTCCCTCGAGTCGTGGTTCGATCCAACGCCGATCTTCCTCGCTGAGAACGAACTCGGCAACACAGGTTCTCAGACGGGTGCGCGCCCGGGCAGGATCCTCGCCTTCAGCAATGCCGGCCCGGCGGCGGACCATTTCGCCCAGCGCCCAGAATGCCACTCCGTCCCCATAGGAAGGTGACCGGCCCTGATGCCAATAGACATCATCAGTGAATCCGTCGACGTGGTTCTTGAACTCCTCGGCGAGGCGGGTCTTGCCGATGCCGCCTTCGCCGATGATGGACACGAGTCGGGTTCGCTGCTCTAACTCGACTGTTGCGAGTTCGTCTTTGAGCAGCCGCATCTCACGTTCGCGCCCGACGAACGGGGGATGACGGAGCTCGCTTTCTGGCCTTCCACCTACGCGACCGGCGATTCGCAGCGCCTTCCAGGCGGCGACCGCCTCGGTCTTTCCCTTGACCTCCCGTTCGCCGATTGGTTCGTAGTGGATGGCATGATTCGTGACGGATTGTGTGGTGCTGCCCGCGAATACGGTGCCCGGGTCGGCCATGGACTGGAGACGGGCCGCCGTGTTGACCAGGTCGCCGACGACCATCCCCTGATCGTTTCCGCCGGGCCCGACGATCGCCGAACCCGAGTTGACGCCGGCGCGGAGAATCAACTCCGGATGGTTGAGCTCTGCGCCGAGTGCAGCCACCATGTCGACGAGTTCGAGAGCGGCGCGTACTGCCCGCTCAGCGTCGTCCTCCCTTGCCCCGGCCGCTCCCCAGACGCCCATCACTGCGTCGCCGATGAACTTGTCGATCGTGCCGCCGAAACGTTCGACGATTTCGCGGGAGCGCTCGAAGTACACGGTCAGCATGTCCCGGACGTCCTCCGAATCGCGCTGTTCGGCGTAGGTGGTGTAACCCACAAGATCGGCAAACAAGACCGACACAAAGCGCTTCTCAGCGGTGGTGAGATCGGATTGTGGGGCAGGCGGGGGAGGGGCGGCGGCGAGTTGGTGGCCGCAGGTGCCGCAGAACTTGTCACCGGGGTCGTTGTCGGCCCCACAATTGGGGCAGGCGGGTGCGAGTGATGAGCCACACTCCCGGCAGAACTTGCGGTCCTCCCGGTTCTCTGCACCGCATACGCGACAGTCCATCGATCCTCCTAGAGCTCTCATACCCTATCGAAAAGCCGTCACTCGGTTTCTCGGCAATACTGTTGCGCGTGGGGAACAACAGTATTGCCGAGAAAACATCCGGTGCCGGTTTCAGTTCCAGATCGAGACGACGACTGCCGTGATCAGGAGTCCGAGCACGTGGTACCCGGCGGTTACGCCAAACCAGGTCATCGGTGCTTTCCTCGTCGGGTCGAAGGCCGAAGTCACATAGGCGATAACTGCCGCCACACCGATGCCGAGGACAAGCCCGAGAGCCACTCCCTCTCCGAAGGAGTTCGACCCGGTGGCGGCGGCGAGCATCGCCACGCCGATCGCTGCTACGAAGTAGGCGATGAGCGGGACGGTGTAATCCTTGACCGTCATTTCCGGCGGTCCGGAGTCGGGGTCCCATCCAATCGAGCGCATCCATGGCTTGCCGAGTAGAGCCGGGCTGTACCAGGCGGCGCCGATGGAGTAGTAGACGACGGCGGAAACTATGACGGCGAGCCAGTTGATGTCGCCGAGCGTGTCGAAACTCACGGTCCCTCCTCAGATGTCGACCGATCGGAGATTACCCGGCATTGTCGCTATGAGACTGCGATCGGGCCCTCTGTGCCTGCAACATCCCAACCGTCGTCGGACAAGGTCAGCCGATAAGTCAGCCAGGTCCCGCATAGGCCACCGCACCAGAGCGAGACGGGCACTAACGCGTCGTCGCCGTCGAATGAGGCCTCACCGACACCGATGATCACCGCGCCTTCGATTGTCGGGGCGAGATCCTCGGTCTGGAAGTCGCCGGGGTCGTCGATCCAGCGCACCGGACCGAATGGCTCGACGGCCAGCTCGATTGCCGCACGCTCTTTCTCGGTCAGTTGACGGGCCTCTGCTCCCCCATCTCCGGTCGGGTTACCGGCAAACGGGTCGAGGCTTGATTGGATCAGGTATTCCGTGAACGGCGGGGGACCGTCTCCGAACGTGTGGTTCTCGGTTATGAGTTCGAGTACCGCAGCGGCGAGAACCTGCGGGCTGTCGTCCGGGCGGGCATCGGGTTCGCCCGAGCCGCATGCGGCGCCGAGCAATGAAAGGGCGATTAGTAGTGAGAGGTATTTCATGATCTTGAGACGTGCCCGCCCGGCTCAAGGTTCCCACGACATCGTGCCACCACCTCCACCATTCACTCGTTTTCGCGCGACATTCGGTACCTATAGGTAGACAATGTCGCGCGAAAACGAGTGTGTTGTTAGCGTCGGATCGTGACCGGCGAACCCATCACCACGGAAGACAACGAATTCCAGACCGGCCGGGTTGCGACTATCGCCGGTGGGCACGCGGTTCACGACACGTTCACGGCGTTCTTGCCACCGTTGTTACCCCGCTTCATCGAGAATCTCTCACTCTCGAACACCGCGGCCGGGGCACTGTCGGCATTTCTACAGATCCCCTCCCTGTTGCAGCCGTTCATCGGGCATCTCGCCGACCGGACGACCCTGCGGTGGATCGTGGTGTTGGCACCCGGTGTTACCGCAACCGCCATGAGCATTCTCGGCTGGGCACCCGGATACGCCGTGCTCGCACTGCTTCTCCTGGTCGCCGGGCTGAGCGTTGCCGCTTTCCATGCCACCGCACCTGTGGCCATCGGCTACCTCTCCGGGCGAAAACTCGGGCGCGGCATGGGGTTCTGGATGGTGGGCGGCGAGTTGGGCCGCACTCTCGGGCCGATCGTCGTGGTGAGCGCTCTCGCTGTGATGTCACTCAAATCGATGGCGGTCCTCGCAATCGCAGGCATCGCAACATCGGCCATCCTCCATTTCCGTCTTCGTGATGTGCCGCTTCGCACCAAGAGCGATGGCGAACAGATCCATTGGAAGACCGCCGTACTGGCGATGCGGGGTGTGATGGGGCTGCTGGCGGCATTGATTGCGGTTCGGAGCTTCATGATGATGGCGGTCACGGTCTTCCTGCCGGTTTACCTCACGGAGGAAGGAACGAACCTGTGGCTCGCCGGTGCCGCTTTGTCGATTGTCGAGGGAGCCGGTGTGGCGGGTGCGTTCGCAGGAGGATGGATAAGTGATCGTATCGGCAGGAGGATGGTGCTCGTCGTCGGGCACCTGACGGCACCGATCGCGTTGCTCTTGTTTGTCGCTTCAGATGGCTGGGTGCGGATCGCTCTCCTCCCCGTGATCGGGTTCTCGCTGCTGGCGATTCCGCCTGTTCTGATGGCACTGGTTCAGGAGCAGTTCCCCGATAGCAGGGCACTAGCCAACGGTGTGTTCCTCTCCGCCAACTTCGCCATCCGGTCCGTCGCCGCCATCGCCTACGGAGCGGTCGGCGACTCCGTCGGCCTCACCACTGCCATGGTCATCGCAGCCTTTGCCGTATTCGGCGGGCTGCCGCTGATCTGGTTGCTGCCTCGCCAAGCTCACTCTTCGGCTTCCTGACCGTTTTCGCGCGGCATTCTCTCGTCATGACAGGAACTTGCCGAGCGAAACACGGGTGTGCGGGCCGCGAAGGGGTTCACCAGACTACGTGACAGGCTTGGCGTGCTCGCTTCGCACCAGGCGGATGACGGGCATGACCCTGTCGGTCTTCCGTTCATACTCACCAAAGAACGGCATCGCGTCTACGAGTTTCGACCAGGCGGCCGCCCGCTCCTCGCCCTCGAGCGTCACGGCAGTCGCAGCGCGGAAGTCGGCCTTGTCGCGCACCCACACGTTCGGGTCGGCCGCCAGGTTCACGTACCAGGCCGGATGCGCAGGAGCACCGCCTTTCGAACCGACAATGAGGAGATGGCCGCCATCGCGCACCGACACCAGGGGAACCCTCCGGATTTGTCCGGACTTTCTCCCGCGCACGTAGAGAAGGATCAGGTTGTCGGCGAACGGGTGTTCCACGTCGGTGCCGTTGCTGGCTAAGTATTGCTGTGCCTGGTGGGATACGAACTCGGACGGGCTGTCAACGGCCTGCGATTCGATTTCGTGCATTGATTCTCCTGGTTGCCTCAGCCGTATCAAGGCAATCCGGGCCGCTTTGATTCCCGCCGCCGAATTCACAATCGCTCCGTGCCGCCACTTCCGAGAAGAATCTGACAGACTCGAGCGAAAGGGAGGTGTCCTTGTCGATCGTTGAGGGACTCGGAGGTTTGTTCATTCAAAGCGTGGATCCGAGCGCGCTGGCCGCCTGGTATCAAAGTCACCTGGGGATGGAGTTCGAAGAGCATCCCGATGGAGGCTCCTACTACGTCGTGTTTCAGACTCGTGATGTCCATTCCGGGGAGGTGAGAGAGAATCCGGTATTTGCCATTGAACCGGCTGCGGGTCACCTCGCTCGGTCGGAGGAGCGGGGACTGACTTTCAATCTGCGGGTCGGCGACCTCGAGGCGGTCCTTGAGCGGCTGACTGCTGCTGGGGTGGATGTGGAAGACCGCACTGTGGTGTGGGAAGGCGGCAAGCACGGCTGGATGCGTGACCTGGACGGCAACCGCGTCGAACTCTACGAAGAGATCCCGCTGGCGCCGGACTCGCAGTACCGATCGACCTGATCCCCCTTTTCTTGTTCTTTTCGCGCGACATTCTGACCTCATAGGGGCGGAATGTCGCGCGAAAACGGGGTTGGAAAAGGTTGAGCCCCTCTTGGGAGAGGGGCTCAACGGTTGAATGCGGTTGCGGCTAACGGCGTCCGAGGCGTCGGATGATCATGAATCCGCCTGCCCCGCCTGCAGCGGCGGCGACGACGGCTGCAACTATCTCTATCCCGTTCACGGTTACTTCCTTCGATTCATGCCGAACCCGGGTAGGTCCCGGATGAACGGTCCCGCCAATCGAGGCGGACATAACCAGACGTGAGCTAATCACTCGGCTTCGGTTTTACCCACAAAATGCTACGACGAATCTGGAGATAATCGACAATCAGCGGGCCGGATCCGTCGCGAGTCTTGGCCTATTAGCCAACTCCCCGGCTCATCGCGAACAGCATTGCCGCCAGCAGGGCTGCAGTTGTCGCCACCGTTACCAGCCACAAACGCCGGTTGACTCGGAGCATCGGCGCCCCCATCAGGATGATGCTGCCGAAGAACAAAGTGACGTACGGAACGAGGACGGCGGGCATCGCAGGAGATCGAAACTCAACCTCGAGCCAGTACTCCACCACGAGCTGCATGACCACGAAAGCATCGAAAACGGCCGGGCCGATCAAAAAGCGCCGGTCGGCACCGCTGCGGGCGAACTCGACCAGTGCAAATGTGGCCGGAACCGCGAGGCCGGCGATCGCTATGCCGGCGGCCCGCTGTATCTGGGTGCCCGAAACACGGCTGACGAAGCCGACCGCCTGAAGTATGTTCACGAGGTTGACGACGACCCAAACCGTCAGGATCGCACGTCGTGGAGTCTTGACTTTCGTCTCCAGGGTCCATTCTCCGGGCACAGTCTCACGATCGCACAGGCGTGCATTCCCGTCCAGGTGATCAGATTGCAAATGGGGCTTTTGGCCCTGTCGACCACGAACGCTCAATGTGAGTATTTCTGCCGGAGGACAACCTCGGGAGGAACTTTGGCGAGCCGATTCGCCACGGCCTTCTTGGCCGTGCTGATCATGGCGTCCGGTTTCATGGTCATGACACCCGCGCCCGCGGATGCCTGGAAACCACCGACTCATCTGTACGGGGTGTGGTTGGCGGTCCAGGATCTGCTCGACGATGGAGCACTCGATTTGGAAGCGTCGGACGGCGCCGTCTACACCGTACCGGCCAACCCGGTGATCGCGGAAGCTCTCAAGGCCAATCTTCCGGCCTTCTATGCCGGGGCGATAGGACCAGATGCGTATCCCGATATGCTCTTCGGCCAGGGCCTCATTCACCCCGACACGCTCACCCACAACGGCGATCATCCACAACTCGAATCTGCCCCACCACCGCAAACATCGCAGAGCTACATGTGGGCCGACCATCTTTGGAATTCCGCCTGGGCCTCCTACGCGTCCGCCCGCACAGACCAGGCCCGGACAACAGCCCTGACGAACATCGCCTTCGCGCTCGGCTACGCAGCCGGGCATTACAACGGCGACGTGTGGGCCCATACGTGGGTCAACTCGTTCGCCGGTGGAGTGTTTCCCGACTTCACGGACCTGGGCAACGCGGACATATCGATCCGGCACGTCATCGTCGAGGGCTACACCGATAAACACCGGCCGGGGTTCGAGTCTGACGCAGGGTTCGGGGCCGACGCGCCGGAGAAGTTCATTGCCGATCAGTTGATCTTCTCCGACTTCGCACGTGACCACGCCGACCCGATCCTGGTAATCGGCATGTTCGGGAAGATGGCCGAGCGGCTCGAGAATCGGATCGACCGCTTTGAGTACGACATTCGAACGCAGGACTGCATCAAGCTCACCAAAGAGGGCGAGAACTGCGTAGAAGAGGAGATCCCGGGCACCGGCGGTGAGACCGGTTTCATCTGTAAGAAGCTGCCCTGCGCCCCCGACCCGCGAGACGCGCCTCTTGACCTCATAGAGCTTGCCTCGCTTGAACTGCGCCTCGAGTATTCGAAGGCCTGGCTCAAAGACATCCACTCCGGGCTCGAAGACTGGGTAGCGATCTGGGACGACATCGCCCGTGAAACGTTCGCCGGTCAGAAACCCGACTTCAGGGTCGTCAAAGAGCACATCAAGGAGTGGGTGTTCAAGCACTTCCTCTCGATGATCGGTCTACCCGACTTCGTGGGCGGTGGCATCTACGCAGGGATCAAGGGCGTCGAGTTCCTCGTCGGTTTGTGGAGTTCAGTGATGGACTGGCTGTGGGACCAGGTGGAGAAGGTCCCCGGTATCGGCGATCTCGTTCACTGGGTTCGCGAGCAGATCAACCTGGGAATCGAGAAGCTGAAGGACGGCCTCCTCAAGGTCGCCGATCGGATTACCGGGCTGCTGGTCACCGGTGCGCTCGGAATCGCTTGTCCTGCAGCGGAGTTGGGCGAGGAATACGGTTTCGTGCAGGACTCGGCACGAGTTTGTCTGTCGGATGAAGTTTTCAGGGCGATGGACGGCGACCGCAACGGGATTCTGCGACCAAGCGAGATCTTCAGGGTGTTCTCGGAGCCGGAGGAGTTCATCGAGGATCGCGCCCTCTTCGTGGAAGGCACCCGTGCGATGATCGATGAGGCGATGGGTCTGGCGCCCAACTGCGCAGACTTTGATGGCTCGGAAACATCTCGAGAGCAGTTCTGTGATTACGACCCGGCAGTATTCGGTCCCCTCGCCAACACGACCACACTGGCCAAGCTCGGCATGCTCGACGACGTCGGCCTAAACCAGCTGATCCGGGATATGGCCGGCGATCAGAGCCTCGCCGACGTCTATCACCCGGTACTCGAAACGCCTTTCAGGATCCCCGGCAACGTGATGCTCGGTTGGGCGAAGTCCATCGACGGCGAGTATCAGTGGCGTACGACTTCGCCCAACGACGGGCATTCCTACGGCACGGGTGAAATGTGGCTGTGGGAAGACTGTGTGGCGCGGGAGGCCGTGTTCCGGCGCCTGTTCCGCGAACCGGTTCCCGATATCCCGGGGCTCATGGATTTCATCGGGGCGCCACCCGATACGCCGCCGCCGTGGAGCGTCGAGGATCCGCCGACCGGCATCGGCGACGCGATCCCTCCGGTTACCGAGATCTTGTACGGCGGGCCGCAGCGCATCGTGGATGGGGTTGTATACGTGACCTCTGGAACCGAGTTCGTTCCGATCGCTTCCGATAACCACTATCCCGGGAGTGAGATCGTCACCTGGCTGCGTCTGTATCCGGCGGATACGCTCGCGGACGACAAGCCGGACTTCCATCTGGCGGGAACCGAACCCGATCAGGGTCCCGTTCCTTTCAGCATCCTGGGCGCCGA
>JAHEDJ010000031.1:0-5280 GCA_024641325.1 bacterium | reverse complement strand
TCGTCTGGGGGAGTGCAGTTCTGCGAAAACGAGGTCGCGCTTGAGAAGGCGACGGTCTTGCCCCGCCAATCGAATCAGTAGAGAGAAGGAGTACACATGTTGCGCTTGAGCGCGCCGACCAGGAAGACGTTCGCGATCGCCGGGCCTGCCATCGTTCTGGGAATCCTGGCCTGGGTCGACGTCCTGGATTTGGGAATCTCCCCCGACGTAGCGTTCTGGCTGACCGCGGCAGGCGCGGTTCTGCTGCTGATCGGCAACCTTTTCAATCGTCTCTAGGGTCTGCTCGAAATCGTGCACCCGTAGACTCTGAACGCCGCGCGCTGCAAATTCGACGGCCGGTCGGCGTGCCGGGACGGGTCGCGATGGTGGCTGCCTGCTAGAACGACGGAGTCCCCTGGAGGCCCGACGCGGAGAGCTGATGAGGAGTTGACATGAAACCAGTGCGCTGGGGCATCCTCAGTACCGCCCACATCGGAACCAGCAAGGTCGTACCTGCCATCCAGCGGGCTATCAACAGCGAGGTGGTCGCGATCGCCTCCCGCGACGAGAGCCGGGCGCAGGCAGCTGCAGCCCGGTTGGGGGTGCCGCAGGCATACGGCTCCTACGAGGAGCTGATCGGAGCGGCCGACGTCGATGCCGTTTATGTCCCGCTCCCGAACCACCTTCACCTCGAGTGGACCACCCTTGCCGCCGGGGCAGGGAAGCACGTCCTGTGCGAGAAGCCATTGGCGCTCACCGCAGCCGACGCCCGCCAAATGGTCGACGTGTGCGCAGCCGCGGGTGTGAAGTTCATGGAGGCCTTCATGTACCGGCTACATCCCTCATGGAAGAAGGTGACGGACCTGGTGACGTCCGGGGCGATCGGAGAACTGCGGGCGATCCAAACTCGCTTCTCCTACTTCAATGATGACGCCGCCAACATACGCAATCGACCCGAGACGGGTGGCGGTGCGCTGATGGACATCGGCTGCTACGCCGTCAACCTGGCGCGGATGCTCTACGGGAGTGAGCCGACCGGCGTCTCGGCTGCCGTCCATCGCGATCCTCGCCTCGGCGTGGATATCGTCACCTCCGCACTACTCGAGTTCGGTGACGGCCAAGCGACGTTCACCGTCTCAACGCAGGCAGAACCGGACCAGCGGGTCCACTTGCTGGGAACCGCCGGACGAATCGAAGTGGAGATTCCGTTCAATATCCCGCCGGACCGTGAGACACGGGTGTTTGTAACGGCGGGGGGCGACCCGCCGACAGATCCCGACACCGTCACGATCACCTTCCCGGCAGTCGATCAGTACACCATCCAGGCCGAGTTGTTCGCTCAAGCGATCCTTGACAACTCGTCCGTCCCGACCCCTCCGGAAGACGGTGTCAAGAACATGGAGGTGGTCGAACGGATCTTTGCGGCGGCCGGTGGGCCGGCCCGGACTACCTTCTAAGCGTCACGTGCGAGACGTTCGGCCGTCTGGGTTTGAGACTCAACAACGCAGTTCTGAGTCGCTAGCGGTCGGATCCGGTTTCTTCACCGAACACGACCCGGGGTCCGGCCGGGCCCACTCCGTAGTAGAGGTCGTACCCGTTGGCCTCAGGTACGTCCGCAACGCAGGACATGACCCGGGCATGGAAGTCCTCGAGCAAGCCGATTGCGCCGAACGCGTCGGCCTGCTCCTTGTTCAAGAACTGGGTCACTACGAGTGCCTCAGCGGGGTCGGACCGGCGAAGGTAGACCGCGTGATACTCGGGGGCATGCGGGGACTCCATGGCGATCTCCTCCCACTGCTGCACATCGCGGAGGAACTCTTCCATCATTCCGGGCTTGACCCGGCACTGTGTCGAGAGGATGTAGCGCATGCCTTCGACCATAGCGAGGGGCGGCGCCAAGCGCCGGAGAATCGTCGCAGGTCCGATCATGTTCGGGTTGGTGCTGACGGATCAGATGCCGTGGACGGGGCCCGGTCCTAGTCCAAGTTTGGCGTGCATTTGACCCATGCACCGATCCATGATCACTTCCATCCCGGCCTCGAAAGCGATTTCCGCTGCCTCGTTGGAGACAATCCCGAGTTGGAGCCAGAGCACCCGTGCTCCGATCTCGGCGGCGTGACGCGCAATCTCGGGAGCTTCATCAGCGGGTCGAAAGACGTCGACCACGTCGACGGATTCCTCGATGTCCAGCAGAGTCGGGTAGGACTTCTCGTCGAGTACTCGCTCGCGATTCGGATTGACGGGGATGACCCGATACCCCTGCTCTTTCAAGTAGGCGGGAACGTTGTGAGCTGCCCTCGTGGGATCATCAGAGGCACCGACGACTGCAATCGTCTTTACCTCCGCATAAATGCGGCGCATGTCGTCGTATGTAGCCAGAGTCCCCATCGCACTGCAGCATACAGGGGCGCCTGCACCTCGGCGGTATAGATCATGCCCGGGTGTTGGGGGAGCCGGTCGATCGCGAGCGGATCTCGCCGGATAGCGGAGGCGGACGAAGCATCTCTGATGGGATCGAACTGCGCGTGCAGTCGTTGCGGGAGCAGGGTCGGCTAACGCTTTGCGATCACTGGGTCGCGGATGCGACATCTCACATGACTCCCGAAGGGCGGGTTGCGCACCAGCCGGCCGCCGAAGAGAAGCCGCAATACGCGAGGTTACCGGAGAGTAGATTCAGGAAGCGGAGGTATCTTGTGCCGAGTGTCTCAGCGCCTTCGAGATTGCCACCGAAAAGCCGGCGCCTCGCGTTTCTCGACCGGGAGCGGATCGTTGCCGGTCCGGGGTTCAATCGTTGGCTAGTGCCACCTGCTGCTCTTGCGATTCATCTGTCCATCGGTCAGGCGTATGCCTACAGCGTGTTCAAGCTGCCCCTCACACAGGCGATCGGGATCTCAGAACCGGCGGCGGGCGACTGGACGCAGACTCAGGTCGCGGTTGTGTTCACCATCTTCATAGTGTTCCTCGGCCTTTCGGCCGCCGTCTTCGGGCACTGGCTGGAGAGGGTTGGCCCGCGCTGGGCGGGGGTCATGGCGGCCGTGTGCTGGGGTGGTGGTTATATGGTTGCTGCGCTCGGCGTGGCGTCCCATCAATTGTGGCTCCTTTATCTCGGCAATGGTGTGATTGGTGGGTGCGGTCTTGGCCTCGGCTACATATCGCCCGTCTCGACACTCATCAAGTGGTTTCCGGACCGGCGAGGAATGGCTACCGGCATGGCGATCATGGGATTCGGTGGTGGGGCGCTGATCGGCGCGCCCCTGGCAGATGGGCTCATGAACAGATTCGCGACCCCGAGTTCGGTTGGAGTCTGGCAAACGTTCATAGTGATGGGATCGATCTACTTCCTTGCGATGCTTGCCGGCGCTTTTGCCTACCGTGTGCCGGCTCCTGGTTGGACACCGACAGGATGGAGTCCCGACCGCAAGCGCAGCACCATGGTCACTACCCGGAATGTGCACGTTCGGGATGCCTGGAGAACCCCTCAGTTCGCGCTTCTGTGGATCGTGCTGTGTGCCAATGTCAGTGCCGGCATCGGAGTACTGGAGCAGGCTTCTCCGATGATCCAGGAAGTGTTCGAGGGGAGTGTCAGCGCATCTGCAGCAGCAGGTTTCGTGGGTCTTCTGTCGCTGGCGAATATTGGCGGACGAATCGGATGGGCGAGTCTGTCAGATCGGATCGGGCGCAAGTCGACCTACTTCACGTTCTTCGCGCTGGGCATAGCTCTCTACTGCTTGGTTCCTACCGCCGGGCGGATTGAGAATGTGCCCCTGTTTGTGGGCATCTTCTTTGTGATCCTGACTATGTACGGCGGTGGATTCGCGACCATCCCCGCATATCTCGCGGACCTGTTCGGAGCGCAGTTCGTCGGCGCCATTCACGGGCGACTACTCACCGCATGGTCGACGGCCGGGGTGATCGGCCCGCTGCTGGTCAATCGCTTGCGACAGAGCCAGATCGACGCCGGAGTTCCCGCGGCTGAGGCCTACAACAAGACGATGTATGTGCTGGCCGGCTTGCTGGTCATCGGCCTGATATGCAATCTGCTTGTCCGACCGGTAGCCGATCGCTACTTCATGTCTGAGGATGGGTCGTCGACCCACAGCGGCCGCAGCACAGTGAGGAGTTCTCGAAGTGCCTCATGAGTGGGGATCGAAGTTGTCACGGAACCGTCTGGTCGTCATTGCCTGGACGGCGGTGGGAGTGCCCTTGCTCTGGGGAATCTTCCAGACACTGAAGACGGCGGTACAGCTGTTGGAGTGACGGGCCCGGCGGGATGAGACTCTGATCGCCGGCGCCCGGCAGCCACTGTTGAACGGCCGTGTCCGGTTCGGGAAACCACAAACAATGTTCGGGCGGCGATCAAGCATATGTACCGGGTGAGCACGGTGGTCCGGTCGACGGGCACGTTCCCGATATCTCATTCAGCAGGCAACCGTCCGATCAGCGCCTCAACGACCTCCGCCATGTCGCCACCGATCAGATCAGGCGCCGGATAGCCGGAGGCGTACCCCTGTCCGGGGCGGGCGACGAACGCTCCCTTGTAGCCCACGCGCACTGCTCCGGCGATGTCCCAGTCGTGGGCTGCGACCATCCACAGTCTGGTCGGGCCTACACCGAGCTCGTCGGCGGCGAACTCGTATGGCGCCGGATGGGGTTTGAAGCGGCGGGTCGGATCGACCGACATCACGCGATCGAACCGGCCGATCAACCCTGCGTTGGTGAGCTGTGCTTCGGCCGTCGCCGGTGGCGAGTTGGTCAGCGCCACCAGCTTGAAGCCTTTCGACTCGAGTCGATCGAGGGCGGCCGGGACCTCCGGATGGGGAGGAAGGTGAACGATCATGCCCAGGATCGATGATCGGGCTTCATCGTCGAGAGTGATATTCCGCCGCCCAGCCACTAACTCGAGTGCTTCCCCGGCAAGAACCCGGAAATCGCGGTAGGTGTCGGTGAGGGTCACCACCAGGGCAAGCTGGAGGAGTTGGCCGAACCACTCCCGTCTGGCGCTCGCATCGGCGAACACCCGTTGGAACGGGTCATCCAGAACGCTGAGATCCAGCAACGTTTCGTTGACGTCGAAGACAATGGTGTGCGGCATAGGGAACCATCGTAACGGCCTCCCCTTCTGTCCGTTTTCGCGCGACATTCCGACCCTCTGGGTTCCGAATGTCGCGCGAAAACGGGATTGGGGTGCCCCGACCGGCTCGATGGTTGAGGGCCTACGGTGCCCATTGATCGATGGTCAACCCGACGATCACCGGTTCTCCGTTTTCGTAGTCGATTGATACGTACCAGGTGATCCAGTCG
>JAHEDJ010000002.1:163041-166165 GCA_024641325.1 bacterium | reverse complement strand
CATCTCGAGGAAGCCGCGATGGACCTCTACGCAAATGAATGGACGACCTTCCGCAAAGTGACTCTGCCGATGATCCTGCCCGGCGTGATGGCGGCGTTCCTGCTCGGGTTCGCACTCTCGTTCGACGACTTCATCATCACCAACTTCAACTCGGGCAACACGATCACGTTCCCGCTGTTCATCTGGGGTGCTGCACGCGTCGGCGTCCCGGCGCAGGTGAACGTCTTCGGTGCGGCGATCTTCTTCATCACCGTCTCGATGATGTTGCTCAATATCCGGTTGCAGCGGCGACGGGGATGAACCCGCCGCTCACCGAGTCCTTCTGGACCGAAGATAGACCCCGTTCGGATCAACTCGCCGCAGGTTCCGACCTTCCGGCAGATTGCGACGTGGCGATCGTCGGCTCCGGAATCACCGGACTGGCGGCCGCTCGCCGTTTCGTGGCGGCCGGCAAATCGGTTGTCGTTCTAGATTCACTCGAGTTGGTGGGCGGGGCGAGTGCGGTCAACGGTGGCATGGTCATCTACGGGCTCAAGGCCTCCGCCGAATCGGTGTTCGCCAACTTTGCGCCCGGCCTTGCCCAAGAGTTCTGGGACGCGTCGATGCGGGCCATCGATGTCGTCGAGGAAGTGGCGTCCGGAATCGAATGCGATTTCTCCCGGTCCGGGTCACTCGAACTCGGCTACAACGAGCGAGACGTCGGGCTTTTGCAGAAGGAACAGGCGTGGCACCGGCAGGCGACCGGCCTGGACTTGAAGTTCCACTCCGGGGGAAACATCAGGTCGGTCATCGGCAGCGACCGTTTCTCGGCCGCCCTGACTGAGCCGAATAGCGCAGGTGTCCATCCCGCCAAGTACACGTTCGGGCTCGCCGAACAGCTGATGGAAGCGAGCGCATCGCTCGTTCCGCATGCAGCCGTGGAGTCGATCGAGCATTCCGGCCGCGGATTCTCGATACGCACCAGGCGAGGCACGGTGGTCGCACGGCAAGTGCTCGTGGCCACCAACGGCTACACCGAGAATCTGGTGCCCGGCCTCCGACGTGGAGTGATACCAATCGGCAGCTATTCGGCCGTGACTGAACCACTACCGCCCGAGCTGGCGGAACGCCTCATCCCCGGCAACAGAATGGCGTGGACGGCGCGTAGGTTCCTCAACTACTTTCGACGGACGCCGGACAACAGGATTCTCATGGGAGGGCGTCAGAATCTGTCTCCCGACCTCGACCTCCTCAAGAGCGGGCAGGATCTCGGCCGTCGAATAGTCGAGTTCTTCCCCGAGTTGGAGGACGTGCCGATCACCCACGTGTGGAACGGAAGGCTCGCCGCTACTTTCGACCTGATGCCGCACATCGGCACCATCGACGGCATCTGGTACACGCTCGGCTACGGCGGCCACGGACTCGGACTCGGCACCTACCTGGGCGACGAGGTCGCCCGTCTAATGGTCGGCGAAATCCACCGAAGCCCGTTCGCCGAGATCGAGCATCCCCACCGGTGGTATTACCGATCTAGGCCGTGGTTCCTCCCGGCAGCCGCCGCCGGTTACCGGATCCTCGATCGCTTCAGCCGCTGACCCCTACCGTTCTGGCGTGAAGAGTGGCGTGGCCGCGCAAAGCTCACGCCCGGCCGAGTACCAACGCCAGCAGCGCCATCCGGACGTACATGCCGTACTCCATCTGCCGGAAGTAGGCGGCACGGGGATCGTCGTCGACCTCTCTGGCGATCTCCCCGACACGGGGCAGCGGGTGCAGCACGGCCATCTGCTCCTTGGCGGACTTCATGGTCTCCGCAGTGATCACGTACGAGTCTTTGACCAGGTCGTACTCGTCCACGCTTTCGAAGCGCTCCTTCTGGATCCGGGTGACGTAGAGAACGTCGGTATCCGGCAGCACCGCGTCGAGGTCGGGCGTCTCCAGTTGGGCGACGCCCGCCGCCCCAACCTCTGCCACGAGTTCGGCCGGCATCTTGAGTATCTCGGGCGAGACGTAATTGAGCTTCACGTCAAACAAGGTCAGAAGTTTGGCCAGCGAGTGAACCGTTCGCCCGTACTTCAGGTCTCCGAGCATGGTCACGGTCAGCCCGTCGAGCGTCCCCATCTCCTCTAGGATCGTGAACGCATCGAGCAGCGCCTGGGTTGGATGCTCGCCCGGCCCGTCACCGGCGTTGATCACGGGCTTGGCTGCGGCGGCAGCAGCTTCAGCCGCCGACCCCTTTTCAGGGTGACGGATCACGATCGCGTCCGAATACGACTCGAGGGTTCTGATCGTGTCTGGCAGCGACTCGCCCTTAGACACCGACGAGTAGGTGACGTTGTTGATTTGAATGACACTGCCTCCAAGACGCTCGATCGCCGCCACAAACGACGACGACGTCCTGGTCGACGGCTCATAGAAGAGGTTGGTCAGAACCTTGCCCTTGAGCAGGTCAAATGAACCGATGCGCTCGACCATCCCGCGCATCTCGTGGGCAACCGCGAAGATAGTGTCCAGATCCGAGCGATCGAACTGCGAGACCGACAGGATGTCCCGTCCGAAGAATCGCGGATCCCTCTTCTCGCCGAAAGGCAGGTGCTCGGTGGTACGCCTTGTCATATCGGATCTCCTTCGATTCGCCGCTCATCTGCTCCGAGCGCGGCAGCGCACCGCATCCCGGGCAGAAAAAAGGCCGCCCCCTTGGGCGGCTTCTCAACGAACGGCTTGTGGCTCATCGAGACGCCACCATAGCCGAATGGTGATCGCGCAGAAGCCATATCCGCAACTAATCGGAGTTTTCTCGATCGGGAACCTATCCGCGCCGGATTCGACGGCGCATCACCTGCGCATAAACGGTGGGGCTGACTCTCGAAAGCACGTAAGCCGAGCGAGCCGTGCCAGAAGGAAGAACTAGACGCTTACGCTTCACCAACGCTCTGCGAATGAGCGGAGCGAGCCGTTCCGGCGACAAGACCTTGCCGGTCGTCGTCCAGGTTCCCGCCCGTCCTGGAGAACGATGCGCCGCCCTTTCTTCGATCCCCGTCTGCACGAACGAAGGACAAACCAGAGTGACCGAAACTCCCACATCGACGAGCTCTGCTCGGAGGCTTTCGAAGAAGCCGTGCAAGGCGTGTTTAGAAGCTGAGTAAGC
>JAHEDJ010000002.1:14631-162941 GCA_024641325.1 bacterium | reverse complement strand
GGGCGCAGAATGAGTTGCCGGACTTCCGGATGCTCGGATCGGTGTTCGGCCAGCATCTGTTCAACGATGCGCTTGTGGTCCGAGTAGGCGAACTCGGCGTTGCCGCGCAGCGGGTCGGTTTCGACGATCCACTCCGGATTGTCGGCGTGATAGCCGTAGGCGGCACCGCTGGACGCAACGGTGACGTGGCCCACTCCCCCGGCTCGACAGGCCTCGAGCACATTCGCAGTTCCTTCTACGTCGACCGAATACAGAAACTCCCGCGTGTGGTCTGAGCGGGGTGTCACCACCGCGGCCAGATGCACCACGCGATCGATTCGCTCAGCGACCACGAGTTCGATGAGCGCCGGATCCCGAACGTCCAGTTGATAGTGTGAAACGCGGTCGCCATCGACTCCGGCTCTCACGTCAATACTGCAGACCTGTTCGACATCTGCACGAACCGACAGTCGCTCGACGACTTGCGAGCCGATGAAGCCGGTACCGCCGGTGACGAGGATGCGCGCTCCGATCACACGGTTTCCGGCACGGGAGCAGGACGTCGACCCCACCACGTCGACACGGTGAGCCCCGATATCAAATGCCAAACGCCCCACCAGGCGGCAACGATGGCCATTCCGCCAAGACCATCGAAGAAGGAGAAGACGAGAATGAGCCCGAGAGCAGAGTTCTGAATCCCCACCTCGATACCGATTGCCCGAGCGTCGTAGATCGGTGACTTCAATGTGCGCGCCGTCCAGTAGCCCAGCAGGATGGCGAAACCGTTGTGCAGGAGAACCGCAATCGCGACGGCACCGATGTTGTCGAGAAAGTGCTGCCAGTTGGCGGCCAACGCCCCAACTATGAACAATCCGAATGCACCCAGCGAGAAGACCTTCATCGGTCGGCGCAGGCGATCTGCCAACGCCGGGTAGCGAGCTGCCACCTGCATCCCGGCGAGGAGAGGGATACCGAGGATCAGCAGGATGGTGACCAGCAGGTCGATCGGGTCGAGATCAACGGAAGTCAGAATCGCCGCTGTTCCCTCGTTGAGGCCTCCCCAGAAAGCCAGATTGAGCGGAGTCATGATGATCGCCAGCGCGGTGGAGAGGGCCGTCATGCTCACGCTGAGGGCAGCATTCGCCTTCGCGTGGTGGGCCAGGAAGTTCGAGAAGTTCCCACCGGGACATGCCGCTACGAGGATCATGCCGAGTGCCAGCGATGGTGCCGGATCGATGATTCGTGTCAACAGGAAAGTGAACGCCGGCAACAGCAGAAACTGGGCGCCGAGCCCGATGAGAGGACCGCGGGGATCTCGCGCGACCCGCCGGAAATCTTCGGCGCGGATATCGAGAGCCACACCGAACATGATCAAACCGATGAGGATGTTCAACAGCGTGAGCGTTGCCTCGTTGAAATTGAGTTCGACCTGATCGAGAGGTGTCAACGCAATCTCCTCGCCGTCCTCGTCGCCGCCGTGCGACGGCTACGGTAGCGAATCTGCCGGCTCCCGGCCCTCGAGAGGGCTTCCCGGGCTGCTCATTTGGAGCCGGGAAAGCCTTCAAGAATGCTCTTCGACCTGCCGACTATCTAGTCATGGTCGAGCTACAGGGACTACGCACCGGGATGGATAGCGCCTCGCAGCGCAACGCCGTCGATAACACGGCATCTGCCATCGAGAGGACGGTTGTGCGCGGCCTCAGTTGGGGCGGAGTCGCACTCGGCGTGCCCTTGATCATCGCAGCCGCCGTGTCCAGAGATGCGGGAGTCGCGTTCCTCGGAGCGCTGTCGATCGTCACCGCGGGTTTCGCCTTCCTCCAAATCAACCGCGGCAGTATCAATGCCCCCCAACTGATTCTGGTTGTTGCCACCATGGCTGCTCTCCAGTTGCCGGTCCAGCCGGCAGAACGTTGGAGCCCACTGTTGGTTGGGGTGGCCGCAATCGGCGCTGTTGGACTGCTATTCGTTCCCAAGAAACACCGCAGATGGTATCTCGTCTACCTCGGCGTCATATGGGCATTACAGATCCTGTGGGCAGCCGACCAGGGCGCCGGGATCTTCGCCGGGGACCGTGAAGCCCACCTCTTCACGATGGCTCTCCAGGTCGCGGTTTTCGTGATAATCGCCGGAGCTCTCCACCGGATCTCCAATGCCGTGAGGACGAGCGAGCTCAGCTACCGCTCTCTATTCGACAGTGCACCGACCTCGATATGGCAGGAGAACTATCTCGACACCGCAGCCATACTCGATCGCCTCCGCCAGGACGGCGTTGACGACCTCCGCTCCTATCTGGGCGACCACCCGGAAGTTCTCGACGAAGCCATCGCCGCCATCAAGGTGACCGACGTCAACGATGCTGCAGTCGACCTCATCGAGGCCGACAGTCGCGACCATCTGATCGGCCCGATCAACCCAAAGACGATCGACGCCGGCACCTATCTGGCCTTCACCGAACAGATCATGGCCATTTGGGAGAACCGATCGAGCTTCTACATCGACTTCTCCGGATCAACCGTTCGGGGAAATCCGATTGACTGCGTAATGCACTGGGAAGCGCCGTTCCATGCCAACGGCAAACCGGACCTGAGTCGCGTCGTTCTTTCAATTGTCGACGTGTCCCGGCTGAAGACAGCCCAACGCGACCTGGCTGCAAAGAACACTCTGCTTGATCACGTAGCCAGAGCCCAGCGCCGGTTCATCCAGGACAACGGCAACCGGGTGCACCAGTTCGAACCCCTGCTCGACGACCTCCTCACACTGACCGCCAGCCCGTGGGGCGTAATCACCGAAATGGACGAGGCCGGGCAGATGCGGCTGCAAGCCACCCGGGGTGAAGGTTGGAACTCAGCTGACAAGACCGAGCACGCTGCACCGGGTGGACTAATCGGGCTGGCCCTCGGGACCCGCGAGGTCGTCATAACCGACAAACCGAGCGCCGAGGATCTTCCTCTGTTCCCAGGTGATGTTGCCGGACTTGATTCGATCATGGTCATACCTTTCGGGCTGGATGGTTCGGTCTCCGGTGCCTTCGCCATCGCCAACCGCCCCGGCGGGTACTCCCCACGAATCGCCAGGGACTTGGAGCCGTTCGTGGCTACGGTCGCCAGCCTCGCCGATGCGATCCGAATCGAACAGAAGCGACGCGTTGCGGAAACCGCGTTGCGAGAGGCGAAGGAGACGGCCGAACGCGCCACCGAGGCGAAATCGCAGTTCCTGGCCAACGTCAGTCACGAGATCCGTACCCCTATGAACGCCATTCTCGGCATGACCGAACTGACGCTCGCCACGAATCTCACAGCCGAGCAGCGGGAATACCTGGGAACGGTGAAACTGTCTGTCGACGGCCTTCTAACGCTCGTGAACGATCTTCTCGATGTTTCGAAGATAGAAGCAGGACGGCTCGAGCTGGAATCGATCCCGTTCAGCCTCGCTGAGACGGTCGGCGACACCGTCCGGACGATCGCAGTGAGGGCGGCAGAAAAGGGACTGGCACTCGACTATGAACTCGATCCACAGCTCCCGGACGCGGTCGTCGGTGACCCCGGGCGTCTGCGCCAGATCCTCTTCAATCTGGTCGGAAACTCGGTCAAGTTCACCAATGTCGGTCGTGTCCTCGTGAGCGTCAAGGGAGAGAGGATCACCGACACAGATGTCGACCTGCACGTATCGGTGGCCGATACCGGCGTCGGGATACCCGAAGACAAGCAGGAGCAGATATTCGAAGCGTTTGCCCAGGCCGATGGCTCTACAACCCGCCGCTTCGGTGGTACGGGCCTCGGACTCACGATCACCGCGGAACTCGTCGAAAAGATGGGCGGCAGGATCTGGGTCGAGAGCGCCCTCGGAGCCGGCAGCACTTTTCACTTCACTGCGACCCTCGGCGTGGCCGACGAAACCGCCGTTCTGCTCCAATCCCTCGGGCCGGTGGCGTCCGGAAAGATTCAGACCCTCCTCATCACCGACTCGCCGGCTACCCAGCGAAACATCGTAGAGATGCTCCGGCAGGGCAACGTCGCTTCGGTAGGAGCGACCGATCTCTCCTCGGCCGTCAGCGTGATGCTCGAAGTCGAGCAGCTGAATCGGAGACCCAACGTCATCATCGTCGACACCGAGCGAACCACTTTCGAGGTTTCATCGCGAGTAATGCGACTCGGAGAGTTCTCGGGCATCCCGATCATTGCCTGCCCGAGTTCCGGCCGGCGCGGCGAAGCTGCCGAATACAGATCGATCGGTGTGGCCGGATACCTGGCCCGACCGTACGGTGCCTCGGAGCTCCTCGAGATGGTCCGGGTTCTCAGCAGGCCGTCCCGCCCTGATCAGCTGATCACCCGGCATTGGATTCGAGAACGCCGCTCGCGGATGCGCGTCCTAGTGGCCGACGATAGCCCAACGAATCGGCGACTAGCGCTAAGGCTGCTGGAAAAACGGGGACACGTCGCGGTCGCAGTTGAGAACGGTTACGAGGCGGTACGCGCCGTCGCAGAAGGCATGTTCGACGCCGTCCTGATGGATGTACAGATGCCGGGGATGGACGGCCTGGAAGCTACCCAGGTAATTCGCAACAACGAGAAGGACGAGACCCACATCCCCATTATCGCTCTCACCGCTCACGCGATGGATTCCGATCGAGACAGATGTCTGAAAGCCGGAATGGACGGCTTCCTTGCCAAGCCTTTCCGAGCGGAAGAGCTGTTCGCCACCCTCGAACAGATGGTCCCCAACAACGCAATACCCACAGATCGGCCCGAGATCGCCGATCATCCCAACCAGCCACACGTATTCGACCGCGAAGACGGCCTGGCCAGAGTCGAGGGGATGCTCGACGTACTGGCGGAAATGGCGGATCTCTTCATCGGTGAGCTCCCGCCGCTGGTCGAGGCTATCAAGATTGGCATAGAACGAGGAGACCTGAACGCGGTCGCCAAGGCTGCCCACCGCGTCAAAGGCAGCTCCAGTCTGCTGGGGGCCGCAGCAGTGTTTGCGGCGGCCAAGGATCTGAACGATGTTGCCAAGGCCGGCGACCGGCAGGGAGCGAGCGGAGCGTGGTCCAAACTCGAGCTCGAGCTCGCGCGCCTCGAGCCCGAGCTGCAGAAGCTGATACTCGATGCAGGAGTACTGTCTACCTAGCGCCCGGCAGAGCCACCACTCCCGGCTTCGCCCAGCACTCATCTCACAGCGACGTGAGATGAGATGCGGCTACTACCCCGAGGGCTCCTGATGCATGTCCTTGAACGACCGCAGGGCAGGCGCCCACATGTGAGTGACCGGGTCGACATCGACGTGCACGACCGAAGGGAGCCCTGAGGCAACGCACCTCTCGAGAGCCGGAGCGAGATCCTTCAAGCTCGAGACGCGTTCGCCGTGCGCCCCCATGGACCGGGCCAGATCGTCGAACTTGATCTCACAGAAATCGGCATTGATCGTCTCATCCTCATCAAGAGATTTCCGCATGATCGTCTTGATTGGCTTCAACGAGAACTGCTGATTCATCTTGACCATGCCCCACTGGAGATCAACGAATACCACGTAGATGACGGGGAGCTGGTTGCGGACGGCGGTCTCGAGTTCCTGAGGGTGAAATCCCATGGCGCCGTCACCGATCAGACAACACACCACCCGGTCCGGACGAGCGACCTTGGCGCCGAGTGCCTGGGCTACACCTGCCCCGAGCATCCCGAATTTGAAGGTCGTGACCACTGAGTTCGGTTTCTTCGCCTCGTGAAAGAAGTGGGCCCAGACCGTTGTGTTGCCACCATCGAATACCCACACGGTGTCATCAGGCAGCACTTCCTGCGCCACGCGCGGTACGGCTCCCGGGTTGACCCCCTCACGGGTCTTCTCGAGTCGCTTGTCGAGTTTCGCACGGTCGGAGACCCGGTCTGAGCTCCAGGTGTCCGCCTGTTTCGCAACCGGCCCCTCAGCTTCGAGCACATCGCCGAGGTGATCGAGAAATGGCCGGATATCGCCCAGAACCGCCAGATCGACGGGCTTGTTGACACCTATAGATGAGTCGTCGATATCCACCTGGACCACTCGCTGATCGGAGGCCCAGTACGGCGGCTTACCCCACCAATCGGTTTCCCCGAGGCGCGAACCCAGAACGAGTACAACATCGGCGCCGCTGTGCAACTTCCTATTCAGATCGAGGTGGACCATAGGAACGGCCAGCGGGTGCGTCTCCTCGAGCGAACCGCGGCCGCCCCAGCTGGTTGTCACCGGCGCGCCCATGAGCTCTGCGACTCGACGTAGCTGGTCGTGGGCCCGGGCGTGGATCACGCCGGTTCCGGCGTGGATTACCGGCGTCTTCGCCTCTCTCAGAAGTCGAGCCGCGGCCTCCACCTGGGAGACATCAGGCTCGATCGAGTGAATCCGGCGATAGGAGGCAGACGAGCGTATCGACGCGGAATCGAATTTGCCTTTGCCGTTCATCACGCTCTCAGGAATGTCGACGTGCACGACACCGGGCCGCCCGGACCAGGCCGTCCGGAACGCCCGGCGCATGAACTCAGGAACTCGCTCCCGGCTGGGAACCGCTCCGGCCCACTTCGTCATCCGTTTAGTGACCCCTACCTGATCGAAGTACTGGAACGTCCCCCCGCGATCCGGATACCCGATCCCCTCCCGACGCGAGGACGTCAGCAGGAGCACCCGATTCCCTTCGCCGTTCTCCACCGCGATGCCGGGGAGGGCGTTGGCAACGCCGGGTCCATTGGAGGCGATAGCCACGCCAAGTCTTCCGGTCATCCGGGCGTAAGTCCCGGCCATGTGAACGGCGGATGTTTCGTGTCTGGGCGAAACGAGTCGAATCCCGAACTCCTCGAAACTCGAATACAGGCCGAAGTAGGTGCCATCGATGATCCCGAAGACGACCTCTACGCCCTCCGCGGCGAGCATCCGCGCAACGATCTCACCACCGGTGCTGGTGGCCATGAACCCTCCTGAGATACGAACCCCGCGAGACTACCCGCCGGCGTAAACAGCTCTCGACGCGCCACGCTGAATCCTCGATAACCCAGCGGCAATCCGGTACCGTTCGGTATGCACAATAGGGACATGAGATGACCGACAAACTGCGCACACCGCTCGGCGAAATGTGGCTCACCGATGACGGAGTCCTGGTCCATCGGATCGACGATGGTCTCAACATCTCAGAAGCAGACGCGACGGCCGTGGTTGCCGCCGTCCTCAAACTCACTGCGGGCCGCCCCGTCCCCGCTGTGGTCGACATGCGGTCCGTCGGTTACGCCGATCGGGCAGCCCGCGAGATGTTCGGCGCATCTTCCGAGGAGTCATCAGAGTCCGCAACCGCTCTCCTTGTAGGGTCGGGGACGAGCCAGACTATGGCCAAGGCTTTCTTGGCAATGGGACCTAAGAGGCCTATCGAGGTCTTCACATCCGAGGCCGAGGCCATGGATTGGGCGAGATCGAAGATCGACGGATAGGCGTCGAGGATTCTCGATTACGACGTGGGCGTGGAAGACTTTCGCTATGCCCCTTCCGATCATCGCCCGACCGGCTGAGTACATCCGCAGCCGCCTGACGGCCGGTGTCACCGATCCCTTCAGCCACGCCCGGTACCCGCTGGCTTCGACACTTGACTACCGCGGCGATCCCGGGCTGTTCGGTCCGGATTCGGCGACGTGGCGGGTGGTTGGCGACATTGCGGCCTTCGTTGGCGGGATTCGAGCGTTGCTCATCCAGGCGGCGCATCCTGAGGTCGTTGCGGGGGTCACCGACCACTCTGCCTACCGGTCCGATCCGCTCGGGCGACTCTCCCGCACGTCGGCCTATGTGACCGCAACTTGCTACGGAGCGATGCCCGAAGTGGAGCAGGCGATTGAAATCGTGCGCGGCGCTCACCGGCCCGTACGCGGCAAATCCTCGAGGGGCCGGGCTTACACTGCCGCAACCCCCGAGTTCGCAGCATGGGTTCACAACGCGCTCACCGATTCATTCCTGACCGCGTATCAGGTATTCGGACGCGACCGGTTGACGTCCACAGAGGCAGACCTGTTCGTGAGCGAACAGCGGATGGTCGGATCGATGTTGAGCGCCAATCCGCTTCCCGGCGATTCGGCTGCATTGTCCGCATGGGTCACCGAACACCCTGATCTGGCATCGTCCGCAGGCATGCGGGAGGTTGTCGGATTCCTTCGTGATCCCCCGTTGTCGAGGTCACAACGCATTGGATACAAGCTTCTATTCAATGCGGCGGTCGCTACGGTCCCGGCCCGGCTGCGTCGGATACTCGGTGTCCGGCGGGTTCCCGGATCCGTTTGGTTTGGTCGCCGCACCGTTGGAGTACTCAGGTGGGCCCTTGGATCTTCTCCCTCGTGGAACCTCGCTCTCATCCGAACTGCATCGCCTGTGCCGGAAGGTTTCTTCCGTCAGCCGCCGCCGATCGAGTCACAGCCCGGAAGTTGAGCTCCCCGAGCGCGCTCTGAAGTCGATGAAAGGGCCACCCAACCCACAGACCAGATGTGGAGAAGCCCCGCAATGTTGCAACATCCCGGGGCTTCCCTTTCGTGAACACCGCCTGGTGCCCACTCACCAATCGCCGTGGTCCGGCAGTGAGAGCCTTTCTGTATCAGCCCGTCAGCCGCCTACGTATCTCGATCGGACTCTCATCGTACGACCAACCTGCCCCGGTTGTCGAGGGGTTCATTTTCGCGTTTTCCAACCCGGCCAGAGGCCCGGCAGCTTCTGTTCGAGTACACGACCCAGTATCCGCCTTGTTTGCGGCGGCACGTTCTCGAAGAAGACTTCAAGCCCGGAAGCCCCTGCTTCCGCGGCCACACTCTTGAGGACGAGCGCACCGGTGTAGTCGATCCGACCCAGATTGCCGAGATCGAACACCAGAGCTGTGGCCTCGGGGTGATTCGTCAGCAGGGCCAGCAGCGCCTCATTGAGTTGCGGTGCAGAGCCGAAGTACAACACTCCGGTCGGTGTCAGATGCAACGTGCCGTCGTCGTAGCTCGACTGAACACCGATCTTGATCTCTCGCCACAGGTGAATGAGGATCCCAAGCCCGATTCCGACTATCACGGCAATCTCGATGCGAGGGCTGAGGATCAGGGTCAGACCGAAAGTCGTCCACAGCACCGTGGTCTGTGGTTTCGAATAGCTCCACATCGTCCACAACGGGGAGAGCTGGATGAGACGGGCGACTGCAGAAATCACGATGGCTGCGAGAACTGCCTGGGGAAGCGGAGAGAGCACGCCCGCGACCGGGAGGAAAGCCAGTACCGCAATTCCGGTGACGGCACCAGACCAACGGGTCTTGCCACCGGCCAGGCGATTCACCGACGAGCGCGAGAACGACCCGCCCACCGGGAAGCCGCCGGAGATGCCGGACACCAGATTGGCAATGCCCTGACTAACGAACTCCCTGCTCGGATTCCAGGTCTGACGATCCTGGGCGGCGAACGTACGCGCGATGGCGGCCGCCTCGGCAAACCCGACAAGTGCGATCACAACGCCGCTGACGAGCAACGATGGCAGAGAATGCCACGGCAGATCGAGCGAGAAGGGCGGCAAACCGGCCGGAACATCTCCGACAATGAACCCGTCATAACCGGAAACCGTGCTGTACAGGATGCCCGCTATGACTGCCACCAACACGCCGGGGAACAGTCGGTGCAGCCTTCGGCCCCCCACAACCAGTCCGATGGTTGCCAGCGACAACACGACGGCCGCCGGATCCCACTCTGAAACGTGGGTCAGTGTCCACCAGAGCTTTCCGAGGATTCTGGAGGCCGGTGCCGATACGCCGACCGCGGTAGGGAACTGCGAGGAAAGAATGAGGATGGCGGCGGCAGACGTGAACCCGATCAGTACAGGCTGCGACATGAAGTAGGCAAGGAACCCGCCGCGAGCGAGCCCGATCAGCGTGCGTACCGCTCCAACGATGAGCGCCAGCAAGGCGGCCAGCGCCACGTACTCCACGGTGCCGGGCTCAGCCCCCAGTCCCCTCAGAGCTCCGAAAGTCAGCAACGCCGTCATCGCAACGGGCCCGGTCTGGAGATACGGGGACGAAGCGAGGAAGGCGGCGGCGAGGGGCGGCAGCGCGGCCGCGTATAGGCCCACGAAGGGTGGCAAACCGGCCAGTTCGGCGTAGGCCAGCGATTGTGGGACGAGGATGAGAGCAACACTCAGCCCGGCGATGATGTCCCCCGGCCGTGGTCGGCCTCTCTTGCTGGGTGGCGGCGCCAAACGATCCGCCTACAGCAGGACGAAGACGACGGCGACGACCGTCATGATCAGCCCCAACGCAGTGATCACGATTGGGCCGGTGGATGCAGTCTGGAACATCCCTTCCTCGAGCTGCTTCCTAACTCGCTCATAGCGGACCGTCGCGTAAACGAGCGCGGCGGCGCCCATTGCCACCATGCCTAAGCCGGCGACCTCCGCCGCCACGCCCTGCGACTCAACGAGCTTCTCCACAAGAACGCCCAGCCCGATGATGCCGAGTGCAGTCCGCACCCAGGCGAGATAGGTTCGCTCGTTGGCAAGATGGTCGCGGGCACGACTGCCGTTGTTCGGAAGAATCGGGCTCCGAGGAATGCTCACGAAAGAGAGGTTACCCGGCTTCCGGGAGCGCCCATCTGTCACTTTGAAAGGGCGCACTCATTGCGGCCAACTTCGAGTTCCTTGGCCTTCTCAGCATCCGGCGTCAGGACACCGAGGTTCACCTTGCGGATATCTCCGTATATCGCCGGCGGCTCGCCGAGATGGGACACCACGAAATCAACGAACTCCGATTCATCGGCGATCGACACCACCGGATCATTCTCGAGCAGATCCCCGAGATTGCGCCGCAAAGTGCCGTCGTCGAGCGACTCGGTGCGGCTCGTGTAGTGCGCAGGGCAGACCTCGAGGTTGGGATCGAGCGGCGACAACTTGACGTGAATCGTATTGAACAAGTCCCTGGCCCAGGGTTCAGTCTCACCACCGAGATCCGGCCGTCCAACGCCGGTCACGAACACAGCATCGCCCGTCATGAGATATCGACCGTGTACTTCGAGCGATGTCGATCCGGGAGTGTGTCCCGGCGTGGCTACCGAGCGCACAATCATTTCGAGCTCGCCGAAGGTGAAGACCTGGCCATCCTCCAGCGGCGAATACTCGAAGACGGCGTCCTCCGCATCTCCCGGCGCGATCCGATATGTACCTTCGGTACGCTCGGCCATCGCCGCACCTATCGAGATGTGGTCGGCGTGGAGATGGGTATCAAAGATGTCGGTGACTTTCGAACCGTAGCCCTCGGCAAGCCTCAAGTAGCGGTCGATGTCGGCAGCGGGATCAATCACCGCCATGTTGTGACCGCGGGCACCCACCGCATAAGACAGGCAGGCCTTGGCCATCCGGTCCAGCTGGATGACGAAGTGAGTGCCGTCGTCGAACAGGACGCGCGGAATGAGGGTGTTGGCCCATAGGTCCATTCCACCATCGAGGTTCTTGACGTTCGGCTTGTCCATCATCTCGACCACCATGCCCGATGACCCGCCGTGAGCGCAGATAGCTATGACGTCACGATCTTCGGGGAGCGTGGCGGCGATGCCTTCAATGTCTCCAAGCGCGGTCCAGTAGGGCACATTCACCGTGTCGAGCGCCAGTTTGCCCTCGATCCGCCAGCGTTCGAACTGGTCACCGGCACGCAAATCGAGGATATAAGGGGCGTTCTCAGGATCCTCGATCCGCGCGGCAAGATCGTCGGTGGTAATCGAGCCGGGCATTGGTCTCCCTCCTCACAGGCAAATCTCGGTGCCTGACATGCATATCGGCGCATGTATCTTATGGGAGGGCACGGCGGGCGGCAAGGGGTTCTTGGGCGCAAAAGGGCCGATGGCGTCGGGCTTCGCACTACTGGTCGGTTGCGGCTTGTTGGGAGGTCGACCCAATTCGCAATTCGCTGGCGATGACACGCAGCCAATGGATGCTTACTCGCCGCTGGCGAACCGCCGCTCGCCGTTCGCGCCCACCTGCTCCGCCATTACCTCGCGCAGTAGGTCGATGGCTTCGACGATCTTGATCGACGTCAACGAGTAGAACACTCGTTGAGCATCCCGGCGGGTGTGGACCAGACCGCGGTCTCGAAGCACCGCGAGATGCTGTGAGACGTTTGCCTGGGGCAACCCCAGTTCGTCGCACAGCTCCATCACGGACCGCTCACCATCACGGAGCGCGTTGATGATCAGGAGGCGCTTGGGGTCGGCGATGCCCTTGCAGACCTTGGCGTGTAATGCGGTTAGCTCGTCGGCGACGGAATGCATTTCAAGAACCTAGCCGAACAGTCCAGATACCCGGGACCTGCTACAGAAAAACCCGGGAACCGGTTGACGCCCGCAACCGGCCGTACCAAGATTCGCCGAAGCGCATATGCGCGCAGGGGGACAAACCCACTAGAAGGAGGGACGATGACCGACACTGCTCATCAGACCGGACCTGTCGCAGAAGGGACCGCTCCTGAGAGGGAGAAGATGGTCATCATCGCCGCCTCGGGAGACCTCGACAAAGCCTGGCCGGTGCTCATCCTGGCCACCACCGGCGCCGCCTACGGCATGGATGTCACGGTCTTCTTCACGTTCTGGGGACTCGGCATCCTCAAGAAGGAGGATGCCGGCCTGACCGGCGACGACTGGCGTCAGAAGATGCTTTCGATGTTCCACAACGCGTCGCCGGCCAAACTCGGATTGTCCAAGCTCCACTTCGCCGGTATGGGTCCAGCGATGATGCGCGGCCTGGCCGAAGACCACAACGTCGCTTCCGTCCAGGAGTTGCTCGACATGGCAATCAGTCTCGGTGTGAACCTCTGGCCGTGCCAGATGACTATGGATCTAATGGGCCTCAAGGATGAGCACCTCATCGACGGCCTCTCCGCCCCCGTTGGGGCGGGTTCCGCAATAAGCCTCATGAAAGAGGCCTCGATCAGCCTGTTCATCTAGAAAGGAGAACACGTGGCCGACATCATCGTCGACGCTCGCAATCTTCAATGCCCGATGCCCGTCCTCAAACTCAGTCAGGCCGTCAACGGCGCCGCCGCCGGCCAGACAATCGAACTTGTCGCCACCGACCGGGGCGCTCTCAGTGACATCCCGGCCTGGTCGAAGGACACAGGCAACCCGTTGAAAGAACAGTTCGAGCAGGACAGCGAATACCACTTCGTGGTCGAGAAGGCGTAAGAAGCGACGGGAGCCCGGCACGGGGAGTAGGGCCCGAGCGAACCTGGGAGGGCAAGCTGAGGTACGGATTTGTCATCGACCAGACCAAGTGCATTGGTTGTCACGCATGCACGGTCGCCTGTAAGACCGAACACGGGGTCCCGTTAGGGGTCAACCGTACATGGGTGAAGTACGTGGAGAAGGGCGCTTGGCCGGAAACCAAGCGTTTCTTCTCGGTGATGCGGTGCAATCACTGCACCGACGCTCCGTGTGTAGCGATCTGCCCGACAACGGCGCTCCACAAGCGCACCGACGGGATCGTCGACTTCGACACCAGCCGCTGCATCGGCTGTAAGTCATGCATGCAGGCTTGCCCATACGACTCGCTCTACATCGATCCCAACGAGCACACTGCTCAGAAGTGCAACTACTGCGTCCATCGTGTGGAGGTGGGGCTCGAGCCGGCATGCGTTGTCGTATGCCCAGAGCACGCCATCGTCGCCGGCGACCTGGACAGTCCGACAACTGAGATCGCCGGCTTGGTCAGGACGCGGGTCACCACCGTCCGCGCTCCCGAACAGGGAACCGGCCCCAACCTCTTCTACCTGGGGGCAGACGGCGCCAACATCGATCCTCTCGCCGCGACGAGCCTTCACGATGGCGGCATCTGGCGCGAACCGGCGTCGGAAGGGTCTTTCATGGCAGTTGACCTGACCCCCGGCTCGAACGGCCACCGGCATACCGGCATGGCGAGCTCGGATCATGCTGCAGCTCCACCGCGCGTCGTCTACAACACCGATCACCCGGCACCGTGGGGATGGCGGGTGTCCGCCTATTTCCTCACGAAAGGTATCGCGGCCGGTCTGGTGATCGCCGTTGCGATGGCAATGCTGTTCGGCGCCTCACTCACCAACAACTGGATGCGGTGGACAACACCGCTGGTCGCCGGACTGTTCCTGGCGTTGACCGGCGTGCTGCTGGTCTGGGACCTCAAACGCCCCGATCGATTCCACTACTTGATCATCAAGGGCAACCCGGGATCGTGGCTGGTGCGGGGTGCCTACATTCTGAGCGCCTATGCGGCCGTCCTGGCCGTCTGGTTCCTGGCCGGAGTGTTCAAGGTGGACGGTTTGGTCGAGATCATGGCGTGGATCGGACTGCCTCTGGGCATCGCCACCGCGGGCTACACCGCCTTCCTGTTTGGTCAGGCCGAAGCACGTGACCTGTGGCAGAGTCCGGTGCTGCTCTACCACATGATTGCCGGTGCGTTCGCCGCCGGCGGTGGAGTGGCCTTGATCGCCTCGCTGTTCTTCGACGTCGGGGAGACGGCCGAAAGAGCCTTCGGATGGACGCTCGTTATCGGTTCTTCAGTTCTCGGATTGTTTGCACTAGCCGAACTCGCCACACCTCACCCGACCAGAAACATAGAGGCGGCCATACACCATATGACCCGCGGCCATTTCGCCAGGGAATGGTGGGTCGGTGGCCAGCTGATTGGCGTCGTTGTTCCGGTGGCACTCGGCGCCATCATGCTCGCCGGAGGAGCCACCTGGATAGGAGCCGTTGGAGGAGTGGCCGCCGCCGCAGGGATCTGGTTCGCCGACGACGCATTCGTGAAAGCCGGGCAGAGTGTTCCGCTCTCGTAGGAAAGGGATCGCATGACGACACATCGAGAGCCGGACCTCGAAATCCCCCGATTGCTCCCGGGATCCGAACTCACCAGCTTCCCGCCGCCCGACCGCTGGGACGATTGGGAGGAGTACGACGCACAGGCTTGGCCGCAGAAGGTCAAACACAACGTGCGCATGGTGCCTACCGCCTGTTTCAACTGTGAATCGGCCTGCGGCCTACTGGCCGTAATCGACAAGGACACAGGCGAGATTCGCCGCTTCGAAGGGAACCCCGAACACCCCGGATCACGCGGACGCAACTGCGCCAAAGGCCCGGCAACGATCAACCAGGTCTACGACCCTGAACGTATCTTGTACCCGATGCGCCGCACCGGGCCGCGCGGTTCGGGCGAGTGGGAGCGGGTCTCCTGGGACGAAGCACTCGACGATATCGCCCGCCGGATGCGCAAGGCACTTCAGGAAGACCGTAACGACGAGATCATGTATCACGTCGGTCGCCCCGGCGAGGACGGCTTCATGGATCGCACCCTGAAGGCCTGGGGTGTCGACGGCCACAACTCGCACACCAATATCTGTTCGTCTGGTGCCCGGGTTGGATACGCCATGTGGATGGGACACGATCGGCCGTCCGCGGACTTCGCCAACGCCCGATTCATTCTGCTGCTGTCCGCCCACCTCGAAACCGGACACTATTTCAACCCTCACGCACAACGGATCATGGAGGGCAAGCAGGCCGGTGCGAAACTAGTCACCATCGACCCCCGGTTGTCCAACACCGCCTCCATGTCGGACATCTGGCTATCGCCCTATCCGGGAACCGAGGCCGCCATGCTCCTCGCCATCGCCCGGCTGCTCCTCGAATGGGACGCCATCGATCGTGCGTTCGTGGAGCGATGGGTCAACTGGGAGCAGACCCTCACCGAGGTCTATCCCGATCGACCCTGCACGTTCAGCGAGTTCATTGAAGTTCTGAAAGAAACCTACGCGTCGTACACGCCTGAGTGGGCCGCCGAGGAGGCGGGCATCGATGCCGATCGTCTCGTGGAGGTCGCTAAGGGGATCGCAGAGGCCGGACACCGTTTCGCCAGTCACACCTGGCGTTCGGCCGGATCGGGCAATCTGGGTGGATGGCAGGTAGCCAGGACTCTCTGGTTCCTGCACGTCCTCACGGGCTCTGTCGGTACCAAGGGTGGCACGTCGCCGAGTGCCTGGGACAAGTTCAAGCCGACACACTGGAACATGCCACCCACCCACAATCGGTGGAATGAACTCCTGTGGCCGCCCGAGTATCCGCTGGCGCACCACGAGATGAGCATATTGCTGCCCTACTTCCTCAAGGAAGGTCGAGGCAAACTCGACACCTACTTCACCCGCGTCTACAACCCCGTTTGGACCAACCCCGACGGATTCAGCTGGATAGAAGTCCTGACAGACGAGGACATGGTGGGGCTTCACGTCGCACTCACTCCAACCTGGTCGGAGACGGCCTGGTACGCCGACTACGTTTTGCCGATGGGGGTAAGTGCCGAGAGACACGACACGCACTCGTACGAAACTCATACCGGGCAATGGCTGGGTTTCCGGCAACCCGTCCTCCGTGTCGCCGGCGAACGAGACGGCAAGGTCTACGACCGCACGTATGAGGCCAACCCGGGTGAGGTGTGGGAAGAAACCGAGTTCTGGTTCGACCTGTCGTGGCGCATCGACCCGGACGGCGAGCTGGGCATCAAGCAATGGTTCCAGTCGCCCAACGACCCGAGCCGGCCCATCTCGGTAGACGAGTACTACGGATGGATGTTCGACAATTCCGTGCCCGGCCTCCCGGACAAGGCGGCCGCCCAGGGGATCACGCCGCTCGAGTTCATGCGCAAGTACGGCGCAGTCGAGGTGGAGAAGGACATCTATGAGGTCCACGAGCGACCCGTCGCCTACGACGACGTCGGAATGAACGGCATTGCTCGCAGACAAGGTCAATCGGTGGGGGTGCGGGTCCACTCGGATGTAGTCACCGGCTTCAAATCGCCGTCCAAGAAACTCGAGTGGTGGTCGAAGACGATGCATGAGTGGGGCTGGCCCGATCAAGCGATCCCCTCCTACCTCAAGACGCATGTCTACTGGAGAGATATGGACATGGCCGGCAACGAAAGGATCCTTCTGCCGATCTTTCGCCTGCCGACGCTCATTCACACGAGGTCCGGGAACGCTAAGTATCTTTACGAGATCAGCCACGGCCACCCTCTTTGGATAAACCCGATCGACGCCGACGCGCTCGGTCTGGATACGGGTGATCTGGTGCGGATCAACACCGATAGCGGCCACTTCGTCATTCGTGCCTGGCGGACGGACGGCATACGCCCGGGGGTCGTGGCTGCGAGCCACCACCTCGGTCGTTGGCGCCTCTCAGATGATTTCGGAAACGAGCGGTGGTCATCGGCGCTGGTGGATATAACGAAGACCGGTACCAGCACGTGGATGATGCGTCAGAAGAAAGGCATCGAACCCTTCAAATCGGATGACCCCGACTCAGAGCGCATCTGGTGGAGAGATGCAGGCGTCCACCAGAATCTCACCTTCCCGACGCACCCCGACCCCGTTTCCGGCATGCACGCCTGGCACCAGCGGGTGCGGATCACAAGAGCCGAACCGGGCGATCAGTACGGCGACGTCGTTGTGGACACTTCGAAGAGTTTCGAGGTCTACAAGGAATGGTTGGCGAAAACGAAACCGGGTCCAGGACCCGATGGAACTCGCCGCCCGATCTGGCTGGATCGCCCGGTGAAGCCAACTCCGGAGGCATACAGGGTTCGCTGACGGGAGATCGATCGGAGCCGGCAATTGACAGTGGCCCCCAGCCGGCGGGCACACCTCGACTACCGCATTGCCCACCCGACAAGATGCCACGCACAGTGAACAATCCGGGTTACCGTAGGAACAGATGACGACATCACCAACATCTTCCTCGTTAGATGCCGTAGCGCGCTCCAATGCCGAAGCCGCTCTGTGGATGAGCGTCGCGCGGGCATGGCATACCGGCCGGCAAAGGCCCGCCTTGATCGACGTTCCACCTACGGAAGCGGCGGTCGTCCGTTTGTTCAACCCGGCTGAAGATCTAGCAAGACGCGCCAGGACCTGGAACTACGACATCAAAGGTGGCGACCTCTCCGATCTTGCACGTTTCGGAGCAGCGCTGGCCAGAGCCGAAGGCGAGGCATGGGCAAGCGATCGGGGCCACATCGCGACCCGCGCGCACGAAGACAGGCGATTCCTCCTCGGTGACCGGATCCTGCATTGGGCAATCCCCTGGTTGGACGCCGTGGCCAGGCAATACCCGACATCAACCGACACCGCCAACGAGGCGAAGCGAATCTTGCTCGATCTCGGCGACCTGCACCGTCCGGCCCCGGCCCTTTCCGGCACCGAAGGCCTCGTGGTTCCCGGATTCGATGGTTACGGACCTCTCGACGACGCCCCATTCGAGACGATGATGCTTTCAGTGTGGGGGGGAACCGTGCTGTTGAACGGATACCTGGCCGACCTATTCGACCAGCCGGTCGAGGGTCGGCGGCTCCCGGACGGCTGGGATGGACATCCGGGGACTCTCCCGGCCCTACACGCCACCTTCAGTGCGTCTGCCCTACGGTGGGATGAGTTGGCGCTTTCGAGACAGGGAAGTGCCCAACTCTGGCGAGATCTGGCCAACCGCGCCCGCCGGACCGCAGCCAAACTCGGCCGCTGGCGGCCGTACCGCGACATCTCCGATGAAGAGACATGGTGAAGGAGCCCTTAGCCGTTAGCCCTTAGCAATAGGCAATAGGCAATAGGGCATCTGTTAGCTGATACCGTGTTCCCATGGATATTGGAGTTCAAGTCGTCGGCGATTACGACCACGTCGTCAACATCGCCCGCATCACAGAGGAGTCCAACGCTGTAGCCCTGGCCCTTGCCGATCACTACCTCTACGGATCGAAACCTGAGGACTACCGGAATCCGGCCTACGACTCGTTGTTTCAGGCCGCCGCCCTGGCGCGCGACACCAAGGACCTCGAACTGGTAATGCTGGTCAGCCCTATCACCTTTCGCCATCCGGCGGTGTATGCCAAAGGAGCGATCACAATCGACGAGATCTCTGGGGGCCGGTTCACACTTGGGCTCGGTGCCGGCTGGCACGGCGACGAGCACCTCTACCACGGCATCGGTTACCCGGATCGCAAGGTTCGTTTCGCCCAACTCGCCGATGCGTTCGCCTACGTTCACAAGTACTTGGACAACCCACAGGGTGGACACGAAGGCGAGTTCTACCGCTTCACCGGGTTCGACTCACATCCGAAGGCCCGCAGAGAGGGCCGGCGACTTCTGATTGGTGGCTCGGGCGCGTCGAAGACTCCAACTCTGGCAGGTATGCACGCCGATGAGTACAACCTGTACCACCACGATCCGAAGGGCATAACGCAGCGGATCGAGGTGATGCGGCGGTCCGCCGAGGAGGCCGGCCGTGATCCGGATACGATCCTCATCTCAACTTGCATGCCGATGCTCGGCGGGGACTCCGATACCGAACTTCTCGAAGCGGCGGCCGGACTGGCGCGCCGGACCAATGCCGACCCCGCAGAGCTGCTCACCCGCTATCGCGAAGCGGACGGTATCCAGGTCGGCTCGTGGAATCAGCACCGCGAGTGGCTCGAGCGTATGGAGAACGCCGGTATCGAACGCACCTACTTTCAACTCGCCGCCGGCGTCGATTGGCATCTCGAACGTGCTCTGGCCGAGCTGAGCTGACCGGCCGACCGGGAACCGACAAGGACCATCGGGCAGGCGCACGTCCGGCGCGACTCAAACGCCCCAGTTGAATGTGACGACAGCCTCTAAGTTGAATGTGACGAAAGCCTCTAAGGGATACCCAGGATCGTCGGCACTCTGTACCTACGGAACGGAGGTGGATGTGGGGTCTGACCTATCAAACGGAAACGTGCTCGAGTGCTCGGACATTCGAAAGACTTTTGGTGACTTCGTGGCTGTGGATGGCGTCGGCTTCCACATCGGTGCCGGGGAGACGTACGGTCTGCTGGGCCCGAACGGAGCCGGCAAGACGACCACGATCTCGATCATCGCCGGATTGCTCGAGCGGGACGGTGGCACCGTGCTCATCGCCGGCGAAGCCATGGATCCGGAGGCCACCGCCGCCAAGCGCCATGTCGGCCTCGTTCCTCAGGATCTCGCCATCTACCCGGATCTCGACGCCCGCGAAAACCTCCGCTTCTTCGGAAGGCTCTACGGCCTGCGCGGTTCGGAGCTGGACCACCGGGTCGATGAGGTGCTGGACATCATCGAACTGCGCGACCGTGCAAACGACCGGTCGGACGAGTACTCGGGCGGCATGAAGCGGCGGCTCAACATCGGGATCGGCCTTCTCCATCATCCGACCTTGTTGATTCTCGACGAACCGACCGTCGGCGTCGATCCGCAGAGCCGCAATGCGATTCTCGAGAGCGTAGAGCGACTCGGCGAGGAAGGAATGGCGGTCCTCTACACAACCCACTACATGGAAGAAGCAGAACGGCTCTGCGATCGCATCGGGATCATCGACCACGGCACGATCAAGGCTGAAGGCACTCAGCGCGACCTGGTGCAATTGGTCGGCCAGCGCGACCGTGTCCGCCTCGTCGCTACCGGTAATCTCGCCGCCGGCTCCGCCGCGCTCGGAGAGCTTCCAGGCATCGACGATGCTGCCGTTACCGCCCAGGGTATCGACCTCATTGTCGAGAACGCTCACGATGAGTTGCCCGAGATCCTGTCGGTCGCGTCCAGAACGGGGGTCTCTGTCGGCGGGGTCGATGTCGACACGGCCAACCTCGAGGCGGTGTTCCTGCACCTCACCGGCCGTGCGCTGAGGGAGTAAGCATGGAGACCGCATGGACAATCGCCACCAAGGACCTGAAAGAACGGTTGCGCGACCGATCCGCCTACATAGTCGGGATCGTGGCTCCCCTGGCCATGGCACTGATCTTCGGATTCGCGCTCAACCCGCTCAAGAACTACGAATTCAGTGCGACGTATGCGGTTGTCGACCTCGACCAGAGCGAAGTGAGCAGGCTATTCATCGATGATGTGCTGAGGGCGGCTCCCGGCGTTGAGGTTCTCCAACTCGCTACAACGGAGGAGGGGATGGCGCTGGTCGACAAAGAGGTGAATCCCTTTGCAGAACCCGAGGGAACCAGCGCCGATGCCCTCTTCATCATCCCGCCCGAGTTCGGGACCGACGTGCAATCTGAGCGGGAAGTGGAGCTCCAGGTGGTCGGCAACCAGTCTGCGCAGTCAAATGCCGGGATCGCCGTCGCCCTCGCAAGGGGTTACGCCGGCGAACTCACTTCTGTGCGAGTAACGGTTGCGACCATCGAGACCTTGCTGCAAAAGGAGGTTGATCGATTCTCCACGGGCCTGGCTGTTCTCTCCACGCCGTATCCGGCCACCCTCACAGACGTAACGGCAGATACCAAACAGCTCGACGGAACCACGTTCTACGCAGCCGGAATGGCGATCTTCTTCCTCTTCTTCACCGTGCAGTTCGGCATAACGAGCCTGCTTGAAGAGCGCCACAACGGCACGCTGGCGAGACTCCTGGCCGCGCCGATCTCCAAGAGTTCGATCCTGGCCGGGAAGGCGATCAGTGCCTTCTTGATCGGGATCGTCAGCGTTGCAGTTCTCATGGTCACTACCACCCTCGTTCTCGAAGCGGACTGGGGGAACCCGCTCGGGGTTGCGTTGCTGGTCCTAGCTGCAGTGATCTCCGCCATGGGCATCGTCGCCCTGGTCAGCTCCTACTCACGAACTGCGGAACAGGCGGCAACGATGGCAAGCATGGCCGGTGTCATCCTGGGATTCCTGGGAGGCACCTTTTTCGATGTAGCCCAGGCCGGCGGCCTAATTGCCAGCCTCCGATTCGTGTCACCACACGCTTGGTTCATGCAGGGCCTGGCGGATTTGAGCGCCGGTGACCTCGGGGTCGTATTCCTACCCGTGGTCGTGATGCTGGCATTCGGTCTCGTCACGGGTTCCGTCGGCCTGGTCGGACTGAGAAGGGGGATGCGGCCGTGAAATCTGTGGCGATCGCCGGAGTCAGTTTGCGAAGGTTCTTTCGCGATCGCTCCAACGTATTCTCTGTCTTCCTCTTTCCGATTCTGCTCGTACTGCTGCTCGGCTCGATGCAGGGCGGAGCCTCCAATCCGCGACTGGGCTTCCACGTGGAAACGCCGGACGCCTTCTCAACTCAACTCCTCGAAGGACTCGAAGGCATCGACGGATTGGTGGTCAAGGAGTTGGGTTCTGAAGAGGCCGCAGTCCGGGCCGTCGAACGAGGAGAGATCGAGGCAGCCTTGATGCTCCCGGACGGCTATGCAGCAACTCTGCAATCGGGGGGCGAAGTCGAACTCCATTACGTGAGCCGCACTCAGACTGAGCAACTCCAGGGCATCAACACCGCCATCGGTTCGGTGGTGGGTCAGCAGTCCACGATTCTCCGGACGGCCCGCTTTGCAGAGGAGAACGGCGCCGGAGCTTTCGATGAGGCGCTTGCCATCGCGACCGAGGCGCAAATGGTGCTTCCGCCCGTCGAGGTGGTGGCTTCCACGGCCGGCGAGCCGTTCGCCCTGGCAGGGCTCGGACAGTTCGACATCTACGCCCAAACCATGTTGGTGCTTTTCATCTTCCTGACCACACTCCAGGGAGCTGCTGCTCTGGTTCAGTCGAGGCGCCTCGGCGTCACCCGCCGCATGCTTTCGACTCCCACGCCGGCGCGAACCGTCCTCTTCGGTGAAGGGCTCAGCCGGCTGGCGATCGCCCTCGTCCAGGGACTGGTCATTTTCCTCGGCACGTGGCTCATCTTCGGAGTGGATTGGGGAAACCCGCTGTTGGCGCTGGTCGTTCTCGCGGTCTTCGCTCTGGTATCGAGCGGAGCGGCGATGTTGCTGGGTGCGGTCGTATCAAACGACCAGCAGGCAGGTGGCCTCGCAACGATGATCGGCCTCGGCCTGGCCGCGTTGGGTGGGGCCATGTTTCCGTTGGCAGTCTTCGAACTTCTGTCAACCACGGTCTGGCGAGTGGCCCACATAACGCCTCACGCGTGGGCACTGGAGTCCTTCGAGGAGTTGGTGGGATTCGGGGGCGGATTCGGCGACATCGCCGGATTCCTCCTTATTCTGCTCGGCTACGCGGCAGTCTTCTTCACCCTGGGAACCTGGAGATTGCGAGCGATTCTGACGAGGTGATCGTCGGTAGGCACCTATTGGGACCCGTTGGCTCGTGCCCGATCCGCTGCCTCGACACGTATCGTCCGTGCAATCTCTGGAACATCCGCGAGCATTGATTCGAACTGCTCACGATCGATGCTGAGCGTCGTGGTCGGAGTTACGGCAGTCACCGTGGCATTACGAGGCGCCCCTTCTAGCAACGCCATCTCGCCAAAGAAGTCTCCGTCCTCTAGATAGGCAACAACCCGCTCGCCGGCCTCGCCCATACGCGACACCTCAACGACGCCGCGGACAATCAAGTAGAACCGCTCGCCGGGATCGCCCTCCTCGAAAACAACGGCATCCTTGTCAAACCGGACCGTCACGAACTCCCCGGCCAACCGTTGAAGCGGAGCCACCGGTACTCCGGCAAGAAGGGGGACGGCAGTCAATCTGTCGGCCGTCACCGAGGCGGCTCGTCCGTCGCGACTGACTCGGAAACCCTGTTGCTTCTCCCACATGCGGGCGAACGTCTGTCCTCGCTCGATGAGCTCCTCAAAATCGCCGACCTCATCGACGGTCCCTTCGCGCATCACGACGATCATGTCGGCATTGACGGTCGTCTCCAGCCTGTGAGTCACCATGATGACGGTCCGCCCGGATCTGAGACCTTCAATGGCGCGAACGGCCTCGCTCTCCGTTGCGGGATCCAGAGCGGAGGTGGCCTCGTCGAGCAGAAGGAGCTGCGGCCGCCGGAGAAATGCACGAGCCAAACCGACCCGCTGCGACTGCCCGCCCGAGAGCTGGCGCCCGCTTTCCCCAACAATCGTCTCAAGTCCGTCAGGCAGCAGCTCGACGAGTTCGCTCAAGCCGGCTGCCTCGACGGCGGCATCGATTTCAGCGTCGCCGGCCTCCGGAGCAGACAAACGGATGTTCTCGCGAAGCGATGCGTTGAACAGAAAGGTCTCCTGAAACACGGTACCCATGAGCCGGCGAAGCTCCCGGGGGTCGACATCCATGAGATCCATGGAATCGATCATCGTTCGGCCGGAGGATGGGTCGTAGAAACGCAGGAGAATACTGAGCAGCGTGCTCTTTCCCGAGCCACTCGCACCGACGATCGCAACATATGCGCCGCCCGGAATAACGAGATTCACATCACGCAACTGGAGGGCATCGTCAGGCGAGTAGCCGAAGCTGACGTTCTCGAATCGTATGCTTTCCTCGAGGCCCGGCACCATCATTCCACCTACTCCCTTGGCAGAAACGGGACCGGTGGAGAGAAGCTCATCGACTCGCCGGACTCCACTCCAGGCTTTGCGGATCTCGGGAAGGACGTCCCTACCGATGACTGTGGTCTCCCAGGTGAACTCGACGAGCAGGCCGACGAATGCCGCCAGCGTTCCCACCTCGAGCTTTCCGCGGAGCGCCAGCACTGCACCTGCCCCGACGACGGATATCTGTACGAGTGCTACTGCGTACTCAGAGAAGACCGCTAGCAACTGGACCCGAAACTCGGCCCGGGAAGAAGCAGCGCGCAGGGTGGAGATACGCCGACCGAAAGCCACTCGCGACCGATTCTGTAACCCGAAAGCGCGCACGATCGGCTGAGCCCGAAGATTCTCCGACACGCTGCTGAGGACGGCGGCGATCTGTCGCTTCTCTTCGTCAAGTGCCTGATCCGCGTCCGGTGCCAGCCGATTGACGAGGTAGACGACAATGGGCATCATCAGGACCGCCGGAGTCGCCAGCCGAGGTTCCAGCAACATCATGACCGGCACATAGAAGAGGACGGCCGCGAAGCTCGTCATACCGACAAGTGGTTGCCGAATCACGCCGTTCGAGAGTTGCGCGACATCGGTGGCGAAGCGGGCGAGGAGGTCACCCGTTTGCGATTTCCTATGGAACCCGATAGATAGCTCCTGGAGCCGATCAAACAACGAAAGCCGCACGTCGGCCAGGATCTCGGCTCCTGCCCTCGCGGCCAGATAGCCGTTGGCAATCCCGGCCGACGCCGAGACGAGGAATCCCACGACGAGTAGAACCAGGATGGAACCCGGCGACGTATCCGGGCCATCCGCGAGGACACCGTCGATGATTACCTTGATGCTGAGCGCCAAGACCACGGTGAACAGCGCCTTGAGGAGCATGGTCGCAATCAGACCGGCGCCGAGCCAGCGATGCGGTCGCCAGAAGGCGAGTATTCGGCGCACGATCGTCAACAAGGTAGGTCCCCTCCGTTTGTCGAGACACAAACATAGGCGAAATGCAACGAACATCCATGGAGCCGGCCTTCCCTTTCGTGGGAGGCGGGTCTTCTCTGCGATGCACAGTCTGCGAGGCCATGGACGCCTCTAAGCTTCGAAGCAGCAGCATCCAAGGAGGACGATGCCCACCGAACACGGAGAACCGCTTCATCCCGAGGTCGTCGAAACCCCCCAATCGACCGGCACCAACGGCGAAGAGAGTTTCGTCACCCATCCGACGAAACTGATCAGGCTTGCCTCGATGACCAGAGCGATGCTCGATGAAGTGCGACAAGCGCCGATCGACGAAGCAGGCAGGCGTCGCTTGCTGGACGTTCACAAGCGCACATTGGCCGAACTCGAGGGCGTCCTATCGGAAGATCTCCGCGAGGAGTTCAACGACATCTTCGTTCCCATCACCAACGACACCCCGAGCGAGTCTGAGCTACGCATCGCTCAGGCACAGCTAATCGGCTGGCTCGAAGGCTTGTTCCATGGCATCCAGGCGTCGCTGTTCAGCCAGCAACTGGCCACACGGGCACAACTCCAGCAGATGCAGAAACCTCCCGCCCTGCCGGCAACAGAGGAAAACGAAGACTACCCCGGGGTGTATCTCTGAGGGGCCATTGGCCTCTGGCCTGCGAACCTTCGGATATGTATCGGCGATCAACACCCGCATTGAATACGACAATCGCGAACTGCGAAGTCGAAAGCGCGAAATCCGACTGTCGCGCGAGAATCGTCTGCGCGAAACCGTGACGACTGCCGTCACAGCCGGCCGGCGGCCAATGGCCGGGGGCATTCTTGCTCATCGCTCACTGCTCGTCTTCGATGCGGTCCTCTAGCTGGATTTCTGCCGTCGGCTCATCGCCCGTAGCGTTCAGCCGTTCAATCATCCGATTCTGCCCGCGGGTCGTACCGAAAGCGGTCACCACGTCACCGGCACGTAAATGCGTGTCTCCCGTTGGCACGGTGACTTCTGTGTGACGCCGAACCGAGACGATGGTGCACCCTTCCGGCCAGGCGATCTCGCGAAGCGGGCGCCCGTCTGCAAAAGAGCCGGGCGGCACACGGAAGTCGAAGAACCTGGTGCCGGGGTCTGTTCGGGTCGCCATTCGTTGACGATCGAGCCTTCGTCCGGTAGTGGTAGCGAGTGCATAGTGATAAGACCGCACCGCGTCCTCACGGCGGAACATTCCAACGAGACGTCCCGGATCGTCATCGGCCACGACCGGCATCCGGCCGATTCCCAGTGCCGCCATGCGCTCGAGGGCGGCAGACACCGGTGTCGATGGTTGAACGGTTATGGGTCTGGCAGTCATTGCTTGCGAGACGGTGAGGTCGTCACGTGCCCCTCCGGCGCGCATGATGTCGCTAACTGTGATCAAGCCGACGAGACGATCTTCATGAAGCACTGCCACACCATGATGCCGGTTGCGATCCAACAACTGCTGCACCTCGAGCAGCGTCATAGCCGGTTCCGCGAACGCAGCGCTGGCAGACATGACCTCGCCAACAGAAATCGTGTCCAGGAGATCGACTTCGCCGACGCTGGTCAACACTATGCCGCGACGCCTGAGTGGCATGGTGTAGACGCTTTCCGGATGGATGAGTTCCGTAAGCGTCGTCGCTATGGCCGCCGCCAGCATCAAGGGAAGAATCAGCGCATAGTCGCGGCCGATGATTTCGTACACGATCAGGATGGCTGTCAAGGGGGCGCGGGCAACGGCCGCGAACATGGCGGCCATCCCGACGATGGCGAAAGCGCCGGGCGCCAGCACAGAGATCGTCCAGTGCGGAGCGAGAAACTCCCCGAATGCTGCCCCCAGCGCTGCACCGAGGAACAGCGAAGGCATAAAGGCGCCGCCGGAACCGCGCGACGAAAGAGTCACCGAGGTGGCGACCAGCTTGAGGAGAACCAGCAACAGCAGCGCCCACCAAACGTCATCGCCCTCCGAGACCAGCTGAAGCGTTTGGCGAGTGAATTCCTGGCCGGTTCCCAGCACCTGCGGCTCGAAGAAACCGATCAGGGCAACGACGAGTCCAAACAGCACCGGCCGAAGCCATGTCGGCCCCGGTAAACGAGCCGCCACCGTCTCCATGATGTCGAGCGACCGCAGAAATGCCCAGGCCACTACGACTACGACCAGACCAAGCAGCAGATACAGGAAGAATTCCCGGGAATCTTCCATCCCGAATGGGAAAGCCACCAGCAGCACCTCGTCCAAACCAAAGGTGTTGGACAACCCCTCGGTCGTCACGGCAGCGGCGACAGAAGCGACCACGACCGAGCTCAGATGTCGGGCGGCGAAGCTGCGAAGAATGACCTCCATAGCGAACAACATCCCGGCGATCGGAGCATTGAAACTCGCGCCGATCGCAGCACCTGCGCCGGCAGCCACCATGCTCCTGATCTGATCCTCACCGAGACGGGCCTTTCGTGAAACGAACGAGCCGACCGCCGCCCCGATCTGCACCACAGGGCCTTCCCTGCCCGCGGACCCTCCCCCTCCGAGCGTCAGGGCAGTTGCGATGATCTTGAAGGGCACCGATCTACTCCCCAGATATCCACCATGCAAGGCCAGGCCCTCGGCTGCTTCGGGGACGCCATCGCCCTCGACCTCAGGAGCGAAGTGTTTTGCAACCCACCAGGCACCTAAGAATCCGAAGGGAAGAGAAATGAAGACCATCCAGTCACCAATGCCCGACATTTCCCCCGCTTCGGAGAAGACGTCGGCGATTAGCTCAACCGCGGCAATCAAGAGAACTGCAGCACCGCCGACGCCGACACCCACGAGAGCGGCGAGCGCCAACGTCCAGGCGGTATCGCCGGTTTCACCGGCCGCACGACGAGAGGCGCTGAAGGCTTGCGTTATCCGGTCGAACATCGAGGACAGAGTAGGCACAACCGCACTACGCCCAACCGAATAGGCGTATCGAATGCCCTAGCCTCAGAACTCCAATCCCGAAAGAGGAGGCACAACGGTGGACATGCATCCCGACATTCAACCACTTGCATTCCTGTTGGGAACCTGGAACGGGAAGGGTCGCGGCGAGTACCCAACGATTGATCCGTTCGAGTACGACGAGGAGATCAGCATCAACCATGTGGGCAAGCCGTTTCTGTTCTATCACCAGAGAACCTGGCGACGGCCGGGTGGCGCTCCGCTGCATACGGAGGCGGGCTATTTCCGAATGGGCGATGCCGGGGTCGAACTCGTCCTTGCCCAGCCGAGCGGCATCGCCGAGGTCCACGTTGGCAGTCTCGACGGTTCAACTATTGACCTCAAGAGCACCGGAGTGCTCCTTACTCCGACCGCCAAACAGATCGTGACCGTTGGACGGAGACTCGAGACGACGGGCAACGGCCTGCGCTATCGCCTTGATATGGAGGCCGTCGGCCAGCCATTCCAGTTTCATCTCGAAGCAGAACTCCACCGGACTGCTTGATCCCTTCAGTTCAGGGAGAGCGCTAGGGATTTTCCTCTCGTTGGGGCAGACTGGTAGTTGATGACCGACGTGAGCTTCCCCGATCGGGCTTATCACCCGGTGTGGGACCCGCCCTGGCTGCGGGCCTCGTACACGCGTTGTCTGTGGGACGGAGGCAAACGTGACGAAGCATCAGAGTTCTGCTCTGAATCGTGCTGGGAAATGTATGAGAAGTGGGATCACGAGACCGCTCGCAGAGACGTCGGCCGTGAACCCATCCCGGGTCGCCACGACGAACTGGTGGCTGTACTACCTTTGAGAACGCCACGACGGCACCGCCCGCCGGGGTGACATCCGGCAGGCGGGGGCGCGACGTATGAACGATGACATGGAAAACGACCTCGAGAATTCGCAACCCGCCGCAGACTCCGGTCGGTCCGCGCTTCGTCTGACCACGCTTGCACGAGCCATCGACCCGCGTTTGCCGTCGCATCGAAAAGCGCTTCTGATCTCTATCGCCTCGGGGGCACTCGCGCTCGCCGTCAACCTCGACACGAAAGGCGCGCTCGGGTACGCATTCAACGCGGGTGTCGGATCATTCCTCGGTTGGGCAGTCGCGCGGGAACTCGACCCAGATCGCCCGAACTCGGCAGCGCTGAGCGGCATCTTCGCCGGAGCCACGATCGCCTTCTTCGGAGAGGCCCTCCTGCTCCCGGTGACTCTGGCACTCGTGACGAGCCGGGTACTTCACCGATCCACGGGCCTGCCCCCTACCCTCTTCGACGTGCTTGCGCTGGTCGGCGTCGCCTACGCTGGCGGAACTTCGACCGCCGGTTGGGCAGCCGGCCTGGCACTTGCGTTCGCCGTTGCCAGAGACCACCGGCTGCCTACGCCTGCGCCGAGGTTCCAACTCATCGGCGCCTTCCTGGTTGCCGCTTCAGCGACCGCAGGCGCCGTGGTAACCGGCCTGCCCACTAGCTGGCAGCTCCCGACACTGGGAGCGATCATGATCCTGGGCGTCGGCCTCTTCGCCGGGCTCAGCCTCCGGATCTACGAACCCGCTACCCGCGCCGATCACACCAACACCCTCCTGGAGGTCGGGCGCCTGCAGAGCGCCCGGATGGGCGCGCTGGGCACGGGTCTCCTTGCCTTCGCCATGGCGGGAGGAGCGGGAATCGTGGCGCTCTCCCCCGTGTGGGCAGCCGTGACCGGCGTGGCCCTCTGGGACCGGATGGGCCGGGATCGGGTGAGCTACATCTCGAGCTGAGCGAAGATCCCTCGGCGTATCACTCAGGGCTTATCTCATAGGTGCTTTGGATGTTCGCAACCGCGGACAGCATGGTGTATGCCGAGCAAATCTTGTTGTCGCTCAGCCAGATCGCTCGTTCCAACCGGCGCGGGTCGACGTTGCCCACTATCCGATAGTGCAGTGCGATGTCCGTCCAAATCCGCGGCGGATCCGGAGCCCTCTCGCCCGAGACGTCCACCTCGAGCGACATGAACGGCTGTCGCATCTTCGTCAGCATCTCTACAACATTGGTACTGCTGCAGGTAGCCAAACCGACGAGAAGCAACTCCATGGGCCCCGGTCCCGACTGCACCTCGGCATCCGAGCCCTCGACTCGAATGTCATGACCGGAGCGGGTTCGAACGTTGAAGGCGATGCCTTCGTCATGAATTGCTGAGGCAATCTTTTGCATCACCCCAGTATGGCTGAGGGCCGGGTGTCTCAAGTCCAAGGCCATTCGGCCCCTTGGGACACGAGGCGACCGGGAGGACCATGAAAAGAGTGGGGGCCGGTGAGCGGCGTCCATTCCGGAAAGGATGACTGCGGTGATCACCGAAGGAGAGCTGAATCCGCTCCGTGTAGCCAACCACCAGTTCAACCAGGCTGTTCCATTCCTCGATCAGTTCAAGGAATGCACGGGCATGCGCGAGTGGCTGTTCGAACCCGAACAGGTAGTCAGGGTATCCCTACCGGTGCGCATGGATGACGGATGTGTCGAGATGTTCCGTGGGTATCGCGTTTTGCACTCAAACGCCCGCGGTCCCGGCAAGGGAGGCTTCCGGTTTCATCCGACGGTCAACGAAGAAGAAGTCCGTGCCCTGGCGGCGTGGATGACGTGGAAGTGCGCCCTGGTCGATGTGCCGTTTGGCGGGGCAAAGGGTGGAGTCGCCTGCGATGCCCGCCTGCTTTCGGAGGGTGAGAAAGCCCGGGTCACGCGCAGGTACATCTCTGCTCTGGGCGACAACATAGGACCTCATACGGATATACCGGCCCCGGACCTATATACGGACCAGCAAACGATGGCATGGGTATTCGATACCTATTCGATGATGCATCCCGGCGAGAACTGCTTTCCGGTGGTCACAGGTAAGCCGGTGGACCTCGGAGGATCGCTCGGGCGCGATAGCGCCACCGCCATGGGCAGTCTGTATGTGACCGAGCACTTCCTCGAGCTGGGCGGCCTCCCCGGCTTGACCTCGCTCAAGGGGGCTGATGTCGCCATCCAGGGTTTCGGAAACGCCGGCCGATGGGCTGCCAGGCTCTACGACGACGCGGGCGCCCGAATCGTGGCAGTCAGCGACTCTCAGGGCGGGATCTTCGAGCCGGGCGGACTCGACGTGAAACGGGTCGCGGATCACAAGGATGCAACAGGATCAGTCGTGGATTTCCCGAGCACGAAGGCACTGGCACCCAGGGAAGTACTCGAAGTGCCTTGCGACATCCTGATACCGGCCGCGATGGAGAACCAGATTGTCGAGAGCAATGCCGGTCGGGTCCAAGCGAGGTTGGTGGTCGAAGCCGCCAACGGTCCGACGACTCCTGAAGCCGATGTCATCCTTCACGACAACGGCATCATCGTGCTTCCCGACATCCTGGCAAACGCCGGCGGCGTCGTGGTCAGCTACTACGAGTGGGTACAGAATCTCCAGAACCAGCAATGGGAGGAACACGAGGTTCAGGAGAAGCTCAAGAAGAAGATGTATCGAGCGACCAACGTCGTAGTGACTTCCAGGGCCGCTCTGGTCGATGCGATAGACCACTATCGAGCGGAGTGGGCCGTCGATCACCCAGATGAATCGCCCCTGGACGCGCCGACCATTCGCACGGCCGCCTATGTCGTGGCCGTGGGACGGTGTGTCAAAACGCTAATGGAACGAGGCATCTGGCCGTAGAAGAGTCGCGGGTCACGAGTTCCGGGTCGCGAGTTTTACCCGCGACCCGCGACTAGCGACTCGCTACTTCTTCGAAGCGGGCCTGGAAGAAGCGGAGTTCCGGCGGTTCATAGGTGAACTTCAAACCGCCGACGCTTTCCCGGTTCTCAAAGACCTCGATGACCGACTCGGCGGTGACGTCCATGTGCGCCTGTGTATAGACCCGGCGGGGAATGGCCATCCGCACGAGTTCGAGTTTCGGGTAACGATGGTCGCCGGTTTTCGGATCCCGCCCGGCGGAAACAATTCCGCGCTCCATCCCGCGTACACCCGAGTCGACGTACAGCGCCGCAGTCAACGCTTGGGCCGGGAACTGGTCCTGCGAAAGGTGCGGCAGGATCGCAGCCGCGTCCATGAAGATCCCGTGGCCACCGACAGGCATGACGATCGGGATACCGGCCTTCAGCAGCGAGTTCCCGAGGTATTCGACCTGACCTACTCGCGCCCTTGCGTGATCATCGGTTTCAACCATCTCGTGGATACCGCGGGCAAGCGCTTCCATATCACGGCCTGCCATTCCCCCGTAGGTATGCAGACCTTCAAACTGAACGAGCATGGCACGGGCCCGCGTGGCCAGCTCCGGGTCGCGCACTGCCAGGAATCCGCCGATGTTGACGAGGTTGTCCTTTTTGGACGACACGGTTGCGCCATCTGAATAGGAACAGATCTCGAGCATGATCTCTCTGACGGACTTGTCCTCATAGCCGCCTTCACGCTGCTGGATGAAGTAGGCGTTCTCAACCGCACGCGTGGCATCGAGCATCACAGGGATACCGTGCTTTTTGCACAGTTCATAGGTCGCCTTGAGGTTGGCCATGGATAGCGGCTGACCGCCGGCCATGTTGACGTTCGTCTCAACCGAGATGTAGGGGATCTTGTCGGCGCCCACTTCATCGATCAGTTTCTGGAGCTTGCCCAGATCGACGTTGCCTTTGAACGGGTGCTCGACCGACGGCATATGAGCCTCATCGATGATCACGTCGACGAATACCCCACCGGCATACTCCTGGTGGAAACGAGTTGTCGTGAAGTACATGTTGCCGGGCACGTAATCGCCCGGCTTGATCATGAGCTGGCTCAGAATGTGCTCGGCACCACGGCCCTGGTGCGTCGGGATCAACTCGGGATAGCCGTACACCTCTTGCACGGCATCGACCAGGTTGTAGAAGCTCTTCGAACCGGCGTACGACTCATCGCCGAGCATCAGACCCGCCCACTGATAGTCGGACATCGCTGAAGTGCCCGAGTCTGTCAGCAGATCGATATAGACGTCCTCAGAGCGGAGCAGGAAGCTGTTGTATCCGGCCTCCGCGATCGCCTTCTCGCGATGCTCTCGGGTGGTCATCTTGATGGGTTCAACCATCTTGATCTTGTAGGGCTCTGCCCAGCTGCGACGGCGTTGTTCCACAATGACCTCCTGAGGATTCGAGGCGAAGAGTCCTCAGTCTACGCCTTGGTCGCGGCCGGTTGTCCGGCCCCCGGCAGCTACCGATCCGGTAGAGCGACCCTCACCAGGTAGTCGTCTGCAGCGTCGTTCCACTCGAGTTCGATGAGGCCCCGGGCTTGCGCCGCCTTGCAGAACTGCAGGAATCCCCCGAATCCATACCGTTTCTCGGTGAACTTCGAATCCTGCTTTCGCAACTGGTTCTTCAGACCGGATAGAGCAGGTGGACCGTCTGCCGTCTCCAAACCCGCCACAACCGACAGCAAGAGCGAGAATGCCTCATCTTCACCGCTGTCACCTGAGCGGAAATCTACGACTGGATCACCCTTTGCGCTACCTTCGCTCAGTGCGACAACCTTCCGCTTCTCCATATGCCTCAGGAGCTCTCCGAACGCCCGGAAGCCGAAGTCGGCCTCACTGAAGGTCGGATCCTTCCGGATCAATGCCCGCTTGAGGGAGGAGGCAAGGACGGCGCCCGGAGCGGAGCGCTGGAGGCCAGAGAGTGTCTGGGTGACCAGCTTGTCGAGGTCGTCGAGGCCCTTGACCTCAACTTCGATTTTCGGCTCTTCCTGCTGATCGCTCGTCCGGCGATGGGGCCGCTGGGCTCCCGGCCGCGCGCCGGCGGGCACCTCCACCCCCTCGAGTCGTTCATAGAACAGGAATTCGTCGCAGGCGGGGGGCAGCAGCGCACTCGTCGAGTCCTTGATGCCGACCCCTATCACCTTCCGGTTCAACTCTCGAAGTTTGTGAACCAGGGGTGTGAAATCGCTGTCACCCGTGCCGATGACAAATGTTGTGAGATAGTCGCGCTCGAAAGCGAGTTCAAGCGCATCAACGGCCATCTTGATATCGGCCGCGTTCTTGCGTGAGGCACCCATCCGCTGGGGGATCTCGATCAGTTCCACGTGGTTCCGGGTGAGCATCCGGCGATCCTCGTCGAACATCGACCAATCGCCGTAAGCCTTCCGCACGATCACTCTGCCGCGTTCGGCAAGAGCATCGGCAATCGGCTTCAAGTCGAAGGTGACCCCGAGGTTGTCACGCGCTCCAATCGCCAGGTTCTCGTAGTCCAGGAACAGGGCAATACGTTCTTCTTCAGCTGCCATGAGTTCAGCGTAGCGTCGTTGCAGCTCGCCCCCTACCGCCAACAAGGACTAGTTACTCGGAACGTCCTTGAAACAGTCCCCAAGTTCCCGAGATGAGCGCCGATGAAGTCCAGAAGCGAAGACTGGGAGAGCAAATGCAAAGTCCGAACTTAGGAATCGCCTGGGACGACAGTAGGTCCAAACGAATCGCCATCCTCCTCGTTGCCGTCGCCATGGCGGTGCTGCTGGTGGTCAGCTTCTTGCCGAACGCTCAGGCCGCAGATTCCCTGGAGCTGGCGGACGGTGACACTGCCGTCGTCGCCTGGGGCTATCCGACCGGATCCGGTGGTTACCCGATCTATCCGTCGGGTTCGTACTCCATGAGAGGAGTGTCCTGGTCGTAGTCCCAGACCGACAGAGTTGTCCAGTGAAAGCCGAACCGGGCTTCCGGTTCGGCTTTCTCGTGGATACATCTCCCCTAATGCCTTCGGCGCGAGGTGGTCGCCGGCAACCGGAATCGGAAGGGGAGAAACCCGATTCGCGATTCGCAATTCGAAGCGGATCGGTCTCTGCGCCACGCCACCCCGGCGCAGCGATGATTCCAGTGGGTTGGATGCTTCCGCCTGCCGGCGAAAACGGATGGGGTATACCACTCGCAAATCGCCAAACCGGGCGACGGCAAATAACTAGTTACCTCGAGCGTCTGGCAAACGGTTCCCAAGTTCTCGGTTCCTTTGGTCGATACCTCCCATACAAAGACAGGAACCAGGAGCCGCAATGGACGGAATGATGCATATCGGATTGAGTTGGGACGGTGGCAAATCCCGGAGGATGGCCATTCTCCTGATTGTTCTGAGCCTCATCGTCGCGCCAGCCGCGGCAGCCTCCCCTCCTGCCGCCTCCGAGATAATCTCAGTCATCGTCCTCGAAGACGCCGGATCGAACGGTGCCGTCCAGGCCCTCGTCGAAACGCTGGGTGGAACGATCACCCACGAGTTCGGCATCTTCGATGGATTCGCGGCACGGATTCCTGCCAATGAACTCGTCACCGTCAGATTGCACCCCGACGTTACCGCCGTGACCCCGGATTACCCCGTAACCCTGGCCAGCCTGGCCGGCGACTCCGGATATCTGACGGGAGAAGCAAGTGCAGAACTCAAGACGGTCGACAGTGGCTGGAGTTCAGAGGCTCCTCCCGTCGGCGACGGAACGATGTATGAAGTGACAAACGAGATCACCATGGCGACTTGGATGTGGGATCAGGGTTATACCGGAGCCGGGATCGATGTCGCAATCATCGACTCTGGAGTAGCTCCGGTATACGGGCTGATGAATCCCGCAAAGGTCGTCAACGGTCCGGATCTGTCGTTCGATTCACAGAACGAGTCGATGCGATACCTGGACGGATACGGCCACGGCACCCACATGGCCGGCATCATCGCCGGGCGTGACGAGTTAGCTCCCTCCTCGATCACCGGCAGCGACGGTCAGTACTTCTTCCTCGGCATGGCGCCCGACGCCCGCATCGTCAACGTCAAGGTCGCCGCCTCAAACGGTGCCGTGGATGTTTCCCAGGTGATCGCAGGCATCGACTGGGTAGTCCAGCATCGCAACGACAACGGTCTGAACATCCGGGTCCTCAACCTCTCGTTCGGTACAACTGGAAATCAGTCCTACACCATCGACCCTCTGGCATACGCGGTCGAGGCGGCCTGGAACCACGGCATCGTCGTAATCGCCGCCACCGGAAACGACGGCAACTCCTATCCGGTCCGCAATCCGGCCTACGACCCCTTTGTGATTGCGGTCGGTGCGGTCGATCCCATGGGCACGGCAACGCCTCGAGACGATGTGATACCCAGCTTCTCCAACTGCGGTACGGGCAACAGGACGACGGATGTGGTGGCCCCCGGCCGATCAATCGTAAGCTTGCGCGACTACGGATCGTTTATCGATCAGGCACATCCCGAGGCCGTTGCAGGTTTCCGGTTCTTCCGCGGCAGCGGAACATCTCAGGCTGCCGCGGTTGTGTCGGGCGGCGTCGCTTTGCTGATCGAGGAACGCCCCGAGCTGACTCCGGATCAGGTGAAGAATCTCCTGGTGGCGGGATCCTCTTCGATCCGCGGCGTGTCGAGCGAATGCCAGGGCGGCGGTGTCCTTAACCTCAAGAGGGCCTCGTCGACGAGAACACCCAGGACTAACAAAGCGAGTCAGAGTTGGATACCGTCTACCGGCACCGGCTCCCTGGAGCTGGCCAGGGGCGATTCACACGTCACTATCGACGGGGTGGAACTCACCGGCGAACAGGACATCTTCGGTATGGAGTGGAACGGCCTGTCGTGGTCGGGTCTCTCGTGGAGCGGCCTCAGCTGGTCCGGCGGAAGCTGGAACGGCAATGACTGGGCCGGAGCCGATTGGTCGGGACTCAGTTGGTCGGGTCTCTCGTGGAGCGGCCTCAGCTGGTCGGGACTCAGTTGGTCCGGTCTCTCATGGAGTGGCCTCAGCTGGTCGACTGGCGAGTGGGCCAACGGGTGGAACGGCTTGTCGTGGTCGGGCCTATCGTGGAGCGGCCTCAGCTGGTCCGGCAACCTCTGGCTCGATCGATAAGAAGCGGTCACCATGAAGACACGACCAGCCCCCACCAAATCGACCCGTAGGTCCGGATCGACACGTGTTCTCTTCCTCACGGCCGCCATCGCAGCTGCCGCCCTGCTGATCGCCATGATCGTTTCCGACTGGGCGGTCATGCCGGGTGCGCCCAGCGTGCCATGGTGGGTCTTGATCCCGGCCGTATATTTGAGCGAGATCACGGTCGTCCATTTCCGCGGGAAACGCGACGCTCATTCTTTCTCGATGAGCGAAATCCCGCTGATCTTCGGCCTCTTCTTCTTCGCTCCGGCTCACATGATGCTTTCGGTCCTGATCGGCTCGACGCTCGTGCTGAGCATCCACCGCCGCCAACCCCTTTTGAAACTCCTCTTCAACGTCTCTCAATTCACACTTGTGTTCGGGATGGCCATCGTGGTGTTCCGGAGCATCGCGCGGCTCGGGGAGCCGCTGGGAATTGCGGGATGGGCAGGAGCGCTCATTGCAGCTCTGGCCGCGCTCACCACGGCAATGTTCCTCGTCAACCTGGCCATCTTCCTGGTTTCCGGGTCTTTCCGCAGGCCCGGGCTCAGCGAAGTCATCGGGCTGAGCACACTTGCCACACTGATGAGTTCGAGTCTGGCGTTGATCGCCGTCACCATGACCCAATTGGCACCAGGGATGGCCTTCCTGGCGATGATACCGCCTGCCATTCTCTTCCTTTCCTACCGGGCCTATATGAGCCAGCGCGAACAACGCACACGCCTCGAGTCTCTCTACGACGCGACGAGAGTCCTGCACCAGACGCCCGAAATCGAACAAGCGATGCTGGTAGCAGCCGACCGGGCACGCGCGATGTTTGCTGCGGAGTTCGCGGAGATAACTCTGTTCATCGACGACTCCCACAATGCCGCATACCGGACCCGAGTCGGGCCGGCCGACGGGGAACTCCAGATGAAGTTGATTCCGCTCGATCACGAACGTCCTGTCTGGCATGAGATCGCATCGACCCGTGCCAGCAGGTTGTTCGACAAGGACGATGAGGCGTTCACGCGGATGGGCGACTGCCCGTCCATCCGGGAAGGCATCGCCACACCGCTTTTCGTCGATGAGGCGGTCGGAGGCATCCTTCTCGTGGCGAACAAGCTCGACGATGTGAGCTCTTACAAACCCCGCGACATCAAACTCCTCGAAACCTTTGCCCGACAGGTCGCCGTCTCGCTGGAAAACGGCAAACTCGTCGACTCACTCGCCAGCTTGACCATCTTGAAAGAAGAACTGAAGTACCAGGCACTCCATGACTCCTTGACCGGCCTCGCCAATCGAGCGAATTTCACCGCCCGTGTGAATGACGCCTTGAGCAACCTCGAGGAAGGCGCCTCGGCCGCCGTCATGTTCCTCGACCTTGACGATTTCAAGAGCGTCAACGACGGTCTCGGGCACGCCGCAGGTGACCAGCTACTCATCGGCGTAGCGGAGCGACTGCAAGGCGAGTGTCGCAGCGACGACACAATTGCCCGTATCGGAGGTGACGAGTTCGCCATCCTGATCCCTTCAACACGAGACACCACCGCTCCTGTCGGACTTGCCTCCCGCATGATCGACTCCTTGGAACTTCCATTCCTCATCGATGGCCACCAGATCCTGAGCCGGGCCAGCATCGGCATTGCCCTCTCGACCCCCGACGACGGTCCGGGAGAGCTACTCAGCAACGCAGACGCGGCGATGTACGCGGCCAAGCACCAGGGCAAGGGAACCTATCGGCAGTATGAAGACGCAATGCATGACGAGGTGACTAAGACTCTCGAGCTCCGGACGTCACTGCAATCTGCCCTCCAGTTGAACCAACTGGAGCTGCATTACCAACCGATCGTCGATACCACCACTGGAGCCATCACGCGTTTCGAAGCGCTCATGCGATGGAACCATCCGGCATTGGGAACCATCCAACCGAACGAGTTCATACCCTATGCCGAGGAATCGGGGCTCATCGTTCGCCTCGGCCGGTGGGCCCTCGAAAAGGCATGCACAGACGCGAGGAAATGGCAGCTCGCAAACCCGGGCTCTGCGACCGGTGTAGCCGTCAACATCTCTCCAAAGCAACTCAGCGAACGTGACATCGTCGACGAAGTTCGCCACGCGCTGGCCGATAGCGGCCTCGCGGCCGATCACCTCACTCTTGAAATCACCGAGAACGTAGTCATGCACACCGCGGTGCAGAAGTTGGAGCAGTTGAAGTCGCTGGGAATCCATCTCGCCATCGATGACTTCGGAACGGGTTACTCCTCCTTGAGTTATCTCGATCGGCTGCCGCTGGATATCGTGAAGATCGACCGTTCATTCGTAGAGAAACTCGGAAAGGGAGAGACCTCACTGGTTCGCACCGTCTTGACCATCGGTAACTCTCTGGGCTTGGGCTCGATCGTCGAAGGCGTCGAGACCCGTGAACAGCTCACGAGGCTGAGAGAACTCGGATGCAGACACGTCCAGGGGTTCTACCTGTCTCCCGCCGTGTCGATCGACGAGGCCATCGAGATGGCGCCGAGACGGATGATCGAACCACTGGAGTACTCGAACACTGTCCGGCAACTTCGCACAGGCTGACGAGAATATAAAGCGCGATAGTTGGTCTCGGTTCGCTTTACCCGACCCGCCAAAGCAACGGCTCTCCAATCCACGGCGCTGTCAACTGCGGGTCCTCCTAGTACGCTTGCAACCAACCGCCCGCGTAGCTCAGGGGATAGAGCAACTGCCTCCTAAGCAGTAGGTCGCAGGTTCGATTCCTGCCGCGGGCGCCGAAAGGAAGACCTCCATGGCCGCCGGCTACGAACGTCTCTCAGCGTTGGATACATCGTTTCTGGCTCTCGAGACACCCGATCTTCACATGCACGTCGCGGCAATCGGCATCTTCGAAGCGGGACCCTTGCGCGGCGCCGACGGTGGAATCGCCATTGATCGGATCCGTGCCTTCGTTGAATCGAAGCTGCAATTCGTACCCAGATATCGTCAGAAGCTCGCCTGGGTTCCGTTCGAAAGACACCCGGTCTGGGTAGATGACCCTGAATTCGATCTGTCTTTCCACGTCCGTCACTCCAGCCTGCCGAAACCCGGTACAGACCAACAACTGCAAGAACTGGTCGGCCACATGGCCTCTCGAAACCTCGACAGGGCCAAACCGCTGTGGGAGCTATCGATAATCGAGGGCCTCGAAGACGATAGGCTCGCCGTCGTCGCCAAGGTCCACCACTGCATGATCGACGGCATCGCAGGTGTAGACCTCATGGCGGTGATGTTCAACGTCATCCCTTCTGACGACATCGAAGAGTCGCCGTTGTGGGTGCCGCGCCCCATTCCCTCGGGTGCCGAACTCGTTGCCGGCGAGGCAGGAAGACGCCTCCGGGCTTCGATCGACCTGGTCAAGGACCTCGGACGGTTCACGAAGGACGCACAGCGGCTCACCGGAGAGGCGGGGAGGCGATTGCGAGCGATGACACAATCGTTGGGTTCTGGCTGGCTCAGCTCGGCTTCGGAAACTCCCCTCAATCAACAGATGAGCCCGAACCGGCGAGTCGATTGGCAGGTGACCGACCTCGGTCAAATCAAGGCAGTCAAGAACGCTCTCGGCGGAACCGTCAACGACACCGTTCTGGCCGTCGCGACCGGTGCTATCAGGCAGTACTTGATCGAACGCAGGGATTTCCCCGTTGATGATATCGACTACCGCATCATGGCACCGGTCAGCGTTCGCTCTGCCGATCAGCGCGGTCAACTCGGCAACCAGGTTGCGATGTGGCTCATGTCGCTCCCCCTCGACGAGCCGGACCCGCTCGAGCGCCTGAGGCGAGTCCAGCAGGAGACCAAGGCACTCAAGGAAAGCGACCAGGCGCTCGGAGCCTCTACGCTCGTGCAACTCAGTGCCGGGGCACCGAGCACGCTCGTTTCGATGGGGGCAAGGCTGGCAGCCGGAACGATCAGGCCGTTCAATATGACAATCACCAACGTTCCGGGACCACAGTTTCCGCTGTTCCTCCTCGGATCTCGGATGAGGCTCCAGATTCCTTTGGTACCCCTTTGGGCTCAACACGGACTCGGGATGGCGCAATTCAGCTACGACGGCACGCTGACATGGGGTTTAAATGCCGATCGGGATCTTGTCCCCGATCTTCGCTACTTCGGCGATGCCATCCAGTCTTCTCTCGATGCTCTAACGGCCGCCATCTGACGTGCCGCCCGACAGAACCCCGACGAGCATCTACCTGCGCGGCGCGGTCGGTGTCGCGTTCATCTCCTTCTCGTCCACTCTCGTGAAATTGTCCGACGCGTCGCCCAACACGGTGACTTTCTTCAGGGCTCTCTACGCGATTCCCATGCTCGTTCTGATTTGGCGCCCCAATCGGTCGCGAGACCGCCGCTCCACACGGGAGAGAGCGATGGCCATCGGAGCCGGCCTCATGTTGTCGGTCGACCTGATGCTTTTTCACGCCGCGATCGATGCAATCGGTGCGGCGCTCGGCCTGGTTCTGGCAAATCTCCAGGTGCTATTCGTGGCATTTGCAGCCTTTGTGGTGTATCGAGATCGACCGAGCCGGGCGGCGTTCATCGCCCTTCCCACAGTACTGATGGGCGCAGCCTTCCTCTCGGGTTTTGGCAGAGTCGACACCTACGGGGCGCAGCCCGGCCTCGGCGTCGCTCTCGGAGTAGGCGCGGCAATGGCCTACGCCGGCTTTATCTTGATGTTCAGATCCGCGAACTCGACACCAGCACCGCCTGCCGGGCCACTGCTCGATGCAACCTACGGAACCGCCGCCGGGGCACTCGTTCTCGGCATGTTCGACTCCGGCTTCGACCTCGTCCCCTCCTGGCCGTCGCACGGATGGCTGCTGCTCATGGCGTTCATGGTGCAGGCAGTCGGCTGGCTGCTCATTGGGTCGACTCTTCCTCTCCTGCCTGCGCTCGCCGGATCGTTCCTCATCCTCCTGCAACCAGTGCTTGGACTCGTCTGGGGCACCACCCTTCTCGGTGAAGCAATCTCTCCGACGCAGGGAATTGGCGTGGCACTGATCCTCAGCGGCATCGCGTTCGTAACTTGGAAAGGGTCGGTTCGCCCACCGGCCCTGTCACACGATCTGGGGTAGGTACTCCTGCACCCGCCCGAAGAACCGTGCCCGCGGCACCGCATCGGCCGCACCAAGAGTGAGGGCCCGTTGGAGGCCCAGGTCGTCTACATGGGGACCGTATGCGACGACTCGGATGCCGGCACCGGTAAGTACAAGCACGACCTCGTCGACGTCGGGGCTCTCGAGGTCAACGAAGGCAACAGACGGCTTCTTTCCCGCCATTGCTTTACGGACCAGGTCGAGGTTTCGAAGTAGAAAGACGTCGAACCCGGCTGCGTGCAGTTCCAACTCGATCCTCGAACGGTCCATCAGATTTCGGCTGTACACACCGGCCAGCGGCCGCCGCACCCGGTGGGCCATCGCCTGAGCTTTGCTCGCACCCCAGGCGAGATGAGCTCGCCAGGCTTCGGATGTGAGTTCCTGCGATGAGGCGGGTGCCAGTCCGTACACATCACCCGGCAAAGCGGCAGATGCGGCGTGATCTCTGATCACCGGCGGCGCTCCTGCCGCACTCAGCGCCTCGGTCGGAAAGCGGGCCGCGGCCTGGAAGAGTTCGAGCGGACTCCGCTGCTGCTTCGCGAAAGGTTGCTCTAGTAGCTCGGCCAACTGCCTGCGTAGCCATTGCTCACCGTTACTGATCGCCAGGTCGACTTCGGTCGACAACACGAACCCACCGGCTCCGAGACGTTCCTCCATCGTTGGTCTATACACAGAAGTGAACTCAACGAAAAGGGCTTGCGCGACGTCAGAGAGGGGCATGGGAGGAGCGTAGCGAATCAGGGTTACGGCTAACGGCCAACGGGGCTGCGGGTGGCGCAATAGCGCTACCCGCTGAAGACCTGAACAACCATATACCCCAATGGTCCCTTGATCGCCGCGATCCCGACCCGGCGGAACTCCGGTCGGAGAATGTTCTCACGATGGCCGGGGCTGTTCATCAAACCGTCGTGTACCTGAGACGGCGTAACGGCCAGGGCGAGATTCTCACCAACGAGTCTGTACGGGATCTGGGCAGCGTCGACCCGGTCGGCAACGCTCCCGGTCGCAGGAGATACATGAGAGAAATAGCCCTGGGCATACATAGCCCGAGCATGGCCGAGGGCAACACTCGCCAGGCCATCGGAGAAGGCTAACGGAGCCTGATCTTCCTCGATTCTGGCGAGGTTCAACATCTCGAAAATCTCCTGCGCGGCATCCGGCGCCTCCTCCAGTTCGTCGACCGGAACCGCCTCGAACTCGATCCGATCATCCTCATCCAAGATGACCGATCTCTCGCCAAGTACTTCCTGAAGGCTCAAGAGATTCGAGATGATGTCATCACCGGAGATGGCAGAAAACGCCTGGTGCGTAACGAAACCTGGGTCGGTGAGAGTCGAGGCAACGGCAGATCCCTCGATTGAATCTTGCATCGACTCCGAAAGGGGCAGTACCCGAACCAGCGACAAGATCAGCGTGGCGAGAAACAGCGCCCAACTCAAAGCCATCACCCCGCCGAACAACCGGTTGCTCAGATTGAGACCCGGCAACCTGGCCACCTTGTTCAAGAAGTGGGCGGCGATGGTGACACCCAGACCGACCACCAGGAAGATGATGACGCCTCCCAGCAGCGGGGCGGTCGGGTCGCTCACCCCCGTTATTGCCTCAACGGCCGAGCCCGCCGGTCCACTCAATCGAAAGGCGAGCGCCAGGCCGATGAGCATCCCTGCAAGGTCGAGAGCTTCCTTGACGAAGCCACGGAGCCAACCTCGAACGAACAATCCGGCGAAGTAGAGGCCGAGAATGAAATCGAGCATTCAGCCGGCCAGCTCGATCCGGATTCGCTTGTTTGCCTTGCCCTTGCTCTCCGTCTTGGTCACCGAAACTCGGCCGACCTCGGCGGTCGATCGAACATGAGTCCCGCCGTCGGCCTGCTTGTCGAGGCCCTGGATCTCGATGACGCGAATGGGATCGAGGAACTCAGGCAGCAAGTTCACCTTCGTTCGGATTAGATCCGGGTCGGCAAGCGCTTCTTCTCTGGCAAGGAAGTGCACGAACACCGGGAGATCCCCGGCGAGCTCCTCATTGAGGACCCGCTCAACTTCTCGGCCGAAGTCCACCGATATCGAATCGAGCTCGAAATCCATTCGGGCCGAACCCGGCTCCATGTTCCCGCCCGTCACCTTGGCATCGAAGTCTCTCCAGATGACCGCCGATAGCGCATGCAGCGCCGTGTGGGTTCTCATCAGAATGTGCCGCCGTTCCCAGTCGATCACCGCCACAACGCTCATACCCGCCTCGAGGTTCCCTCCATCGATCCGATGCCAGAGCTCTCCGCCCCGTTTGAAGGTGTCGATTACGCGCACTTCGGTTCCACCCACGCGCAGGAATCCGGTGTCACCCGGCTGTCCGCCGCCGCGCGGGTAGAACACAGTGCGGTCGAGAACCACACCACCCTCGTCGACACCCAAGACGACGGCGCTTACGGAACGCTGATAGGCGTCCACAGCGGCTATCTCTTCGGTCACGACACTCCTTAGGTCGGTCGAGACAGAGTACAGCAAGCCCAAGAAATCTCACTGATTGGCCGATCCCTCCGTCACCCTTGCTGCAACGTGCCTAAACTTCCCCCTCACATCCTGCCTTCGGCAGGTTCAAAGGGAAGAAACGGTACCGCTCGTCGGTACTCAAGGAGGAAACTAAATGCGGAACTACTCATCCTTAGGGAAGCTCGTTCTGCTGCTCATGGTTTTCGCGCTCATAGTCGCCGCTTGCGGCGGCGACAGCACGGACACGACCACGGCCGACACCGGAGACGGTGGCGACGGCGGAGCTGCAGCAGCTTGCGATGCCGACCCATTCGGCTGCGTGGAGGTGGGAGACGGTGAGGCCATCACGATCGGCACACTGCTCGTCATTTCCGGCCCTAACGCCAGCCTCGGCCAGGACAGCCAGAACGGCGTCGTCATGGCAGCAGATCACCTCGACGGAACATTCGACGGAACCAACGGCGAACTCCTCGGCCACGCGATCGCTTTCAACCATCAAGATGATGGCTGCTCGGCCGAAGGCGGCCAGGCAGGCGCTCAGGCGCTCGCCGCAGACCCCAGTACCGTTGGTGTCATCGGTACGAGTTGTTCGAGCGCCGCGCTCGGCGTTGCCGACACAATCCTCAGCGACAAGGGCATCGCGATCATCTCGCCGTCCAACACCGGTCCGGCGCTGACAACGCCCGAGGAACACCAGGCCTTCTATCTGCGTACCGCCCACAACGACAAGTTGCAGGGTGCCGCGGTTGCCAAGTTCGCCTACAACGAACTCGGAGCCCGCACCGCAGCAACCATCCACGATGGCAGCCCTTACGCAGACGGCCTCCAGGCCGTGTTTGCAGACACGTTTGAGTCCCTCGGCGGCACGATCACCGTCCGTGAAGCCATCCAGGTCCAAGAGACCGACTTCACGTCGGTGCTGACTTCCATCGGCGCAGACAGCCCGGACGTGCTCTACTTCCCGATCTTCGCTGCCGAAGGTGGCCTGATCACACAGCAGGCACGTCAGACCGACGGCCTGGCCGACACGACACTGATCGGATCCGACGGCATGCTGTCGGCCGACTACGTCGCAGCCGCAGGCGAGGCTGTTGAAGGCGTCTACCTGTCGGGACCGGACCTGTCTGCCTTCACCGGCGACCAGGACTTCTACGAGGGCGAGTTCAAGACCGCCTACCAGGAGTTGTGGGGCGGTGAGCCGGCCGCGGCCTTCCACGCGCATTCCTACGACGCAGCCAACATGCTCTTCGATGCCATCAAAGAGGTAGCGATCGACGAGGATGGGACGCTGTTCATCCCGAGGACGGCGCTGAAGGACGCACTGTTCGCCACGTCCGGCGTTCAGGGCATCACCGGCACGCTGAACTGCAACGACCTCGGTGACTGTCAGTCGACTGCCACCATCGCCGTGTACCAGGTCGTTGGCGGTAACTACGACAGCGCCAACCCGGTCTACAGCGAAGTCGCGAGCCTCGATAGCTAAGACGATGTGACCAGAGGGGGGAAGCTGCTCAGCTTCCCCCCTCCTCACACACAGAAACACATGAGCGCCCCCGCCCCCGCCCCCGCCGAACAGTCGAGCCGCAGGCTTCGATTCGAACGCATCCCGATGCGTCGGATAATCCTGATCGTCCTGAGCGTGTCGATCATCTATGGGGTGGTGGCCGGAAGCACCGCAACTCTTCGAACCGGGGTCTTCACTGCAGAAGACTGGCAGTCGCTGTTCATCAACGGCCTAGCCCGCGGCAGCGTCTATGCCCTGATCGCCATCGGGTACACCCTCGTCTACGGCATCCTCTTCATGATCAACTTCGCACACGGCGAAGTGTTCATGGCCGGCGTCTACACGGCGTATTTCGTAGCAGTCGCCTTTGCGGGCAACGGCTTTCTGAACTCCAACCCCCTGTTGTCGATTGCCATCTTGCTGCTGGTCTCGATGGCCGTCTCAGTCTTCATCGCCGTGCTTCTCGAGCGACTCGCCTATCGGCCGCTCCGCGGCGCACCGCGCCTCGTGCCGCTCATCACGGCCATCGGCGCCTCGTTCTTCCTGCAATACACCTTCCGCGGTTTCTACGGCGCCAACGTCCGTGCATACCCCACGATTGAGATCCTCCAGGGCAAGTGGACGATCTTTGGCATCCAGATGCTCAAGACACAGGCAATAGTCATCGTGGCCGCCCTGTTCCTCTGGTTCCTGCTCTACCTCTTCGTGGCACGAACCAAGACCGGTCGGTCGATGCGGGCAGTCGGCGAAGATCGTGAGATTGCTTCCCTGATGGGCATCAACGTCGACCGGACAATCGTTGCTACCTTCGCGATCGGAGGTGCGCTGGCCGGGGCGGCAGGCATCCTCTACGTTTTCCTCTTCAATCAAGTGATTTTCACCATGGGCTTTCTGCCGGGTATCAAGGCCTTCACTGCAGCGGTGCTGGGCGGTATCGGAAGCATCACCGGAGCGGCCATGGGCGGCCTGATCCTCGGAATTCTCGAGGCGGTAGGGCCGAACCTCTTCCTCACCGGCGCCGAGGTCCCCTCACCGAACCAACTTCAGCCGGTCATCGCCTTCGGAATCCTCGTACTCGTATTGATCTTCCTGCCCGGCGGCTTCCTCGGAGCATCCGAGGAGAAGCGCGCATGAATTTGCGATCCGCACTCAAACCCGGTTTTGTCGGCGGTATCGTCGTCGTCTACCTGTCTGCGATCGGCATGGTCGAACGTTTCCAGGACCGCAACGTCATCACCGGTTTAGTCGGGCTCGGCGTCGTCCTGATGCTGGTTGCCTTTGCGATCACCTCCTACACGGCCGCTCGCAAGAGTGATTCATCACTCCTGACCGGCGTCGCCGTCGGCTTCATCTCCGGTGCCTTCGTCGCAATCGTGACCATGGGGTTTGAAGGTTTGATCAACGCCGGGCTCGACGTGCGCGGCATGTTTGTCAGTATCACTCCCGGGTTGTTGGAGACCCTCGAGTTCGGCCTCAATCCGGTTGTCGGTGCCTTCATGATGGTCGTCGCGTCGACTGCAGTTGGGGCCGTTTCCGGCGTCCTGGTAGGACTCGAATACCACCTCCGGTCGGCGGTGGTATTCGCGATCGGCATCACACTGCTCATGAGCCTCGGCGAACCCATTCTGCGAGTCACCCTCGGCAACCTGCAGATTCCGACCGGTTGGCTCTACGAACTCGGCGGCCTCACGATCGCCGGAACAATCATCGTCCTCGCCCTTGCGTTCGGCCTTCGTTGGTGGTGGATGAGCCGCGCTGATACGCGCCGGGAGGCCGCCGCCCAGATGCCGGAGGCAACCCGTCGCACTTGGGGTCGGGCATCGTTGATGGCCGCCATCGTGGCTCTGGTCGCTCTCCCCTGGATCGTTGGACCGTTTGTCAGTGATGTGCTCGGAACCGTCGGTCTCTATGTGTTGCTCGGTCTGGGCCTCAACATCGTCGTCGGCTATGCCGGACTCCTCGACCTTGGCTATGTTGCGTTCTTCGCAGTCGGCGCCTACGCCGCGGCAATCTTCACGTCGCCTGCCTCTTTCCTGGTAACCGAGGAAGGGCAACAGTTCGCTGAGGCCGGCTTCACGAACCTCTGGGTTGCGCTTCCGTTCGTTGTCATCATCGCCGTGGTGATCGGCGCGGCCATCGGCGCCCCTGTTCTCCGGCTGCGCGGCGACTATCTGGCGATCGTGACACTTGGTTTCGGTGAAATCATTCGGACGCTGGTTCTATCCGATTGGCTGTCTCCCTATCTCGGTGGAGCGCAAGGTCTGACCAGAGTCCCGGCGGCGCCGCCCAGTTCATTCGATCTGCGCAACCCACAGCACATTTACTACCTGATCCTCGCCTTCAGCCTCATCGCGGCCTACATCTCCTACCGGCTCGTCGATTCACGCGTTGGGCGTGCCTGGGCAGCCATGCGTGAGGACGAAGACGTAGCCGAGGCGATGGGAATCAGTGTGGTTCGCTACAAGCTCCTCGCTTTCGCCATGGGTGCGGGCGTTGGCAGTCTGGGTGGAGTCTTCTTCGCGGCCAAGATCGGTTCGATCTTCCCCAACAGCTTCGGGCTCCAGGTATCGATTAACGTGCTGGCAGTCATCATTCTCGGCGGGATCGGATCGATTCCGGGCGTCATCGTCGGTGCCGCCGCCCTGGTCGGATTGCCCGAACTGCTGCGCGAGTTCGGTGAGTTCCGCCTGCTGATCTACGGTGCCATCCTCATCGCAATCATGATCTTCCGGCCGGAAGGCCTCTTGCCGAACAAGCGCCGTCAGCGCGAGCTTCACGAAGGGCAAGATCTCGCCGCCGTGGACCTCACGAAAGAGGGGCCATCATGAGCCACCTCCTCGAGCTCGAGGGCGTTTCAAAGCGTTTTGGGGGCGTGCAGGCAGTTGATAGCGTCGATTTCTTCGCGGATCCCGGCGAGATCGTCGGAGTTATTGGACCCAATGGCGCCGGTAAGACAACGCTGTTCAACATCGTCACCGGCTTCTATTCGCCGGATGCAGGCAAGATCAACTTCGATGGACATAACCTCGTCGGACTCAAGCCGAACCAGATCACCAGGGTCGGCATCTCTCGCACATTCCAATCGGTACGCCTCTTTGCGGCTATGACCGTCCTCGAGAATGCGATGGTCGGCCAGCACACCCGAACCAAGGCCGGTATCTATGGAGCGCTGTTCAACACCCGCCGTACAGTGAATGAAGAACAGAAGGTTCACACTTCCGCCATCGAGTCTCTGTCCTTCTTCGGTGAGCGGTTGACTCCGCGGATCAACTCCCTCGCCTCCGAACTCGCCTACGCCGACCGCCGGCGCCTCGAAATCGCACGGGCAATGGCTACCGAACCGCAACTCCTTCTCCTCGACGAACCGGCTGCCGGCATGAACCCGGCAGAGAAGGAAGGGTTGATCGAGTTGATCGGCCGGCTCAGGGATGAGAAGGGATACGCGATCGTTCTCATCGAGCACGACATGCCCGTCATCAAGGGAGTGTCTGATCGAGTCGTCGCTCTCGACTACGGAAAAAAGATCGCGGAAGGCAGCTACGACGAGGTCGCAGCCGACCCTCAGGTCATAGCCGCCTACCTCGGCAAGGCCGGATCGGAAGAGCAGCAATGAGCGACGCAATCCTCAGCCTCCGCCATGTCAGCGCTTCCTACGGACCGGTGCGGGCGCTCGACGACATCTCCATCGATGTGAACGAGGGCGAGATCGTCTGCCTGCTTGGTTCCAACGCCGCCGGCAAATCAACCACACTTCGTACCATCCTTGGGATGACGAGGGCGAACGCTGGCGAGATCGTCTTCGACGGTGAGCGAATCGAAGGTTTGACCACCCCCGAAATCGTCAGCCGTGGCTTGACGATGGTTCCGGAGAATCGCCGTTTGTTCGGCAAGATGTCGGTCAAGGAGAATCTCGAGATCGGCGCCAATCTGCGCGACGACAAGGCCGAGATCCAGGAAGATATCGAGAGAGTCTTCTCTCTCTTCCCGCGGCTCAAGGAGCGAATTCGTCAGCGTGCGGGAACGCTCTCTGGTGGCGAGCAACAGATGCTGGCTATAGGTCGGGCGCTGACCGCCCGACCCAAGGTGCTCCTGTTGGACGAACCGTCGATGGGGCTTGCCCCTATTCTCGTGGAGCAGGTCTTCGAGACCATCCAGGAAATCAACTCGCAGGGAACAACGATCTTCGTGGTCGAACAGAACGCACATATGGCCCTCTCGATCGCCGACCGCGGATACGTTCTTCAGACCGGTTCGATCGTCCTCGAAGACACCGCCGCCAACCTCCTCGAGCATCCCAAGCTGTCGGACGCCTATCTCGGCGAGATGGAGTAGGTCGGCTTTCGGCGGGCCGCCGGCCGAAGGCCGCTGGCCAAGGTCCTCAGGCGACAGGTCCAAAAAGGTTGCTTTCCGGCGCGTGTTCTTGGCGCCGGAACCACCGGCGGGCCAGCCTCTTGCCGATCACTCCTCTGATTCGAGATCGTCCCTCGAGTCGTCCGGTACCCCGTGCGGTTGGTGCGAGACGTCGCCCTTTGACACCTGCAGGTCGCGGATCAGTTGGAATCGACTCAGGAGATTCTCGGCCGATGGAGGATCGTATTCATACAGGACCGCCTCTGTTGCCTCATCCCACGACTGGCCGAGGACGCGGGTACGCCACATGTGCGCAACGATGATCTTGGCAATCGCGGCCGTCGGGACGGCGACCAGCACACCGAGCAACCCTGCGAGCGAGCCCCCGACCAGCAGAGCCAGGATGATTATTACCGGATGCAGCTTGACGGTCGCCCGCAGAATGATCGGGCTGATGAGATGGTTGTCGATCTGCTGCACGATGATCATTGCTACCGCAGCCCAGAGAGCCATACGCCAGTCGCCGAGAACCAGTGATACCGCCACGGCCAGGACTCCGCCGGAGGTGGGACCGACAAAGGGAACGAGGTTGAGGAGGCCGGCGATCGCTCCGATGATCAACCACAAGGGCAGGCCGATTATCCACAGAGCGAGGCTCGTCAGCACTCCTACGATCAGCGCAACGAGCAACTGCCCACGCACGAAGCCGCCGAGAGCCCTTCCGACGAGGCCGGATACGTGCATGACCTCGTCACGCAGGTCCTCCGGCACCAGGCTGCGCGCAACTCTTCGCGTGGCAGGTGCGTCTACGAGCATGTAGAAAGCCAGCACGGGAGCCAGCAAGAACAGAAGGACCGCTTCTACGACGGTTGCTGCAACATCGAAAACCCCGGAAGCCACGTCGGTCAAACGCTGTTGATTCTCAGTCTGTGAGAACCAGTCACTGACCGCGTCGAATCCGGGCATTTCAATGGTGACGTTGAAACGATCGCCGAGATCCTGCGCAGCTTCCGCGATTCGATCGATGATCACCGGCATTTCTTCGGCGAGGGCTACCGCCTGAGTGCGGATTATCGGGACCACCAGGAAACCTATCGCGGTCAACACCGAAACGAGGATCAGATAGGACAGACACGAACCGAACAACCGGTGGATGTGGCGAGACTCGAGACGATTGACCAGCGGATTGAGCACATAAACGATGGCGATGGCGAACACAACCGGGGACCAGATGACGTGCATCTGAATGAGAGTCCAGGTGACGAGGCCTAGGAGGGCGAATCCGCCGATGGCCGTCCAGATCGTGACACCCACCTTGCGGATGCGCTCATAGGGCGTTGGTACCGTCATGCGTCTTTGACCACCAATGAGGCTCCACTCGTTACCGTAACCATGTATCCCTCCCCGGCTCCCGGCGACTGCCACTCGCCATCGGCGCCGGTCCAACCGGCAGGCACGGAAACGTCATCCCCGGTCACCACCATCGCCACCCCTGCCGGAAGACTCAGCCCGAACCGGCCATCAACGACCACCTGTACGTCTCCCGACGGCTCCGAGAGGTGGACATCACCCGTTCCGACTAATCGTAGGGACGACAAACCACCTCCGCTGAAGTCGGCTGCGATGGCAGCCGCATTCAGGTCGAGACTCCAGGATGCATCGTCGTTCAGCACCACACGCCACCCCCGGGTGAGGAACCAGGTGTCCGGCGGGCGCTGATCGATCACCACTTGCGCCGACCGGCCGTCGATCCGCTCGAAGCTCCGTGCTGCGGGTACAGAACCCCCTCGCCGCACCGTCTTCACTTCATACAACGAAGCTGCTCCAGAAAAGCCAATAGACAGGTCGCCACCGGTGACGATGGTCAGGCTCGCCTGCTCAATACCATCGGCCGAAGGGCCCGCGAAGTCGGCAGCCGCCGAAGGAAGCACGCTCCATTCGGCCAAATGAAGGGCGATCGTGGATCCGAGCCACGACAGGATGAGCAGCGGCACGACGGCCGCCAACCGGGTCCATTCCCCTCGATGAAATGGATACAAAGCTGCTGCGACGAGCATCACGAGGATCAGACCCGGCCAGAACGAGATGAGGTCGAGCACCAACGATCGGGCGAATACTCCGCCGAATACGCCGATCCCGGTCACTACGAACCCGAAGGCGACCATGATCCAGGCCCAGATCGGCCAGACGCTCGAGAACCGTCTGCCCGTTTGCCCGGTCACGGAACGTAGCTCGTCCCGAGGATGACCACGATATCGGCGGCGAGATCAGTTTCCGGGTCCGGCGATACCACGCCGTCCGGGAACTGCGCCGCCACTGCGAATGCCTCCAGCGCGAACCCCGATGCATAGTGGATCTCTGAATCGTTCAACACAGTGGTCGCGTTGCCGGGTTCGAGGGTCTGATAGCCGAGATCGGCCAACAACGCGGTCGCCGACGCCGCTAATCCGCTCCTGCTCGTCGAGTTGAGTACCAGAACCACGACGTCGGCCGGCGAACGTTCAGAGGGCACCGTTGTCGTAGTCTCTGGAGTCGAAGAGGTAGTGGTAGGCACACTGCTGATCGGGGAAGTGATGGAGGAGTCGAGAACTGAAGAGATCGTCTCGTCAGTTGTAGACGTAGTTTGATCGACCGTCGCCTGTGCGATCTCTTCATCGCCGCCGTTGCCCAGCCAGTCTGGAACAACGGTGACCAGGAACCAGATCGCCCCGAAGAAGACGATCGCGACAAGGAATAGCCTCACCGCGAACGATGAGAGCTCCCGCGTGAATCGCCCGTAGCCGGGCGAAGCATGCCTGCCCATCTAGACGTCTTCTCCTTCCGCGGCCAATACCCGCACATTCTTCTTACTGGCCGACCGTTGGAGTCGTCGAACCGTCAATGGATCGTACTGCACCGCGGCGGGATCGTCTGCCAGGCGCTTCAATGTTCGGTAGTACTGAGTCGCACTCATTCCCAGGTGCTCTCTGATGGCGCGATCTTTCGGCCCCGGAATCAACCACCAGGAGCGTTCGAAGTCGAGGACCGACTGGTCGCGTTGGGAAAAGGCCACGTCTGTTCATGAGGCTATCGAAGGAGCCATGAAAACCGGGGTATTTCACCTAATATCGGCTCCTCGCCGGACGGCGCTATTCTGTCCGCCATCGCCGGGTTAGCTCAGTCGGTAGAGCTCTTCTCTTGTAAAGAAGTGGTCATCGGTTCGATTCCGATACCCGGCTCCATAGGAAACCCCTGTCGAACAGGGGTTTCTTGCTGTGACCATCACCCTAACGGCGTGATGAGATCTGCTGCCAGTTCCGGGCCTGGATTCGCCCGCAACTCGTTGCCGAGGCGCCTCGCCTCATCGACTGCTGAACCTCCCAGCACCCGCTCGGCGAGGTCGGAAATGGTACCCGGGTCATCGTGATTGGGGTCGAACACCAGGCCGAAGCCGGCTTGCTCGAGGTCGGCGGCTCCGGCGAACTGATCTGTGGAAAGCGGTCCAACCAGCAAGGGTCTACCGGCCGTGAGGGCCTCGGTCACGGTGTTGTTTCCACCGTGGGTCACTACCAGGTCGCAATGAGGAAGCAGAGCTGGTTGAGGTAGGTACGGTTCGACGATCCACGACTCGGGGAGCGAGTTCAGTTCACTTGGGAGGGTTACTCCTGTGGCGAGTATCAGATCAACCGGGAGCTGCCGGAACGCATCCACCAGCTTCTGCAGTATCTCGCGACGCGTCGAGAAGAAGCTCCCGAGGGAAACATAGATCCGTGTCCGCGCCCGAGTAATGATCCCTTCTCGCAGCCGCGCCGACAGCTCGACCGGTCGAACGGCCGAACCGATGAAGCGACAATCGGCCGGCAACCGGTAAGACCGACCGAGCACGCCCGGGTAGTTCACGAGGGTCAGCAGTCCCGACGTTGTGGCGAACGCATCTTCGACGCCGTCCACGTTCGGATTGAATCGCGCCACCGCCTCGTTGAACCGGACGGTGAACTGCTCGGCAACCCCGCGGCAGACCTCGTGAAGCTCGGCGAGCTCCCAACTAGCGGCGGCAAGTCGGACAGGATGGCGGGGCGGATACCCATATGGAACGTCTGTCGCAACCGCAGAAGGGTGGCCGGGCAGAAAACCCACATAAGGCTGTTCCAGGGCTCGCAGGGCGGCGGTGGCGTTGAAGGAGAGCTGGTCGCAAATGACGACGGAAGGCTTCAATCGGCCAATTATTTCGCCGAGGCGGCTTATCACCTGATCGGGTTGCCAAAGCAAATCGTTGAGACGGTGACGGGCCTGATACAGAAGGGTCGGGACCATGCCCCGCCGGCTTGCCTCGAAGAAGCCAGCCAGATTTTGGTCTTCACCCGGCGGTTGGTCATCTTCGGTGATAAGACCGGGATTGCTCCCCGGACCCAGCACCAGCCGGCAGTATCCGAATCCGTCCGCCACCACATTCGGTTCGAGAGTGGGACCGGTCGCGACCGTAACCTGGTATCCCCGCCCGGTAAGCGCTTTCCCAAGAGTGGCAAGAGGAAAGTAGTGGGAGGCATAGTCGGGACTGATGATGAGCGCCGCGGTCACCCGGCCGCCTCCTCCAGATCATCGGCCTGATAGAAGTCGACCAGCTCATCAGCCATGGCCGCGAGGCTGTAGCCCGTCTTGACGAGCCGGCGGCCGGCATCGGCCCGAATCTCGGAGAACCGGACCTCACGAGCCCAATGCAGTGCTTGTTGCAGATCCGGAACGGAGCGAGTGTCGGTTAGATGCCCGGTGAAGCCGTGATCCAGGTAGGTAGCCGGACCGCCCACCCTGGGAGCAACTACGGGTAGGCCTGCAGCCAGAGCCTCCAGGATGGCCAGTCCGAACTCCTCCTTGTCGCTCGCGCAGGCGTAGATCCCATTCGGTGCAACGAGTCCGGGCACTCCAACGACGGAGGCGGCCAGCAGGATCGCCACCTCTTCGTGCGTTCGATTGCCGAGCATCAAGAGACCTACATCTTCGACCCGGCGGTCACCGAGCAGCGCCTCCAACGCGTCCAGAATTCGCCTCTCCTCGTTGCTGGGTTCGACCAGGTTGCCGCCGATGACGGCCAAGTTGAACGATTCCTGCATTGCCGGATCGGTCAACCAGGCCTCCACCAGCCGGTGCATTCCCTTGACGGGATGCAGCCGCCCGGCTGTGACGATGAGCGGCAGTCCGCGTCTGTCTGACGGAAGCCGATCGATGGCGTCCTTGAGGTCCGACAATATCCCCTGCCGCGGAACTCCGTCCTGAGCCGTCTGCACCTGTCGCGCCGCGCGCTCGGTCACCCCGAAGTCGACTCCTTCCGCTATCGACTGGAATCGGCCGGGATCGGCCGTGATGTCGACGCCGACCAGATCCAGAAGTTGTCTGGTGTGATCCGGTCGAGGGATGAGGGCCAGTCGCCTGGCATGCTCGAGCATCCATTCGATCAACCAGGTCCTGAACACGTAGTGATGCTCCAGATCGGCAGCCGCGAAGTTGGCTCGGCTCAGTCGGCCCGACGCCTCGTCGGCCGCAACGACTGAGTGGGGGTCGGGAGCGAGGGTGAAGTAGATGGGGATACCCAGAGCCCGGCCGACCCGGGCCGCTGCGAACGTACCGGCGTCGGCGAAGCGGAGGTGGAGTGCATCAAAAGGGCCTTCGGAGATCAGCAGACGGCGGATGGAGCGTTCGAGGTCCGCCCGCCAGGGCCACATCTCGGATGTCGCGAGATATCGGGGCGGCCCGAAGTCGAGCCGGGCAAGTGTCCCATGCTGCCCAATACGCTCCCTCTCCAGATGGAATACGCCCTCACCGGCGGGCAACCGCCGGGTGATGAGGTAGGTGTCGGCTACTGCATCATGGTCGGCCAATGCCCCGGTAAGACCTACCTGCAAGGTCGCCAGACCGCCTCCGTCTCCGGACCCGGCCGAGGTAAGACGGCTATCGACTCTTCCCTGCATGAGCACTTGGGCGATCCGCAACCCTGCCGATCGCCGAGTGCCCGGACGCGGGGGCTCAGGTGTCGAAGCCAGCCACCGCAGGCGAGCGCCGAGCGGCGAGCCGTCCACGGAAGGCGGCAGCGGCAATGAGGGATCGAGCTGCAGCCAGTTCTCCAAAGTCAATTCCGCCATCATCCGGCCGAATCCGCCGGCATCAGCCATGTCGACGAGGTCCGGGACGGCAGAGGGCATGGGACGACGGCGGCTCAACGCCCACGCGGAATGCTCTCGCAAGCCGGAATGATCGCTCTTGATGAATCGCGACAAAGCCTGGTCCACGATCTTCGACGGAACCCGGGATGCAGCTTGAAGCGCAACGTAGGCAGCCAGAGGGTCTTCGGCGTGGCCCTCGGCAACGTCGACAAGTGTGCCGGCGATCTCATCGGGGAAAGCGTGCCGCCGTGCGAACTCGACGATGCGTGGAAGCGCCCGCAAACCTTCTAGCACTCCGGCACCACCGGACAATGGCGCCAGCGTGGCTGTTGCTCCTGCAACTTCATTGGGATAGGTGGTGAGCATATGCAACTTGTACGGTTCCACCAGGGTGACCGGATGGGAGCCTTTGCGGCGGCACCCGGGAAAGAACCTCCCCGTTAGACCGTTTTGCGGTTGACGAGAACTCGATGTTGCGTCCCGGGTCGTCGACCTCGTTCCCGACCCGGCGGCCTGAGTCTGTGCTGACCGGCGCGAACGCTGATTTCTCAGCGTCCCGCGATAGTGGCAACATGTGGGCATGGCTTCGGTGCTTGCTTACGTAGCTGCCGTGCTTGTCGCCCTTTGGGGGGTGGCCCATGCCATCCCGACGCGACAGGTGATTGCCGGATTCGCTCCGATCGAGCCCGACAATCGGCGCGTTCTGACCCAGGAGTGGCTTGCAGAAGCTTTCACGATGTGGGGCCTGGCCGCAATCGTGGTGGTGGCCACTTTGGAAGGGAGCGGAACCTCCGTAGCAGCGTGGGTTTACCGCGCCGTGGCAGGCCTGCTCCTCGGTCTGGCGGTTCTGACCTCAGTCACTGGTGCTCGGACTGCCGTGATCTGGTTCAAGATCTGCCCTGTGCTCTTGACGGCCTCCGCTGTGTTGCTGCTGGTCGCTAGTTTCTTGTAACTGTCGATTTCGACCTGCTAGGCGAAGAGGCGCTCCAGGTAGTCACAAACGGGTTCGAGAACATCGTATTCGACCGTGTTGCATACTCCACGGACGCCATTCGCACGCCCGATGCCAGCAGCACGACGGGACCAAGAATGGTCACAACGACGGAGGCCATGGACGCCCTCTTATGGAACTTGCCCGGCTTCTCGACTTCGCTCCAACGGAAACGTTTCGTAACCATCACCGCCCTTCAGTATCGGGATTTGGGCGTCCGAACCGGCGATAGGTGATCATGACGACACCATCTGCCATTCGATCCACAGCACGGTCCGGTTCGAACCCTCCCGCAATGATCCGGTCTCTGCTGTCGCATCCGAACGCAGCCGCTTGAACACCACCAATCACCAGCACCGAATCTCACATACTTCCAAAGCCATCCACTAGAACCTACCAACCCCACCCCGACCTGACCGGAATTGGGGCACCCAGGGGAGCGGCTACAGGGATGCGATGGTCTCAGCGACGTGGCCAAGATCTGGATGGAGTTCGACAACTCGTCCGGCGAGGCCGGCCAGTTCGCCCTTGCGATCCTCTGAGTCGAATTCGAATATCTCAAACGTGGGTCCCGCGAACTCGCCCCCGCCGATCGGTTGTCGCACCAGGAAGTGGGCGAGTTCAGACATTACATCCACCATGAGCTGATACAGGCGATCTACGGTCCTGCCTTTGTCTTCAAGAGGCCCGAAGAGGTCGGCCAGGACGAAGAAGAGGTAGCGGTAGCTGGCGTTGAACACGTTGGACACGGGTTGCAGCACCTCAGGCAATTCCGCAGTGCGCTGGTCCGGTCTCACCGCCAGCACGTTTCCGAGCGGGCTCACGCCAGAGGCGATTTGCAGCAGTTTGGCGTAGTGGGTGAGCTCTTGGTGGCCGGGATCGGCCCAACGTTCGGTACTCAAACCCTCTCCTTGATGCACGATTACCTCAATAGCAGCCTCGGCAGATTCGGGGCTGTCAATGAGCAGCAGGCCGCCGCTGTCGTCGGCGTCAAAGGCGACCGGAGCATAGAAGGCCGGATCGGAGAGTTGGCTACTTGTCTGCGGGTCTCCAAACAGGTCGAAACGTTCTGAGAGGTCGGCAATGCCGAGCTCCAGCGCGTGATAGAACTGGCCAAGGCTTTCAAACACGTCCGGCTGGGCGGGCGCGTCGTGGTCTTCCGGCTGTTCGATCTTCATGAACACGTCGCGGATGAGCGTCTGCGAGAGGGGTGCGAGGCGAAGCTCGAGAGGCGGTACATGGTGAGGCAGCAAGCCCGGATAGGTCGTCATAAGAGCGGTTGTATCGAACCGGGGGCGCCCACCAACCGCAAGGAGCAGGTTGCTGGCAAGCGCCGCGTGCAGCATCTCCTCGGCCACGATGCTCCTGATCAAGAGCGCCGGTTCAGAGTCTCGATCCTCGATCGAGTACATGGCGAAGAGGTAGGGCGGAATGGTCGCCAACTCCACCTTGATGGCGAGTTCAATGTGTTCTCGAAGATCCTGCGGTGATTCGATCGGCATTTCGGTCCCTCCTTGAATCGAATCTAGCCGACCGGGTCTCTGTAAACTGCCGCCACCCGAGGAGGGCACGTGCGAATCAAAGGGATTATCTGGGTGGGTTCGGCCACCGGGAACAGGCAGGCGACCTCCGAATTCTTCGCCGAGCACCTTGGATTGCGGGTCGGAGTGAATGTTCCGGGGTTTACACAACTCATCGCGGAGAACGGAGACCGCCTCGAGCTCTTCGATCCCGACTCGATTGAACACGGCCAACTCGACACGGGTCCGGTTGCCGGTTTGTGGGTGGACAATGTCGAAGCCGCTCATCGCGAACTCGAAAAAGCCGGAGTCGATGGCCTAACGGACATCGACCGGGGAAGGGACGGGCACGGCTGGTTCTACTTCAGGGCGCCCGACGGCAACTTCTACGAGCTTTGCGAGCACCCTCGACCGCGACCGACGAAGCGCACAGCTGCCGGCTAGGTGATTCTCAATCGTCGCCGTCAAGGCAACAGAGACCCCCCGATCGCTTGCGGGAGGCCTATCCGCCTTGGCCTACGCTGATCACTCGAAGCCGATTTCGATGTGAGTCGGTCCGTCGCAGGTGCACCGCAATGGCCACACTGGTGATCGCAGCCCATACACACCAGAGCGATATGACGCCCGTATAGAGCAGAACCGAAAGTGCAGCAACGACCATGAGGTTGCCTGCTCCGTAGATCGCCAAATACCGGTCGGAAGACAGGAGAAGTGATCCGCACGTGGCGGCGACGTACAGCGCGACGACGAGGCCACCGTACGAGATGGGAACCGAGTAATCGAGGTGATATCCGGCATCGGCGACTTCGACAGTCCCGAGGGAAAGAGCCCACATCAAGATCACACTGACGGCCGCTCCGAGAACTGTCAGTTGCACCATCAGTGACCTTCTCCGGGGCCGCGGCTCGATCCGCTGCACTGCCCATGGAACGAACCAGGGAAGCAGGCCGAACGCGATGGCCAGATAGAGCCAGGTGGACCACTGCGAGGCGCCTTCTCCGACACAGCCATCAACCCCCCACCAGACGACCGTTTCAATCAGCTGATGAGCCCCGAAGATCAAGGGGAGTAGAGCCAACGGTCGCTCGGCTGGATGCTCGACGCTGCGAAGGGTGTCAACACCGATGGCGGTGATGACGATTCCGGCGATGAGATCCGCCTCGGGGGAAAAGCACACGGTCCGCACCGCCTCAATTCGATAAGCCACGGGAATCTGCTCCCGCAGTTCCGTCACCTCATCCCACGGAGGATGAATCGGCAAAGCCGGGCGAGCCGAGTTCCATAAGGGTATCAGGGCAGACGGTGCGACCGACAGGGCCGTAATGCTCTCCAGGGACGTGCGGCCGGCCGACCAGCCGGCCCCTCATGTACGAATCAGGCGAATCGATTTCGGCGTAGGGTCACTGAGAGGAGGTTCGCAGTGTTCTTTGATGTCGTAGCCAAACCACAGACGTGGAAAAACGTCGGATACCTTTTGTTGACCTTCCCGCTGGGGATATTCTATTTCGTGTTCCTCGTGACCGGCCTGTCACTGGGATTCGGATTGTTCATCACCTTGCTGGGAATGCCCATCCTGGTGGGGGTGCTGGCAGCCGCATACGGCATGGGCGAATTCGAACGAACCACCACCAACCTCCTCCTCGGCCAAGATACGCCGCCATCCCATCGACTGGAGGTCAACGGTGGATTGTGGCCCAAAGTCAAGGCCCTGGTGACGAGTTCGGAGACATGGAAACGGGTTTTCTACCTGTTTACCGAGTTCGCCTTCGGGATCGTTTCCTTTGTGATGATCACCTTTACAGCCTCGGTATTCGCTCTGATCGCCACACCATTCTTCTACGAGCGGTCCTGGTTCCTGGACGGCCGTGAATGGATGGACGAAGTGTGGGTAATCGACACATTGGGTGAGGCGATCATCCTGGCAGTGTTGGCCGTCCTGGTCGGGTTTGTTCTACTCCACGTCATCAACGGGATGGCGCAAGTTTGGGGCGAGTTCGCCAAAGCGATGCTGGGGCCCAGTCATCGACAACCACTGCCGACACCGGATGTGACCACCTGATCGGACGGCGAACCCCATGATTTGCGCGGTCATGAGTGTTGAGTTTGAAGCTAGGAGCCATGGCAAGTGCAGATTCGCAACGGAACAGAGTTGCGGTACTTGACTCGCATAACGTCATAGATTTCCGCGCGCTCTGCCTATCTCAAACATCGCCAACGCGGATGCCACCGAGACGTTGAGGCTCTCGGCACCGGAGGTCATCGGAATCGAGGCCCGCACGTCGACCCGTTCTTCCACGAGCCGGCTCAAGCCCTTGCCCTCAGCTCCGGCAATGACGGCGACGGGCTCGGTGAGAAGCGGCAGGCCGAAGAGACTGTCTGAAGCGTGTGCAGACAGTCCAACCGTCCACACTCCCGCCCTCTTCAGTCTGGCCACCCCGTCCGGGATCGAGTTGACGATGCACACTCGCACTTGCTCCAGGGCACCGGCGGCCGCCTTGAACGCCACCGCCCCGATAGGTGCGGATCTCCGCCCACCGACAACGATCGAAGGTACACCGGCGGCGCGCGCCGAACGCGCCACAGCCCCGAGATTGTGTGGATCCTCCACGTGATCGAGCACCATCAAAGCGGGTGGATCGGTGAGCCCTATCGCCTCTTCCAGCGAGACCGTTGCGATCGGACGGCATCGAGCCACAAACCCTTGCGGAACCTCAGTCCTCGCGTGGGCCCGAATATCGTCGACAAACTCGAATGGGACTCCCGACGTACCGATCATGTCGTCGACGTCATCTCGACGGCGCCGGTCGACCAGCAGTTTGTCAACGCGCCCTGCTGCGAGCGCCGCCCGCACCGCGTGAACGCCTTCGACGCTATCCCCGATGCCAGCGGGCACCATCGACCGCATCCTCCACAATCACTCCGATACCGGCTAGTTCGTCCCGAATGCCATCGGAGGTCACCCAGTCCCGCTCACCTCTCGCCTGGGCTCGCAATGCCAGAAGACCAGCCATGATGTCTTCGATCGACCGGCCCGTCACACCGAATCGTCTGGCGATCACGCCGAGCAGCGTCCCCAAATCATCCCCACCTGATTCCGTCAGATCGAGGCCGAGGACGTCGATCATCGAGGAAAACGCGGCGATCGTCGGACCGGCATCGAGGCCCTCGTCGAGCCGGCGATTTCCTTCCTTCACCGCCTCAAAGACAACGGCGAGGGCGTCCGGCGTGTTGAAGTCATCGTCCATGGCAATGGTGAACCGTTCCATCAGCTCCGGGTCCGCCGGAGACTCGCCGGCGGCCGAACGCCGGCGAAAGGCCTGCAACCGCTCCAGCGACGCTCCGGCGTCATCGAGTAGTTGCTCCGAATACTCGAGCGGCGACCGATAGTGAGCGCGCAGGTAGAAGAGCCGCACCGTTGGCCCCCCGAACCGACGGATGGCCGTGGCGAGGTCGATGACGTGACCGGTGGACTTGGCCATCTTCTCTCCGCCCAGGTTCAACATCTCGTTGTGCAGCCAGTAGCGAGCGAAGGAAGCAGCCCCTGCGCCCTCAGATTGGGCGATCTCGTTCTCGTGATGCGGGAAGACAAGGTCCACTCCCCCGCCGTGAATGTCGAAGCCATCCCCCAGGTACTCAGCCGCCATTGCCGAGCACTCGATATGCCAGCCGGGTCGACCGGGGCCCCACGGAGAATCCCACTGGGGTTCTCCCTCTTTGGCTCCCTTCCACAGGGCAAAGTCGAGAGGGTCTCTCTTGTCCTCACCCACTGCGACGCGCGCACCTGCCAGGAGGTCGTCCAGGTTCCTGCCAGAGAGCTTCCCGTATCCAGGCAGGGAGCGAACGGAGAAGTAGACGTCCCCGCCGGCGGGATATGCCAGACCGCGCTCGATGAGAGTCGAGATGAGGTCGAGCATCTGGTCGATATGCTCTGTTGCCCGGGGCTCGATATCGGGTCGTTCGACCCCGAGGCTGCGATAGGCAGCATCAAAGCGTGCGGTCATCTCAGCGGCGAGGTCGGCTACCGGCATCCCACGTTCGTTTGCCGCGGCGATGATCTTGTCTTCGATGTCGGTGACGTTTTGAACATGTGTCACCTCAAATCCTCGCCACCGCAAGTAACGACGAATCACGTCGAACGCCACAGCCGCGCGTCCATGACCCAGGTGAGGTTCCGATTGCACGGTGGGGCCGCAGACATACATCGAGACCTTGCCCGGATCGCGCGGGACGAACGTTTCGAGGGTCCGACCGAGTGTGTTGAAGAACTGCATGCGGGGTCGGATGCTAGGCGGGTCTAGAGGCGGTCACCACCGCCACGGCGGCCAATCCCTCGTCACGGCCGACGAAACCGAGGCCGTCTGTCGTTGTCGCTTTGACAGAGACTCTCTCGATTCCGACCTCCACCGTCGCCGCCAGACGCTCCCGCATGGCAGTTCGGTGCGGCGCGATTCGAACCCGCTCTGCAACCACAGACACGTCGAGATGCAAGACGCCGAACCCGGCGCCGACGAAGCGAGTGACCACATCGCCGAGCAATGCCATCGAATCGGCACCCAGCCACCGAGGGTCGGAAGAAGGGAACAGTTGACCCAGATCACCCAGGGCGGCCGCACCGAGGAGTGCATCACAGACGGCGTGCGCCACCACGTCTGCATCAGATGTCCCGGCCAATCCGCGATCTGGATCGATGATCACACCCGCCAGCACCAGTGGTCCGAGCCCGCCAAAGGCATGAACGTCATAACCCCAACCGACACTGGTCACAACAGGGCCTCCAATACCTTCAGGTCCTCTGGATAAGTCAGCTTCAAATTACCCGGATGGCCGGTCACCCAGGCAACGGTGCCGCCGACAGCCTCGACCATCGACGCATCGTCGCTGGCATCTCCAGTGATTGATGCATGCGCCCGAGCGAGTGTCGAGACACGGAACCCTTGAGGTGTCTGTGCCGTGACCAGGTTCAGCCGATCAACGGTGCAGACAATGTCCTGCCCGGAAACTTCCTTCAACGTGTCCCGGACGGGAACAACCGGAACTACGCCGTCAACATCTCCCTGTTCCAGGCGTTTGATGACGCGACCGACCAGATCGGCGCTTGCAAGCGGCCGAGCCGCATCATGCACGAGAACGAACGTGGCCTGATCGGATATCTCTCCAAGCCCGGCCGCAACAGAGTCACGCCTGCGCTCCCCGCCGGCAATGCCACCCTCGACCGGACCAACGACAACGACTTCGTCGACGCCACCCTCGATTAGCGCCCTCCGCGCCCATTGCCATAGAGGCACACCATCGAGTTCTACATGTTGCTTCATGGCGCCGAACCGACGCCCTAAACCTGCGGCAACAACGATGCCCGAGATACTCATGAAGCGGGGCGGGCAAACAACATACGGCCCACAGCCGTCCTGGTAGTACTCGTCACGACCACCTCGATGTCCTGACCCACCAGTTTGCCGGCCTCCTCCACGACCACCATCGTCCCGTCGTCCAGATAGGCGACACCCTGCCCGGCTCCCTTGCCGGGCTTGGAAACGGTCACAGTGAGGGTCTCCCCGGTGCTCACAATCGGCTTCAGCTTCTCCCCCAGAACGCTCGGATTGAGAACGACTATGCCGCGCAGTTCCGCCGCCTTGGAAAGGTTGTAGTCGGTCGTGACCAGGCGGGCGCCGGCCCGGGAAGCGAGTTGGAGCAGTTTGGCGTCGACATCCTCGAACTCCGGCACGGCCTCTTCGAGAACCATGAACTCGGAAGTAGCGCCGTGCAGCGCTTCGAGTGCCTCGAGGCCCCGACGCCCGCGCCTGCGGAGACCAGCGTCACCAGCGTCGGCGAGCCCCTGCAGCTCGTCGACGACGAAGGCCGGGACCCACAATCTGCCTTCCACCAGGCCGGTTTGCACGAGCGCAAGCAGGCGACCGTCGATGGCCGCAGAAGAGTCGATTAGATGTGCCCGCTCATCCTCCTCGAGACTGACGCCTCGCAAGGGTCCCCGGCTGCGCAGACCCGCTACCGCGAGCAGATCCTCGGCGCGCGCCATGAAGACCCGGACTGCTATCAAGATGAGCAGCAACACGACGAGTGCCGCCAGCGGCCAGCCAATCGCCGGCGGAAGAAACAGGACGACGGGAATCGAGAAGACAATCCCCACGAGCAAGCCGGTTACAACCCCGAATGCGCCGGCAAACAGGCTTGGTCCCGACACTCGTGCCACCAAACGCTCCGGCGCGACCTCCAGACGGGTGCGAAAGGCACGGCCGAACATACCGCCACCGACATAGCCCACTCCGGCACCCAGCACTGCGCCGACCACGGAGGCTGTATCGGACAACCCCATAACCTCCGGATATCGGTCGGAAAGGGCATCTCCGAGCTGGAAGCCGACGGCGGTCAGGACCAACGTGATCAGCAGGCGAACGGCCTCAACGACCACAGCGGTCCTCCCTAACTTTCTTCGGTCTCTACTTTGGGAAGTGCTCGATCGAGCCTCTTGGTCGCCTCTTCGTCATCAATGGCCAGCGCAAACTGGAGTTCGCTGGTGAGCGTGAGACGGGCCTTGCTCAACATGCGCTTGAGTGCGGGCGAGATGCCTTTGGTCTGCTGAGCGAACGTCAGGTCCCGGACGACTTCAGCAACCTGGTAGATATCGCCGCTCGTCATCTTCTCGTTCAGGACCTTGTACCAACGCGACCAGTTGCTGCCGGCTTCCTGTGGTTCGTCCTTGAAGAGCTGAAAGACACGCTTGGCCGCAGCTTTGGAGATGACCGGCCGAATCGTGTCCTCGATGTTGTCGATAGGGACAAAGACGGTGAGCTGGTCGGTAGCGATCGCGAGAACGAAATAGTCCCGCTTCTCCCCGGCGACTTCCTGCTTGACCTTCTTCGTAATCACGGCGGCTCCATGATGTGGATGAACTACCTTGTCGCCCACGCTGAACGGCGACGTCTTCTTCTTACGTCGCGGTGCTGCTGCCTTGCCGGTAGCCTCAGCACCGGCCGCCTTTTTGGCAGCAGCCGTCGGAGCGGCCGCGGTCTTCTTAGCAGCAGGCTTCTTCACTGCCGCCGCCTTAGTACCAGATTTGGCAACGGCTGCCTTCTCGGACGCAGCGGGCTTGGCTGCCGCGGCAGTCTTCTTAGCAGCAGGCTTCTTCACTCCCGCCGCCTTAGTACCAGATTTGGCAACGGCTGCCTTCTTGGACGCAGCGGGCTTGGCTGCCGCGGCAGTCTTCTTGGCAGCAGGCTTTTTCGCCGCAGCCTTCTTGGCGGCAGGCTTCTCAGTTGCAGGGGTTTTCTTCGTGGCCATGGAAACTCTCGTAGGGGCGAGTCAGTGTACCTCGCGTCGGCCCCAGCCCGTCAGTCGGGGAAGGTTGACTGCCACATCTGTGTTCGGTCCTGCATCCGATCGAAGAACTGTCGAATCTGTTCAGCGCGGGCGGCCCCCACACCTTCCACTCGCTCGAGATCGGCCGCCGAAGCAGCGAGCAGCCCTTGGAGATTGCGGAAATGCCGGACTATGGCCGTCCGAACGGTGTCGGGCAGCCTGGGAACCTGTGACAAGAGCCGCACCCCGCGGGCCTTCGCCTCGTTATCCGGCTCATCAAGGCCGAGCGCCTGAGCCACGGCTTCGGCGCTGGTGAGATCTGCCGTCGGGATAGCCTCGAGGTCGCTTAGCGCTCCTTGAACGCGACTGCGACGATTAGGGCGAACATAGTCCGCCAGAATGAGCTGTCGAAGCTCGTCGACCCCATGAATCAGATCGGCGATCTGGAGGGAAATCAGACTTCCCTCTTCGCCAAGGCCAACCGCGTCCTGCTTGATTTCCTGACCGATCCTTCGGACCAACTCTGATCGCTGCAGCACCGCGAGAACCGTGCGGAACGTGACGAGATCCGCAATCTCCGAGCGAGTGAGGATCTCTTCTGCGTCGTCTAGCCGTCTCCGGAAGCGATCGAGAGTCTGGAGGGATTGATTGACACTGGCGGCCACCAGAGTCGGGCTCAGAAGTTCGTGCTTCGTTCCGTCGATGAACAGGGTCGCTGTACGACGGTCCTCGCTCACGCTGAGCACCGGCTTGCCGGTGTGCTGGGCCGTTCGTTCGGCAGTCCGATGGCGGGCGCCGGTCTCATCCGTACCATATTTCGGATCCGGCAAGAGGTGCACGTTGGCGCGGAGTATCTGATCGCCGGCGTTGTTCATCACGATTGCCCCGTCCATCTTCGCCAGTTCGGCGAGCTTGGCAGGGGTGAACACAGAGTTGGCGAGTTCGAAACCGCCACTGCAGAGTCCCTCGACGGTCGAATCGAAACCGAGGATGACGAGCGCGCCGTTTCGCTGCTGGATGGTGCGCTCGACGGCTTGTCTAAGCGGAGTTCCCGGTGCCAAGCGTTCGAGAACCTGGTGAAGAGTGACGGGGCCAGACATTTCCTGCAGAGGGTACTACACGTGCCGGGGAGGTAGCAGGTAACAGGTGGCAGGTGGCAGGTAGCAGCTCGCGATCAGCTACCGGGAGTCAGGCCTGCCCACTCCAGCGCTTCCGACAATGAGGCAACGTCGGAAGGAGAAACGATGCGCTCAACTCCCAACCGTTGGGCTTCCTCCCGGCGTCGAGATTCGTGAGGCACCGCTCTGATTTCCCCGGTAAGCCCAACCTCACCCCATGCGGCCAGCTTGCCGAGCGGCTCATCGAGTAGCGACGAAACCAACGCCAGAGCCACCGGCACGTCGATCGCCGGCTCGACTACGCGCAGGCCACCAACGAGGCCGACATAGACCTCGCGATCGTCGAACGGGACACCTCCATGACGGGCCAGGACCGCGAGCAATTGGTGAAGGCGTGCGGCTTCCAAGCCGCGTGTGCTGCGGCGCGGTTGGACGAGCCTCGTGGGGGCGACGAGAGCCTGAACTTCGACCAGCACCGGCCGGCGGCCCTGGACTGCGGGCACCACCACGGATCCCGCCACGGCATGGCGCCAACCTGCCAGGAAGACCGCAGATGGATCAGCAACCTCGGTGAGGCCGCTCGTCGCCATTTCGAAGAGTCCAACGACGTGGGTGGCGCCGAATCGATTCTTGAGGCTGCGTAGGGTACGTAAACCCCGGTCGGACTCCCCCTCGAGGTACAACACAACGTCAACCATATGCTCGAGAAGTTTGGGCCCGGCGATCCCACCGTCCTTGGTGACATGACCAACCAATATCACCGCGACGTCCTCCTCCTTCGCGAACCTCGTGAGGCGAGCACCGCATTCACGAACCTGAGCCACAGAGCCCGCTCCGCTCCCGACCTCGGCGACACTCACAGCCTGAATCGAGTCGACTATCAGTACATCAGGACGCAACTCTTCGGTAGCTGCAATGACGGCATCAACATCCTCCTCTGCGAGGAGGAAGACATCATCGTCGATCACATCGAGCCGACGGGCCCGCAGCCCCACCTGATCCTCGGACTCCTCGGCAGTCGCGACCAACACCTTTCTGCCTGCCCTCGCAAGACTCCCGGCCACCTGGAGGAGCAGGGTCGACTTGCCGACACCGGGCTCGCCGCCCACGAGCACAACTGAGCCGGGTACCAGGCCGCCGCCGAGCACCCTGTCGATCTCGGCAATCCCAACGGCCGCTCGTACTACGTTCTTGTTGCCGGCAGCCGAAAGCGGGACCGGAGTCGGAAGGGGTCGGGGATTTCGAGCCCGGTCATCCTCGACCAAACCGGCGTCCGATCGACACTGGGGGCAGAACCCCATCCACTTGCCTGATCGGTAGCCACATTCGCCGCAATGAAAAGTCATGCGGCGATCTTATCGGCGGCATGTGACAGGAAAGAAGCGCGGTTTGCGAATCGCGAGAGGAGCTCAATCCCTGTGGTTGCGAGCCCGACGTAGCCAGTAACCAGCCGCAAGAAGGACGATCAGCAACACCAGGAGACCGACAAAATCTCCCGGACTCCATGTTTCAGCGGTCCTGATCGCCCAAAGCACCATCGATGCGTGGCACAATAACCCACGAAGGAAGGACTCTGGTTGAGCGAACACACCTGCACTAACTGTGGAACCCACTTCTCAGATGATCAGTTCTGTCCGCAATGCGGTCAATGGGTCGACCCCCTGGCGGATGATGAGTTCGAGCAGTTCGATCTCGATACCGCGCCGCCCGACGATTATCTGGAAGACGCCGGCTCTGGCGTCGCCACCATTCCTTACGACTCCGTCACCTGCCCGTCGTGTGGGGCAGGCAACCCGGAAACGAACCGGCACTGCGAAGAGTGCGGAGCTCGCCTCTCACAGGGGCCACTCCCGATTGCCCCGCAGCCGCTCCTACAGGTATCCGCCGGAGTCCGCGCGGCAATCATGATCACCGCCGTCCTGGCAGGAGTTCTCCTCATTGCATGGGCCTTCGGCGCCCTCACCGGGGATTCCCCAGACGACACGGCTGCCACCGATACCTCTAGTACCGTCGCCACCCCTGCGACCGTTCCGGCCACCCAGAAACTGCCGGTGTTGCTGATCTCATGCTCCTCGGAATTCGCCAGCCTCCCGTGCGAGAACCTCAAGGATGAATCTGTCGAGACCTACTGGAACGACAAGAGCCTGGAGGGCGAAGGCGCAGAGTTCGTCATCACCTTCGGTTCTCCCGTCCAACTCGAGACGATCGTCATCATGAACGTGAACGATGAGGAGAAGTTCAAGCGGAACTACCGGATCAAGGACCTCGAGATCATCGCCGACGATGTCACCTCGCCGTTCAACTTCACATTGGACGACAGGTCGCAGCCTCAGTCGGTGAGGATTCAGACACTCGCCACAACTGAGCTGACCATAAGGGTCACCGGAACCTATCCGGCCGAGGCCTATACCGACCCCGACACCGGAAACGTCGGAATACCGTTCTCGGAGCTGGCGCTGGCAGAGCTGGAGTTCTACGGCAAGCCCAGTAGCTGAGTCCGGCGACCTGACGGTACGGCACCAGGTGAAGGGAACGAGCGACCTTCAGGCCCTAATCCTTGATATAAGGCTGGCCATCGGCTGCCGGTGGGCGGGCCCTACCGACGACTCCGGCGACGACGATGATCGTGACTATGTAGGGCGTCATCGAGAGGAACTCCGAAGGAATTGGTGTTCCCAAGATCCCGAGCTTCTGTTGTAGGGCGCGGGCAAACCCGAACACCAATCCTGCGCCGAGAGCTCCCAGCGGCATCCACCGCCCGAAGATCATGGCGGCGAGTCCGATGAATCCGATACCCGCCGTCAGGTTCTCCTCAAAACGCGACACCTGAGCCAGTGTGAGAAACGCCCCGCCAAAGCCGGCGATCAAACCTCCGTAGATCACATTGCGATAGCGGATGCGATACACATCGATCCCTACAGTGTCGGCAGCCTTGGGATGCTCGCCGACCGACCGCGATCGCAGGCCCCACCGCGTGTAAAACAACCCGAAGTGGAGGGCGATCACCAACAGGAAGGTCACATAGACGAACATATTGTGATTGAAGAGCAGCGAGCCGACCACCGGTATGTCGCCCAGAACGGGGATCTTGATCGAAGGGAAGCGACCGGGAGAATTCAGTTCTTGAGCCTCGGAGAGGACACGCCGGGCAAGGAACGAAGTGAGCCCCAGGGCGAAGATGTTGATGACCACTCCCGCGATGATCTGGTCTATCCGGTAGCGAATCGCCAACACGGCGAGGACCGCGCCTAGAAGGGCTCCGGTGAGCATTGCCCCAATGAGACCTGCCCAGATCCCCCAGGCTGAACCCATGATCGTGCCGACGAACGCGGCGGTGAGTAACTGGCCCTCGATGGCTATGTTGATAACGGCGACCCGCTCACACATCAAGCCGCTGAGTGCTCCCAAGGTAACCGGTACCGAGAGCAGCACCGACGAACGAAGCATGCCAACCAGGCTGAATGACCCATCGGCTGCCGCCCAGGTGAGGAAAGCAAGCACGAAGAGGCTGAGGCCGATAGCCAGAGCCAGGTTGGTTCGCTTGACCTGAGACCGGCGCAACACGAATCCACCGAGGAACGCCAGGGTCGCCGCGACGATGAAGGCCAGCCATTGGGAGCTGACCTCCCACCTGAGATTCTCGAATCGCTCGCCGGGCAACGAGAGGTTGAAGTTGGAGCGAGCTCCGGACTCGACACCGAGCCCGAATATCCAGAACACGAACGCGCCGAGCAGCACGAGGATCACGCCGATCGCGGTCGCCCGTCGTTCCTCGGGCGTAGCGCGCGTCTTGACCTCCGCGGTCACTGTCGGTGCGTTGGCGGTCATGTGCCCCACCCCGTCGAAACCGTGGTACCGCCGTCCTGATCGGGCGCCTTGATTCGGTAGATCGCCCGCACGAGCGCAGGCGCGGCGATGAAGACAATGATCAGTGCTTGCACAACCAATACAAGATCGATGGGAATGCCTGCTGCGCCTTGCATCTCACGGCCCCCGGAGCGAAGCGCACCAAAGAGCAATCCCGCCAGCAGCACTCCGATCGGATGCGATCGGCCGAGTAGCGCCAGTGCGATCGCATCGAAGCCGATCGTGCCGGCGAAGTTGGACAGCCCGCGGTACGGCTCCAGGCCAAGAATCTGATTCGCGCCGGCCAGCCCGCCCAGCCCGCCGGAGACGGCCATGACTGAGACGTAGATCCAGGCGACACTCATCCCTGCGTACTTCCCTCCGCTGGGGTTGGCACCGACGGCGCGGAACTCATAACCGACCGTCGAGCGATACATCAGCCACCACACGAACCAAACCGCAGCCAGTGCAAGGAGGAAACCGATATTCAACCGGTAGTTCCCGATAAGCGTCGGAAACTGAGCCGATTCAGCCGCAGGTTGGGAAATGGGGTCGTTTCGACCCGGCTGCTGAAACACCGACGACTTCAGCCAGTAGTCGACGAGGTACAGCGCGATGAAGTTCAGCATTATGGTCGTGATGACCTCATGCGCGCCGGTCCGCGCCTTGAGGAGCCCGGCGATGCCACCCCAGATCGCCCCGGCCACAATTGCAGCCATCAGCGCCACTGGAATATGGACGAACGCAGGGACTGAGATACTGAACCCCACCCAGAGCGCCGCCATACCACCGATGTGCATCTGACCGTTGGCACCAATATTGAAGAGACCGGCCTGGAAGCCGACGGCAACCGCCAGTCCGGCGAAGATCAGTGGGGTGGCGGCGTAGAGCGTCTCGGTTATCGCCCGGATGGATCCGAACGAGCCAACGAACAGAGCCTTGTATGCATCTGCAATCCCGCTGAAGGTCAGCCGGAAAGCCTCGCCGGGATCATCCCCCCAAATACGGATAGTGTCGACGTCGGTGACCGCGATGATGAAGGCCCCGATGATGAGGGCACTGACCAGCGCAAGCGCCGGGATAACGGTCGCCTGGCGGATCGAACTCCCGACACCAGTCACTCGAGAGTACCAACCCGGTTCTCCTTCCGGCCTTTCGTTGCCGGGTGGGGCTACCCCGTCGGTCACATTGCACCCGCCTCTCCCTGGCTGCCCAACATTGCTAGTCCAATCTCTGTGGTGGAGGCCGACGGGTCGAACTCGCCTGCGATCTTTCCGTCGTACATCACCAGAATACGATCGGACAGGGCCGTGATCTCATCCAGTTCCGAAGAGACTATGAGCACCGCGGCGTTGTTGTCGCGCTCTTCGACGATTCGAGAGTGGATGTATTCGATAGATCCGACGTCGATGCCGCGAGTTGGCTGGGACGCAATCACCAGGGCGACATCACGGTCGAACTCCCGCGCGACGATGACTTTCTGCTGGTTTCCGCCAGAAAGCGTCGAAACTGCGACATCGACACTCGGCGTTCGCACGTCGTATTCCTCCACCAGTCGCAGAGCACGCTCCTCGGCGGCGCTCCAGTTCATCAGGATTCCCCGTGAGACGGGGGCCTCGTAATAGGAGTCCAGCACGATGTTCTCGGTTACCGTGAAAGACAGAACCAGGCCGCTCTTCTGGCGGTCCTCGGGAACGTGGGCGACGTTTCGTTTGTGGATCGACCGAGGCGAGTTGGTCGTGATGTCTTCGCCGTTGAGCCGCACGATGCCGCCGAGGGATGGCCGCATTCCTGTCAGCGATTCAACGAGTTCCGTCTGCCCGTTCCCCTGAACGCCGGCAATTCCCACAATCTCGCCGGCGCGGACTTCAAGAGAGAGCCCATCGACGGCGCGCTGATGTCGATCGTCGAGAACAACGAGGTGTTCAACCGAGAGCACGACATCTCCCGGAGTCGCCTCCTCCTTGTGTACCCGGAGGTCGACAGGCCGCCCAACCATCAGCTCCGCCAGCTTCTCCTCGTCGACGTCAGCAGGCAGCACCTCGGCAACGGTCCTACCGCGGCGCATGATGACTATGCGATCTGCGATCTCCAGTGCCTCACCCAGTTTGTGACTGATGAAGATGATTCCCTTGCCGTCGTTCTTCAGTCCGTTCACAATGTTGAAGAAACCCTCGACCTCCGTCGGTGTGAGCACCGACGTCGGCTCGTCGAAGACAACGAATCTCGCCTCGCGTTCGAGCACTTTGATGATCTCGACCCGTTGCTGAATGCCGACCGGAAGATCCTCGATGACCGCGTCCGGATCGACATCGAGCTTGTAGCGGCTGGAGATATCACGCACCGTCTTGCGCGCTCGCTGCTTATCCAGCCATCCGGCCCTCTTCGCAGGCTCGTCACCAAGAATCACGTTTTCAGCGACCGTGAACACCGGAACGAGCATGAAGTGCTGGTGGACCATGCCGATTCCGGCGGCGATGGCGTCGCTCGGCGAGTGGAGTTCGAGCGGCTCGTCGTCGATGAGCACCTCACCGGACGTCGGCGTGTAGAGCCCGTAGAGGATGTTCATGAGAGTGGTCTTGCCTGCTCCGTTCTCGCCGAGCAGAGCCACGATCTCACCCTCGCCGACACTCAGATGGACGTCGTCGTTGGCAAGTACGCCCGGGAACTGCTTAGTGATGCCCTTCAGCTCGAGCCTCAACCGACCCTCCACAAGTGTCGCTCAACCAGAACCCTACAACGTCGGAGACGACCCCGCTTAGAGGAATGGGACCCCCATCATGGGGGTCCCATTCGAATTGTGAATACCTATTCGGCTCAGTAACCGACGGGCGTGAAGTCAGCTTTGATGACGCCGTCTTTGATATCTTGCAGGAGTTGCTCGACCTCTGCCTTGAGTTCAGGCGAGACTCGCGAGTCCCAGTCGTGGTAATCGGACAGCCCGACTCCATCGTTGCTGAGATCTCCGACAAAGGCACCGCTTGTCCATGTGCCCTCGGTGTGCTCCTGAACCGACAACGTGATGAACGGAGCGATCGCCTTCTCAACGGTCGTCAGCCAGAGCGGCTGATACTGCGTATCCATCGCGAAATACGCATCGGCGTCGACGCCGATCAGGGCCGCATCGAGGCCGAGATCGTTGATGGCATCGCCGGCAGGCAAGTTGATGGCACCGCCGACCGGGATAATCATGTCACAGCCTTCTTGGAACATTGACTCTGCCGTCTGGCGGGCGAGCCCCATGTCCGTGAAGCTACCTGTGAACGTACCGTCCGCGGCATCAACATCCCATCCGAGGACGTTGACATTCGTGCTCTTGACGTCGTTGTAGTGCGCAGCTCCACGAGTGAATCCGTCCATGAAGATGGACACCGTCGGGAAGTTGCCGCCACCGTAGGTGCACAAGACACCGGTTTGTGACATGCCGGCTGCCAGATAACCCGCTGCGAAGGCAGCCTGGTCGGTCTGATAGACAAGCTCGCGCACGTTGGCAAGGCCAAGCGGGGCGAAGTTCGCATCCGTCAGGACATTGTCGATCATGGTCCAAATGATGTCCGGATTGGCAGCAGCGTTGATCGCCGTCACCTCACCGAGCGCGAAACCGACCGTGACGATGTGCTCGCAACCTTGCGAAATGAACTGGTCGATATTCGGCTGCCAGTCCGAGGCGTCGCTCGACTCCAGATAGGTCGAGTCGGCCGTCGCGTAGCCGGCATCCATCGCATCCTCAACACCCTGCCAGGCACTGGCGTTGAAGCTACGGTCGTCCACACCGGCCAAGTCGGTCACCAGACACGTCTTCACGGCATCAGCCATCGGTGCCGCCGTTGTGTCCGGAGTATCGGCCATGGTGGTGTCCGGAGTATCGGCCATGGTGGTATCGGGTGCTGCCGTCGTCGCCGGCGTATCCGCCGCCGTCGTCTCGGTTGTGTCTTCAGTTGAATCGCCGCACGCGGCCAGCACAAGTGCGAAGACCGCTACGAGCGCCAAGAGACGCGTCCAAGTCTTGGAATGCATCTACGAATCCTTTCTTATGTTGCGTGGGAACTGTGCCCACCTCAGCCATTCTACAGTCCCGCGGAGCGCTCAATCCGGCTGAGCGCTTTCGGCCACAGTTATCGGAGAAACTCGAACCAGATAGATCCACGGAATGGAGATGAGAGTAACCGCTCCCTTGATCAGCACATTGGCCCAGAAGATGCTGACCAGAACGTCGGTCGCCAGCGATTCTGAACCCGGAAGTAGCCCACCGAACGCCAGCCAAACGAAAAGAGCCGAATCGATGGGCACGGCAATCGTATTCGAGGCCAGAACCCGGCCCCACTGCCACCGCTCACCGAAGCTCCGCACCCACCGCTGATAGACCTCGGTATCGACGAGCTCGGAAACGACTTCAGCGATGATCGATGCCGCCACGATGGTCCACACCGGCGCCAGCACGGCGCCGAAATCAGTCTGGGTTCCGACCTCGAGATCGGCCGGAAGCGCAGCCACGAGCCGGAACACTCCGGCCATGACCAGATTGATCCCTGCGGCCAGAAAGATCACGAGGCGAGCTATCTCCTTGCCTGCGATCTTGTGCACAAGATCGCGGATCGTGAAAGTGAACGGATAGATCAGCGTGCCGCCGTCCACCGAGAACCCACCGACAGAAACAATCCTGAGGCTGGCGACGTCGGCCAGCACCTGCGCAGCTATATATGCCGAGACAACGATCGTCAGGATTTTGTAGGCGCGGGTGACTTCGAGAGAGCGGGCGGTCATGGGCCCGGGAGTGTAGTGAGCGACGTCACCAGCACCCAGCGTGGGGCGAGGCTCTTGACCTGGAACGCAGAACCTATGACCTGATTGGCTACGAGTCCTGCGAGTCGACCATCTCTACCGGTGGCTGATCCGGGGCTTCAACGTCCTCGAAAACGAGTTCGTTCGTCTCCGGATCGACATCCACAACGATAGTTGTTCCGGCACGGAACTCTCCGAGCAACACCTTCTCGGACAAAGCGTCTTCGAGCCGGCGCTGGATCGCCCGGCGCAGCGGCCTCGCTCCCAACTCGGGGTCGTACCCTCTGTCGGCCAGGTATCCCTTCGCGGCGTCGGACAGCGCCAACTGGAGGCCCTGCGACTGCAGTTGGTCGTACACCCTGGCCAGCATGAGATCGACGATCTCCTTGACCTCGTCCTTGCGGAGTTCGTGGAAGACGATGACCTCATCGATCCTGTTCAAGAATTCGGGGCGGAAGTTCTTCTTCAGGGCTTCAGTAACCCGTTCTTTCATGTACTCGTAGGTGACTTCCTCATCGCCCTTGTGGAACCCGACTGCCTTCTTGCGCAGTTCGGAGGTGCCGAGGTTGGAAGTCATGATGATGACCGTGTTCTTGAAGTCGACCGTTCGGCCCTGCGCGTCGGTCAGTCGGCCGTCTTCGAGGATCTGGAGAAGCGTATTGAAGACGTCGGGATGTGCCTTCTCGATCTCGTCGAACAAGACGACGGAGAACGGCTTGCGACGCACAGCTTCTGTGAGCTGACCGCCTTCGTCGTAACCGACGTATCCGGGCGGAGACCCAACCAGGCGGCTCACCGTGTGCTTTTCCATGTACTCGGACATGTCGAGCTGAATGAGCGCGGCCTCGTCGCCGAACAGGAACTCGGCCAGCGCCTTGGCCGTCTCGGTCTTTCCAACACCAGATGGTCCGAGGAAGATGAACGAACCGGCAGGACGCTTGGGGTCCTTGAGCCCGGCCCGGGTCCGACGGATCGCACGGCTGACCGCCGCGATCGCATCGTGTTGCCCGATGATCCGCTTGTGGAGTTCGTCCTCCATTCGGACGAGCCTGGCGGTTTCCTCTTCGGTCAGGCGATGAACCGGGATCCCGGTCCACTGTGCCAGGACTTCGGCGATTTCCTCTTCATCGATCACCCAGGTGGACTGAATGCCAGACTCCGTTGCTTCACGCTCTCTGGCCATTCGGTCGGATGTGAGGCTCCGTTCCTGATCGCGCAGCTGCGCCGCTCGCTCGAACTGCTGAGACTGCACGGCCTCCAGTTTGGAGGTTCTGACCTCAAAGATTCGGTCGTCCAGCTCCTCCAGCTCCGGCATACCACCCTTCCGCCGGATGCGCATGCGGCTGCCCGCTTCATCGATCAGATCGATGGCCTTGTCCGGTAGAAAACGGTCTGAGATGTAGCGATCGGCGAGGTTGGCGGCGTTGACGAGCGCCTGGTCGGTGAAACGGACTTTGTGGTGAGCCTCGTATCGATCGCGAAGGCCCTGCAGAATCTGAATGCTCTCGGCGACAGTCGGCTCTTCAACCTGGATGGGCTGGAAGCGACGCTCGAGGGCCGAGTCTTTCTCGAGGTATTTGCGATACTCCTCGAGTGTGGTGGCGCCGACGGTCTGTAGCTCACCCCGAGCCAGCATCGGCTTGAGAATACTGGCCGCGTCGATTGCGCCCTCCGCAGCTCCTGCACCGACGAGAGTGTGGATCTCATCGATGAACAAAATGATATCGCCCCGTGTGCGGATCTCCTTCAGAACCTTCTTCAGGCGCTCCTCGAAGTCCCCCCGGTAGCGGGAGCCGGCCACGAGCGAACCCAGGTCGAGGGTATAGAGCTGCTTGTTCGTCAGCGTATCGGGAACGTCGCTCGCAACGATGCGTTGGGCGAGTCCCTCCACAATGGCGGTCTTGCCGACCCCCGGTTCACCGATCAGGACGGGGTTGTTCTTCGTGCGCCGCGAAAGAATCTGCATGACCCGGTCGATTTCTGTCTGACGACCGATGACCGGATCGAGCTTCTGCTCACGCGCAGATTGTGTGAGGTTGCGACCGAATTGGTCGAGAATGGTTGACCCGCCCGAGGGTTGCTCGGACCGACCTTTCGCAGAAGAAGACACCGAGGGCTGATCATCGCCCTGGACTCCGGACAACAGCTGAATGACGGTCTGGCGGACCTTCGGAAGATCGGCGCCGAGCTTTTGAAGCACCTGGGCGGCAACGCCCTCACCTTCGCGGATGAGGCCGAGCAGAATGTGCTCCGTCCCGATGTAGTTGTGACCGAGCTGGAGTGCTTCGCGCAGGCTCAGCTCCAGCACCTTCTTGGCACGAGGAGTGAACGGGATGTGTCCACTCGGAGCCTGCTGGCCCTGACCGATGATCTCGACAACCTGCTGCCGGACCGAATCGAGGTTGATGCCGAGGCTCTCCAGACCGCGCGCAGCTACACCCTCGCCCTCATGTATGAGCCCGAGGAGGATGTGCTCGGTGCCGATGTAGTTGTGGTTGAGAAGGCGCGCCTCCTCCTGAGCAAGTACAACAACTCTTCGAGCCCGGTCTGTGAAGCGTTCGAACAAGGTCTAGTGGCCTCCTGCCAATTCCTCAATGGGCCGTCTATCGGCCGCGGAGGTGAGTATAACGCTACCCCCCGGCAATCCAGATGGGTGCAATACACCAGTCGGCAGGGATCCCGGCGACCTGCGTAATCGGGCCTGGAAACCTTGTTCTTCTGCAGCGCACTACCATGCGCCCGCATCTCCTCAGAAGGTCGCACATTGGACGCTCCAACCCTCGAAGATCTCGTCCCACTGCCGCAGATCTGGCAAAGGCTCGATCGTGTCGAAGCGCGTCTGCTGGATGTATCGCAGTCCGAGGATGAGTTTCTCACGAAGGCGGCTCAGCACCTGCTGATCGCAGGTGGAAAACGCTTCAGGCCTCTCCTCGCTCAGCTGGCCGCCGAGTTCGGACCGGCCGACGATCAAAGATCAATCGACGCAGCCGTCGCCGTCGAGTTGATCCACGTCGGAAGCCTCTATCACGATGATGTGATCGATGAGGCGACGACCAGGCGCGGTACGGCCTCTGCCAACACGAACTGGGGCAATACGGTGGCCATCCTGGCCGGCGACTTCCTGATGGCACGAGCATCGGAGGTAGCGGCGAAAACGCTCGGTCAGCGATCCGTCGAGATTCTGGCCAGAACTTACGCCGAACTCGTTGAAGGTCAGACGCGCGAGCTGCAACTCGACTGGGACATTCACCACGGCACCGACGAGTACTTCAAGGTGATCGAAGGCAAGACGGCCAGCCTGATCCAGACGGCCGCCCGGCTGGGGTCAATGGCTGCCGATGCATCCGATGAGAATGTTGAACGAGTCAGCCGCTGGGCCTGGGAACTGGGAATCGTCTTCCAGATCAGCGACGACGCCCTCGATCTCGTCGCGACCGATGCGTTTCTCGGGAAGCCGGCCGGATCCGACATCTCAGAAGGCAAGTTCACTCTCCCAGTTCTCGAAGCTCTGCGAGGCCCGGAGGGAACCCGCATCGGCGAGTTGCTCACCGCGGCGCGCCCGTACTCTCCCGAGGCGGTGGCCGAGGTCATCGGCCTGGTCCGTGCCGGCGGGTATGTCGAAGGTGCCCTCAACGAAGCTGCCCGTCGAATCGCCGTAGCGGAAGACTCGATCGCCGAACTGCCCGATTCGCCCGCGCGTGATGTTCTGAAGTCCCTCGGAACCTACCTCATCGACCGCGTTGAAGTCGCGCGAGCGATGAGCGGGTAAGAAACGGACTGTGAGCCGTGTGCAATGGGCCATGCGCCACGAAGTGAGTGGACCGCCCGAGGCTATGGAACGGTCCGCCGCTAACTCAGTTTCGCCCTCTACGATGTGGCTAGGTGACCGGCTCCGAATGATCGAGGAGACAAGCCACTTAGAGACTATGCACACGAAGAAGAGGTGACTGAGTGCACTCTGAGGCCAATCCGGCCAACCAGCGCCCAAGAATCCTCCTCGCCGAGGATGATGCTCTTACCGCCAGGCTGATCGTCCACCGCCTCGAGCGCGAGGGCTACGAAGTGTTCCACTGCCAAGACGGCCAAAGCGCCCTCGAATCTGCCCAAGCTCCAGATTCCGAACCCTTTTCGCTGGCGATTCTCGACGTGAAGATGCCTCGCATGGACGGCTTTGAACTACTCGGCCGTCTGAAGGAGGACCCCAGGCTGGCACCCATTCCAGTGGTGATGTTGACGGGAATGGGAACGGAACAGGACGTTGTTCGCGCACTCTCGGGTGGCGCCGACGACTACATACTGAAGCCCTTCTCGCCTACGGAACTCGCCCTCAGGGTACAACGACTGCTGGCCCGGTAGCCGCCGGTATGTGGTCTGGCGGCACCTCGTCCGTATGGGCCTCGGAGGCACTCATTGGCGTCGTCCTGTGGTCGACCCTCGTTATCGTCGGAGTAGTCGCATACCTCGCCGCTTCCGCCTTCGCGATGCGGTTCCGGAACGTCATACGGGCACGTCGCTACTCGAGTTACGAGGCAACCTGGGAGCCCTTGCTCCTGGAGGTAATGGCCGGGTCACTCCCAATATCCGACCTACTCAACACGGTCACTCCCCGGTCTTCCCGACACTTCCTCCGCTTCCTGGTGCGATACGCCAGATTGCTGGTCGGCAACGACAACCTCACGATCACCGACATTGCCGCACCAGTCCTGCCCGGCATTCTCGGAGACCTGCAGGCCCGCTCGGCCTCACGGAGAGCGCTGGCCGTGCAGACGCTCGCCACATTGGGCATCGATGAGCACGGGGCCAGAATCGCCCGGGCACTCGATGATCCTTCTCCGCTCGTCTCGATGGTGGCCGCACGGTCTCTCGCCGGGTCCCATCACCCGGAATACATCGTCAGAGTGCTCTCGAACCTGCACCGCTACTCGGAATGGAACAGTCGTTTTCTGGCCAGCATGCTCGCCTCACTCGGAGTCGAGGTGGCACCCGCGCTCCGATCCTTTCTCCTGACCGAGGGCAACCCGATCGATAGGGCGGTTGCCGCAGAGGCCCTCGGCCTTCTAACGGATCCGGTGGCCGGGGACATAGCGGTCAAGGTGCTGACCGGCAGCCCGAACCGGGAGCTGGCTGCCGCTCTGCTCCGGCTGCTCAGGACGGTGGGGGGTCCGGAGCACGTATCAATTGTCCGCACCTACGCGTCGGGTCGCGACCACACACTCAGAGCGCTGGCCCTCAGTGCCCTCGGCACCATCGGCGACGCCTCCGACATCGAAGTGCTCGAGCTGGGGATGTTCGACGCCGACCCATGGGTCGCAATCAACGCAGCCCGTGCGCTCCTCGAAGCAGGTGGCCGTGAGCGGCTACACGAGATAGCACAGAGCGAACTTCCGCAATCGACGCTGGCACAAGAAATGATTGCCGGGGGGGTCACGTGATCACTCTCGTATACGTAGTGAGCCTGGTGATTCTGGTCTATTTCCTCGCCATGAACTTCGTCTACATGACGACGAGCGTTCTGGCCTTCATCGATCTGAAGAAGTACGTCGGGAGGCTGAAGTCGTTACACATAGGAGACCTGGTGAACGCAGCCGGAGGTGTCCCGATCACCCTCGTTGTCCCGGCTTTCAACGAGGAAGCCGGCATCGTCGAGTCGGTTCGTTCGCTGCTCACCCTTCAGTACTCCGACTACGAAATAGTCGTCGTGGACGATGGTTCTACGGACGGAACCCTCGGCAGCCTGATCGAGGCATTCCAGCTCAAACCGGCCGCTCGTGCACCGAGCGCCAATTTGCACACCGCGCCCGTCAGGACTGTTCACCGGGCCGCTCGCCATCCAAACCTCTGGGTCGTCAGCAAGGAAAACGGGGGCAAGGCCGACAGCTTGAATGCAGGTCTCAATTACGCAAGAACACCTCTGTTTTGCGCAATGGACGCCGACACGCTGCTCGAACCTGAAGCCCTCCCGCGCCTCGTTCGGCCTTTCCTGGAGAACCGCGACACCGTGGCGGCGGGCGGCATCGTGCGCATCGCCAACGGCTGCGTAGTCGACGGAGGTATCGTCCGTCAGGTCCTGTTGCCGAAGAACATGGTCGCTCGGTTCCAGGTCGTCGAGTATCTCAGGGCGTTTCTCGCGGCTCGGGTTGGATGGGATGTCCTTCGGGCAACATTGATCATTTCGGGCGCTTTCGGTGTCTTTAGACGAGGCATAGTTGTCGACGTAGGCGGATTCGCCACCGACACTGTCGGGGAGGACATGGAACTGGTGGTCCGACTCCACCGCCATTGCCGGGAGAACGATATCGACTACCGGGTCGCCTTCATCCCCGACCCCGTTGCGTGGACCGAAGCACCGGAGGATTTGGGGAGCCTTGGCAGACAGCGAAACCGCTGGCAACGCGGCCTGGTCCAAACCCTGTGGCGGCACCGGCAAATGTTCGGCAACCCCCTCTACGGACCGCCTGCGCTCATTGGATTCACCTACTACGGCATTTTCGAGGTCATCGGACCGCTCATCGAGGCATCCGGCTTCGTCGTCTTTCTGTGGGCGCTGATTGCAGGGGTCGCTCCAATGTCGTACATCTTGGCATTCCTCGGCCTCGCGGTGGCGGCCGGAGTAGCTCTGTCGGTCGCGGCAGTTGCTCTAGAAGAACTGTCGTTCCAGCGATACTCACGCCCGCGCGATCTCGGACGCTTGATACTGGTTGCGTTCATCGAGAACCTGGGCTATCGACAACTTGCTACCTGGTGGCGAATTCGCGGACTCTTCTCGGCTCTGCGTGGGGACCACACTTGGGGAACTCTCGAGCGTCGCGGGTTCAAGACGCAGGAGCCTTGAGCATTAGGCCGCAAACCAGAGGCCCGAAGCATCAAACGTCGATGGCATAGGAACGAGTCCTAGGGACCTGTGGTTAGAAGCTCATCCTGCTCCAGCCGGGAGCGCCACGTGGTGTTCTCCGACAGCACCGACAGGTAGGCCGCTCTTGCACGTTTGCCCGGTGCAGAATCGTCGACATCCGGCAGGCCCTCGTAGAGAGTTGCGAAATACGACCGCATGGATGCCAGCGCCTCAGCCCGGATCTGCGAGACCCGGGCTTCAGTCACCTTTAGATCGTCGGCAATATCCTGCAGGAGATCGCCGTACAGGTAGTAACGGCTGACCACTTCGGCTTGAGCCGGCGCTAAGAACCCGATCGCGGCCTTGAGGGTACCCAGAAGTTCGCGATTCTCGAGTGCTTCCTCGGGGAGAACCGACGGGCGCTCTTCGGCTACCTGGTCTCGAAGCGGCGCCTCTTCCGAGTCATCTTGATCTAGGTGCAGGAGAGTGCTGTAACTCGCCTGCGCTTGCCTGTCCAAGAGCTCTGCGACGGTGATGCCCAGCGCGCCGGCGAGGTCATCATCATCAGGACGGCGGCCGGTTCGTTCTTCGAGATCCGATGTCGCTTGCTGGATCTCACGAAGATTCCTGCGTACGGACCGGGTCGCCCAATCGCGAGATCTCGTCGAGTCGATGATCGCCCCCCGAATCCGGATGGCGGCGTATCGAGCGAATGGAACTCCGCTCTCGATGTTGAAGCGCCTCGAGGCCTCGACGAGGCCGAGCGCGCCGGCATTCCACAATTCTTTCCTGTCGACGTGACGTGGGTAGCGAACCGACACCTCAGCCACGATGTGACCTACGAGATCGATGTGCTCGACTGCCAGCTGGTTTCGATCCAAGGCGGCCATTGTCCAGTCCCTGTTCGACTTGTCTCCGGAGACAACTGCGAATACTTGGTAGCGCTTCACTTGTCATCGGCACCCCGGGAGGGTCCTCTTGAGCCCTATTCGCACAGGCTCCATTTGACTTCTCATGATGCACCTTGCCCGGACTTCGAAATGATGGCTTGAAGTACGCGGGAACCCGCCGACGGGAACCATCAGACGAGAGCCGTGAAGAGGAGATCGCGCGTGAACGAACTGAATCTCATCCAGCAGCCCGGAATCGACTCCCTGCTGGAGATACTCAATCGTGAACGCCGGCTTCTAGTGGAACTCGAAGCAAGACTCGGGGAAATGGCGGCCTTGATTGCTTCCGAACGCGACCTCGCACTTGTTTCGGCGGCCCGGCAGATCGCCAAGCTCGAACGGCAGCTCGGTACTAACGAAGTGCTCCGAGCCGTCGTCGTCGCCGGGATCGCAGACCTGTGGGGTGAACCCGAATACGACTTCTCGCTCCGCGCCATCATCCAGCGGTCAGACCCCGAGCAGGCAATCGCCCTCAGAGCCGACCTCGACGAACTGCTCGAGATCACTCGCTCAGTGGATTCCTTGAGGCTTTCGATCGTCGGGCTTGCGCGGGAACGATTGGAAGCAGCCCATCTTGCCTTCGGACGAGCTGCAGCCTGCTAGGGCCGGTATCTCACCGAAGGAACCGCCCTCGAGCCGCGCAACGGACTATGCGCTCGAGCGAAGCCCGTCGGTTATCTCAGGAAGTCGACCAGCGAAGGCTGGAGTGACTTCGACAGAACCTCAACGGTCGCCTGATAGGCGGCGGTGCGCCTCTGGAGCTCAGCGACGGGCGCAGCCGAGTGAGCAGAGTTGACCCGAGGTGGAAGGGCATCAGGGCCGGGCGCTGGAGCGCAATCCGGTTCACCAACGGTACGGCTTTTCGCCTGAAGGGTCGCCTGCTCCATGAACCGGGACAGAAATTGTTCGGCAATCCTCATTGATGTCTCCCGGAGGGACGGATTTCGGTCGTCGGCCTCATCAACCTGCGTTTCAGAGCCCGCACGACTCTCCAGTCGGCAAGCTTGCGCTATCGATAAGGCACGAATTCGGCCGGTGATCACTATCCTCGACTTGCCAATGGATATTGACCCCACCAACGACGAACCCGAAGACATCGAAAAGGCGCTCTTCGAACGTGATGAAGAGATCCGCCGCCTAAGGCTTGCACTGGACGTACTGTCTCCGATCGACCCTGCATCCGGCACGCTCAATCGGAACGGTCTACTCGATGCAATCCAGGAGGCCTTGAACTGGCTTTCCCGACGAAAGGACCAGTTCGGGATTCTTCTCATCGAGGTGGAGGGACTCCCAGATCCGCCGACCTCAGCCGATGACGACCACCGCTGGCTGGACAAGCACCTCGAAGCCGTGATGAGCGCAACATTGAGAGGCGTCGACAAAATCGGCCATCTCGATCACCTGACTTATGTAGCCGTGCTGAGGGAGTTCAAGGTCGAGGGGGTCACGGCACTTCTCGATCGCCTGGCCACGATCCTCCGACTGGAGTCCGAACATCTGGAATCCCTGACCCTGAGAGCCGTATTCACGCTGGTGGCGGTACAGAATGGCGAGAACCGTCAGGCCGGATCGCTTCTCGAAGAAATCGAGTCGCTGAGGGGCCGAGCCACCGTGGATCACCCGATCGTCGTTGAGCTCTGATCCGGCGGCGGCCGCCGGTTGCTGGTCTCCGGCTTCAGATGCGGGAACAACAGGACTTCGCGGATCGTCGATTGCCCCGTTAAAAGCATGACCAAACGATCGACGCCGATGCCGAGACCACCGGTCGGAGGCATACCGTATTCGAGCGCGCGAATGAAGTCCTCATCGATCGGGTGGGCTTCCTCGTCGCCGGCGGCCTTCGCCTTTGCCTGCTGCTCGAAGCGCTCTCGCTGATCGAGTGGATCAATGAGTTCCGAAAAGGCGTTGCACAGCTCCATACCTCCTGCGAACAACTCGAATCTCTCCGTCAGGTTCGAGTCCCGGCGATGGACTCTTGCAAGGGGCGACGTTTCTTTCGGATGATCGATCACGAAGATGGGTTCCCACAGATTCGGTTCAACCAGGTGTTCGTACAACTCGGTGATCAGCTTGCCCTTGCCCCAGGCAGCATCAGGCGTGATGCCCTTGGAAAGGGCCAGATCACGCATTTCCGTCAGCGACAGGTCGAACCCCACCGATTCCCCAAGCGCCTCAGATAGCAGGTCGAGCAGGGTGGCCCGCCGGTAGGGAGGCGTGAAATCGATCGGTCGACCGTCGTATTCGATCTGCATCGATCCGGTCGCAGCCTCGGCCACTGCCGCCACTACCTCTTCCACCAACTCCATGATGTCCCGGTAATCGGCGAATGCCTCATAGGCCTCGAGTGTCGTGAACTCGGGGTTGTGTGTCGTGTCCACCCCTTCGTTGCGGAAGATCCGGCCCAGTTCGAACACGCGCTCCATCCCTCCGACTACCAACCGCTTGAGGTGGAGTTCGGTCGCGATACGCAGATACATGTCGATGTCGAGCGCGTTGTGATGGGTCTCAAACGGCCGCGCCAGGGCTCCGCCCGCTTGTGACTGAAGCACCGGCGTCTCCACCTCGATGTAGCCGCGGTCGGTGAACTGTTTGCGAAGCTCTGCAAGAATCCGCGACCGGGTCATTGCGATGCGGCGCGCCTCATCGCTCACAATGAGATCTAGATATCGCTGGCGGTAGCGTCGTTCGACATCTTTGAGCCCGTGCCACTTCTCCGGCAAAGGTCGGAGCGATTTCGAAAGCAACACCCACGACTGGACGCGAACGCTGAGCTCACCCTTCTTGGTGGTGATTATCTCGCCCTCGGCACCCACCCAATCTCCTGAATCAACGCCGCCGAATCGCTCGAACTCATCTGCTCCGAGTGTGTTGCTGGCGACGAACAGCTGAATCCTTCCCGTCTGATCAAGGAGTACCGGGAACATGAGCTTCCCAAAGCTACGCACATTGAGCACTCTGCCTGCGACCGCGACAATCCTGCCGGTCTCGGCCCCCGGTTGCAGGTCGCCGTACTCCGCATGCAGATCGGCGGCCGTTGCCGTACGGTCAAAGCGGTAGGCATACGGTTCACCGCCTCCATCCCGGATCTCGGAGAGCTTCTCGAGTCGGCGCGCCGTGATCGGGTGCGCGGCGAGGCCGGCGTCTTCTGGGATGTCCTGCGATTCGTCTGACGGATTTTCGTCGGTCATGGGGAACAGACCTTAGTTCCAGAGCTGGTCGCGGGCGTTGGCTTGCCGGTTGCGAATCGCGAATTGCGAATCGCGAGAGCGTCGTCACGCTTGGTCTAGTCGCGGTGTGCGGCGTACAGAATGCTCGGTTCGTCGAGCCGGGTTCCGCGGTCGGCGACGATGGTGTCGCCGCGAACGGTCAGAAACACGTTGTCGATGAGTCGGGTCTCACCGACCCGCGCCGCCACTGCCAGGACGGCATCCTCCTCCAGGTTGTCGACCCTCCTGGCGGACAAAGCCCCGGCCAGAGCAACGTAGTCGATGAGAACCCCATCGAGACGAGCTCGCACGATGGATTCGAGCTGCAACCCATCCCGTTCTCCGCCTTCTGCCGCATCGGCTGCTGCCATCAGTCCCGTTGAGATACCCAAAGCTCTGCGGCGCTCGTCTAATGAGAGAAACACGTTGCGACTCGACAGCGCCAATCCATCCTGCTCCCGTACGATCGACACCGGAACCACCTCGATGGGAATCGAAAGGTCCGCTGCCATCCTGGTAACGGTGGCCAACTGCTGCGCATCCTTTCTGCCGAAATAGGCTCGATCGGCTCTAATCCCAACGAACAACTTGGCGACAACCGTCGCCACACCGTCGAAATGGCCCGGGCGGTGAGCGCCTTCCATTTCGTCTGTAGTCCCGGAAACGGTCACTCTCGTTAGCGGTTCCTGCGGGTACATCTCATCGAGCTCGGGAGCAAAGAGAACGTCGACACCTCGGCCCTCTGCCAGTTCGGCGTCCCGATCCAGGTCACGCGGATAACGAGAGAGGTCGCGCGTTTCATCGAACTGGAGTGGGTTCACGAAGAGGCTCATCACCACCGTGTCACAGTCGCGACGTGCCGCGTCGACCAGAGCCAGATGTCCCTCGTGCAGGAACCCCATCGTCGGAACGAGCCCCAGCCTGCCGGCGGTCGAAGCCCGCACTTCAGCGAAACGTTGCACGATCTTCATCGGAGCATCTCGTGCATCGAAGCGTCTGCGCCTGCCAGCCTCGCAGTTGCGCGGCCGAACGCCTTGAAGTCGGCTGCCAGGTCGGGATCGACCTCTGCCACAGCCGCTATCTGCGCCGCCACCGTCCCCAAATCGCCCCTGGCAATAGGGCCCGTCAGTGCATCACGGGGCCCCACATCGAACGCATTGGCGATTACCTCGGAAACCAGCGGCCGGGCCAATCCAAACGGCACTCCGGCAGCTTCGAACAGTTCTTCTGCCAGCGCAAGCGCGGTCAGCACGTAGTTCGCCGCGCAGGCGGCGGCCGCGTGATAGAGCGGGCGCCGGCCGTCTTCGAGCTTGAAAGGGCAAGCGCCAATGCTGAGAGCCAGATCCTCGAGTTTCCCCTCCAACGGCGAATCGGCAGTTATACCGATGGCGGCGCCCGACAGGGCTGCGGCGCCGTCCTCGGGGTTCGGCATCGTTTGCAATGGATGGAAACCCCCGGTTTCCAGTCCGGCACGGCCGAGGGCACTCAAGGCCTCGACCGATGTGAGTCCTGAGAGATGGACGGCGGCTACGGCGCTACCCGCGACCGGCGCGAGCCGTTCGGCGACCGGCCGAATCGCGTCATCACGTACCGCCACGACGACGAGGTCGCAGCCGGGAAGAGGAGCGTCCCAGTCGAGCACCGGAGCACCAAGGATGGCCGCCCGCGCCGCGAGGTTCGACCGGCCCATCACCCCAACGATGTCGTGTCCGGCCCGCCGGGCTGCCAGCCCGACCGACATTCCGGCACGCCCCGGCCCGACAATGACGATGCGGAGTGGTGTATCCATGCGTGTAACGGTAGTCAGGGGTGCCTCAGGCAGGGAGATTGCACAAGAGCAATAGTCATTAGGCGCTAGGCATTAGGCAGTAGGCATTAGGCAGTAGGCACTAGGCATTAGGCAATGAGCCGCCGGCTCGAGCGGGCCTATCGCCTATCGCTCACAGTACCCACGGCACGAGCCGCGCCCGGGTTCTCTCCCGATACTCGGCGTAGTGCGGGAAACGCTCCAGCAGTCTCATCTCTTCCCGACCGGCTTTCATCCAGAAGAACACACCGGCAAGCATGGCCAGTAGCAAACCGTAGAGGGAAGCTCCGAAGAGCGCGATACCGACGAGCCCGAGAACGATTCCGCCGTATATCGGATGCCGAACCGTCGCATAGACCCCGGCATGGATGATCTCCCCACCGGCCAGCGGCTCGGGGAACGGCGTCAGTCGATCGCCGAGATGCGAAAGCCCGAGTATCCCGAGGGCGAGACCCGCCAGGGCGAGAACAGCACCGCCGACGCGCAGGGCAGATTCACCGGGGATGACAGGGCCGCCCATGCCCAGCGCGGCAACGACCAGCCCTATCAGCAGGAGCTGGGCGACCACCCACCACCCACCCCGCTCGCGGAAGCCCTGCCCGGCTTGCCGGGGCGGCCACCAGGCGCCGAGATTGGAGAGGTCCTGGTCGGCAAAGGTTGCTGCAAAGGTTGAAACCCTCGTCCCGTCGGGCAGTGCTGCTTCCGGCCAGACATTCAGAAGGGGCTCCACGACGAAGCGCCGCTCGTGCATCCGCGGGTGGGGAACCATGCAACTGTCGCTTGTATGACTCTCCCGGCCGTACAGAAGCAGATCGAGATCGAGGGTTCTCGGCCCCCAATGGATTGTGCGGGTCCGACCTCGCCGGCGTTCGATATCGTGCAGCCCCGCCAGCAACTGCTCCGCGGGCAGCGTCGTATCCACAATGGCGACCGCGTTCAGATACGGACCCTGCTCCGGGCCACCGACCGGGGCCGTCTCATAGAGGTCTGAGACGCCGACCACTTCCCCGCAGGACGCCAGGCCGCGAACGGCGAATTCGAGGTTGGCGCGGCGATCGCCCATATTCGAACCCAGCGCTACGGCTGCTCTGGTCATCGGGATCGGCTGATCGTCACTGAGACGTCTGCAAAGGGAACATCGATAGGGGCAGATGGCTTGTGCACCGTGACGTCAACCCGCAACACTTGATCGTTCTCGAGTACCAGATCAGCCACCCGTCCGGCCACCCTCTCGATGAGATCCCAGCGTTCGCTCGCCACCCTGTCACGGATCGCCACTGCGAGGTCGCCATAGTGAACGGTGGTCGAAAGATCATCCGAGTCGGCAGCCTCGGACAGATCGATTGCCAAATCGACATCTATCACGAAAACCTGTCCGCGAAGCTGTTCCTCGCTCAGAACACCGTGGTGAGCGAATACCTCAATGCCGTGTAGTCGAATCCAATCGGTCACACTCATCCCGGATCTAACGTTCCGGTACCCGGATCATCGCCCGGGCTTTCGGCCCGAGCGGCTTTCCGAGGATCTCCTGGATGACTGCGGAGGCGATGATGGGGTTGTCCAGGTAGCCGGCATGCACAAGATATCCGGCAAGGAGTCCCCCGATCCCTTCATCGATAGTGTCTCGATGGACCAACACAACGGACTTTCTGTCCTTCAGCGCCTGATCGAGCGTGGCAAAGAACGGCATGAGGCTGCCACTCTCATCCTCCGGAGCGAACGGACAATGAAGCACGTTGAAGCCGGCCTCTTCATAGGCGGACATATTCTGGTTTCCCGGCAAGAGCGAGACGATCGAGGTGATCTTTGCCTCTTTGCGGAGCCAGGTGATCTCCTCTTCGCGGCGAACGCGACGATGCTGAAAGCCGTAGCCACCGATGCGTTCACACACCGCCAGCCGACCGGCAATCACCCACACAAACTCTCTTGGCTTGAGACCCGTCATCCACCGACCTCATCGAAGTTCCTCGATCGCACGATAGCGTCGGCAACCCGGGCGGATTGAAGGTTCCCGGGAACATCATGAACTCGAACGCAGAAAACTCCGGCTGCCACCGCCAAGGCAGTGGTACCGGCCGTTGCCGCGTCTCTATCCAAAGGGTTCGGCAATCCCGCCAACACACCAAGGAACGACTTGCGCGAGCTGCCCACCAGTATCGGATAGGAGGTCGACGTGAAAGCCTCGAGGTCGTGGAGCAACTTCAGATTGTGCTCGATCGACTTCCCGAAGCCGATGCCGGGATCGAGGCAGATACGCTCCCGGTCGATACCCGACGATTCGGCCAGAGCAGCGCGCTCCAGCAGCGCGGCGAGCACTTCAGCCGTTACGTTGTCATAGTGCGGGTCAGCCTGCATCGTCGCCGGCGTGCCCTGCATGTGCATCAGCACGACTCCGGCGCCGCGGTCGGCGATCACCGCGGCCATCGCCGGATCCGACAAGGCGGAGACATCGTTGACGATCTCACCACCGACCGAGATCGCTTCCTCCGCGACGCAAGCCTTGGTGGTATCAACTGAGACCACGATGCCGTCTGCCGCGAGAGCCCGCACCACCGGCACGACCCTCCTGGATTCCTCCTCCGCAGAAACGGGAGGTGCTCCGGGCCTCGTCGACTCTCCCCCGACGTCGACGAGGTCGGCGCCTGCCGCGGCCAGACGACGCCCATGGGCGACCGCCTCCGCTTGCTCGAAGAACCGACCTCCGTCTGAGAAGGAATCGGGCGTGACGTTGACAACTCCCATCACGAGTGTGTGCTCGTGATTGCTCAGAGTCCTGGTTCGCAACTTCCAGTCCACGGGGGTTATCGACCGCCGTAGATCAGCGAAAAGGCTTCAGCCCGGCTGGCATCCATGTCGCAGAAGGTACCCCGCACTGCCGACGTGACGGTCATCGATCCAGGTTTCTTCACGCCACGCATGCTCATGCAAAGATGCTCGGCCTCTACGACCACAAGGGCTCCGTACGGCCTCAGCCCTTCCATGAGCGTGTCTGCTATCTGAGTCGTCAGTCGTTCCTGAAGCTGCGGCCGGCGGGCGAACGCTTCGACCAGACGCGCCAACTTCGAGAGCCCGGTGAGACGACCTTTCGGCAAATAGGCGACATGAGCATTTCCATGGAATGGAAGCAAATGGTGCTCGCACATCGAGTAGAAGGCTATGTCCTTGACCAACACCATCTCATCGTGGTTCTCGTCGCTGAAGACGGTACTGATCACGCTCTTAGGATCAACCCGCAACCCACCAAACACCTCGGCGTACATCCGGGCAACTCGTTCCGGGGTGTCGATGAGACCCTCCCGACTCACGTCCTCCCCTACTCCTTCGAGAATCGCCCTGACGGCATTCGCGATAGCGTCTTGCTGAATGTCGTCTCCGACATCTGCCATGTGCTGCTCCTCAGGTAGCCGGGCCGTGCTCGGTGATATGCGCAGCAGCAGCGAAATCTTCCGACGATGACGCGGCGGGCATCTGGATTCGCATCGCCCCATCCGTTGTGTGCTCCCACTTGGGCACGTCGTGAAAGAGGGCGGCAACCTCTCCGGCGTCGAGCGTCTCTTTCTCGATCAACTCGGCGGCGATGCGATGTAGGGAATCCTCATGAGCAGTCAAGATCTGCTGCGCCTCGTCGTGGGCCTGGCTGATGAGCTTTCGAACTTCGGAATCGATATACGAAGCAACTTCGTCGGAGTAGTCGGGCTGACGCGAATAATCGCGTCCGAGGAAGACCTCTCCCGCCGCGTGCCCGTACTTCATGGGTCCGAGTCGGTCGCTCATGCCGTACTCCATGACCATCTTGCGAGCGAGATCGGTGGCCTTATCGATGTCATCGCTGGCGCCGGTTGAGGGGTCGCCGAATATGATTTCCTCGGCGGTGCGCCCACCCAGCAAGAGAGCCAGTTCATCGACCATCTCGCTCCGTCGCTTGTAGAAGCGATCCTCGGTGGGGAGGGAGAGGGTGAATCCACCGGATCGACCGCGGGGAATGATCGTTACCTTGTGAATCGGATTGGTGTTCGGCAAGGCAAACCCGACGAGCGCGTGCCCACCCTCGTGATAGGCGGTCAACTTGCGTTCTGGTTCGGAGATGACCCGACTGCGTCGCTCGGGACCGGCGATGACACGGTCGATAGCTTCTTCCAACTCGTCCATCCCGATGCGTTTCTTCTCTCGTCGAGCCGCCAGCAACGCGGCTTCGTTGATCAGGTTGGCGAGATCCGCTCCGGTGAACCCGGGGGTCTGACGAGCCAGGACGGTGTTGTCGATCTCGTCTTCAAACGGCTTGCCGCGCGAATGTACGGCCAGAATCGCTTCGCGACCCTTCAGGTCGGGGCGATCGACGACAATCTGACGGTCGAAACGGCCCGGGCGCAGCAAGGCGGGATCGAGGATGTCCGGCCGGTTAGTACCTGCGATAACGATTACGCCCGTGTTGACATCGAAACCATCCAGCTCAACCAATAACTGGTTGAGTGTCTGCTCGCGCTCATCGTGTCCGCCGCCCAGGCCGGCACCACGATGACGCCCCACGGCATCGATCTCATCGATGAAGATGATGGCCGGCCCCTGCGCCTTCGCCTGCTCGAAGAGGTCGCGTACGCGGCTGGCACCGACACCGACGAACATCTCGACGAAATCGGAGCCTGATATCGAGAAGAACGGGACACCGGCCTCACCGGCGACGGCTCTGGCCAGCAGCGTCTTCCCTGTTCCCGGAGGCCCGTAGAGCAAGACGCCCTTCGGGATCTTGGCGCCCATTGCGCGAAACTTCGACGGGTTCTGCAGAAACTCCTTGATCTCCTCAAGTTCCTCAATGGCCTCGTCAACCCCTGCAACGTCGTCGAAGGACACCTTGGGTGTGTCGCGTGTGACCTGCTTGGCCTTGGCCTTCCCGAACTGCATGACCCTATTGCCGCCGCCCTGCATCTGGGTGAATATGAAGATCATGAATCCGATGAGAAACAGCCAGGGCAAAAGGCTGATGACGACTTCCCATATGGAGGTGTCGGATTCGGTCGTCATCGGGACCTGGTTCTCAACGAGAATCTCCGTCAGCGTCCCTTCCCATTCGGGAGGGTACGAGAAGCTGAAGTCGGGCGATGTGTCGTCGGGTTCACCCACATAATCGCCGGTCACGAGATCGGACCGGGTGAAGATCGTGACTTTCTCGACTTCACCTGCTTCAACCCGTTGGACGAACTCGCTCGCCGTTACCTCAGAGGGCTGTTCGCCGGTCTCAAACCAGGTTTGAGCAACAACAACCATGAGTACGACGACGACGCCGTATACGAGGATGGTACGAAGGGTTCTATTCATGGAAGCTCGCTAATCACTATCACGGGCTTGCACATGGTATGCCGCTCTCGGGACTACACAGCATTCAGCTCAGTCATCTTCTTCCATTACGGCAATCTGAGGCAGATTGCGGAGCTTCCCGACGTAATCGAGTCCGAAGCCCACTACGAACTCAGGGCCGATGGTGAAGCCCGTATATTTCACGTCGAGCGGGACCCGTTGGATTCCCTCCTTCACCAGCAACGCTGCTACTTCGAGACTGGCCGGACGGCGGACCCGCAGGCTCTTGAGGAGGTAGCTGAGGGTGAGACCCGAATCGATTATGTCCTCGACGATCAGCACATCCCGGCCGGCGATCTCCTGGTCGAGATCCTTGAGAATCCTCACCACGCCCGATGTTTGGGTAGCCGCTCCGTACGAAGACACGGCCATGAAATCGAACTCAACCGGAACGGTCAGATGACGAGCTAGATCGGCCATGACTATGAAGGCGCCCTTCAATACACCGATCATGAGCAGATCTTTGCCTTCGTAGTCGACGTCGATCTGCGCGCCGATTCTGGCGAGGGCACCGTCGATTTCTTCGGCGGATACGAGTGTTCTTCCGACTTTCACGGGGTCTCCATTGCTGCGTCTACCCAAAGGTAGCGCCGCGTGGCCGATCCCACCCAAACGGACCGGGAGATTCCCGCTCCCGGAATCCACACGACCGTCCCTCCGGAGACGACGACCGGCCAGGCTGATCGCTGATCGGCGGGCACCCCCAGTTGCCTGAGCCGCTCGACAACGGGTACGCCGTCAATGACGTCCCCTCGTTCTGCGCACCGGATCGTCAAGGAAGCCGGGAGAGAATCGGCATCTGAAACGGCCATCCACGAGGAGAGCGGAAACGCGACGGGTGCCCGATCATCCATCCACGCCGTGAATGCCCATGGACCGAATCGTACGTCGCCGGGCACGGCCCATCGCCGGGCCGCCGGTGGTTCCGAGTCGGAGGGGCGATCGATAATCAACCAGGGGCCGCTTCGATAGGCTCTGATTTCCCCGACAACTTCGGTTGACGCCACGGTGCCGTCTGCAACGGCGACCAGCCTGTCGATCTCGCTCCGGGTACCGGCATGGGGACCGCGCACCCGTCGCAGCGCGTCGCGCAGCGCCTGCTTCGCAGCCGCCGGCCCCACCGCATGGAGCTCAGGTGCGGCCAGCGCTACGCCGTTGGCGACCTTCCGAATGCGCACCCGTAGTTGCCGTTCCGGGAGCTCCGCGGCGACGGTATCCGCCAGGGAAGCGAGGGCAGTCCGAAGCTGCGGATTGAACCGCCTCTCGAGATCCGGGATGGTCTCGCGCCGGATCTGATTTCGTCTCGGGTCGGGATCATCATTGGCAGGATCATCGCGCCATGAAAGCCCCAACAGAGTCGCCAGCTCCCTCGTCTCCGATCTAGTGACACCGAGAATCGGCCGCACGAGGTTCCCTCGCCGGTGCGGGATTCCAACGAGGCCGTCCAATCCGGCACCGCGCACGATGTTCAGCAGCACGGTTTCGGCTTGATCATCTCTCGTGTGCCCGGTCACGAGCAGTTCGCCCGCTCGCAAGGCCGACTCGAGCGCTGAATAACGCACGATCCTCGCCTGATTCTCTGGGGATGCCCCTGCCGGGATATCGACCTCACGAACCTCCAGGTCGACCACCAGCTGCTCAGCGATCGCCGCGGCAGCCTCCCTCATCGCAGGCGACCCGCTCAACCGGTGGTCGACATGGATCGCCCTGCACTGGACACCGGCTTCAACCATCAACCAGGCAACGACAGCGCTATCGGCTCCCCCGCTCAGCGCGATCGCAGCGCGCCCGGGGGGAATCTGCCCCAGTGCCCGTACCCGGGCAGACAGTTCGCCTAGGCGACGCGAGCCAGCCATGCCGAAGGATCATGGATCTCATCGAGAGTCGGCAGCGAGTGCTCGCCTTGCCAAACGAGGTCCACCGCCTCCCACCCGGCCTCGCGCTCGACGGCGAGCACGAACTTCTCGCCAAGCTCGTACTGGCGAAGCTTCATCTCGAGCCCGGTGATCCGGAAAAAAGCCGCGGTGCGTGCATCCATCCGGCGTCGCTTGAGGATCGAGGACATCCGCTCTTGCGTCACCAGGTGCCGGGCCCCGATACGGTCCATGATGACGTGACCGTGGCCCTCGAGAACAGACATGAGCGCCTGTACCTTGTCGATCAGTTCACGCTGCGAATTACTGGCAAAGAGGCCCAGCAGACCTGCCTCACCGATGATGTCTGTTTCCCCCTCACCGGCGGTCTTGATCTCCTCGATAATCCTCTTGAATCGGCCGCGCTCGGGTTCGGCGCTTTCGATCAAACCCTGAACCAGAGATAAGAAGTAGCCCTGCATCCATGGAACCGCGGTGAACTGAGCACGATGGGCGCTCTCGTGCAAAGCGAGCCAGAACCGGAACTCATCCGGGCTGAACTGATTGGCGCGCTCCATGGCCAGTACGTTGGGTCCAACGAGAAACACTATGTCACCATCCGATTCGTCGGCGGGAAGCACTAGTTCATACTGGCCCAGCACGCGACGTGACATGACACCCAGAAGGGCACCGGTCTCTACCGCCACTATCCGCCTGGCAACACCGGCCGCTTTCGCACCCACAACTCCCGCCTGATTCAGTCGCCCGGCGATCTTCTCCTCGGCCGGTTCCATCAGCCGTGAGAAGAACTCGACGTTGCGACGAACCCAATCGGTCCGTCCGACTACCTCGACACCGGCACTACCCGCCGGGACCAGACCGGTTTCCTCGCCAACGAGTTCTCCGGCGCGCTCCAGCAGGGCAGGAGCTTGGCGCCGAAACGATTCGATGTGATAAGTAGATTCGAGTGGGTGGCTGCCTGCGACCCGATCGGCCACTCTGACGGCCAGGGACCAGGGAATGCCGTCGGTCATCGCACTACGCGATACCGTTTGCCGACCACTCCGACGAAGTACTGCACCACAGTGAGAACGACCGCCAGCACCGCAATCACCAATAGCGTCGGAATGAGAAAGCGATAGGTCCAGGACGGTGTGATTTCGGTCTCCGCGGGCGCCGGCGCCGGTATTGCCGGTACATCACTCTGTGCAACCGCATCAACAACGGCGAGCGCAGCAGGCGCAACGGCGAGCAGTGCGACTATCAGGAACAGAAGGAGTGCGATTCGGCGGGCGGTGTTCGACATGGTCGAAGAGATTAGCCGCAGGTCGCGGTTCGCGGGTCCTGGCAAATCGCCGGGTGACTATTCATCATTCTCGCGCAAGACGCTGCGCAAGCGCTCGAGCAGCTCGTCCGGAACATCCTCTGAGCACTTATCGCGGACGACCGATCGGAACCGATGCTCGAAGTCGTAGGCGCCTTCACACATCCTGCACGAGCGAAGGTGCCAGTTGATGCGAAGCCGGCGGTACCAGGTGATCTCGCCGTCGAGGTAGAAGTAGATTCTCTCTACCGCCTGATCACAGCTTCGCTTACTCATCGGAATCCTCCGGTTGCCCTGTCAGGCCGCGTCCACTCGCGAACTCCCACAACGCTTTCTGGAGCGCCTTTCTTCCACGATGCAACCGAGACATGACGGTTCCGATTGGGACATCCATGATGTCTGAGATCTCCTTGTACGAAAACCCTTCGACATCTGCCAGCAAGACCGGCAGGCGGAAATGCTCGGGAAGCGCCTCGATGGCCTGTTTGACATCGGAATCCACAAACCCCGACAACACCTCGTCTTCGGCGCTGCGCGAAGCTTCCCTCGTTCCATCCGTGGATACCCGGCGATACAAGTAAAGGTCCTCCACCTCACCGAGGTCGACCTCTTGCGGGCGTCTGGCCAGTTTGCGATAGCGATTGATGTACGTGTTCGTGAGGATGCGATAGAGCCACGCCTTGAGGTTCGTTCCCGCTGTGAAGGTTTCGTAGGCGCGGTATGCCTTCAGGAAGGTCTCTTGAACGATGTCCTCGGCATCCGCCGGATTGCGAGTCATGCGCATCGCCGCGGTGTACAGCTGCTGGGCAAACTGCATCGCATCGGCCTCGAAGTTGGCTTGATCAGCCACGGAATCTCCTGTCGCCGTGGTGACATTACCAACCGGCGGAAGGCGACAAACCGGTCGAATGCATTCCGAATGGAACGGAGCCGGAGCGGGGATTCGAACCCCGGACCTGCTCATTACGAGTGAGCTGCTCTACCCCTGAGCTACTCCGGCGGCGGCCCGGAATGATAGGGCATCGGGGGACCGGGGGCGAAGTAGGAGTCGGGCCATCCGCCCTCACCCATCGAGAGGAGCTAGGGCTGCTCCATGTGATCGTTCATCCAGGCAGCCCAGGCCGCCATCATTTCCTTTGCCGGGTTCTCCAGGTCGCGGTAGTCACCTGGATCCAATGCAGGTCCGATCGTGACCGTGACATGACTGCGGCGGAGCCGGGTAGCGCCCAGGCCGTACGCATCATCCGTACCGGTCACCGCCACCGGGACGAGCGGCACATCACCTCGCAGGCTCAGCCAAGCCGCAGACGGCATGGAATCCGACTCTCCCCAGGTGGCCACGATTCCTCCCTCAGGGAAGATCCCGACCGATCCGCCGGAACGTAAGTGGCCGACGGCGGCCCGGACGGCTCCGAGCGGCGCCCGAGTGCGAGAGAGTGGTATCGAACCGAATGCCCGCAGCACCACGTCGAGCCACAGATGGACACCCCACAGACCATCGACGGCCATAAACCGGATTGGTTTGCCCGCCGCGACGCCCACCACGGGCGGGTCGAGGTGGGAGAGATGATTGGCTGCCAGAACGATTGGGCCGGCCGGCAAGGCAGCCTCATATTTCACCTGCAGCCGCCACCCCAACCGCGCCAGAAGTCGGGCGGGAGGTAGCACCAGCTTCCAGGCCAGAAGCCACCACCTGAACGGCGGAGCAGCGGGATCAGGCGCCGAGGTCGGCAAAGAGCTCCGCCAGAACCAGCTTCCGTCGCTGATTCGACCGTAGTGCCACAACCGCACCCAGCACACGCTCGGCGGCGGCAACCGCACGGGCGGGTGTGATCATCGCAAGATCATGCACCGGTATGTCACGATTACGCACTTCGCCTCCGAATTGCGCTGCTGCCGAATCGGTGTACCAAGACGCGAGCATCTCCAGGCCCGAGATCACCAACGCCTGTTCGGCCCGTTTCCGTTCCCGGGCCTGCCTATCTTTGAGCGCCTTGCCGGCTCCGCCTTGGCCCTCTGCCTCCGCGGTCTCGTCGACGTGACGCTGTTCGAGCGCGCCGAGCATCGGATCAAGAGCGTCTAGAACCTCTTCAGCCAGGAGGAAGGCTCGACCGGGGATCGGCGATACGCGTTGAGGTATGCCCATCCAGATCTGCCGGTATGCGGCGGCCTCGGGCTGCATGGCGAGAGTGAGCGCGAGGCCCGGACGACCCCCGGCAACCTTGGCGACCTGCTCGGCCTGCGCCGGCTCGACACCCCTGTTTACAAGCCCGATTACCAGCTCGATCTGATCGACTCGGCCGAGTTGCACGGTCCTGCAGCGACTGGCAATCGTGCTGGGCAAGTCCTCCTCGGCTTCGGCCGCCAGCAAGAACACCGTCGAGGCTGAGGGTTCCTCGAGAGTCTTGAGAAGCGCGTTCGCCGCTCCCTCGCTCATCGCCCCGGCCTCAGCTATCAGGAAGACCTTCCGATCTCCCTCGACCGGCGTCATCCTCGACTGTGCAACCGTCGTGCGGGCCTGATCCACGGTAAGCATCGCGGTTCCCGCCGGTTCTATCGCCACGAGATCCGGATGAGTGCCCGAGCCGACACGTCGACAGGTCGAACAAGGCGCATCGTGATCGCCATTGGTGGGGCAGAGAAGCGCGGCGGCGAATCGCTTGGCAACGGTGGACTTGCCGACCCCGGCCGGGCCGATGAAGAGGTAGGCCTGGCCCGGGCGGACGACATCCCGGGCGAGCAGACCAACGACCCTCTCGTGGCCGATGACATCTTCAAAGAGGGCCTTCACCATCGCTGCTCAACGATATCGACCACCGCCGCGACAACCGCCGAAAGGGGACGGTCGGCCGCCACGGTACGGAATACATCGGGCTCTGCCTGTGCCAGTTCGGCGAACGTCTCGGCGACCCGCTGCTGGAAGTGAACGCCCTCTGCGCCGATGCGGTCGGCCGTCGATTGCCTGGACAAGCCGATCGCCGGGTCTAGCTCGAGCAGCACGACCAGGTCCGGCCAGGTTCCAAGCAAACCGGCGGCGTTCACGGTCCGAACGGTCTCAACTCCTAATCCACGGCCACCGCCCTGATAGGCCAGCGATGAGTAGACCGTTCTATCGCTGATGACCCAGATCCCCGCGGCAAGCGCCGGACGTACGACATCGGCGACAAGCTGGGCTCGCTGAGCGGCAAACAGCAGCGCTTCGGTCCAGGGTTCCATATGATCGCCGTGCAGCAGCAGTTCGCGAATCCCCTCCCCGGCAGGCGTTCCGCCCGGCTCACGGACGACGATGGCATCCCGACCGGTGGAGCGGAGATGATCTGCGAGTCGCAGCGCGACCGTGCTTTTTCCCGTCCCCTCGACTCCCTCGAGCGCGACGTAGCGAGCTCTCATGATCCATCCCTATCGGAGCGGCGTCGACCCCGGGAGAAAGCTTCCGACGCGCCCTCGATTCTGCGTCGAGCCTCCGGTGAGAGCCTTTGCCCCCTGATTAGATCACGGACCGTCCAGACGGACAGTAGCCCGGACAACAGCACGATGATCCCGCCCATCATGAGCACCGCCCGAACGCCGTCGTCGAGAGGCGCAGGCAGGTGACCGTCGAGCGCCGCGGCGACTGCTCCGGCTAAGGCAACAGATGCCAGCAGCGCGGTCCTCACCACGGTGAACAAGGCTGCGAACGTTCGCCCGCGAATCTCGTCGGCGACTTGCTCATGGAGAGCGCTGAATCCCATCACATAGGCTCCCCCGGCGCCGAGGCCGACGAGAAACACCCAACCTCCGGCGCCGAACACCGTATGTACGACGGAGGTCATCATGGTTGCCAGCCCGGTCACGATCAGGCTGACGGCAAAGAATATCTCGTACTTGAGACCGGAGATGTTCAGACTCGCCACAACCAGCATGCCCAGACCGACGCCGGTACCTAGAGCCGTCAAAAGGACGCCGAACCCGGAATCGCCCGCGTTCAGGGCATCGACGCTGAACGGTTGGCCGAGAACGAAGAGCGAACCGCCGCCGAAGAGGGCAGTAGCCATGCCGAGGATGATGACACGAACGTGTTTCTCCCTGACGACGAATGCGACTCCCTCTTTGAGATCGAGCCAGGGAGTCCTGAAGTCGAACCGGTGATCCCTCTGTCGTTCCTCTGGAATCTCCGGTGTCTTCAGCGTCATCGTCGCCACGATCAATCCGCTGATCACGAAGGTGACGGCATCGGCCAGAAAGGCCAGGTTCCTACTGGCAATAGCCGAAGCCTCCGGGATCCACTCACCGATCTTCGAGGCAACCGACCAGCCGATCGAACCAAGCGGGAAAGTCCCGTAGGCACTGACGAGGCTCAGACTGTTGGCCGTGACGAGTTGCTCCTCGGTGACGATGTTCGGGATGCTCGCCTCCCGGGCCGGCTGCCGGATCAAGGTGAGCACCTCGAGAGCGAATGAGATCAGAAACAACTCCAGCAGGTTGTCGACGATCATGAGCAGCAGCACGATGGCACCGCGTCCAAAATCGGCGATGACCATCGTCCATTTGCGGTCGAGTCGGTCGGCAACGACACCCCCGACCGCGCCGAATATGCCGGGAAGCAGCCGGCCGACGAGCGGAACGATGATCCCGGTGACGCCACCGATCTCGTTCGCCAGCGCGATGGTGGCAAACAGCGCTACCCAGTCGCCTAATGACGAAACAGTTCCCGACCACCACAACCTGGCGAACGGGCCTCTACGAATGAGTCGGATCGACTCGATCTCTGCCCCTTTCCGAAAGGAAACGATATCAGGGATGGAGCAGATGACCGGAGTCGAGAGGAGGCCTCGCCGGGAGCTGCGACCTCCGGCTATTGGCCATTGGCCATCGGCCGTCGGCTATAGGCCAGATCCATGCGAACGCCACACTGCATAACGGCTGAATGCCAATCGCTCGCGCGCTTCAATCTCGCTCCGACTCCAACCTACGGCCGGAAAGACTTAGTATCTGGCCCCCGTGACCAAACCTCTCATCATTGTTGAGTCGCCTGCCAAGGCGCGCACTATCGCCGGATACCTCGGCGGCGACTACGCCGTGGCCTCGTCGATCGGCCACATTCGCGATCTTCCTCGCAACGCCAAGGAGGTCCCTGAGAAGCTCAAAGGCGAATCCTGGGCACGGCTCGGCGTGAACGTCGACGCCGACTTCGAGCCGGTCTACATCGTGACGAAAGAGAAGAAAGAGACGGTCACGCAGCTTCGCAAGCTGGTCAAAGAGGCCTCCGAGCTGTACCTGGCGACGGATGAGGACCGCGAGGGTGAGTCGATCGCCTGGCACTTGCTCGAGGTGCTGAAGCCGAAGATTCCCGTGCATCGAATGGTCTTCCATGAGATCACCCCTGATGCCATCCGTGCGGCCCTCACCTCGCCGCGTGAGGTGGACAAGCAACTCGTCGACGCTCAGGAAGCGCGCCGCATCCTGGATCGCCTGTACGGATACGAGGTCTCGCCGGTCCTTTGGAAGAAAGTACGTCAGGGCCTATCGGCAGGCCGTGTCCAGAGCGTCGCCACCCGGATCGTTGTCGAGCGGGAGCGTGAGAGGATGGCTTTCCGTTCTGCTTCGTACTGGGGGCTCGATGCCACGTTCTCCCCCGGAGCGGAGGACGGCACATTCGACGCTCCGCTGGTGGCGGTCGACGATCAGCGGGTTGCCACCGGAAAAGACTTCGACGAAGTCGGCCGGGCGCGGCGCGACGATGTGCTGATCCTCGACGAGACCACCGCCAACGACCTGGCAACTGCCCTCGCAGGATCAGTCGCCACCGTCACTTCGGTCGAGCGGAAACCCTACAAGCGCTCCCCCTATCCGCCGTTCCGAACGTCGACCCTCCAACAGGAAGCCGGACGCAAGCTCCGTTTCTCCGCTCAGCGGACCATGTCGGTTGCACAACGCCTCTACGAAGGCGGGTACATCACGTATATGCGGACCGATTCAATCACCCTCTCCGAGACTGCGATCGTGGCGGCCAGGGCGCAGATCCAGGACCTCTATGGGCCAAAGTACCTCTCCGAGAAACCACGCACCTACTCGAAGAAGGTTCGCAACGCGCAAGAAGCACACGAAGCGATCCGGCCGGCAGGTGATCGATTCCGAACGCCCACGGATGTCTCGGATGAACTCGAGAAAGATCAGGCCCGTCTCTACGAGCTGATCTGGAAACGCACCGTTGCTTCTCAGATGGCGGACGCGACCGGCGAGACACTGCAAGTCCGGCTGACCGCTCCGGCGGGTGATCGCTCGACCGAGTTCAGTACAAGTGGCCGAACGATCACTTTCCCCGGGTTCCTGCGGGCCTATGTCGAGGGATCGGATGATCCGGACGCCGAACTCGACGATCAGGAGCGGCGCCTGCCGGCGCTGGCCGAGGGTGACACGGTTCAGGTCGAGGCGGCAGAAGCCGGCGGGCACGAGACGAAGCCACCGGCCCGTTTCACGGAAGCCTCCCTGGTTCGGAAGTTGGAGGAACTCGGAGTGGGACGCCCGTCGACCTATGCCTCGATCATCTCAACGATCCTGGACCGCGGATACGTATGGAAACGGGGTACAGCACTGGTGCCGACCTTCACGGCGTTCGCGACTGTGACGCTCCTCGAATCTCATTTCCCAAACCTCGTCGATTACGCCTTCACTGCACGGATGGAGGACGACCTCGACAAGATCTCGAACGGAGACGAACAGTCCACCCCCTGGTTATCGAGCTTCTACTTCGGCAATGGGCAGCCGGGCCTGCGCGATATGGTCTCTTCGCAGCTCGCCGAGATCGACGCCCGGGCTGTGAACTCGATACCCGTTGGCGTCGATGAGTCGGGCGTCGAGATCATTGCCAGGGTCGGTCGGTACGGGCCGTACCTCGAACGCGGGGAAGACAGAGCGAGTATCCCCGAGGACCTGGCTCCGGACGAGTTGACGACGGAGAAGGCCCAGGAGCTGCTGGCGATGCCGAGCGGTGACCAGGTGCTGGGTACCGATCCCGAGACGGAGCTTCCGGTAATAGCCAGAGCAGGCAGATTCGGCCCGTATGTGCAACTCGGTGAGCCTGCAGAGGGTTCAAAGGAGAAGCCCAGAACGGCCTCTCTGTTCAAATCGATGTCACTCGACGATGTCACACTCGAGCAGGCATTGCAGCTCCTTACCTTGCCACGCCTGCTGGGCACCGACCCCACCGACGATGAGCCGATCGAAGCCCTCAACGGTCGGTACGGGCCTTACATCCGCAAGGGCAAAGAATCGCGAAGCATCGAGACGGAAGAACAGCTGTTCACTGTGACCCTCGACGATGCATTGAAGCTGCTTGCAGAGCCGAAGAGACGCAGGGGCCAGCAGACAGCCGCACCGCTGAAAGAGTTCGGCAACGACCCCTCATCCGGCAAGCCTGTCGTGCTGAAGTCCGGCCGATACGGACCCTATGTGACCGACGGCGATACGAACGCCTCGCTCCGGAAGGGCGACGACCCCGAGACCCTCACCGAGGAGCGGGCCTACGAATTGATAGCCGACCGAAGAGCCAAGCAGGCGAAGAAGTAGGCGCTAGTCGCGGGTCGCAAGTCGCGAGTTTCTGGAAAGCTACCCAACTTGGTGGTTCAAGGTTTTGGGTTTCACCTTCCAGACCGCTCCCTAACTCACGGCACCTCTCGCCAGATCAACAATGAAAGCGAACTGATCGCTGGTCACCGGCTGCACCGACAACCTCGACCGATTGAGAAGAACCATGCCGGCCAGCTGGGGGTGCTCCTTCAACTCATGGAGCGAGACCAGGCGCGGCAACTTCTCGACGAACGACACATCGACCATGATCCAGCGCGGGTTCTCGGGGTCGGACTTCGGATCGAAATACTGCTGCTCCGGGTCGAACTGGGTGTGATCGGGGTACGGCCCGCTGGCGATTTCGGCAATCCCGACCACGCCGGGCGGCTTGGCGTTCGAGTGGTAGAAAAGCACCCGATCGCCGATCTCCATCTCGTCCCGCATGAGATTGCGGGCCTGGTAGTTGCGGATGCCGTCCCAATGCTCGGTTCCGTCCCTCTCGAGGTCATCGATCGAGTACGCATCGGGCTCGGATTTCATCAGCCAGTACCGCATGGCACCATTGATAGCACTTCCAGGATTTTCTCAGCAATACTGTCGTTCCCCACGCGCAATTACATTGCTGAGAAACCGGTGGTCAGAGGATCGTGGCCGCCATCTCGGCGAGTGGGCTTCGGATCGACCGCTCCAAGGTCACGTGGCCGAACAATGGGGAACCCTTGAACTTCTCGATCAACGCCGCCATGCCACCGTACGGGGACACATAAGGGTTGTCGACCTGAGTCAGATCCCCACAGAAGATCACCTTCGAGCCTCTTCCCATCCGGGTGAGGATTACTTTCAAAGTCGACATCTCGAGGTTTTGCGCCTCGTCGATGATCACGATCTCATCAGTGATCGAGCGCCCACGAAGGAAGGTCACCGCCGCCATCTCCACCTCGTTCCGTTCGAGGAGTTCGTCTACGGCGTCCCGGGCGTCGTCCGAAGACAGATCGCTGAACAGGGCGTGGAGATTGTCGTAGATGGCAGCCATCCACGGTTCGAGCTTCTCATCGAGATCACCGGGGAGATAGCCGACCTCCTGTCGTCCGACGGCAACCAGCGGCCGGTACACGGCGACCCGCCGATATCGATTCGACTCGACAACCTGCTCCAGTGCTGCGGCTAGCGCAAGGAAGGTCTTGCCGGCTCCGGCCATTCCCATGACCGACACCGCAGGCACATCAGGATCAAGGAGGAGATCCAGCGCAAAGATCTGTTGCATGTTCTTGGGTTCGACTCCGAACGCACGGGGGTGGCCGTGCACACGGTTGACGACCGTAGTGGGAACAGTCTCAACAACTCTGGCCAGCGCCGACTGCGACCCGCACCTGAGCACGGCATATTGGTTGATCATCGCCTCTACGTCGGGCAACGACACCTTGTGGTCGGCAAACAACTGGTCGATGGCGCTCCTTTCGACCGTCACCTCGATGATGCCCGTGTAGAGCTCCTCAACGGGAACCGTGTCGGCTCGATAGTCCTGAACCGGGACCCCCATCTGGGCACCTTTGATCCGGAGGGCCGCATCCTTGGTGACGAGCACCGGATCTCCTCCATCATCTGCCATGTTGAGGCAAGTGGCGAGAATGCGATGGTCCGTGGTTCTCGCATCGAACACCTCTGGCAGCCGGGGCGAGACAATCCCGTTCAGCTCTATCCTCAGAACGCCGCCGCTGGGCAGTGGAACAGGGTCACGCAGCCCACCCTCTCGGGAAGCGCCCAGTCGTTCGAGCAGCCGCAACGCGGAGCGGGCATTGGCGCCCACCTCGTCGTGCCGGATCTTCATGCGATCGAGTTCCTCGATCACCACGAGCGGCAGAATCACCTCATGCTCGTCGAATCGAAGAATCGAGTTGGGATCGGCCAAAACTACGCAGGTGTCCAGGACGTACGAGCGGGTCACGGGGTCAAAGCCTCCTCTGGCGTCACGCTCATTAGCAAACTCGTTCCAGGCGGCGATTACAAGGACCCTGTCGGCATCTCGTGCCGAATCTCAACCGTAACTATTGGTGAAGGTGCACATATCCGCAACTGAGAGATTGCCGCCGCAGAGAACCAGGACCAGGGTGCCGTCAATGTGTAGGCGCTCACGCAACCGCCTGGCGGCGGCGAGAGTGCATGCCGCGGCGGGCTCGGTCACCAGCTTCGTCCGCTCAAAGAGGAAGGCCATGGCTTGCACGGCTTCGGCGTCGGACACAACGACCACCTCTTCGAGTTGGTCACGGGCAATCTCGAACGGAATCTTCCCTGCGTAGGGCGAGCCGAGAGTCTTGGCGATCGAGGTCGGCGTCATCGTCTCGGGAGATCCGGCCTCCAGCGAGCGAGCCATCACGTTTGCTCCCTCGGTTTCGACGCCCCAGACCCGCACGTCGGGCCTGAGCCCCTTGATCGCAGATGTGACTCCGGCCATGAATCCACCGCCGCCGATGGACACGATCACATCGGTGGCTTCGGGAACCTGATCGAGGAGCTCGATTCCCAACGTCCCGTTCCCGGCCATCATGTCGGGATTGTCGAACGGGTGCATAGGGCCCCAGCCCTCGCCAACGAGCTCGTCGTATCTGATGAATGCATCAGCGATCGACGGGACTAGTTCGACCTGTGCACCGTAGCTCCTAGTCGCCTCGAGATAGTTGGCCGGCGTCGTCTCCGGCATCACGACCCGGGCGGGCACATCCAGCCGTCCCGCCGCATAGGCAAGGCCCTGCGCAAAGTTGCCGCCGCTGATGCCGACGACGCCGGCGGCTCGATTCTCGTATGCGAGGAGCTGGTTGACCGCGCCACGCGGCTTGAAACTCCCTGTCTTCTGGAAGAGTTCGAGCTTGAGAGCCACGTTTGTACCTAGCTCCCTGCTCAGGGTGTGGCTGGTAACCACGGGAGTCTCGACTACGTAGGGAGCGATCGTGCGGCGCGCGGCCTCTATCTCGGTGAGCTGAATCATGGAGAGACAGTACCGCGACAGTCACTATTCGAGATGCGTAGCCACCGCGTAGTCGGCGAGGACGGGGCCATCATCGGTAAGCACGACGTGGGTCACTGCGGTGTTGGCAGGGACGACGGTGTCCAGAACATCGGGCCACCCGACCCCCATATTGCCCAGCGTGTAAGCCCTTATAGCTCCCCCATGTGAGACGACAGTGATGTGACGCGCTCCATCGGCAGCTATCACCTTCTCAACACCTACCTTCATGCGCTCGGACAGCTGGGCCCAGGTCTCTCCGTCACCTCCGCGCGGCAGGTCTTCACCCCTCTGGAAGATCCTGTCGGCCAGGTCGGAATCGCCGTCGGCAGTCTGCAGTTCATCGAAAGTCTTGCCTTCCCATGATCCGAACGAAAGCTCGGCGAACTCGCTCAGCTCCGTGACACCGTCGGCCGCGATCGCGGCAGCAGTCTCGGCAGCGCGCCCGAGCGGGGAGGCAAATACCGATTGCTGGGTCCCGTACCACTCTGCCAGCTTGCCGGCCTGCTCCCGACCGCGATCATTCAATCCCCAATCCGTCTGGCCTTGAACCAACCGTCGAAGGTTGGCATCGGTCTCGCCGTGGCGGACGAAAGTGACCAAAGGATCGCCATTGTTCAGCCGCTCGACTGCCCATTCGTTGATCGGGCCAAGGTGCCCCGTATCGTTGTAGGTGGCCAGCCGGAGGTGGCCGTAAACGTGACGGAAACTGGTCAGGGAGGTGTTGGAGGGACCGGCAAAAGCCGGAGTTGGCCCATCGATTTTCCAATGCATCCTGGCCAGGGTCTCGACTATCCCTCCGTGAGTCACGACAACCGCCCGGTCACCATCGTCCAGTCTCGACTGAAGCGCATCGAGAGCTACCGAAACCCGATCACGAATCTGGAGAATTGTTTCGCCGTTTCGGCCCATCGGAACTTCCTGGCCGGCGAAGACGGCGATCAGCTCATCTGAGTAGATCTCCGAGATCTCGGGGAGCGTCATGCCGTCCCACAGACCCAGATCCATCTCCTCCCATGCGGCATCGGATTCGACCGGTAGACCGAGCGGCGCCGCCGTCTGATTCGTGCGGTCGAGCCCGCTGGTAATGATGAGATCGGGAGGGTTCTTGAGAAGGCGAACTGCTACAGCCGAGGCCTGCGCCTCACCGAGTCTGGTCAGGCGGCCACCATGACGACTGCCCTGCCAGATGCCTGCCTCGTTGGCCTCGGATTGTCCGTGACGCAGAAAGGTGATTTCCATTGGCCTCCAGCATGCCCGGATTCCGCTGCTCGGCCAAACTGGGCTCGGGTCGTGACTATCCGATGAAGGCTGAAGCGAAGACCAGGCTCACAATCGTCATGACCTTGATAACGATGTTCATCGCGGGGCCGGATGTGTCCTTGAAAGGATCGCCGACCGTGTCACCGATGACTGCGGCTTTGTGTGCCTCAGAACCCTTACCCCCGAACGCACCCGCCTCGATGAACTTCTTGGCGTTGTCCCAAGCACCACCGGCGTTGGCCATATAGATGGCGAGAAGGAAACCTGTGACGAGAGCCCCGGCCAGGAAGCCTCCGAGTGCCTCGACGTTGACGAAGCCGATCACCAGCGGGAGGATGATTGCCAGCGAACCGGGCAACACCATCTCACGCAGGGCGCCTGCCGTGGCGATATCCACGCATTTGGCGTACTCGGCCTTCACGCCTTCTTTCCCCTCACGGAGACCAGGGATCTCCCGGAACTGCCTGCGCACTTCCTCGATCATCTCGTTGGCTGCGCGACCGACGGCGTTGATCGTCATGCCGGAGAACAAGAACGGGAACATCGCCCCGAGGAACAAACCGATCGTCGTCTCGACGTTCATGATGTTGATCCCGTTAGCCAGCGGGTTGGCTACCCCCGACGCTTCCGCCGCATTGCCGACCGCCTGTGTGAAGGTGGAGAAGAGAGCCAGCGCGGTCACGGCGGCCGAGCCGATGGCAAAGCCTTTGGCGACGGCTGCGGTCGTATTACCCAGGGAGTCGAGCGCGTCGGTCGCTTGGCGGACCTCGGGGGGCAAGTGGGTCATCTCGGCGATACCACCTGCGTTGTCGGCAATGGGACCGTAGGCATCCACGGCGATCGTGATACCCAGAGTTGCCAGCACACCGATTGCGGCGATCGCAACGCCGTAGATCCCCCCTAGTTCACCGAGGGCCATCTCGCCGGCCCAGAACGCGCCACCGATACCGGTAGCCGCCACGATGACCGAGTAGGCGGCCGACCGCTTACCTTCTGCGATGCCAGACAAGATCACCGTGGCGGGACCCGTTTGTGCCTGTCGCGCGATTTCCTTGACCGTCTTGTAGTGGTCGGATGTGTAGATCTCGGAGATCTTGCCGATCGTAAATCCAACCAGCAGTCCGATCGCCACGGCAAGGAACAACCCGAGCGGATTCACTCCCTCGATCGATCCGAACATCAAGTATGAGAGGCCGAGGACGCCGGCGGCCGCCAGGATCATGGCCGTGTTCGTGCCCCGGTGGAGAGCGGAAGCGAGGTCGGAGTCGGACTTGGGTTTGACGAGGAACGACCCGATGATCGAGGCGAGCATCCCGACCGCTCCAACGGCGAGCGGGAAGATGACTGCTTCAGCCTGGTAGACGGCTCCCGTGAAGGCAAGAGCAGCGAAGGCGATCGGCGCAACCAGCGAGCCGACATAGGATTCGAACAGATCGGCACCCATCCCGGCCACGTCGCCGACGTTATCGCCTACGTTGTCTGCGATGGTGGCAGGGTTGCGTGGATCATCCTCCGGAATGCCGGCCTCGACCTTGCCGACTAGGTCCGCGCCGATGTCGGCCGCCTTTGTGTAGATACCACCGCCTACACGGGCGAACAGGGCGATGGAAGATCCGCCGAGTCCGATCGCCGCGACGATCTCTGCGCCGCGGCCGACCTCGAATCCGCTCAATTCAACAAAGATCAGATAGCCGAGAGCCACACCCAGCAGCCCGAAGCCGGCAACTGTGAATCCCATCACAGCGCCGCCGCGAAAGGCGAGGGGGAGCGCTTTGACGATCCCGCCTGTGCGGGCGGCTTCGGTGGTTCTAGCGTTGGCCGCCGTGGCGATTCTCATTCCCACGAAGCCGGCTCCGCCCGACAGCAGAGCGCCCGCCAGGTAGGCCAGTGCTCGGAGCCAACCATCGTCCAGAAGGAAGCCAATCAACAAGAACATGGCCGTCACGAAGACGGCCACCCACGTGTACTCACGCCTCAGGAAGGCCATCGCCCCCGCTCTGATGTTCGAGGAAATCTCGATCATCAGCTCGTTCCCCTGACTCATGGCGAGCACGCGTCGGGCGTAATAGGCGGCAAGCCCCAGCGCTGCAAGCCCCATGACCAGAGCAGACCAAAGAAAGAACGTGTTCATAGAAAATTCACTCCCGTACAACCAAGCTGGGCGGGAGTATAAAGGTGGGTCACCGGCGCCCGGCCGCCAGGCCGGGTTTTCTCGGCAATACTGTCCATCTGGGACAACAAAAGTATTGCCGAGAAAGTGAGATCAGGTTTCTCAGCAATGCTGTCATTGCCCACGCGCAACAGTATTGCCGAGAAAACGTCAGTCCCGCACCGTCTCCCATGAGGGGTGGCGCCGCAGAATCGCCCGCTTGATGGCGTCAATTCCGAGGAACGGCAGAACGGTCAGAGCGATGATCGGCGGCCAGTCGACCCAGTCGATCGGCACGGTCTCGAATAACCGGTTGCCGATTGGCAGATAAACGACCAGAAGGTGCAACACGAGAGAGCCGATCACTCCCCACGTGAGTACCCGGTTTCCGCCGAAGCCGATCTTCCAGACTGTCGTTCCCTGCGCACGGATGTTGTAGATATGCGCCAGCTGTGCCGTCACCAGCGTCGTGAACACAAGAGTCCGCACATACTCCCACTCCGCGTCCCGCACATAGTGAGCCCAGACGAGGGCTCCCAACGCGCCGGCAGCCAGAAAGCCACCCTGCCACAGCAATCGCATCTGATGGGGGACGCTGAGGATGTTGCGCCGCTCATCCGGCGACTGCTCCATCAACCCCGGAACCGGCGGGTCGATACCCAATGCCAGCGCAGGCAACCCGTCGGTGACGAGGTTGATCCACAGCAACTGGGTTGCGAGAAGGGGTTCGCCCAGGGCCCCGAAGAACAAGAACCCCAGGAACATCACCAGCACTTCAGAGACATTGGCGCTGAGCAGGAAATAGACGACCTTCTTCAGATTCGAGAAGATCGCCCGGCCCTCGGATACCGCCCGGATAATGGTGGCGAAGTTGTCATCGGCCAGCACCATGTCGGCAGCCTCCTTGGCGACATCGGTACCGGTACCCATCGCCACTCCAATGTCTGCCGCCTGCAACGCCGGCGCATCGTTGACGCCGTCGCCGGTCATGGCAACGATGGCACCCGTGGATTTCCAGGACCTGACGATCTTGACCTTGTCGGCCGGATCAACCCGGGCGAAAACTGCGATGTCTGCAACGATGGCGTCTAGTTCCTCCTGCTCCATCGCCCGCAACTCCGTACCCGACACAGCCGCCCGCCCCTCCAACAAACCGAGATCGTCTGCGATGGCTTTCGCAGTCACCACGTGATCGCCGGTCACCATCACCACCCGCACCCCGGCGGAACGGGCATCATCGATCGCACCGCGGGTTTCGGGTCGGAGCTCATCGCTCATCCCGGCCAAGGCGACGAACACCAGGTCGTGGTCGACGGCCGCCAGGTCGGCCGGAGCGTCTTCGATGAGGCGGTATGCGAATCCGAGCGTGCGGAGTCCCTTCGCAGCGAACCCGGTCGCGGTGCCGATCGCCGACCGACGACGTTCGGCATCCAGTGCAACCGGACCGTCGCGCTGCTCGAACGAAGTGCACCGGCCCATAACGACTTCAGGAGCTCCCTTGACCGCTATCAAGAACCGTTCGCCGGACGGGTGGAGAGTGGTCATCATCTTCCGTGAGGAGTCGAACGCAACCTCGTCCAGTCGGGGGCTGGCGGCTCGCACGTCGTCCACACGGAGGATCGTCGGGTCGATCGAACGAAGGAGCGCAATCTCGGTCGGATCGCCGAGGTATCCATCGGATACCTTGCGCGCGTCACTGCAGAGCGCGGCGATCTGTGCGTACCGCCAGACCCTGCCATCGGCCCCTTCCGCCTCCGATGGCACCGTGTGAAGGTCGGCGAACTCGAGTGCTTGCACCCGCATTTCGTTCCGGGTCAATGTGCCGGTCTTGTCGGTGCAAATGACCGACGCGGCCCCGAGAGCCTCCACGGCTGGGAGCCGGCGAACGATGGCGTTGTTCTTCGCCATCGTCTGCACTCCCCTGGCCAGGGTCACCGTGACAACGGCAGGCAGACCTTCAGGAATGGCAGCTACCGCCAGCGCCACTGCGATCAGGAACACCGTCTGTAGGGTCTCCATCGATTGGTCGCGAGCCATGCCGAGCAGGAAGATGACAACGGCGATGCCCAGCGTGATCCAGGCGATTCGACGACCAACACGGGCCAGCTCGATAGAGAGCGGCGAAGGTTGATCCTCCGGATCGAGCAATTCGGCGATCTTGCCCATTTCGGTTGAGGGGCCCGTTGCCGTGCATACTGCGTGACCGCGCCCCGCCGCGATCACCGTTCCTGCGAACACCATCGAACGCCGGTCGCCCGTTCCTGCATCGGCAGCGACGGGTTCGAGGGTCTTCGAAACGGGCAGGCTCTCACCCGTGAGAGCCCCCTCTTCACTCTGCAGATGCACGGCACGGACCACGCGAGCATCCGCCGCCACCTTGTCGCCCGCCTCCATCACAAGAAGATCGCCGGGGACGACATCGGTTGCCGGAATGTCGATTTCCGCTCCGCTTCGCACGACGAGAGCCGTAGGAGCTGCCATCTCCTTGAGCCTTGCGAGGGCATCCTCGGCACGAACCTCTTGCGTGTAGCCGATCACGGCGTTGAGTAGGACGATCGCAAGGATCACCCCGGCATCGATCCACTCCCGAAGCAGGGCACCGCTGACGACCGCCGCGACCAGCAGCACGAATATGAGCATGTCGCTGAACTGCGAAACCAGTATCCGCCATCGACCAGGTCCGGTGCTTTCCCCGAGCTCGTTGGGACCGACGTCCTCGAGGCGTCGGGCGGCCTCGTCGAAAGCCAATCCAACGTGGAGATCCGTCCTCAATCCGGCAACCACGTCATCGACACCTAAGGCATGCCATTCGGCCATCCCATGAAGCTACTTCATTGCAGCGCCTCCCCGGTAGTCGCCACAGTGGTACCTAACAGCCCGATTGGATCGAACTCGGCGGCAGAGACGGCGGAGACGGTGGTGGAGCCCAGCCCCAGCACATCCACCTCGACCGCTACCTCGACCTGGACGACGCGGGGATTCCACGAGGCGTCGAATTCGCACCCGCTGCAACCGGTCAAGGTGGCCCCGTTGGCGGCTGCAAACCTGCCGGCCTCCTCGATCGCCGACCCGGTCGCTCCGAACGGCCTGAAGGTCACGGGGGCAGCCGCGAGTGCCGCCGAATCGGCTGCCAACTGAGCCGTATCACGGGCGAGTTGAATCTGTGCCAGCCCGCCGATGCCGGCGGCGAGCACGGCCAGAAGGCCGATCACTGCCGCCAGCACGACGGTCACCGAACCATCGTCCATTTTCACAACTCGACACGCATAACCGATCGAGCCGACAGATCAACAGGCACCCCACCGAAGAACACCGCCGCCAGATAGTGGGTCAGCGACAGACGAACGACGGCTTCCCTGCCGACCACGGCGGGGCGCTCGACCGTAACTACCACGTCTCGAGCCATCCCGTCATTCAAGGCCTCGTGCACGGCGTCGACGGCCACCGCAGGGTCGGGATTGGTGGCGGCTACGCGTGCACCGTGCCTGGCTGCACCAAGCAGCTCGAGCTGAACCCGTGCCACAACCGCCACCTCCACCAAGGCGACGAGAACCAGCAGAACGATCGGGATGACGAGAGCGAACTCAACCGTCGCCGACCCCCGCTCGACTGCCACCGTTTTGCGCGTCACCGAACGAAACCGATGACCTTGTTGATCACCGAAGAAAAGAAAGACGGGATCAGACTGGATCCCCCGATCCAACCGACCAGTGCCATGGCAAGCGTTGCCGCAGCAAGTACGACGAGCACGTACTCCACGGTGCTCTGTCCGTCTTCCATCGAGATTCTCATCCACATGGGTGAGTTCCTTTCACACAATCCGGCAAATCGCCGGGCGCCGGACTCCGGCCGGCTCCGGGGGGAAATCTTCACGGCAGCAAGGGACCGAGCATCCTTTGAAATGACCCGACGGCGGCGGGGCCGGCCGTAAGCAAGAGGAAGCCGGGGAGCACGAGCAGCGCCAGCGGGATCGTCATTCTGACCGGTAGCTTCCTGGCCGACTCGATGCGAGCCGCCCTCCGCGTTTCTCTCTCCTCAGCAGCGAACGCTGCCACCGTTTCCGCCAGCGGGGCACCGCTCACCTGCGCTCGCGCCAATCGGTCAAAGAGCGGCGAGGCATACCCTTTCGACCTACCCAGCGCAGCGGCCAATCCCAGGTAGCGAGCATCTCGCAGAAGCCCTTCCAACTCCGCTCGTTCCCCCGCCCCGACGGCGGCCCGCGCCCTCTCCAACGATCCCTGGAGGCTGAGTCCAGCCGCTGCGCCTACCACCAGGGCACCAGCAATGGCCTGCATGTCAACGACGGAGCGGCTATCCCGCGGTTTGCGAAGGGCTATTGCACCCCACAGAGCCGCGCAAGCAAGACCCGCTGCGAGATCGAAGCCGAGCAACACGACCACCAGCGCGCCAACGAGCGCTGACCGCTCCCCGACCCTTCGACGCAAGAAGGAGAAAGTCCAGACAGCCACCGCCACCGTCACGGTCAACATCAAATCGCCTCCGCCCGATGCGCCATTCGCCAGATCGACAAAAGCCCGACCGCGATCAGGACGAAGCCGGCAGCCAGGAACGCGATAGTCAGCGAACCGCCGGAGGTGAGCGCACCGATACGGCCGGTTGCGGCCAACATCACCAGGAGAATGACCGGCAGCGCGGCGATGATCACTGCCGACATTCGCACCTGTGCGGTCGCGGCGCGCCTCTCGTTGCGCATCTCCTGTTCGTCCGCTGCCAGAAGGGCGATCGCTTCAAATGAATCCGCAACCCGCCCACCGCTCTCTCCTGCAATGCGAATGGCGCTGGCCGCGGCGCGGCCAACGAGCGGCAGGCACGTTTCGACAGCGGAGGCGAGTTCACCAAAGGGGCGTCCGATCCGACATGCGCGAGCCAGCCTGTGCTCGTTGATATCTTGCGCGGCGATCTCGAGCGCCCTCCTCAGAGACGACCCGCTTCGCAACTCGTCGGCCACACCACGGCAGAACCGGATATCGACGGACCATTGAGCCGATGAATCCCTTGTCAGGGCGACCAATGCCAGGACACAAGGAATCCCGAGCCACGGCTCCACCATGGAGACGACGACGACTCCGACAATCACCCACGGCACGCCCACCGCGATGGCCGTGCCGGTCATGATCGCTCCGATCATGACCGGTAATCCTCCTGGAGCCTCTCTCCATCGACGTGAACGATCGAGATGACTCGACGCTTGGATCGATCCCTTCCCATCTGGACGATGACGTCGACGGCCGCCCGTAATTGAGTTCGGATAGTCATCGCGTCGAATCCGCCGGCGCCCATCAGCGCAAGCGTTTCGAGACGCAGGAGCGCTTCTTCCGGACTGTTGGCGTGCACGGTCGCCATCGAGCCTCGATGTCCGGTGTTGAGGGCACCGACGAGGTCGAGCGCTTCAGGGCCTCGTACCTCACCCACGATGATCCGGTCCGGCCGGAGCCGCAAAGCGACCCGGACGAGGTGGCGAAGGGTGACTTCTCCCCGACCTTCTGCGTTTGCCGGCCGCGACTCGAGACGCACTACGTGGCCGGATAGTGCGAGTTCGGCGGCGTCTTCGACGGTCACAACCCTCTCCTCGGACGCGATCGCCCGAGACAGCACGTTGAGCAGGGTGGTCTTCCCCGTACCGGTACCGCCCGCCACCAGGACACTCTGCCTCCGGGTCACGGCATCATGGAGAAGCCCGGCGCCTCTTTGATCTACGGCCCCGGAAGCGACCAGATCATCGAGGCTTCCGACGGCCCGAGTGAATCGACGGATCGCGACGACGGGACCGTCTACCGCGATCGGGGACAGCGTTGCGTGCAGCCTGCTGCCGTCCGGCAATCGTGCGTCGACTGTCGGGGAGGCCAGATCGAGACGCAACCCAAGAGGCCCGATGATCCGCTCGACCGCGGCCGCTATGTCTTCACCGTCTTTGAATCGAACGGCGGTCTTCTCGAGCCGACCATCACGTTCTATCCAGACATCGTCCGGAGAGTTGACCAGCACGTCCGAGACGCGATCGTCGCGCAACAGCGGCTCAATCGGCCCCATACCGACGAGCGCATCAATCACCGTCTCAGCCGTGCCGGGCGGTGCGAGTGGCGCCTCTTCTGCCAACAGATCCGGAATGGCCTGCTGGAGCCCCGCACGGTCGAGCGGGACATTCGAATCGATGACTCTGGCGACCAGCCGCTCGATCAGCGCCATGGATGCTCCCATACCGGCCGCCAGGCTCGTACCCACCGGCTCCGACCGGGCAACGACCCGGTCAGAAGGCTCCGCACGGTGGCGGCGCTGGGGCGCGGAATTTCTATCCCTTCAGCGCCGCGTTCGGCATAGAAACCGGTTCTTTGAAACACGCAGAACCGATCCGGCGATGGGGTGAGGGAGCCGGGCAGCAAGGGATATACCGGTACAACCGGAGCGAACAAGCCGGCGTCACACGGGCTGCGCATCACAATGGACGGCCACCCTTCGATCAGCGCCCGCACTACGGTCTCAGCCTCGCCCGGGTCTATGCCCCCATTTGCCAGCACCGCCGGTCCGCTTGCCTGCGGCCGGAGGTCATCCCTGCGCGGGCCCGATCGAACCAGCGCAGCCAGCGAGACCGACCCACCGAATGACGGTCCATCCGGGTCCAGATCGATCACCAGAGACGTCCCCGCCGCGGCCGCCAGTCCAATAGGCGCCAGAACCGACAGAAGCCCGTCACCTTGCGTCCATATCGTCAATGCCGTCACGGAACCTCGCTGCTCGACACCGAAAACGTATGGGGCGACGGAGGCACATACAACCCCTTGCCAAGACATCCGTTTCGTGGCTGAATGGAGGGTTGACCACGGCGGATCAAAGCCACGACCCGACGTCCGATCCTCACGGCCGGCCGGCTCGAGGCACATGGATCATGCCTCATGGCTCTTCGCTTACAATCTCTAGAGGTGATCGATAGACACACAACCTCAGGCGGGGTTTCCGAACCACCGCACGCCGCGGCGTTCTTCGACCTCGACAAGACGATCATCGCCAAGTCGTCGACCCTCGCGTTCGGGCGGCCGCTCTACAAAGCCGGACTGCTCAACCGGCGCGCACTGCTCAAGGCCGGGATTGCCCAGATCGTCTATGTGATGGTGGGGGCCGATCACGACCAGATGGAGAAGGTGCGCGGGCAGCTCCTGGCGCTAACGAAGGGGTGGGATCGCGCCCAGGTCGGCGAACTTGTGAGAGAGACCGTCGACGAGATCGTGGCCCCCCTGGTCTATGCCGAGGCGCTGGCGATCATCGATGAACACCACAGGGCAGGGCGCAAAGTCGTGATCATCTCCTCGAGCCCCGAAGAGGTAGTACGCCCTCTGGCCGTCTACCTGGGAGTCTACGACGTCATCGCTTCACGCTCGAAGTCGGGCCCGGACGGGCGCTATACCGGTGAACTCGAGTTCTACGCATACGGACCGGGAAAAGCGGAGGCGATCCTCGAACTGGCGAAGCGAGAGGAGCTGAACCTGGAGAATTCCTACGCTTATTCGGACTCGATCACAGACCTGCCGATGCTGGAGACGGTCGGACACCCGGTAGTCGTGAACCCCGACAAAGAGTTGGAAGAGATCGCGGCGGACCGCGACTGGCTGGTAATGGAGTTCGAACGACCGGTCACACTGCGAACTCGGCTTGCAACCCTCCCGAAGCCGGTACCGGTGATCTCCGGAGCTGCAGTAGCCGGTGCGATCGGCTCGGTCGCTATCTGGTGGGCGCTGCGCACACGCAGAGAATCGTCCTGGCTCAGTCGTCGCTAGCCTCTCGACATCGTGGGAGAGGGCCCATTGAGCAGGAGCCAACCGAAACTCGGTAGAAATTACTGGACCCTCCTGACGTCCAGCGTTGTCTCCAATTTCGGCGACGGCATCTCCACCGTTGCCTATCCGTGGCTCGCATCGGCGGTAACCCGTGATCCGCTACAGATAGCCCTCATCGGTGTTGCGACCCGGATTCCCTGGCTGGTCTTCACTCTCCCGGCCGGCGTCATCGCAGATCGGGTTGATAGACGGAAGCTGGTCGCCTGGACGGACACATTCCGATTCGGTCTCACGCTGACGGTTGCGTTCATTGTGTTGCTGGCGGGCACCGACCTCGCCGATCCCGACACGATCGCCGCCGGGACATCGGCAACCCCGGAGCGCGCAGGATTGCTGCTCGGCGTCCTCTATGCGTCGGCGCTGCTTTTTGGATTCGCCGAAGTGCTTCGTGACAACGCCGCCCAGACGTTGATGCCGTCGATCGTCGATAAGGCCCTGCTCGAGAAGGCCAACGGCCGGATGTGGGGCGGCGAGATGGTCATGAACTCTCTCCTCGGCCCGGTGCTCGGTGGATTCATCATCGCCATCGCGTTCTCTCTACCATTCTTCGTCGACGCCGCCACATTCGCCATCGCGGCCGCGCTCCTCTTCACCTTGCGCGGATCGTTCGTCGTCGAGCAAGCAACCGACCGGCCGTCGTTCATCGGTCAGATCAAGGAAGGATTTGCCTGGCTGTGGAACCACCGCCTGCTACGGGTGATGGGGATCATCCTCGGCGTGATGAATGCGATGTTTTCGATGGCACTGGCGACCTATGTTCTGTTCGTTCAAGAGATCCTCGGACTCGACGCGTCCCAGTTCGGGCTGTTGATGACTGCCGGTGCTGTCGGAGGCGTAATAGGAAGCTTCACTGCTCCCCGGGTGAGCAAAGCCATCGGTCCGGGTTCCTCACTCTTCCTCACTCTTCTCGGATCCGGAGTCACCCTCGTAATGACCGGGATCACCTCCAGTTGGCTCGTCGTGTGGGCGATGTTCTTCGTCGGGAGCTTCCTGGCGGTGCTGTGGAATGTGATAACTGTTTCGCTGCGACAAACGATCATCCCCGACGAACTCCTCGGACGGGTCAATAGCGTCTATCGCTTCTTTGCCTGGGGAATGATGCCGCTCGGGATGCTGGCCGGTGGGGCGATCGTCACGCTGGTCGAGGCCCTATGGTCCCGCGATCTGGCACTGCGCATGCCGTTCTATGTTGGAGGCATCGTCTACGGGTTGCTTTTCGTGGTGGCCCTTCCGGTCCTCAACACGCGACAGATCGAGCGGGCCAGAGAAGAAGCCGAGGTTCGCTCTCCCGATCAGGCCTGATCGGACGATTCGTCCGGTTCAGAAGGTCGCAGCTTTGGATAGTCGGCCAGCGCCCACCATGCGAGCAACGACAGCGCAGCTGCACCAAGGGCGATAGCTGCCCAACCCCACCGTTCGGTAGCAGCATCTAGGGTGATAACTCCGTCCTCCTGCCCTCCGGTCGTCTCATCGAGCAGCACCGCAGGGTCGACCCCGAGCTCGACCAGCGCCACCCGCCGCGACAAATTTGAGGAGCCGTCTGCCCAGATAGCCTCGAAGACCACAACGAGATCGGCGCGCTCTGTGAGCGAGGTACCCGCATACTCTCCCCCGCCTCGATTCGCCAGGGTCACGGTGGCGCGGTCGTCGCCGGGGTCCACCAGGTGGGCGACAACAGTCACCGGCGCCCCCTCGACGACAACCGAAATGGTCACCTCGATCTCACCGCTGGAGACCGCGACAGCATCGGCGGAAGCCGAGCCGAAGACACCGCCGACCTCTATAGCGAGAATCGCGACCGTGAGGAGGGTCTTCATACTCCGACTGTATCGACACTGCCGGATAATCGGTAGCCTGACACTATGAGTGAGTCGGTCGGATCGATCCGTGTGGTGCACGGAGACCTCACGCAACAAGACGCAGACGTCATCGTCAACGCGGCCAACGAGCACCTCGCTCACGGCGGCGGGGTGGCGGCGGCACTTGTGCGCGCCGGTGGCCCGGTCGTGCAGGAGGAGTCCAACGACTGGATCCGCCATAACGGCCCCCTCGCTTCCGGCAATGCTGCGATCACAGGGGCGGGGGCGATGCCGGCCGGGTGGATCGTCCACGTCGTCGGGCCCCGCTACCACCGCGGCCGGAACAACGCAGAGCTTCTCCACGCCGCCGTGTCGGCAGCTCTAGCTGCGACGGCCGACGTCGGCGCGCGGACGGTGGCGATGCCGGCTATCTCGGCAGGCGTCTTCGGATACCCTTTGGAAGAGGCGACCAGGGTGATAGCCGATACTTGCCGTCGCTGGTTGGACGATCACCCGGGGATCATCGACGAAGTGCGGCTCGTTGGATATGACGCAACGACTGTTGCGGCCTTCGACAAGGCGATGTCGTGACGGAGGGACGGGTATCCAGGGCCTTCCGCCGTGCCTCGGACAAATGGGACCGGGGCCGGGTCCCGCCCGCCTTCGACACGGGGACGACCTGGGAGAGGATCCAACAAGGGAGCAACCACATCGGTGCCCGGCGACGAGTGATCACGCACCTGGAAGATTCCCTCCTGGTCGATGAAACCCTGGCACTCGCGGAGGGTGAGTTCATCGGTTCCTGGCGCGGGAGCTTGTCGTTGACGGCTCCGCCCGAACCGACCTGGACCGCCTACTCATTCGCCATCGGAGACGCAGAGCCCACCAGTTACATCTGTGAGGACGAGACGACGATCCCCCGCTTCGCCCTCTATCCCGTTTTGGTACGAGTCCCTTTCGAAGCAGGTCACCTGAAAGCGATCAGGGTGCTGGACGACCGGACGGGTCGCGTAGCTGATGAATCGCACCTCGTGTCGGTCGGCTGGGATGAGGCCATCAATGGGCAATGGTGGCGGATCGATCAGTATCACGAGGGCGAGAAGAGAGCGGCCTACTGGCTCGATGCGCAGCATCGCCTGATGCGCTCGGATTGGGAGGGGGCAATTCTCGTGGCCGCTGAGTCGCGGGCGGCAGGCCTGGGCGACCTGGCGGACATGCTGGACCCGATCTTCGGCGACATCCCGGAGGAGAACCCCACCGCGCAGTAGAAAACGCCGACCATAAGACCGAACGGCGCCTCCGCTACGCTGTCGCCTTCACAGGAGGATGCCCTTTGACGAGAACGCTTCTCGACAAGGTCTGGGACGACCACGTTGTCCACGCGGCGGCGGGGGAACCAGATCTTCTCTACATCGACCTTCACCTCGTACATGAGGTCACTTCGCCACAGGCGTTCGACGGCTTGCGGTTGGCGTCCAGGAAGGTACGCCGGCCCGATCTCAGCCTGGCCACCATCGATCACGGAGTGCCGACCACCGGTCGCGAACTCGGGATCACCGACCCCCTATCGAAGCAACAGATCGACGCATTGATCGCCAACTGCGCCGAATTCGGCATCACCCTGTACGGCCTGGATGACCCCCGACAGGGGATCGTGCACGTCATCGGACCCGAGCAAGGGATTACCCAGCCGGGGATGACAATCGTATGTGGCGACTCCCACACGGCCACGCATGGAGCCTTTGGAGCGCTCGCCTTCGGCATCGGCACCTCCGAGGTCGAACACGTATTGGCGACGCAAACCCTTCCGCAGTCGAAGCCGAAATCGATGGCCATCAACGTCGACGGTGACCTTCCCAAGGGTGTCACCGCCAAGGACATCATTCTCGGCATCATCGCCAGGATCGGCACCGCAGGTGCCACCGGCCACGTCATCGAGTACCGGGGATCCACGATTCGCGGGCTGTCGATGGAAGGACGAATGACGATCTGCAACATGTCCATCGAGGCCGGCGCCCGCGCGGGCATGATCGCTCCGGACGAAACCACCATCTCCTACCTGAAGGGCCGCCCCCGGGCTCCCAGCGGCCCGGATTGGGAAGAGGCGGTCGCATACTGGAACTCGCTTCACTCCGACGAAGGAGCGGCTTTCGACTACGAGATCTCGATAGACGCCTCCCACCTCGAGCCGCATGTGTCGTGGGGAACCAACCCCGGACAGACCCTGCCCGTCACCGCCTCGATCCCTTCACCGGAAGACTTCGAAGAAGCGATCGATCGCGACTCGACAGCCCGAGCCCTCGAGTACATGGGCCTTGAAGCCGGCACGCCAATCATCGGCATCGAACTCGACAAGATCTTCCTCGGCTCTTGTACCAACGGCCGGATCGAAGACCTGCGGGCGGCGGCAGGCATCATCAGGGGCAAACACGTCGCCCCGAATGTTTCGGCGATCGTCGTCCCCGGTTCGGGACTGGTGAAGCTTCAAGCCGAATCAGAAGGGCTAGACCGGATCTTCATCGAGGCAGGATTCGAGTGGCGGGACGCTGGATGCTCTATGTGTCTCGGAATGAATCCAGACATCCTGGACCCCTTCGATCGGTGCGCCTCGACCTCGAACCGGAACTTCGAAGGAAGACAGGGTAAGGACGGGCGGACACATTTGGTGAGTCCCGAAATGGCCGCGGCGGCCGCGATTGCCGGCCGTTTCGTCGACGTGCGCACGTGGGAGGTCTGAAGTGAAAGCCGTTCAGAAGGTCGTCGGAACCATGGCGCCGCTGCCGCGGGCAAATGTCGATACCGACCAGATCATGCCGAAGCAATTCCTCAAACGCACACAGCGGACGGGCTACGGCGAATTCGTCTGTTGGGATTGGCGTCGAAAGCCGGATGGCGAACTCGATCCCGACTTCGTGTTGAACAAGCCCGAGTACGCCGGAGCGTCTGTCCTCGTTTCCGGGCCGAATTTCGGCTGCGGGTCCTCAAGGGAACACGCTCCGTGGGGCCTCCACGACTGGGGGTTCGAGGCGATCATCGCTCCGTCGTTCGCAGATATCTTCTTCACCAACTGCACCAAGATCGGCCTGCTGCCGGTCGTGCTTTCCGAGAAGGAAGTGCAGTATCTCCTCGATCTAGCCGCGGAGGATCCGGCTGCGGAGGTGACGATCGACCTGGTCGACCTGGTCGTCGAGGCACCCGGCCTCACCGCCGATTTCGACCTGGACCCATTCGTCCGGCATCGCCTGCTGGCGGGACTCGACGACATCGGGATCACAATGAAGCACTCTTCACTCGTCGATGAGTTCGAGGCAACTCGACCGGCACACAAGCCGGTAGTCGCCTAGCCGGGGTTCCGTCCGCTCGATCGGATGCCGGCGAGGAAATCACTTACGTTTCCGGGCACCTGCCGACGGGAAGGGTCTGATGTGTACGTCGCCTGCGGTCGGGTTTTCCCTGGCGCCGGCCGAACAAGAGGCCGTACACATGCGAGGCCCCGGCACCCCCTGCCGGGGCCTCAGTTTGCCACGGGCCTGATCAGAGGTTGGGACGATCAATCAGAACCTGTTTGAGGACATCCGGCCGGTCCGATATCAGAGCGTCGACCCCCATGTCGAGCAGCCGGTTCATCTCGTCCGGTTCGTTGATAGTCCACACGTGCACCTGTTTGCCGACTTCGTGCGCTGCACGCACGAACCTGGCGTCGACCACCGTCGTCCGTCCATACGACACGGGCACCTGCATCGCATCCGCGCGAATGTTCAACGATCGCCCGGCCCGCGACGCGGCCCAGATAGCTCGCGTTTCCCACGGGCCAGAAGATGAAGCTACGGATGATCCCGCGAGTCGGCGGAACCTGGCAATCCGACGATCTTTGAACGATCCGACGATCACTCGATCGTGGAGTTTGAACCGGTCGATGAACTCCGCGAGCAAGGACTCTATGCCCGACTGCTTCAGATCGAGGGTCAGCTGCACATCCGGAAAGGCAAGCACCACCTCCTCCAGAGATGGAATGCCTACTCCCCTGGCCCGAAACGGGAAACCGCCCAACGGGTCGTGTCGGAAGCCGGCGTCAATCCTCCTCAATTCGGCAAACGTACGGTGTTCGAGCCGCCCGGTGGCATCGGTTGTCCGTTGGAGCGTGTCATCATGAAAACACACGAGAACACCGTCTGCCGACGCGTGCAGGTCCGTCTCTAGGTAGCGGAAACCCAGATCAACTGCCCCTTGAAAAGCGACCATCGTGTTTTCCGGCCACAGCACGCGACTCCCCCGATGCGCCATCGCAATCGGGTGTTCGTGCAGAAAAAAGGGCTTCATGAACCAAGAAAGTACAACGAACAACCAACAACGTGAAAAACGTGCCGACCCGAGTCACACCCTGCGAAGTAGGTGATAGTCGCGCGGGGATCGAAATCCACCCTCAACCAACCACCACCCGGCCGTCCTTGACCACCTTCCAGGTTACGGATCGGTCCGGCTGGTATGCGATGTCGATGTAGTTGTCTGTATCCAACACATGTAGATCGGCGACGGCGCCCACCCGCAACCAGCCCTTGTCCGGCTCCTCGACGGCGAGCGCTCCCCCACGGGTCGCGGCCCAAATCGACTCTTCGACCGTCAGGCCCATCTCCAGCGCCCCCAATGCCACCACGAACTGCATCGACTCGACGTTCGACGTTCCGGGATTGCAGTCGGTCGCCAGGGCGATGATCGCTCCCGCGTCTCGCAGCAGACGAGCCGGAGCCTGTTTCGAACGCATGGACAGGGAGGCCGCCGGAAGCAGTACCGCCACAACGCCGGCCTCCGCCAGCAATGACGCCTGCCGGACGGTGACATGTTCCAGGTGATCGGCTGAGATGGCCCCGATCTCGACCGCGAGCTCCAGACCGCCTGTGTCGCCCAGTTGGTTGGCGTGCAAGCGCGGACGGAGCCCGTGCCGGCGACCTGCGGCGAGCACACGGCGGGCCTCGTCGACCGAGAACACTCCGGCATCGCAGAACACGTCGCAATAGGCGGCCACAGAAGCGACCGCCGGCAGCATCTCCTCCTCGATGAGCCACAGGTAAGCATCGCGATCCAGCCGGTACTCCTCGGGGACGGCATGGGCTCCCAGAAACGTGGAGATGACGTCGATGGGGAGGCGGCGCCCTATTTCGCCGGCTACCTCGAGCATGTGGCGTTCGGTGAGGGTGTCGAGTCCGTAGCCCGATTTGATCTCCACGGTGGTCGTGCCAAGGGACAACATCCGGTCGGCGCGCTCCAGCGCCAGGTCCAGCAACCGGTCGGGCCCGGCCGCCCGGGTCGCCCTGACGGTGGACTGAATACCACCACCGGCCGCCATGATCGACTCGTAATCCTCACCGCGCATTCGGCGGCCGAACTCCTCGGCTCGATCGCCGTCGAAGACGAGATGGGTGTGTGAGTCCACGAATCCGGGAAGGACCGTCCTCCCGCCGCAATCCAGAGTAACCAGCGACCGGTACCTCGACGGCAACTCGCGTTGGGGACCGATCCACGTGATGTTCCCACCACGAACGGCGATGGCGCCACCTTCGATCGGTCCATTCTGACGCGGGTCGTTCGTAATGATCAGGCCGATGCCGGTGAGCAACAAATCGCCGGAAGTCTGTTCAAAAGCGTGCTCGCCGGTGATTTCAACAGCCAGCCGCGCGCACTCGTCGCAAATCGCGACATCACGATGCCCGGCGAGGAGATGTGCAACCTGATCTTCGGGTTTGGCACAGAAGCTGCAGATTCGACGAGCCAACGCCTACTCCTCGAGCATCGGGATGGTCACTCCACGCTCCCTAGCCACGTCTTTCGCGATCCGATAACCGGCATCTGCATGCCGCATCACGCCCGTACCCGGGTCGTTGGTCAGCACCCGGGACAGTCGAAGGGCACCTTCGTCGGTCCCGTCCGCCACCACCTGCGCGCCGGCATGGATCGACTTACCCATTCCGACCCCGCCCCCATGATGAACTGCCACCCAGGCTGCGCCGGAAGCAGTGTTGAGGAGGGCATTGAGAATCGGCCAATCGGCGACCGCGTCCGAACCGTCTGCCATAGCCTCGGTTTCCCTATACGGCGAAGCCACCGAGCCGGAGTCGAGATGATCCCGACCGATAACGATGGGCGCACTGACGACGCCCTTCCGAACGAGTTCATTGAAAGCGACGCCGGCTTTGTCACGCTCTCCGTAGCCCAGCCAGCAGATCCTGGCCGGCAGGCCCTGAAAATGGACTCGCTCGGCGGCCATCTCGAGCCATCGATGGAGGCCCCGGTTGTCGGGGAAGAGGTCGAGCAAGGCCTGATCGGTGGCCGCGATGTCTGCAGGGTCTCCCGACAAAGCCATCCAACGGAACGGACCCATACCCTCACAGAAGAGGTCACGGATATATGCCGGAACGAAGCCCTGATAGGCGAAGGCCTTTTCGAAACCACCCAGCACGGCCTCACCACGCAGGTTGTTCCCGTAGTCGAACACTTCCGAACCACGTTCGAGGAATCCGACCATCGCTTCACAGTGGACGGCCATCGACTCCCTGGCCTCGGACACATAACGCCGGGGGTCTTCGATCCGGAGTCCGGCTGCTTCCTCCACGCTGTAGCCGAGCGGAACGTATCCATTGAGAGGATCATGGGCTGAGGTCTGATCAGTAACGATGTCAAAGGAAACGTCCCGCCGCAGCAGTTCGGGGAAGACTTCGGCGGCGTTTCCTTCAACACCGACCGACAGCCCCCTCCCATCGCGCTTGGCGGACTCACACAGTGCCAGCGCCTCTTCTAGCGACGCGGCGGCGGCGTCCAGGTAGCCCGTCTCGATCCGACGCTGTATGTGAGCCGGATCGACCTCCACGCAGAGCGCGACGCCGTCGTTCATTGTGATGGCGAGCGGCTGCGCACCACCCATGCCACCCAACCCCGCCGTGAGGGTGAGGGTGCCTCGCAGCGATCCACCGAACCGCTGCTCGGCTATGGCCAGGAACGTTTGATACGTCCCCTGCAGGATCCCCTGGGTGCCGATGTAGATCCACGACCCGGCGGTCATCTGGCCGTACATCATCAGTCCGGCAGCCTCGAGTTCCCAGAAGTTCTCCCAGTCGGCCCAGTCGGGAACGAGCAGGCTGTTGGCGATCAACACGCGCGGCGCCATCTCGTGGGTTTGGAACACACCGACCGGCTTCCCCGATTGCACGAGCAAGGTCTCGTCGTTCTCCAGCGAGCGCAGCGAGCGGACGATCGCGTCGAATGCGTCCCAGTTCCTAGCTGCCTTCCCCCGACCACCGTAAACAACGAGTTCATCCGGGTTCTCGGCAACTTCGGGGTCGAGGTTGTTCATCAACGACCGCAGGGCCGCTTCCTGCAGCCATCCCTTCGTTGAAATCTCGGTTCCGCGCGGAGCGCGAATGGGGCGTGGTCCGCTCATGTCAGCCTTCCTTTGCCTGCCTCAACGCTAGTTCGTCGCGAGTCGCGAGTCGCATGGCCATCCATAGCTGGTGGAGGTGTTGCCCCCGAACCAGCCGGTACGTCGGGAATCTGCCCAGGTCGCTCATCAAGAGCCGGAGCGGAGGGCGTCGACCGGCTCGAGGCGAGCCGCCCGCAAGGCCGGGTAGACCCCCGCTACCAACCCGGTGGAAGCGCCGACAGCAGGCGCTGCCAAAGGAACCCACGGATCCAAGACGGGGGTCCAGGTGCGCGTTGCCGCGATGATCACAACCACCAGCACACCGAGGCTGGTTCCTATGATCCCCCCTGCCAAGCCCATCCCGGTGGATTCCAACAAGAACTGTGCTGCGATGTGGCGTCGAGCCGCTCCCAATGCCCGACGCAAACCGATCTCTCCGACCCTTTCCAACACCGACACCAGGGTCACATTGGCAATCCCGATGGCTCCGACGAGAAGGGAGATCCCTCCCAAAACAAGGAAAAGTGCGTTCACGCTCTCCTCAGCCTGGCGTCGCAGATCCTCACGCTCCGGCGGTTTCTGGACTCTCAGCAATGCAGGATCGTTCGGCGACAGGGCAATCGCGGCCTGAGAAGCGATGAGTGAGGCAGCTCCAATCTCGGTATCGATCTGAACCGATTCCGGGGTTTCAAGATCGTAATACTCACGGGCAGTGCCTTCCGGGATGATCACTGCATTCAGCAATTCGGACTGCCTGTCAACGTCCGCGAGCAGGCCGATCACGACGAAACTCGACTCCCCCACAAAGATGACAGGTTGCTGGTCAACCCGGACAACGTTCAACTTCTGAGCTGCCCCTCGCCCGAGAACGGCGACTCTGTCCGATCGTTCCGAGTGGCCGGAATCAAACCATCGGCCTGTAGCCAGCGAGCCACGCACAGCACCGAGTAATCCCGGGGATGCCGCGATCATCGGGATCTGGAACTCGGTCTGACCAAGGGGATCGTTGATCGGAACGGATCGGGTTAGGTCATTACCCACCTGGACTGAGGCCATGCTTCCGGCAGCCACGACCCCATTGAGCCGCGAGATCCGATCTTCCGCGTCCCAAGGGATGAAGATCCGGGGCGCCTGCTGTCCGAAGAATCCTCGATCGGAGGAAACGACGACCGAGGTAGCCGACAGTTCACTGAATGTACCCACGATCTGGTTGCCCGCAGTCTTGGCGACGCCCAAGGTTGCCACCAGAGCGCCTATTCCCAGGACTGTTCCCAGCACCGTGAGGAACGTGCGGCCGGGTCTCGCGAAAAGGCCAGCCGTTGCCTCGGCAATCAGATCACGAATCGACATCCGCGTCCGCACCGGCGTGTCATCCATTTCGACTCCCATCCAAAAGCCGTCCGTCCTGCATGAACACAGACCGGGCGGCATGGGAACTCACATTGGAATCGTGGGTGACGACGACCAGCGTCAGCCCGTCCGCGCGTAGCTCATCGAACAGGGCCAGAATCGACTCGGAGGTTTCGCTATCGAGATTGCCGGTCGGTTCGTCTGACAAGAGAAGGGCCGGACGAGAAACGATGGCTCTAGCGATCGCCACTCGCTGCCGCTCGCCACCAGACAGCCGGCCCGGTTTGAACCCGATCCGGTGCCCTAATCCCACTCTGTCCAGAGCCTCCATGGCGCGTGGCTCCCGCTCGTTACGGGGAACTCCGTTGTAGAGCATCGAAACGGTCACGTTCTCCAATACGGTTCGATTGGGAAGGAGATGAAATGCCTGGAATACGAAACCGATTCGCTTGCCTCGCAACGCCGCTCTCTCCCCCTCGTCCAAAGCCGCCACGTCCCGACCTTCTAACCAGTACTCACCCTTGGTGGGTCTATCGAGCAGTCCCAGCACGTTGAGGAGCGTCGACTTGCCGCTACCGGATGCCCCGACCACCGAGAGGTAGTCGCCCCGGTTGATGAGAAGCCGAACATCCCTCAGCGCATTTACTTGGACCTCACCCAACTGATAGGTGCGGTCGACACCCGTCAGCTCAACCAGCGCAACGGCATCATTCGCCGGCGGCATATCCGACCACAACCCGGTCGCCTTCTTCGAGATCGCCTTCGAGGACTGTTATCTCCACCAGGCCCCCAGCCGCCAGTCCCGGCTCAACTTCCACGAAACGGGTGGTTCCATCGCCCTGATCAACCTCAACCCGAGTCGAACCGTCTGCCGTAGCCGACAAGGCCGCCGCAGGCACAGCCAGCACCTGCCCTTGTGTTGATGAGACGGGGAGCACGATCTTGACGTTGCGCCCCACCAGTTCCTCCGGGACTTCTGCCACAGATATCTGCAGATAGTGACGCCCGGCGCCCACTCCGTTGGTGTTCGCCTGTTCGGCGATCACCGTCACCGTCCCGACTATCGGTGCCTCGAGACTCGGATCTTCGATCAGAACGTCGGCACCTTCGCTTATCAGTGGAGCATCCCGTTCCGAGACCGATCCCCGGATGGCCAGCTCAGACCCGGTGACCGTCATGAAGCTGCCGGCGACGAACCCTCCTCGGGAAACCGTCATCCGGTCGATGCGGACGGGGAGACGCTTCAGGAAGATGAGCTCTCCGGCCGGTATCCAGGTGCCCAGTTCCGATTCAAGCGTCGCCAGGGCATCTTGAGCGTCGCTCAGTTCCTCGGAGGCATCACGGATCTGGCGGTTGAAATCCGACAGGTCTGCCGGTGCGATGAGATCGGCCAGCCGCTGCTCAGCCTGAAGAACCTGCTCCTCGGCACTCCTCACCGACGCTGCCGCTCGCACTTCGGTGGACACCTGGTCGATGCGCGCCTGCGTCAAGGCCTGATCCGTCCGACGAAGCGCCTCCATCGCCTGTTCATACTCGGAGAGAAGCAGCTGCAACTCGAGCGCCGTAGGTGGCTGGCCGGTGTCTGGATGGATTCCCGATTGAGCCAGCTGCCATCTCTCCTCCGAAGATTGATGGTCACGAACAGCCTGCTGCCGAGCCAACTCGGCAGAACGGACCGCCGAAGCCGCCGCTTCGAGCTGTTCGTCAACTCCCAGCTTGGCGAAGATCAGTTGCTCATTTGCCGACTGCACGGCAGATTCGGCGGCAAGAAGATCGAGCGCTGAAGGGCCTTCGGCGAATTCGTCCCTCGCCTCGCGACTGGTCTGCAGGTTCTCCGACGCCGCCCGAACTCTGCTGCGTGCCGAATCCAGAGCAGCCTTCTCGTTGTCGGATAGGCCGTTCGGCCTGAACCCGGCTGCCGTGTACCAGGCATCGACCGCCACCCCTGTTTCCTCTTCCCACAGTTCGTCTGCGACCCCGGGGAAGTACCCGAGACGGACAAGGGCCTCCTCGAGTTGGAACACATCAACTCCTTCAGCGCCCGGTCGCAGATCCCGAAACACCGGAATGTCACCTTGGAGGACCAGCACGGGACGGCCGGCCACCTCCAATGCCGCCGAGCCTTCGACCAGTTCGTCGCCCACCTCCGGAGCGGCGGTGACGACCAGGGCGGTGGGGTTTCCTCCAAGTGCTCCACCCAAGGAGAGGGACGCTGGTTCGTCGAAACCGACGTCTGCTCGGGTAATTACGTCGGCGGTCAGTTCGACCCTCTCGACGGCTACCGTAATGAGGGAGGCTTCCGGCGGTTCGGCTTGGGCGGCAATCTCGGCCGGACTTCGGATCCCGCGTCCCACCAACCACCCGGCTCCGGCAGCTATCACCAGACCGACCAGAACCACCGAAAGGATGATGCCTCGTCGCATGCTCAGCCGTTGCCGCGTAACGACTCGAGCTCGTCCTTGTGGTCGGCGATGAACTCGGCTTCGTATTCCCGGGAAATCTCCATGTAGAGGTCGTTCATGTCGGCTGAGCATTCTGACGCGGCGACTGCTAGTTCGATCTCTTCTTGCTGAAGGGCCGCCAGGGCCACTTCGTCGATCGCCTGCTTTGATTGCTCCTGAGCCTGCTCGAAGAACGCATCTACCTCTTCGGGAGTCTTCTCTTCGAAGAAAGCGTTGATCTCGTCTTCGGACCATCCCTCGAACGGGTCGACGAACCCGCCATTGGGTCCAACTATCTCGTCGAATCGCCTCTGGATGTCTTCGTAAACCGATTCGTACATGGCTTGTTGACCGGTGAACTCGTAGCCCTTATCGGCCATGCAAGCCGACCATTCGGCGTCGGCCTCGATGATGCGGGGATCAGATTGGATGCTCTCGTACATAGCCTCGAGTTCAGGTTGGAACTCCTCCCATAACCCTTGGCCGGCTTCCTGTCCGTAGACTTGTTCGGCAGCCTCTCCCCAGCACCCTCCCCCATAACCTTCGTAGGTGTAATAGGTCTCGCCGGTCTCCTCGTCGATCTCAGGAATCCCCTCGTCCTGGGCACCGTACAGAGCCTCGAAATAGGCGTCCCGTTCCGAATCCGACATGGCATCGATGATTTCCTGGTTCGGGTCCACCCAACTCTCATCCGGCCCGAAGAACACATCCTCGTTTCCGTACCAAGTGGTGATCCCGAAGCCCTGTTCCTTGGCAAAATCACCCTCATCGAACGCTACGTCGAAATCCGGCGCCGGTTGAACCACGGGTATGTAGTCGAAGCCTTGTCCGATCATGCAGACTCGCACCAATTCTTGGATCTCGGCCTCTTGTTGGGCGAACTGCGCTTGGGCCGCTTCCGGATCCTCTCCCGTGTTCCAGCCAAAGAACTCGGCAAAGGATTGTGGGTCTTCATCAGACGCGGCTTCGGGCGCAGTCGACTCGTCCGGATCGACCGGTTCGGTGCCGACCCCGGCTACCTCACCGCCGCAAGCCGCCAGGACGATCGCCAGCGCACCCAATATTGCTATCAACCTGGTCCTCATAGCTTCACCCCTTTGGAATCCCGTTGAAGATGCTCCCCCGGGGCTCCGGTTCCATATTTCACCAGTCCTATCTGCCGTGGATTCAATCATCCCAAGTCACCGCGGTGACAGCGTCGAGTTCCGCTGCGCCATCATCGATTCCGTCACCGTCTCGGTCCCAAAACGCACGAATTGTGTCGAGAACCGGGAGATCGTCGTCACCGCTAGGATCGGCGGGTCCCGTGTAGGTGAATACGGCGTTTCCATCCAAACCTGTAAGGGCAGTATGAGCGACGACGGCAAGGCCGCCTCTTTCCACGGCAAAACGAATCCATTGGCCGGGCACCGGTGAGCCGCCACTCAACAGCTGAACGGCTACATCGGCGCTTCCGCCAAAGGTCAGCATCTGCGGAGAGGAGATCTGAAAGGCGGTCGCAACCGCCGACCAGGTGATCTTTACCACGGCATGATCGGCAACCGTATCCACGTCAAAAATGCTCCCGGTCGGTCCCATCCAGGCGTACACGGTGTCGATTTCACCAACCGAATTGTGGGTGAGCAGAACAGTGACCTTGCCTTCAGAGTCCGTCTTGGGATCGGCCCAATCGATCTGACAGTCTGCGGAAGTGCCGCCGTCGCCGCCATCTATTGACGCATCGGTATCGATCAGGCAGGTCCCATCAGAGTTCAGGGCCGTCGCCACAAAGACGTCGACGAGTTGCCCGGCCAGTGGATCTCCATCGGCACCGGTCACCGTTGCAGTGGCAATCACGAGGCCGTTGGCCGGAGACGAAATACCGGACAACGCCAACTTGATCCCATGCGGATCGGCTCCTCCCACCTGGAGGGCGTTGGCCAGGAAGATCGCCATCTGCCAGCGAGGCATGGACAAATAGGGCGAGAAGGTCGTCTTGGACGTACCGGTCGCCACCCCCGCCTGGGCAATTACGTTGATCGCCTTCACAGCCTCCGGAGAGAGCCCGGCGAGATCGGTGAACCCATGATCGGATCCCGGCGGGAGCATCACGCCGGCCTTCTCCAGCAAACGAACCATGAACAATGCCATGTGCCAGCGGGGGAGCTGTTGATTTGGAGAAAACGTCGTCGCACCGGTCCCAGAAGCAATGCCCAACTCAGCAATCTGGTTGATGGCAAGCTGGGCGGCGCCGCCAAGGTCGCCGGTGTCGGAGAAGCTTTGAGTAACAGCTGAGGGGGGCACGATCCCCAGCGACCTCGCCGTCCGCGCCAGGAAGATCGCCATCTGCCAACGAGGCACCGTGTCGTATGGGCTGTAAGTCGCGAAACCGGTCCCTGATGTGATCTCGTAATGTGTGATGCATTTGATTGCATCTGTTGCAGCCGGGGAAAGGCCATCGAGATCGACGTAGATGGCCGACGAGAGATTCGCGGGACAGGCATCCACAGCCGCCGCCGTTGCCGGCAGTACCCCGACCACGAGCATTAGCACGATGAGAATTGGCAATCGGCCCCAACTCATCTAATCACCGGTCCTCATGACGAAGCTCGAACAGTCTCATGCTATCCAATCCGCGTCGTGGGGTTCAGCCGATCTACTCGACCAGAGGCAGATAGGCGTCGGGGCCGGCTACCGGTCGCGGGCGCTCAGATCGTTCGGATCCATCCGTGGATATCCGGAACCGAACCCGTCTGAAGAGCGGTCAGCGCTGCGCGCAGACGCAGCGTGTTGGGTCCTACCTCTCCGCTTCCTACGCGATGCTCCTGACCATCGTGGAGGATCGTCCCGACACCGGCCAACACGGCCGCGGTTCCAGACAGTGCCGCTTCGCCTCGTTCGACGAATCGCAGCATCTCGTCGATCGTGAAGTCGGCCTCGACCACCTCATATCCAAGATCGCGCGCGATCACGAGTACCGAGTCGCGCGTAACGCCGGGTAAGAAGGAGGGGTCCAGCGGCTTGGTCAGCACACGGTCGTCGTCAAGCAGAATGAAGTTGGCGGCACCAGTCTCCTGGACGTCACCCCCCGGCGCGAATAGCACCTGATCGGCAGCATGGGTGTGCTTGGCCTCCATGATGAGGCCGAGAGCGGCCGCGTAGTTGGCTCCGGTCTTAGCCATGCCGAAGGTAGGCGTGGAGCGTGGTCGGTGCTCCTCCACCACAACCTTGAGGGGACGGATACCGCCCGAGAAATAGTCGCCGACGGGTGACCCGAGCACGTAGAGCAGGGCTTGCTTGCTGGGGGCGGCGGCCGCGCCGACGTTGGCTTCCGTGCCGATCAAAGTGGGACGGAGGTACAGCGAGCCGGGTGGCTCGGGGATGGCGTCCCGAGCATCGAGGACGACGCTGATGATCATCTTCTCGAGAAGCTCAGCGTCCGGCGCCGGAAGGCAAAGCAGTCGGGCGCTCTGCTGCATCCTCTCAATGTGGCGATCGAGCCGGAACAACCGCAGATCGCCACCGGTGCCGCGGTGCGCCTTGAGCCCTTCGAAGACTGAACTCGAATAATGGAGTACATGGGCGGCCGGGTGAATCGGGAGGGGGCCGACTGGTTCGAGATGTGGTTCTTCGAAACTTTCGCCGTCCCACCGGCTCATCGAGAATTTCTCGGCGAATACCGCTCCGAAGGGGGCGGACTCGTGTGCTGCAGTTGACATGGTGCCTCCCTTCGGAATAGGCCCCGGCACTCTAGCGAACCGCGACTAGACCGTTTTCGCGCGACATTGTGCCCTCATGGGTTCCGAATGTCGCGCGAAAACGGGATTCAGGTCAGGAGGCCCGCCCGGATCATGTCGGCGACCGCCTCGATCTCGTCCGAGAGCACACGATCATCCTCGAGGGGAGGGACCACCTCTCGAACCCGACGAACGATCGCAGCCGTCCGGGCGGAAGGCTTGAGCGGCCGCCGATATTCAATCCCCTGGACCGCGCAGAGGATCTCCACTGCCAGGACCCGGCTGATGTTCTCGAGCACCTGCCATAGCTTGCGACCGGCGCCCCACCCCATCGAAACGTGGTCCTCCTGGCTGCCGGAGGTGGGGATCGACTCAACGGATGCTGGATGACTCAGCACCCGGCACTCGGCCACGAGGGCCGCGGCGGTGTACTGGAGGAGCATGTAGCCCGAGTTGATCCCGGGCTTCGGGGAAAGGAAAGCGGGAAGTCCGCTCGACCGTTCAGGATCGAGCATCCGATCGGTTCGCCGCTCTGAGATGTTACCCAGTTCGGTGATCGCGATCGCCAGGAAATCGAGGGCGAAGGCAAGCGGTTGTCCGTGGAAGTTGCCTGCGGAAACCAGCTCGCCGGTCTCGGGGAAGACGATCGGGTTGTCGACGACCGAACCCAATTCCCGGTCGAACACCCCGCCGGCATACTCCAGCGTATCCAACACCGCGCCGTGAACCTGAGGGGCGCAGCGCAGACTGTATGCATCCTGTACCGCGTGGACGAAATCATCCTGGTGGCTCTGCCCGATGCCGGATCCGTTGAGCAGCTCAGCTATCCGGGCCGCTGAAACTTGCTGACCAGGGTGCGGCCGCAAGGCATGAACCTCGGGCCGAAACGGGCGAGAGCTACCCATCAAGGCTTCCACGGAGAGCGCCGCACCGATGTCTGCTGCCGACGCCAGGCGTCGAGCGCGATGGAGGCCGAGAACCCCGAACGAGAGCATTCCCTCGGTTCCGTTCAGCAAACTCAGACCCTCCTTGGCCCGAAGACGAATCGGCGCCAGCCCGTGTCTGGCGAGCACCCGGGCGGCCGGTTCGACCTGCTCACCGTCTTTCAGGAAGCCTTCTCCGATGATCGGAAGCGCCAGGTGCGCGAAGGGAGCCAGATCACCAGAGGCTCCGACGGACCCCTGAGACGGGACGACGGGCAGGAGTCCTTCACGCAGAAACTCGACGTAGCGCTCGACGATGATCGGCCTGACACCGGAGTGACCCTGGGCAAGCGTTCTGGCCCGAAGTAGGAGCATCGAGCGAACCATTTCGTCTGGAAGCGGGTCACCTACGCCGGCGGCATGGGAGCGAAGCAACCGGACCTGGAGATCCTCGGCCTCAGCCCGATCGATCCGTTTGGAGGCCAGGGCACCGAAACCGGTCGTGACACCGTAGAGGGTCCTGTCATCGGCAACCGCTTGTTCAACGACGTCTCGAGCCGGAAGCATCCGCGCCCGGACATCATGGTGAAGAACGGCCTCGGCCCGACCCTCCGCAACAGCCACGACCTCGTCAACGTTGAGGGGTCCGCCGTCGATGGTCACGTGCATATCGCGAGGCTATCAGTCACCCGCCCCCGTTTCTCAGCAATACTGTCGTCCGTGGAGAACGACTACATTGCCGAGAAATCTGTGGCGCTTTTCTCAGCAATACTGTTGTTCCAGGAGCACGGCCACATTGCTGAGAAACCCGGATCACGTTTGCCCGTATTCCCGCTGTTTCTCTTCTAGCTGGCTCCAGATATAGGCGGGGACACTCGACCGCACCTCGTCGGCCACGTCGGGCGGGACAGGACCGGGCGGACGCCACGGGTAGTTGAACGACCGCCCATCGGAACTGACCTCCATCGACTCCAGGGCGCCTCCTGCCGTGTCTTCGTCGGGAGGCGTGATAGACCGGGAATCGAACACCGTGTGCTCGACCATCAGGGCATGGAGTTTCGAGCGTCGCTCTTCCGGCCAGTGGAAGCGGCACTCCCAACGTGGCGTTTCATCCGACGGATAGTCCGGTCGGTAGGCAATCTCACCGCAGTCATCCGGTCCGAGATGGATCTCGAACTCAAAGTGATCCGGGGGAGGAACCGTGGCCTCCCGGAACCCGTACCAGACCTCGAAGTCGTCGTGCAGGAGCACCCCTTCATCCTGCCACGTAAGGCGCCTTCGGGGAACAACTCGTGGTTCACAACGAGTGCGCGCGGGCGGCGAACGTCCCGCACTCAAACCCGACCGAGGCAGCGACCGCGCACCGAAGGAGTGCGGCCGCACCACAGAAACCCTTACTCGACCCCAGCGATGTCCCGATGCTCGACGACCGGTTCTCCGCGACGGCGATGCCAGCGGTCCCACAGGACCAGCATCGAGGGCAGCACGAGCACGGCGGCAATCAAGGCAAAGCTGATTGCATAAACCGTCACTGCACCGAACTGCTGGAACGGAACGAGCGAAGACGTCACCAGAATGCCGAAACCGGCGACCGTTGTGAAAGCCGAACCCGCCAGAGCGCCACCCGTGTGACGGGTCGTCGAATGGATCGCCTCTTCAGGATTGTCGAATCGCTGGCGATCCTCCTGATACCTGTGTGTGATGTGGATCGTGTAAGGAACACCAATACCGATCGCAAGGGCCGAGATCGTGGCCGTCACCGGGCCGAACGGGATTCCGGTCCATGCCATCATTCCGAACGTCCACAGTACAACCAGCGCCACGGGCAGAATCGTGATGATCCCGAGGAAGGGTCGGCGTGCCTCGATGAGGAAGTTGAGCACCAGCAAGAACCCGGCCGCGACCAGCGTGATCAACAGCGACCTCAGCTGCGATTCCGACAGCGACGTCACGACGACCTGCGAAATGATGTTTTCGTTAGTTGCAACCGCGGTCACCCCGTCGATGGCCGACACCGGCTCGAGGTCCAGGGCGAGGTCGGCGGCCAGCTGCTGAACTGCTGCCTCGCCGGCCTGTGTTGAGATCGACATGTCCACATAGCCATAGGAGCCGTCATCGGCACGGGCCAGTACTGCTGCCATCTGATCCGGAACAAGTTCCGACGCCCTGTCATAGAGGGCGACAACGTCGGCATCGGCAGAGACGGTCAAGTCCTGCTGAAGACCGGAGGCGAATGCGAACTGCGAGAACTCCTCGTTGTAGAGCTCCCCACCGCCCGAATCCGGCGGCGTGGCGAGCTGGAAGACGATCGTGGCCGGGAATTCCACTGCGGCGCTCCCGCCGAAATTGAGCACATTCTCCGTGTCTGCCATGGCCTGCCATGCGGCAACCGACGCGTTGTGCACTGCCGGAGTTGCGACGTCTCCCTCGATGAGCACCTGTGTCCGCTCGCCGAAACCACCGGCAAACTGCTTGTCGAGAGCGTCAACCGTCTCGAGGACTGCGGATCCTTCCGGAATGAAGTCGGTGAAGCTGAACTCCGTGGACAGTTGCGTCGTCCCGAAGACGCCCAAACCGCCGAGAACAAAAGCCACAATGAGAGTCGGAATGGGTGCTTTCTCGGCGAACACAGAGGCGCTTCCCATGAGGCGAGGGAGCAGCCTGTCACCGCCCTTTCCGAACGATTCAACCGGGAGGCGCCCGGCGGCCTCGGCACGCCGATCGAGCAGCATTCGAACTGCCGGAAAGAAGGTGAGCATCAGCCAGAAGGCCGAGCCGATTCCGATCGCAGCGAGGATGCCGAAATCCCGCAAGGCCGGCACAGGGTTCGTCACATTGGTCAGGAAACCGACGCCGGTCGTCACGGTCGCCAGGACCAGCGCCACACCGACGGTGCGGGTCGCAAGGCCGGCACTTCGATCGACGGGGACCCCCGCACCCATCTCCTCGCGGTAGCGAGAGTTCAGGTGAATGGCGTAATCCACACCGAGGCCGATCAAGAGAATGGGCAGGATTTGCAGCATCTCTGAGAACGCCCCGATCCATCCGAGATAGCCGGGACCCAAGAGCACGCCCACGCCCTGCATCCAGGCAATCGACATCAAGATCGCAGCCATAGTCAAGGCCACGTCCGCCGCCGACCGCCGGAACGCCCGGGCTCTGGTCATTCTCCCCTTGGGGTGTACCCAGTAAACGAACCCGAGTATCAGGAGGATGATCGCGAAGGCAGTTCCGAACAACCTGCCGATCTCCTCGAGGAAGACGTCCTGATCCTCGAAGAGCAAGAAGAAACTGAACGGCTGCACCGACACCGAGTCCGATGACGCCGCTCGCAGCTTCTCGGCCAGGTCGAACTGAATCTCCTGAATGCCTGCCTCATCGAGGTCGGCAACGTTCATCCATACCACCATCAAACCTGCGCTCGACGAGGGAACGTTCAGATCGGTGTTCTCGGAGGAGAGCAACTGGGTAAAGAAACCTGCGAATTCCGGAGGAAGCTGGCTCAGGGAATCGCTGAAGCTGCCCTTGACCGAAACGTCATCGGACAGGGTGGCAACGGAAACCCCTTGCGCCTCGAGGCCCTGGAGCAACGGTCCAAAGAACCCCTGAATCGCACCGTCCGGCCGTTCGGACAAATACGGCGCCGCCTCACTCTCGAGAACCGCCTCGGTCGCAGCCGCATACGCCTGCAATCCATCTGCGGTCAGCACATCACCGGAATCCGCTTCAAACAGCACCTGCATCGGCGTCTCACTGTTCGAACTGAACTTCTCGCCGATCGTCAGAGTGGCGGTCCACTCCGGAGCGTCGGGAGCGAAGCCTTCATTTCCCTGAGTCGTCTCCTGTTTGGAGATGAAGAACCCGAGGGCGACCGTGACTATGAGAGAGGCAAAGACGATCGACCAGGGCGACTTTCGAACGACGCGGGCCAGAAGCCTGATGATTCTTTCCACGGGTTACTCCAGAGGCATGAGGGGAGGGTGATGTGAGCTATACGAGCCTAGGAGCCGACCTGGTTTAGTAGAAATCTCACAGATCGCTCTCTATGGCCTGCAGGGCACCCAGGAACCGGTCGTTCTCGCCCTCCAAACCCACGGTTGTGCGGATCCAACCATCAATTCCTGCTCGAACGATCACACCATGAAGGGCAAAGGACGACGGGTCGCCGGCAAATCGATGGAACAAGAAGTTCGTCTGGCTTTCGGCGTGCTCGATTCCGAGGTAATCCAGGGCCGCCGATAGCCTCGACCGCTCCCGCCGGTTGTGAGTCACCCGATCGGCAACCCGGTCTTGATGTCGAAGCGCTTCGGTCGCCGCCGCCTGCGCGACCGCGGTCACCGGGAATGGCGCTTGTGTCTTGCGCAACATGCGAATGGTGGCAGGCGAACCGACGGCATAGCCGACACGCAGTCCTGCCAGGCCGTAGACCTTCGAGAAGGTGTGCGTGACGACCACGTTGTCTCGTTCTATTGCGAGGGGCACCGCGGTGGCGAAGTCCGGTGCATCGGCGTAGTGGAGATACGCTTCGTCGACGACGACCAGCACCCGGTCGGGCACCTGGTCGATGATCCACTTCACATCGCTGAACGAAAGGTGTGTGCCGGTCGGGTTGTTCGGATTGCACAGATAGAGGAGGGTCGTGTCGTCCCGAATCGCTTCGACCAGTCGCGGCGGGTCATGGACCCAATCGGCCGTGAGCGGAACCTCGACGGGCTTCGAGCCGGCTATATGGGTGATGACTCGATAGAGAACGAAAGATGGAGTTGCGTACACCGTCGAGGTACCTGGGCCGCCTAACGCCAGACCGATGGCCCGCAATAGGTCCGAGCTTCCCCCACCGAACCACAGGTGGTCCTCCGGTACGTCGAGGTGGGCGGCGGTAGCCGACCGGAGCACTCGCTGGTCGTTGTCCGGATAGCGGTTGACCCCTGCGCCGGCTGCCGCGATAGCTTCCACTACTTCCGGCCAGGATGGAAAAGGGCACTCGTTGGAAGCCAATTTGGCAACGTCGCCGATTCCCAACTCTGCAGCAACTTCATCAATGGACCGACCCGGCGTATACGGGTTTATGTGGTCGAGGTCGGCGCGGAATCTGGGCATGGTGGGGAAGATAGCGAAGATGGCGTCGCACGGTGCGCTCCCGGCAAATCGCCCTCTGCGGTTCTCAATGGGCCATAGGCTTCTGGCCATCGGCCCGCAGTTCGTGAGGGAGCTATCGACTGCGCAGGGACGGCGACTACGTGAGATACGCCGTCCAGGGTGCCCGATACACCGGCCAATAGCCAGTGGCCGGGAGCGGAGCCACCCACGCTCCGTCCGACGTCGAGAGGGCCGGGCTATCCCTTTGCCCCACCTGTGAAGTTCCATGACGCCAGGTGCATCGTCGGGGCGTGCACCATCCCCGGGCCGTACTCAGAATCCGCCAGGCGGGCGTCATCGCCCAGGGCCAACACGTTGCCCTGGCGCAGCACATCGAAGAAGGACTCGGTGAACCGGAGGTTCGATACCGCATGGGTCACCTTCCCTTCTTCAATCAGGAAGGTTCCGTTGCGCGTCAGGCCCGTGACATACAACGTGGTCGGATCGAGGATGCGGCAGTAGTTGAACTCGGTCACCAACAACCCGCGCTCTATCGATGCGATCATCTCCGCTTCGGAACTGTCGCCACCCTCGACAAAAATGTTGGTAGGCGCCGGGCCGAACCAGGCCGAGTACTCCCAGTCGTGACCGGTTGAGGCGACGCCCATGCGGGCGGCCGTGCGGCGGTCGTGGACGAACCCTCGACTCACTCCATTCGTGATCAGTTCGACGGGACGTTTCGGCGTTCCTTGCCAGTCGATCGGAAGGCCTAGAGCAACCGGATCGGTGACGTCGTCGCGGATCGAGATCTTCCGATCGAATTGAGCGGTACCGGGCACGGCCCGGGTACGTCCTTCTGAGGCAGCCTTGCCGCCGAATGCGTACAGACCGACAAACGCTCCGATGGTTGCGACGCAATTGGGTCGCAGGATCACCTCATAGGAACCAGGCTCGACGTCGACCGCACCCATGGAAGCGCGTGCGATCCCGGCAGCTTCTTCGCCTGCTTCGAGGCCGTCGAGCGCAGCGAGCGATCGGGATCCGCGGTGTGCCTTTCCTGCCGAGCTACCGGTCTGGTGGATTCCGTCGAGGGCAGCAGACGTGGCTCGCCCTTCATAACGAAGGCCGCGATGATTGGCTACTGCCATGATCTCCTCGGCCGTGTCGCAGTAGCCGGCCGCCGACAAACCCGGCCCTGCTGAAATGAAATCGGCGACCACGGCAGCCCGCTCGTCGGGATCCGCAGACGCCGTCTCCGGATCGTGATGGTGGACGTCACTGATATCGCTATGAGGGGCGAAGCCGGTCCAGTCCTCATCAACGGGACTCAGTCCGGCGGCAGTCACTGCAGAAGTAACCAGCCGATCAAGTGAATCAGAATCGGTGAGGGTTGTGGACGATCGCGCCGGCCGACCTCCGTCGACGATATCGAGTGTCAGGACGCCGCCCTCCTCTTGGACGTTTTGGTGAATGGATGAGTTCGCGAAACGGGTCAGAGCCTTGCGGTTGGCCCGGAAGGAAGCCTGCGCTTCGAGGCCTTCCGGCACCCGTCCTATCAGGTCTTCGCAGAGTTCAACAAAGCGGCTCATCCGAGCACCCCTACTCGAACGTCGTGGAAACGCGCCGGGGCGGCACTGTGTCCGGTGTGTCCGACCTGCCCGGGCTGGCCCTTGCCGCAGTTGGGCGTTCCCCAGTGCACCCATTCGTCACCGCCGGCCAAACGATCCATGGACCCCCAGAATTGGGGGGTAATGCCTGTATACGTTGGGTTCTTCAGCATTCGGCCCAGGCGGCCATCTTTGATCAGCCAACCAACCTCGCAGCCGAACTGGAAGTTCAGCCGGCGATCATCTATCGACCACGATCGGTTGGTATCCATCAGGATCCCCGCGCGAGTATCGGAGATGATCTCTTCGAGCGAGTGCGGGCCGGGTTCGAGGCCGACATTGGTCATCCGGACCATGGGGATACGGGCATAACCATCGGCCCTCACCATCCCGCCGGGTGGCAGCCCGGCAATCGAGGCGGTATCCCGCCCGGAGAGCACTCCCACCCAGGTGCCCTCCTGAACGATCGGAACCCGCTGTGCGGGCGTTCCTTCATCGTCGAAGCCGAACGTCCCCAAAGCTCCCGGAATGGTTGCGTCTGCATGGATGTTCATGAGCTCCGACCCGTAACGGAGAGATCCGAGCTGATCGAGATCGAGAAATGATGTTCCGGCGTAGGCGGCTTCCCAACCAAGGATGCGATCGAGTTCAATGGCATGGCCGACCGACTCATGGATTTGCAGCGCCAACTGACTTCCTTCGAGAACGACGTCCGTCACCCCGGATGGGCAATGGTCGGCGCTGAGCAGAGCTGCAGCTTCTTCCGCTACCCGGCCGACGTGACCGGGAAGATCCCACTTCCTGATCACTTCGAATCCGCCGGTCTCATACTGCCCGAATGACTGGGGATACGACCGCACCTGCGATTCGCCTTCGCCGATGGCCAATGCATCCATACCGCATCCGGACTCGACGATGTTCTGGTGGATCCGGTGGCCCTGCGAGGAGACGAACCATTTGTCGGTATCCCAGAACTCGAGCTTCCCGCTCGTTCGAGAAATCCCAGGCGCGTCGAGCATTTCCGAAGTGACTCGAACCAGCAGGTCGGCCTTCTCGCCGATACCCACACCAAACGGGTTCTCGAGAACCGGCGTTGCATATGCGGTTTCGACGATCGGGATGTCGGCCAGCGGCAGCGGCCGGCCCGGTACGCGGGCGGAGGCCTTGGCGATCGCGACGGCTCTCTCTCCGGCCTCCCGGGCCTTCCCGAAATCGTTGACCGCGTAGAAACCCCACGACGACCCGATCAGAGCGCGGACGCCTACGCCTGCTTTTTCATCCTCGACGATCCCCTCGATGCGACCGTCTGCCGCCCCCAAACGCTGATGACGAGCTACCACGGTGCGGGCATCCGCATATGTGGCGCCCGCGCTCAACGCCCCTTCGACGGCCGCCGCTGAAATCTCGAACACTGACCCTCCATTTGAACGTTGGCGAAGCATACGACGTCCCGGCTCAACAGATCCAGCCCGCGCTATGGAAAGAAGGGTCTAACCTGCTGCGGTCATGTCCAACATCAGCGTGTTCGGCTCTTCCCAATCAGCACCGGGCGATGTCGACTATGAAAACGCCCTCAGGCTCGGAAGTCTTCTGGCCGAACGCGGCCATATCGTGATCAACGGCGGCTACGGCGGACTGATGGAAGCGGTTTCTGCCGGTGCAGCCCGGGCCGGCGGAGAAGTCATCGGGGTCACGGCACCGACAGTCTTCCCGGGAAGATCTGGGGCAAACCGGTACCTGACCAGCGAGCAACCGGCGCCCGATCTGGTGCGGCGGATTGGCACCATGCTCGACATATCCGACGCAGCAATCGCCCTACCCGGATCCCTCGGCACATTGACCGAACTGGTAATGACCTGGAACGTCAACTTCGTTGCGCAGTTCTCGGGGAAGGCTCCTATCCCATTGATCGCCGTCGGATCTCCCTGGTCCGACCTCGTTCCGCTTCTCACCAAAGGCGTCTCAACCAACGGCGATCTGGTGACGTGTGTGAACTCGATCGAGGCAGCCGTGGCCTTGATTGATGCACGGATGCCGCCGAAATGAATCTCCGGCAACTACGCTCAGAAGTAGCCGACCATGACCAAGACAGTCCCAACCTCGCCGAGCCACCCACGCCGGAACCTGGTGGGCCGGCACCGGGCCCGCACGTTCCTCGACACCCTCTTTCGCGTCCACGAACGCGCCTGCAGGCGGGGCCAGCATCGGTACCTGAAACCGCAGCCGATCGGTGGCGGGATACAACGCAGTTCATGCTCGGTTTGCGGCAGCGTCTCGATCGATCTGCGCGACCTGCCCGAACCTTCGCGGCCGCCTCGCCTCTTCAGGCGCAACAGCGTCCGTGAGCGAGGTTGATATTGGTCGATGAAGTCCTGGCGTCCGGCGGCGTCGTCTGGCGCTCCGCCGGAACCGAGATAGAGATCCTCCTCATTCATCGCGATCGCTACCGCGATTGGACGCTTCCCAAAGGCAAGCTCGACAAGGGAGAGTCGGATCTCGAGGCCGCCCTGCGCGAAGTCCATGAGGAAACCGGCATGGTCTGCAAGCCGGGGGTCCCCATCGGAACCATGCGGTACGGCCTCAGCAACGGCAAGGTAAAACGTGTCCACTATTGGTCCATGGAAGCGATCGACGGCAGCTTTGCCCCCAACGACGAGGTCGATGAAGTCGTCTGGGCGACACCGGCCGTCGCCGGTCGAATCCTGACCTACCGGCACGACGTCGACCTCGTCACGTCGCTTCAAGACAACTGGTGGAATCTGACGGGTCGGATCTACCTCGTGCGACACGCTACCGCCGGGCGGCGCAAGGACTGGAAAGGCGAAGACGTGAAACGGCCGCTGAGCAATCGCGGGTGGGAGCAGGCCAATGAGATTGGCACCTTCCTTGCCGATGCCCAGGTCGAACGCTTGCTTTCCAGCAGCTACGTCCGCTGCCTCCAGACTTTCGAACCCGCCGCGGCTCTCCTCGGCATCAAGGTCGAAAAGAGCGACGCACTGTTCGAAGGGAACGGCACCAAACGACTCGAGAAGCTGATGAAGAAGATCGGGAACACATCGGCTGCGCTCTGTTCACACGGTGACATCATCCCGGCCATGCTGGAGAGTCTCTCAGCCGCCGGAACGGTCCTCGAAAACGACCTCGAATCTGCGAAAGGCTCGATCTGGACGATCGATGTCGTAGATGGTTCCTTCCCGACCGCCCGGTACATTCCGCCGTTCGTGTGAACGAGAGGTCGCAATTCGCAATTCGCGAGTATCGCGACTCGTCTTTATCATCGGGGCTTCCGCAGTAGGTCTCCGGCGGGCCGGGAACCGCTGAGCCCTCGCCAGTCAAAAGGGCTCGACGGTGGCCGTACACTGGAGCCATGAACATCCTCCGTGATCGCTTCCCGATACTTCATGACCGCGCTTACCTGGTGAACCATTCTCTCGGTGCGATGCCCGAGGCCGCCTCGGAAGAACTCGCCCTATACGCCACCGAGTGGGCGACGAGGGGCGTCGAGGCATGGAGTGAGGGGTGGTGGGAGACCTCGGTCACCGTAGGCGATGAAATCGCGCCGATAGTCGGGGCACCGACCGGATCGATCGCGATGATGCAGAACGTGACCGTGGCCGAGGGCGTCGTGGCATCTTGCTTCCATCTACAGGAGCCGCGCAACCGGGTCGTCTTCTCCGAACTCAACTTCCCGTCGGTTATGTACCTGTGGGAGAACGTACGCGGAGCAGAGATCAAGCTGGCCCGCAGCTGGGACGGCATCACGGTACCGACCGAGACGTTCCTGGACGCCATCGACGACCGGACCGCGGTGGTCGCGCTCAGCCATGTGTTGTTCAAGAGCGCCTACATCCAGGACATCGCGGCAATAACCGAACACGCCCACGAAATGGGAGCGATGGTGGTTCTGGATTGCTACCAGTCGGCCGGCACTCTCCCGTTCTCATTGACCGACCTCAACGTCGACTTCGCCGTCGGGGGGTCGGTGAAGTGGCTCTGCGGTGGGCCGGGCGCCGGATGGCTCTATGTGCGCCCCGACCTCCACGAGGTGCTCCGACCCGGTCTCGTCGGATGGCAAGCCGACGCCGAGCCGTTCTCATTCCGGCCGGGTGGCATCGAGTACGCCGATGGGATCTGGCGTTTTCTCTCAGGAACCCCGAACGTGCCGGCCTGGTACGCGGCCCGGGCGGGCTACCGGACGGTGCAAGAAGTCGGGATGGAGACGATCCGCGCCACCTCACTGGAAATGACCCAGCGCGTGATCGATATTGCAGACGGCCTCGACATAGCCATCCGCAGCCCTCGCCAACCGGAACTGCGCGGCGGAACCGTCACACTTGGCATCGACAATGAGCAACAAGTCGTTGCAGAACTCATCTCCCGGGGGGTGATCGTCGACGGACGGCCCGGTGCCGGCATACGAGTAGGGCCCCATTTCTTCAACAACCTCGACGACCTCAACCAGCTGGAGGAGGCCTTGAAGGCCGCCCTTATCGGCTGATCGTGGCCCGCGCTAAAGGTTTTTTTCGATCCGTCGAATAACTCGCTAGTAGTTGCACACACAACATGACTAGCCCGGCGGAGGGAGCACCTGATGCGACGCATCGCAGTTGTAGGAATGATCATCTTGGGCCTGGTGGCCGTGCCGCT